>NZ_CAKZHY010000058.1 GCF_936928535.1 uncultured Bradyrhizobium sp. | reverse complement strand
CAAGCGCCTCGTCCTTCGAGACGACCGCTTCGCGGTCTCCTCAGGATGAGGCTAACCGGCAGCTTTGCCTATCGACTGCTTCCGCGTACTCCGACCTCATCCTGAGGGCCGGCCGCAGGCGGGCGTCTCGAAGGATGGTCGCGGGCGAGTTTCCAGCCACGCCCTCTGCTCTAATGCGCCGACGATCGCACGCGCGCGATCGTCTCGCGCACGCCGGTCCAGGCCGGCTTGTCCGGCGCGAACTGGCCGCGCAGGAAGTTGACGAGTTCCTCGACCTGCGCGTCGCTCGTGCTGTTCCCAAACGCGGGCATGTAGCCGAGGTCGCTCGACACGGGCTCGGCGATGCCGTGCAGGATCACCTGCACCAGATTGTGCGACGTCGCGCTGTGCAGATTGCTGTTGAGCGCGAGCGAGGGCCGGCTGCCGAACAGCGGCAGGCCGCCGACCTCGTGGCAGACCGCACAGGCGCCCTGGTAGAGCCGCGCGCCGGCGGACGAGGCGACGCGGACCTGCGTTGCGCTCTCGAGCTTTGCCGCGAGGGCGGGCGCGTCCGCCGTGCCCTCGTTGAACGAGCCGAGATAGACCGCCATCGCGCGGATGTCCTGATCGGGCAGGGCCCTGAGATCCCTCACGATCGGTGCCATCGGACCCGCGGCGACGCCGTGGTAGCGGGAATGGCCGGTGCGTAAGTAGGCGAACAGCTCGTCCTCGCTCCAGACGATCGGCGCGTGCGAGAGCGAGGTCAGCGGCGGCGCCTCCCATCCTTCGGCAAAGCCGCCGGCGAGATAGGCCTGCCGCTGCTCGGCGCCGAGCGCGTTGCGCGGCGAATGGCAGGCGCTGCAATGGCCGAGGCTCTCGACCAGATAGGCGCCGCGATTCCATTGTTCGGACTTCGTAGGGTCGGGCTTGAACTCCTTGGCCTGGTGGAACAACGCGTTCCAGCCGGCGAGCAGCGGGCGGATGTTGAACGGGAAGGCGAGCGCATTGGCGGGGGCTGTCGCGCGCACCGCAGGCTGCGCCATCAGATAGGCGTAGAGCGCCTGCATGTCGGCGTCGCTGGTTTTCGAAAAGTGCGTGTAGGGGAAGGCCGGGTAGAGCTGCCGCCCGTCGCGATGCAGCCCCTCGCGCATCGCACGCTCAAAGGCAGGATAGGACCAGGCGCCGATGCCGGTCTCGACGTCAGGCGTGATGTTGGTCGAATAGATCGTGCCGAACGGCGTCGGAAGCGCGCGGCCGCCGGCGTTGAGCACACCGCCGAGATTCGTGTGGCACTCCGCGCAATTGCCGAGCGCTGCGAGCTGCTCGCCGCGCGCGATCGCTGCTGCGGAATAGATCGATGCGTCAGGACGCGTGATCGGCGCGATGGCGCGGCCGGGCAGAAGCGCCGCGCCGATGCCGATCGCAGCAGTGCAGACGGCGGCGACCGCCGCGACGATACCGGCGCGTTTGGTGAAGGGATTTTCCCAGATGCGGGACGATTTTGAAGCCGCCGGTGCGGGCAGGGCTTGCGGAGCCGGCGATGTCTCGCCATGCAATCCCTTCAGAATGCGCTCCGGCGTGAACGGCGGCTCGCGGAAGCGCACGCCGGTGGCATCGAAGATCGCATTCGCGATCGCCGCCGCGCTGGGAACCGACGCGGACTCGCCGACGCCGAGCGGCGGCTGGTCCTGCCGCGGCAGCATCAGCACGTCGATCTTGGGCACCTCAGGGAACGGGATGATCGGATAGGCGCCCCATTCCCGTGCCGCCACCGCGCCGCGCTCGAACGAGACTTCTTCCATTAGGGCGCGACTGGTCGACTGGATGACGTTGCCGTGGATCTGGTGGCGCACGCCCTCAGGATTGATCATCAATCCGGAATCCTGACCCGCGACGACGCGGGTGACGCTGACATCGCCAGTGGTCTTGTTGACAGCAACGTCGGCAACCCAGGCCGACCACGCAGCGCCGTAGCCGGGAAACTTGCTGTGGACATAGAGCGCATAGGCAAAGCCGCGCCCATGCACTATCTCGTTGTCCTTCTCTTCACGGACCGCTCGTGGTGTCCAGCCGGCGCGTTCGGCGACCGCATTCACGAGATCGACGGCGCGCTGGTCTTTCAGGTAGCGCAGGCGATATTCGATCGGATCGACGCCGGCTTCGGTCGCGGCTTCGTCGATATAGGATTCATGCGCAAAGGTGTTCGGCAGCGCCGAGACGCCACGGAACCAGGACGCGCGCACGATCGGCGCCATGTCATGGGCGACGACGCGCATGTGGTCGTAGTCGTAAGGTGGGATCGCGGTGCGGTCGCCCATCTGGAGCACTGCGGGCTCCGGCGAGATACGCCCAGTGAGCAGCAGCGCCAGCGTCGGCGCGGCGTTCGAGGGATAGCGGGTGGCGAGATCGTAACCGGCGATGCCGCCTGTGGCGTCGAGGCCGCCGTTGACGTCGATCAGCTGTGCCGTGCCCTTCGGCTCCCAGGCGTGCTCCTGCTCGCGCGTCAGCTGCACGCGCACGGGCCGGCCGACCGCGCGCGACAGCAGCAGCGCGTCGGCGCTGACGTCATCGGCGCAGTTTCGGCCGTAGCAGCCGGCGGCTTCGAGACGGATAACCTCGACCTCGCTCTCGGGGCGCTCGACCAGCAATGCGAGATCAGTACGCAGCACGTGTGGGTTCTGCGTGCCCGACCAGACGCGGATGTTGCCATCCCTATAATCGGCGACCGCGCAGGATGGGCCGATCGACGCATGCATCTGGTAGGGCCAAACATAAGTCCGCTGCATCGGCTTGGTCGCGCCTGCGATCGCCGCATCGACATCGCCCTTGTCGATCAGCGTGCGGGGGCTCGACGGATGGGCGCGCAGCGCGGTCTCGACATCGGCGAGATCAGTGAGTTTTGGCGTCGGCCTCCAGCTCACCTTGAGCTGCCCGGCGGCGCGAACCGCATTCTCCTCGCGCTCGGCGACCACGCCGACGAAATCGCCGATGCGCACGACGGCGATCAGGCCGGGCACATCTCGCACGGAGGATTCGTCGACTGCGATCAGGCTGGTGCCGACGAATGGCCCAGCATCGACGCCGGAATAGGGCGGGCGCACCACGCGGCCGTGCAGCATGCCGGGGAGGCGGATATCGTGGACGAAGGTCAGCTCGCCCGTTGCCTTGGCGGGAAGATCGACGCGCGGCATGGACTGGCCGACGATCGCGTAATCGCCGACGGCTTTGACGGCGACGTTATCCTCGAGCTCGAGGCGAATGGACTCGCCGCCGATCAGCTCGCCATAGCTGATGCTGCGATTATGGCCTCGAACAAGACCATCCTCGATCTTGAGATCCGATGCCCGCAGCTCAAGCCGTTCCGCTGCGCGCGTGATCAAAAACTGCCGTGCCTGGGCTGCGGCCTTGCGCAGGGGCACGGCAGTGATCTGGATGGTTTCGCTCGCGATTGTCGGGCCCTGGTTCGGCACGACAGAGGTATCGCCGAGCACCACGACGACGCGGGCGAAGGAGACGTCGAGCTCCTCGGCGACGATCTGGCCGAGCGCGGTGCGGATGCCGGTGCCGAGATCGACATGGCCGTTATAGGCCGTGACCGACCCGTCCGTTGTGACCCGCACGAACGTTTCGGAGGTGACCTCGTCCACGGTGCTGACGACGACGAGCGAACCTCGCTCAGCTGCATTCGAATTCGGAGAGGCCATCAATCACCGGCCTCGGCGAGCTGGCCAGCCGCGCGCATCACGGCGCGCAGGATCTCTACGTGCGTGCCGCAGCGGCAGAGATTGTAGCGCAGCGCGGCGAGCGCTTCCTGCTCGGTCGGCCGCGGGTTGATCGCGAGCAGTGCCTTGGTGGTCATGATCATGCCGTTGAGGCAGTAGCCGCATTGCGCGGCCTGCTCGTCGATGAAGGCCTGCTGCACGATGTCGGGCTTGTCGCGTGTGCCGAGGCCTTCGAGCGTCATGATGTCGCGCCCGGCGCAGCCGCTGATCGGAATCACGCAGGAGCGCGCAGCCATGCCGTCGATCAGGACAGTACAGGTGCCGCATTCACCGAGGCCACAACCATATTTCGGGCCGTTGAGTCCGAGATCATTGCGCAGCACGTAGAGCAGCAGCGTCTGGCGCTCCGCCGTGACGTCGTGGATCCTGCCGTTCACGGTGAGGCGGATCGGTGGTTGCGTCATCCTCGTTCCCAAACCCTTGGCCCTGCGGTCGCGTGGTCGCGAAATTCCTACGCCCGCGACGATACCGTTTGTACACAAACGTGCAAGCGGCCATGCCGCAGTGCAGCGTGGCTGCCTGCTTTGTGAACAAGGCCGGCAGGCAAATGAGGTTTTATTCGGCAGGCGCGCCTTTTCGCGCGCGGCGCCGCTTGACAGTGTTCGGGACCGCGCGCAACATCGTTCGTATACGAATGATAACCGCACGCTCTGCTGGCTTTGACATGGTGATGGAAACAACGAGCGCGGCCACCGACAAGATCCGCTGCGATGCCTGTCCGGTGATGTGCTACATCAAGCCGGGCGCGGCGGGCGCCTGCGATCGCTACGCCAACCATGACGGCAAGCTCGTCCGTGTCGATCCGCACGTCATTCTCGAGCGCACGGTGTCGCAGGGCGGCAAGCTGGTGCCCTTCAGCCGCACCGAAGATTGGGACGGCAACATCGTTCACGAACCCTCGACCTTCGTGACCGCGATCGGTGCAGGGACGACCTATCCCGATTACAAGCCCGCGCCTTTTATCGTCTCGTCCGAGGTCGACGGCGTCGACATGGTGACCGTCGTCACCGAGGGCATTTTCTCTTACTGCGGCGTCAAGGTGAAGATCGACACCGACCGCTATCTCGGGCCCGAGACCGCGACCGTGCGCGCGCAGGGCGAGGCGGTCGGCCACGTTACGACCAGCGAGTACGGCTCGCAGATGCTGTCGCTCGGCGGCGTGCATCATCTCACCGGCGGCTCCAAGAAGGAAGGCCGGGTCACCTGCGACACGCTGATGGACCTCGCCAATTGCAAGGCGGTGGAACTGACCATCGACGGCGGCGCTAGCGTGGTGGTGCAGGCCGGCCAGCCGCCGATCGTCAACGGCGTCAAAGAAGAGCGCATGCGGGTCGGTTGCGGCTCGGCGACGATCGGCATGTTCGCCAAGCAATGGCACGGCAAGGTGGACGAGGTCGTCGTGGTCGACGACCACATCACCGGCGTGCTCAGCGAGCATCAGGCCGGCAAGCTGCTCGACATCGCCGACACCGGCATCAAGATGAAGGGCCGGCGCTCGACGCCTGGCCGCTATTTCCAGGTCGCCGATCCCGGCACTGGCTGGGGTGGAACCAATATCTCCGATCCACTCGCGATCCTCGGCCCGTTCGATCCCAAGGAGGCCAAGCCCGGCCTCTCGATGCTGATGGTGTCCACGACCGGCGAGCATTCGTCCTACTATGTGCTCGACCAGGCCTTGAAGCCGGTCGAGACCGAGATGCCCGCCGATCTGCAGTTCTCGGTCGAGCGCATCCAGGAAAATTGCGAGCCGGCGCTGTGCACGGTGCTGTTCATGGCCGGCGCCGGCGGTTCGCTGCGCGCTGGCGTCACCGACAATCCGGTGCGCCTGACGCGCTCGGTGAAGGACGCGCTGACGCGCGTCACCAGCGGCGGTGCGGCGGTTTATGTCTGGCCGGGCGGGGGCATCACCTACATGGTCGATGTGACGCAGATGCCGGCGGGAGCGTTCGGCTATGTTCCGACGCCTGCGCTGGTCGCGCCGATCGAATTCACGATGAAACTGTCCGATTACGCCGCGCTCGGTGGGCACATGGATTACGTCAAGCCGCTCTCCGAGGTGAGGGGCGGCGATGACGTCCGCCAACTGCCTTGGCAGAATCCGATTCCAGGACGGCGGGCATGACACGTCTCCCGCAAATCGCATTGCTGTCTGATGGCCGGCGGCTGCATTTGCAGGATGGACCGATTGATCTGATCGTCGAGGCGAGGGGGCCCGCGCACGATGTGCGCATGGCCTATGAAGCTGCGGCGCGGCGGTTCACCGGTTTGCTGGACGCGCTCTGCGCCGAGCTGCCGGAATTGCGGCGGGCGGCGCTGCCCGCGGCGTCTTCACTGACAGGCACGGTGGCCCGCCGCATGTATGCTGCCGTAGCGCCCTACGCCTGGGATCGCTTCATTACGCCGATGGCTGCGGTGGCCGGTAGCGTGGCCGAGGAAATTCTCGGCGCCATGCTTGATGTCGCGACGCTCGATCAGGCCTATGTCAACAATGGCGGCGATATAGCGCTGCACCTCGGGCCGGGCGCGCATTTTTCCATCGGCCTGATGGATCGGCCTGATCGCGACGGTGTCATGCGCAGCATGAGGGTCGATGCTGACGATCCGGTTCGCGGCATCGCGACCAGCGGGCGCCACGGCCGCAGCTTTTCGCTTGGCATCGCCGATGCGGTCACGGTGCTGGCGGCAACGGCCTCGCAGGCCGATGCGGCCGCCACAGTGATCGCCAATGCCGTCGACCTGCCGGGGCATCCCGCCATTATCAGGCAGCCCGCCAACGAACTTCAGCCTGACAGCGATCTCGGCGCGCGTCTTGTCACCCGCGAGGTCGGTGAGATGTCGCAAGACGAGATCGCCACTGCGCTCGAATCTGGCGCGGAATGTGCACGTCAATTATTCGATCGTGGGTTGATCGAGGCTGCCGTGCTCAGGCTTTGTGGTGATATGCTTGTCATCGGAACCAGAGATATAGAAGAGCAACGACCGCGCCCGCTTGTGCTGGAGAACGCGGTCGATGCCTGAACAGGGACGTGAAGCATGAGCGCGATCATCCGCAAGATCGTCACCGTGGTCGAAGAGACCCAGATGGAGATGGGCCGTCAGGTCTCGCCCCCGACCCGCCGCGCCGCCGCGATCGCCGTGATCGAAAACCCCTTTGCGGGAAAATACGTCGAGGATCTCTCCCCGCTGATCGCGATCGGAGAAGAACTTGGTGATTTGCTGGCGAAGCGCGCCGTGGCGGCGCTCGGCATCGACGGCGCCAAGGCGCACAGCTACGGCAAGGCCGCCGCGGTCGGCGAGAATGGCGAGTTGGAACATGCCGCCGCGATCCTGCACCCCAAGATGGGCGCGCCGGTGCGTAAGGTGCTGAGCAAGGGCGCGGCGCTGATCCCGTCGTCGAAGAAGCGCAGCGGCCCCGGCACGACGCTCGACATACCGCTCGGGCACAAGGATGCGGCCTTCGTGCGCAGTCACTTTGACGGCATGGAGGTGCAGATCAACGACGCGCCGCGCGCGAACGAGATCATGGTCGCGGTCGCCGTCACCGACAGCGGCCGTCCGCTGCCGCGTGTCGGCGGGCTGACGGTCGCGGAGATCAAGGGCGAAGACGGTTTGAAATAAGGGATGGTTCGGAGGGGCGGGCACAGCTTCTCCGGCAGGATCGTGGTCGAGAGATAAAATTCAAAACTGGAGGTTGGGATGCGAGCAAGAAACAGTTTCGTCGGCGCGGCCTTTGCGCTTCTGGCGGCCGGCATGGGCCATTCGGCCCTGGCCGATGACATCAAGATCGGCGAGATCAACAGCTACTCGCTGTTGCCGTCCTTCACCGAACCCTACCGCAAGGGCTGGCAGCTCGCGGTCGAAGAGATCAATGCGGCCGGCGGCATCAACGGCAAGAAGCTCGTCGTCATCTCCAAGGATGATGGCGGCAAGCCGGCCGATGCGCAGACCGCGGCCAATGAGCTCGTCTCCAGCGAAGGCGTTGCGATGCTGACGGGCACGTTCCTGTCGAATATCGGCCTTGCCGTCAGCGATTTCGCCAACCAGAAAAAGGTGTTCTTCCTTGCGGCCGAGCCGCTGACGGACGCCGTGACCTGGGCGAAGGGCAACAAGTACACTTTCCGCCTGCGTCCCTCCAACTACATGCAGGCCGCGATGCTGGTGGAAGCCGCGAGCAAGCTGCCGGCAAAACGCTGGGCGACGATCGCGCCGAACTACGAATACGGCCAGTCGGCGGTCGCGGTGTTCAAGAAGTTGATGTCGGAGAAGCGCCCCGACATCCAGTGGGTCGACGAGCAGTGGCCGCCGCAGGGCAAGATCGATGCGGGTCCGGTGGTGCAGGCGGTGGCGCAGGCCAATCCGGAAGCCATCCTCAACGTCACCTTCGGTCCTGATCTCGTCAAGCTCGTGCGTGAGGGCAACACCCGCGGCCTGTTCAAGGGCCGCGAGGTCGTGTCCTTTCTGACCGGCGAGCCCGAATATCTCGATCCGCTCAAGGAGGAGACGCCCGAGGGCTGGATCGTCACCGGCTATCCCTGGTACTCGATCAAGACGCCAGAGCATGACGCGTTCCTGAAGGCCTATCAGGCCAAGTACAACGACTATCCACGCCTCGGCTCGATCGTCGGCTACCAGACCATCAAGGCGGCGGCGGCGATCATCGCCAAGGCTGGCTCGACCGACACCGACAAGATGATCGCAGCAGCCGAAGGCATCTCGATGCCGTCGCCGTTCGGCGAGATCACCTTCCGCAAGATCGATCACCAGTCGACCCTCGGTGCCTTCGTCGGCAAGACCGCGCAGAAGGACGGCAAGGGCGTGATGGTCGACACCTCCTACAAGAAGGGTTCCGACTATCTGCCCAGCGATGCCGAAGTCGAGAAGCTGCGGCCGAAGGATTGACATCTGGTCTATCTCTCCCTCTCCCCGCTCTTGCGGGGAGAGGTGAAATTCAAACCTAACCCGGACCGCCGATGGCCTTTTACGTCGTACAGTTTCTGACCGGTCTTGCCAGCGCAGCGTCGCTGTTTCTGGTGGCCTCGGGCCTGTCGATCATCTTTGGCGTGACGCGGATCGTGAATTTCGCGCATGGCGCCTTCTACATGATCGGCGCCTATATCGCCTTCACCCTGACGGAGCGCTTCTCCGGCGCGTTCGGCTTCTGGGGCGGGGTGGTGGCGGCGGCGCTTGCGGTCGCGCTGATCGGCGTCCTCGTCGAGATCGTGCTGCTGCGGCGCATCTATCACGCGCCCGAACTGTTCCAGCTGCTCGGCACATTCGGTCTCACGCTGATGGTCGAGGACCTCGTCGTGCTGATCTGGGGCCCCGACGATCTCGTCGGCCGCCGCGCACCGGGCTTCAAGGGCGCGGTCGATTTCTTCGGCCAAAACATCCCGAGCTATGATCTGTTCCTGATTGCGCTGGGGCCCGTCGTTCTCGGTGTACTCTGGCTGCTGTTCCAGCGCACGCGCTGGGGCGTGCTGGTGCGCGCCGCGACGCAGGACCGTGACATGGTCGCAGCCCTCGGCGTGAACCAGAAATGGCTGTTCACATCGGTGTTCGCGGTCGGTGTATTCCTCGCGGCCCTTGGCGGCGCGCTCCAGATCCCGCGCGATGCGGTGCATCACGCCATGGATCTGCGCATCATCGTCGAGGTCTTCGTCGTCGTCGTGATCGGTGGCCTCGGCAGCATCGTCGGCGCCTTCGTTGCGGCGGTGCTGGTCTCCGAGCTGAACGCGTTCGGCATCCTGATCTTTCCGAAGATTTCCATCATCCTGGTCTTCCTGGTGATGGCGGTGGTGCTGATCGTGCGGCCCTGGGGCCTGTTCGGCAAGCCGGAGGCGGCCGCGCGCAAGACGCCGGGGCTGTCAGTCAATCCCTGGCGGCCGCTGACCTTGAACGAGCGGCTCGCGTCACTTGCCGCGTTGATCATCGCGGCGATGCTGCCGCTGTTTGCGGGTAATTACGCGCTCACCGTTGGCTCGGAGATCGCGATCTTCGTGATCTTCGCCGTGTCCTTGCACTTCCTGATGTCGGTCGGCGGCCTCGCGTCGTTCGGCCACGCCGCCTATTTCGGCCTCGGCGCCTACGGTGTCGCCTTCCTCGCCAAGATGGCGGGGCTGCCGATGATCGTGTGCCTCTTGCTCGGGCCCTTGCTCGGCTGCATGGGAGCCGCTGTGTTCGGCTTCTTCGCGGTGCAGCTCTCCGGCGTGTATTTCGCGATGCTGACGCTCGCCTTCGCGCAGATCGTCTGGTCGATCGCGTTCCAGTGGGTCAGCGTGACAGGCGGCGACAACGGCATTCTGGGCGTCTGGCCGGAAAAATGGGCGGCAAGCCCGTCGCATTTCTATTGGCTTGCGCTCGGTGTCGCGGCGCTCGTGACGATCGCGCTGCGGGTCATGGTGTTCTCGCCATTCGGCTACGCGCTCCGCGCCACGCGCGACTCGCTGCTGCGCAGCGAAGCTGTCGGCATCAATGCCAAGCGCATCCAGTGGACGGCCTTCGTGATCGCGGGCACCACTGCCGGCATCGGCGGCGCGCTGTTCGCCTATCTGAAAGGTAGCGTCTTCCCTGACAATCTCGGCATCTCGCTGTCGGTCGATGCGCTGGTCATGGTGCTGCTCGGCGGTGTCGAGACGGTGTCGGGCGGGGTGATCGGCGCGATCGTCTACAAGGCCCTGAACATCTGGCTGGTCAGCCAGACCGATCTTTCGAAACTCGTGCTCGGCGGCTTCATCGTGCTGATCGTCGTCGTCTTCCCCAAGGGCATCGTTGGCATGCTGGAGATCTTGGCGCAGCGGCGCAGGAAGTCATCGCCGCCGGGATCCTCGTTACTCGCCAAGCCGGTCGAGTCCGCCGAATGAGTGTCGCACCCCCACTTCTTGCGGTCGAAGGCCTGACCAAATCCTACGGCGGCATTCATGCCGTGCGCGGTGTCTCGTTCTCGCTGCGACCGGGCGAAATCCTGGCGCTGATCGGCCCGAACGGCGCGGGAAAAAGCACCTGCTTCGACATGCTCAATGGCCAGAACAAGCCTGACAGTGGCCATGTGCGCCTGCTCGGCGAAGAGACCACCGGCAAGAAGCCGCGCGATATCTGGCGCATGGGCGTTGGGCGCACCTTCCAGATCACCGCGACCTTCGCCACCATGACGGTGCGCGAGAACGTCCAGGTCGCGCTGATCTCGCATGGCAGGCAACTGTTCAATCTCTGGGGCTCGGCGCCTAACGTCGACCGCAATGAGGCCGGGCGCCTGCTCGAGCTGGTCGGCATGGGCGGCTATGCCGATCGTCCCTGCGGCGAACTCGCCTATGGCGACCTCAAGCGGCTCGAGCTTGCGGTCGCGCTCGCCAATGATCCAAAATTGCTCTTGATGGACGAGCCGACCGCCGGAATGGCGCCGCGCGAGCGCGTCGAGCTGATGCGGCTGACGGCGCAGATCGCCAAGGAGAAGTCGATCGGCGTGCTCTTCACCGAGCACGACATGGACGTGGTGTTCGAGCATGCCGACCGCATCATCGTTCTCAATCGCGGCACGCTGATCGCCGAGGGCTCGCCGGCCGAAGTGCGCGGCAATCCGCAGGTGCAGGCGATCTATCTCGGCGAGGGCCTGCTTTACGAGGGCGGCCATCGCGAGGGAGCCTCGGCATGAAGCTCACGGTGCAGGACCTCAACAGCCATTACGGCCCGGCGCATATCCTGTTCGACATCGGTTTCGAGGTCGGTGAGGGCGAAGTGGTGGCACTGCTCGGGCGCAACGGCGCCGGCAAGTCGACCACGTTCCGCTCGATCGTCGGCCTGGTCGCGCAGCGCACCGGCCGCATCATGTTCGAGGGCAAGGATGTCTCGGCGAAGCCGACACATGAAATCGTGCGCGAGGGGCTCGGCTATGTGCCGGAGGAGCGCCGCATCTTCACCGATCTGACGGTGGAGGAGAATCTCGAAGTCGGCCGTCAGCCGAAGCGTGCGAATGCGCCGCACTGGAATCGCGAAAAGCTGTTCACGCTGTTTCCGAATCTTGGCGAGATGAAGAACCGTCCCGGCGGCCGCATGAGCGGCGGCGAACAGCAGATGCTGACGATCGCGCGCACGCTGATGGGCAATCCTTCGCTGGTGCTGCTGGACGAGCCCTCGGAGGGCCTGTCGCCGAAGATCGTGGAACAGATGGTCGATGCCATCCTGACCATGAAGAAGGAGGGCGTCAGCATCGTCGTCTCCGAGCAGAATTTGCACTTTGCGCGGCTGATCTCCGATCGCGCCTATATCATCGAGCGCGGCCGCATCTGTTTCGGCGGCACCATGGCCGAGCTCGACGCGCGTCCGGATATCCGTGACGCGCATCTGTCGTTGTGAGGGGCGGGCGGGAATGGCAAGAAGCGTCACGGCGAAGAAGAGCGTCAAGCAGGGCAAGCCGCCTTACGTGCTGGACGAGCAGGTCGGCTTCATCCTGCGCCAGGTCTGGCAGCGCCACAGCTCGATCTTTTCCCGCGACATCGGCACCAACCTGACGCCGACGCAGTGGGCCGCGCTGTCGAAGCTCGCCGAGACCGGGCCGTGCTCGCAGAACCAACTCGGGCGATTGACGGCGATGGATGTCGCGACCATCAAGGGCGTGATCGACCGCCTCACGGCGCGCGGCTTGACGGAGACGAGCCAGGATCCCGAAGACGGCCGGCGCCTGCTGGTGAGCCTGACGCGCGCCGGTCAGCAGCTTGCGGAGAAGCTTGCGCCGAACGCGATTGCAATCACGCGCGAAACGCTGGCCCCGCTCGACGCGAAGGAGCGCGAGCTGCTGATGGCGCTGTTGAACAAGCTAAGGTGAATTGACCTTGTCATTCCGGGGCACGCGCATCGCGCGTGAACCCGGAATCTCGCGCCAAAAATCTCCGGATTCCGGGTTCGCGCTTACGCGCGCCCCGGAATGACGGCAGGAGCCGTCACTTCGCCACCACCTCCGGCACCCGGCCCGCCGGCGGCGTGTTGCGGCTGCGTTGCGTCCTTACGATGCCGTCGATGATGGTCATGCCGATGCCGGGGAGGTCGCCGAGCTGGACGCTCTCCAGGATGTTCTTGCCGGGCGAGTGTTGCGCCTTGTCCATGATGACGAAATCGGCGGCGCGGCCGACTTCAATCAGGCCGCAATCGAGCTGGCGCATCCGCGCGGTGTTGCCGGTGGCGAGGCAGAACGCGATCTCGGCCGGCAGCTCGCCGATCGAGGACAGCATCGAAACCATGCGCAGGATGCCGAGCGGCTGCACGCCGGAGCCGGCAGGCCCGTCGGTGCCGAGGATGACGCGGTGCAGATCGCCCATCTCGCGCGCGATGCGCAGCGTGTAGAGCGCCGAGCGCTCATTGCCGTTGTGAACGATCTCGAGCCCGCGCTTGCAGCCCTCGCAGATGCAACGGATCTGGTCGTCGGGGAGCGCGGTATGGCCGCCGTTGATATGGCCGACCACGTCGGTGTCGGCCTCCAGCACCACGTCCTTGTCGATCAGGCCGGAGCCGGGGATCGAGGGGCCGCCAGTGTGGATCGTGCTCTGGATGCCGTATTTGCGGGCCCAGCCCACCATCTTGCGCGCGGTCGGGCCGTCCTTGACGCCGCCAAGGCCGACCTCGCCGAGCAGCTTGACGCCGGCGGCGGCCATCTCCTTGAAGTCCTCCTCGACCATCTCGCATTCGATCACGGGCGCGCCGGCGTGAACCTTCACGCCGCCCGGACGAAGCGTCCAGAACGCGCGCTGGGCGAAGATCGCCATCGCCTTCAGCCCGACGACGTCGCGGGGGCGGCCGGGCATGTGCACTTCGCCAGCGGAGATCATGGTGGTGATGCCGCCATGGAGCGAACTGTCGATCCAGTTGATCTGGTTCTGTCGCGGCGTCCAGTCGCCCGCGACGGGGTGGACATGGCTGTCGATCAGGCCGGGGGTCACCGTCGTGCCGTTGGCGTCGACGATGGTGGTCGCGCCTTCGGTGTTCAGGTCCTTGAAGCGGCCGATCGCGCTGATCTTGCCGTTCTCGGCGACGATGGTGTCGCCGTCCAGGATCGGTTTTTCCAGGGCGCCGGACAGGATCAGGCCGATATTGCGGATCACCAGCTTCGAGGGTCCGGTGGCCTGCGGTGCGTCATGCGCCATGGAGGGGGCTCCTTATTCCTAACTGCAACGCTCGCGATCTTGGGCAGCCTTGACCGCAGGATCAAGCGGGATTATTCATTAGTACACGAATGATCGTGTACAAACGACGCATAGCTGGACCGCCTCGGAACCGCGCTGGAAGCGACAGGGAAGGTGAGATGAGCAATTTCAATCAGGAAAGCGTTTTGAGCGTCCACCACTGGACCGACACGCTGTTCTCCTTCAAGACCACCCGCAGCCCGACTTTCCGTTTCCGTAACGGCGAATTCACGATGATCGGGCTCAAGGTCGGCGAGAAGCCGCTGCTGCGGGCCTACAGCGTCGCCAGCGCCAATTACGAGGACACCCTCGAATTCTTCTCGATCAAGGTGCCGGATGGTCCGCTGACCTCGCGGCTCCAGCACCTGAAGCAGGGCGACGAAATCATCGTCAGCCGCAAGGCCACCGGCACGCTCGTGATCGACAATCTGGAAGCCGGGCGCAACCTCTACCTGATCGGCACCGGCACGGGACTTGCGCCGTTCCTGAGCGTGATCAAGGACCCCGAGACCTACGAGCGGTTCGAGAAGGTCGTGCTGCTGCACGGCTGCCGCCATGTGAAGGAACTCGCCTATGGCGAGATGATCACCGAGCACCTGCCCAAGGACGAGATGCTCGGCGAATACATCCAGAACCAGCTGATCTACTACCCGACCGTGACCCGCGATCCCTTCCGCAACCGCGGCCGCATCACGGACCTCATCACCTCGGGCAAGCTGTTCGACGACATCGGCCTGCCGGCCATTGAGGCCGCCCATGACCGCGTCATGATCTGCGGCAGCCCGGCGCTGGTCACTGATACCCGCGTGCTTCTGGGCGAGCGCGGCTTTGTCGAGGGCAACCACGGCGAACCTGCCCAGTTTGTGGTCGAAAAGGCGTTTGCCGAGCGCTAAACGCGGCGTTTACTCGCAACAACACCGTATTTTCGCCGCGGTGGGAACGTTGCGGCGCCGATTCGGCGCTTGATACACTGTGGGAGCGAATCAGCGGAGTTCCCACATGGTTGCGGACAGCGACAGCAACATCGCCTGGCACCGGGTTCAGTTGAAGAAAAACCGCGCCGAGTTGAAGGCGCTCGAGACTGCGCGCTTCACCATGGGCGAGATCGCGTCCTCCAAGCGCAACGGCCAGACCCAGAAGACGATCGGAGAACTCAAGCGCAAGATCGCGCTGTCCGAACGCGTCATCGCCGAGCACGACAAGCGCACGCGCCGGCCGCTCGGCACCGATCTGCAAAGCCTCAGCAATGGCAGCTGGAGCCATTGGGATGCCTATACGACCCAGCAGCAGCGCAAGGCGGGGCCACGCTCGCCGGGGCGGGGATAGCAAAAACCGGTTCCGGCCCTTGCGCCCATGACCTTGCTCACCATCTGGTTGAGGCGCCACCAACCCATTCGGTGATCCCATGGCACCGCGCCTCGATTTCACCAGCGAGGCCTTCTTTCGCGATCCGCCCACGGCCATCGCCGCGCTGCGCGCGCAAGGCCCCGTGGTGGCAACGCGATTCCCCCTCGTTGGCGACGTCTGGATCACCACCACGCACGATGCCTCCGCGCAGGTGCTGAAGGACAGCACGATCTTCACGCTGCGCAAGGAAGACGGCGAGGTGGCAGGCCTGCGCTGGTGGATGCCCAGGCTGGTCAGGACCATCGCCAACAATATGCTGACGATGGACGAGCCTGACCATACACGGCTGCGCAGCATCGTCGACGAAGCCTTTCGCCGCCGCGCCATCGTCGCGATGGAGCCACGCATCCGCACCATTGCGGATGGTCTGGCCGATGAGCTGTTTGCTAACGGCGGCCCGGCCGATCTCGTTGAGCGCTATGCGCGCATCCTGCCTTTGTCGGTGATCTCCGAGCTGCTCGGCCTGCCCATGGCCGATCGCCCACGCTTCATCGCCTGGGCCAATGCGATGTCCTCACTGACGAACGTCGTCAGCTTCTTCCGGTTGCTGTTCGCGTTCCGCAAGATGCGTGGCTACCTCGAACGGCAGTTGCAGCTGGCGCGCGAGCGCGGCGGCGAGGGCCTCATTGCCGAGCTGGTCCAGGTCGAACGCGAGGGCGGCGAGATCACCCCGGACGAAATGGTCTCGATGGTGTTCCTGCTGCTCGCGGCGGGCTCGGAGACCACCACGCATCTGATCAGCGGCTCGGTTTACGAACTGCTCAGCAATCCCGGATTGCGTGACTGGCTGGAACAGGACTGGAGCCGCGTCGGGCTCGCGGTCGAAGAGTTCTTGCGTTTCGTCTCGCCGGTCCAGTTCTCGAAGCCGCGCTATTTGCGGCGCGACGTCGATCTCGAAGGCGTGCGGCTGAAGAAGGGCGATCGCGTCATGGTCATGCTTGCGGCGGCGAACATGGACCCGGCGGTGCATGACAGGCCGGAGCGGCTCGAACTCGAACGCAAGCCAAACCGCCACATCTCCTTCGGCACGGGAATCCATTTCTGCCTCGGCCATCAATTGGCGCGGATCGAAGGCACATGTGCGCTGCAGGCGCTGTTCACCCGCTGGCCGCGGCTTGGCCTCGCTGTGGATCCGTCGCAGATCCATTGGCGCAAGCGGCCGGGCATCCGCGCCATCGCGAAGCTGCCCGTCGTGGCCTCCGCCGATCAACCTGTCGATTTCCGCTCCGCCACGATATCGCGCTCCCAGCCGAACACGGATCGGCCGTCGAGTTCAGGGGAGGCTTCGCGTTCACCGGCGATGTAAGCCTCGACTGACGGTCCGCTCGCGGTCCGTTCCAGCCGGCGCGCTTGATCGTCGAGGCGCCTGATCGCCTGCATCTCCTCCTCGCGCCCGAGTCTTGCATTTTGGATCGCGTCTTTCAGCACGCGGATGGTCTCGTCATAGACCTTGATCGGAACGGGGTAGGGATGCCGGTCCTTGCCGCCATGGGCGAGTGAGAAGCGCGCCGGGTCCTTGAAACGATAGGGCGCACCATGCACGACCTCCGCGACCATCGCCAGCGATCGCACGGTGCGCGCGCCGACGCCTGGTGTCAGTAGCAGCTCGGGGAAATCGACCGGGCCGCGCTCGGCTGCGGCCGCCAGCGTGCCGTGCAGTCGGCGCGCGAATACATCTTTCGGACGTACGTCGTGATGATCAGGCATGATCAGATGCGGCAGCAGCGCCTGTGCAGGCTCCGGGCTGGTGCCGGTGAGTCGCTCGAATTCGCCGAGGATGCGATCGGGGCCGAGGTCTGAGAGAAGCTCGAGCTGCGCGCTGCGCGAGACGTCGGCGCGATGGTCGGTGAGATTGACGATCTCGCCCTGCTCAGGGCCGTCGATCGCACTATGCGGAGCATCGACAAAGCTCTTCAGCGCCTCGGAATGCCAGTGATAGCGGCGGGCCTGCCGCTTGTCGCCGTTCATGCCCTGCTGCACCACCGTCCACTTGCCGTCGGAGGTGACAAAGAAGCCGTGCAGATAAAGATCGAAGCCGTCCTGCACGGCGGCACTGTCGACCTTGGCCACGAGCCGACTGGCGCGCGTGAGCTTTGCGCCGTCGAAGCCGACGCGGCTGCCGAGCTGCAAGAGCTCATCCGGCGTCTTGCGCGAATGCTGGCCGCGGCCGCCGCAGACATAGATGCCAAGCTCGTCCTGGAGCGGGCCGAGCCCGCGCTTCAGCGCGCCGATCACCGACGTCGTGATGCCCGAGGAGTGCCAATCCATCCCCATCACGGCGCCGAACGACTGGAACCAGAACGGGTGGGACAGCCGCTGCATGAACGCATCCCGGCCATAATGCAGCACGATCGCCTGCGTGACGATGGCGCCCAGCGAAGCCATACGGCTCGCAAGCCAGGGCGGAACTCGCCCCGTGTGGAGAGGAAGATCGGCGCTGCCGGTTCGGCGAGTCATGATGTTCCACAAATAGCCCAATTCGGTGACGTTTGCACCAAAGGGATGCTGCATTGCACTGAGCGTGGGAGCGAAGCCGCCGGGAAAGCGTTGGGTGGCGAACGCAATTGCGGGGACATGAATGAATCGCCAAGCCGTCATGACCGACATCGACAAGATGTTCGGGTGGATACCGTCATGGTTCATCGGTCTCGGCCTGGTCGCCGGAGCGATGCTGATCGCGCTGTCGTTCTATCGGCTCGCAACCTGGCTGCTCAATCGCACTTTCGGAACCCGGCTCCCGCTGCTGAGCGTGTTCATCGAACGCACGTCCGGCCCAGCGCAGCTCGCGCTGTGCCTTGCGGCCGTCGCGCTGGTTCTGCCGCTGGCCCCTCTGGACGATGCGTTCCGCACCCCGCTCACGCGCGTGTTCGTGGTCGCCTTCATCGCGCTAATCGGCTGGATCTCGATCCGGATCGTCGACATGAGCGCGGCGCGATATCTGCAGAATTTTCGCGACGTCACCGAAAACTTCGTCGCGCGAAAGCACGTGACGCAAGTGCGCGTGTTCAAGCGCGTCACCGACATCATCATCGTGATCATTACGGTATCGACGGCGCTGATGACGTTCGACTCGGTCAGGCAGTATGGCGTCAGCCTATTCGCCTCGGCTGGTGCTGCCGGTATCATCGTCGGTCTGGCGGCGCGGCCGCTGCTCAGCAATCTGATCGCGGGCTTGCAGATCGCCATTACCCAGCCGATCCGCATCGAGGATGCCGTGATCATCGAGAACGAGTGGGGCTGGGTCGAGGACATCGCCGCGACCTATGTCGTGATCCGGCTGTGGGACTGGCGTCGCATGGTGGTGCCGTTGTCCTATTTCATCGAAAAGCCGTTCCAGAACTGGACCCGTGACACCGCGTCGCTGATCGGCGTCATCGCGCTCCATGTCGACTATCGCGCCGACGTGCCGCGCATCCGGCGCTGGCTGGAGGGCGCCGTGAAGGACTGCAAGCTATGGGACGGCGCAGTGGTCAATCTTCAGGTGATCGATGCGGATTCACGCACCATCGAGCTGCGCGCGCTGGTCAGCGCGCGCAATGCGCCGCAATCCTGGGACCTGCGTTGCGAGGTCAGGGAGAAGCTGATCGCCTTCATCCGCGACGAGATGCCGGAGGCCCTGCCGCGCGAGCGCGCCATCCTGATCCCCTCGGCAGCAGGCGATGATGACGAATTCCTGCAGCGCGCGCCGGCGCCGGAGAATACACGGGTGAGCGCGCGCAATTAAGTGGAGGATCTTACTGCGCGCGGATGTCGGCGGCCTTCAGCACCGGCTCCCATTTGGTCGCTTCGGCGTGGATATAGGCGTCAAATTCCTTGGGCGAAGAGCCGACCGGGGTTGCGCCGATTTTGGTGAGCGTCGAGGCCACGCTCGCATCCTGTAGCGCCGCCTTCAGATCGGCCTCGATTTTTGCGACGATTTCGGGCGGCATTTTTGCAGGCCCCAGCACGCCCCACCAGACCGACACGTCATAGCCGGGGACGCCTGATTCAGCGACGGTCGGCACATTGGGCAGCGCCTTGGAGCGCTCGGCCGAGGTCACCGCGAGCGCGCGCACCGGGCCGCCGTCGAGCTGGCCGATCGCCTCCGCCAGCGGATTGATGCTGAGCGGGATCTCGCCCGCGATCACCGCGGTCAGCGCCGGCGCGCCGCCCTTGTAGGGGATTGCGACGATTTTGGTGCCGGACATGTATTTCAGAAGCTCGCCGGCGAGATGCGCCGATGTGCCGTTGCCGGACATGCCGTAGGAGAGCTTGTCCGGCTCCTTCTTCGCCGCAGCGAGGAGATCGCCGAGCGTCTTGTAGGGACTGTCCTTGGCCACGACGATCGCGAGCGGCGAAGAGGCGACTTCGCTGATCGCCGTGAAATCCTTGAAGGTGTCATAGGGCACGCTTGGATAGATGAACTGGTTCAGCGGATGGCCGCTGGCGACCAGGATCAACGTGTAGCCGTCGGGCGCGGCTTGGATCAGTGCCTGCGAGGCGACGATGCCGCCGGCGCCGGGGCGGTTGTCGATCACGGGCTGCTGGCCCCAGGTTTTCGCAAGGGCCTGGCCGAGCGTGCGGGCAAGCACGTCGACGGCCCCACCGGCCGCGTAGGGCACGAGGATGTGGACCGGCTTGCTCGGATAGCTGTCGGCGGCGCGCGCGGCACCGCCCGCCAGCAGCAGACCGGCGCCGAGCATCAGGCGGCCGATCGTCGTGTTCAACCCCAGCATATTGCAACACTCCCTGAGAGCATTCGCGTCCGCGGCACTGTTCGGGCCGCTTCCGGACGTTGCCCGTGGTTTTTGTTGACGAGACCTGATCTTTTGTACGATAGTACAAATCACATGGCACGCAAGTCCACCAGCAAGGAAACGGCCCGCAAGCCGAACATGCGCGAGGCGATCCTCGCCGCGGCCGAGGAGCTGTTCGCCACCAACGGCTTCAACGCCGTCTCGGTGCGCGATATCGCGCACGCAGCCGGCGCCAATCCCGGCAGCGTGACCTATCATTTCAAGACCAAGGACGGCCTGCTGCTGGAGATCTACCGGCGCCATTGCGGGCCGATGAACCTTCGCCGTTCCGAGCTGCTCGCCGCCGCCAAGCGGGTGCGCGATCTCCAGGATCGGCTGGAAGCCATCGTGCGGGCCTATGTGGTGCCGGCCTTCACCTCGGGCAGCGATCTCGCCGGGGGCGGGGCGCGCTTCACGCGGCTGCGCGCGGTGATGTCGGCGGAAGGCAACGAGGTCGCGCGAAAAATCATTGCGCAGACGTTTGACGACACCAGCCACGCCTTCATCGACGCGATCCACGAGAGCCTGCCGCACATTCCGCGTACCGACATTGTCTGGCGCAGCCACTTTCTGCTCGGCGCGCTCTATTATTCGCTGGTGACGCCGGACCGTGTCTCGCGCCTGTCGCGCGGCGAAGCCGATGGCAGCGATGCCGCCAATGCCATCGAGCAGATGGTGCAGGCCACTGTCGCGGCGTTCCAGGCGCCGGCGCTGGACCAGGCCGCGCCGGCGCGGCGGCGGGCCGCTGCAAGCAGCAAGACTTGAAAGAAACCGCCGGGGGGAGGCGCGTCACCGCGCTTCCGCACGCAAGCGGACAATGCGAGTAGGTGTTGAGGAAATGAACAGGCGGGAGTGCTTGCATCTCTTGACGGGATTGGCCGGAGCCGTGCTCGCGGGCGAAGCGCGGGCGGAAGCGCCGAAGGCGATCCCGACCATTGCACCGCCGGATCCCAATCCCAAGACACCGTCGTTCAAGATGCCGCCGAGGTCGTGCGACAGCCACACGCATATCTTCGGCCCCGCGTCGCGCTATCCCTTCTCGGACAAGCGCCCGTACAACACCGCTGACGCGCCGCTCGAGATGTTCCGGAGCGTGCACGAGACAATCGGCGTCGAGCGCTGCGTGATCGTCAATGCCACCGTGCACGGCACAGACAACCGCGTCGTCACCGATGCCATCGCGCAGAGTGAGGGTGCTTACAAGGGCATCGCCAATGTCAGCGACGAGATGACCGAGCAGGAGCTCGCTGCGCTGGACAAGGGCGGCATCTGCGGCTGCCGCTTCGCTTTCCTCAAGCGCCTCGGCGTCGGCGACATGACCAAGTTCCAGCGCATCGTGCACCGCGTTGCCGAACTCGGCTGGCACATCGACGTCTATTTCGAGACCGGCACGATTGCCGAGTTCGCGCCCACCCTGACCGCGCTGCCGGCGCCCTATGTGATCGATCACATGGGCACGGTTCAGGCCGCAAAAGGTCTTGACGATCCCGGCTTCACGGCGCTGCTCGACCTGCAGAAGAAAGACGAGAAGTGCTGGGTCAAGATCACGGGTCTTGAGCGCGCCTCCGCGGGCGGAAAACCGTTCCACGACGCGGTCCCGTTCGCGAAGGCGCTGATTGATAATGCGCCCGAGCGCGTCATCTGGGGCACCGACTGGCCGCATCCCAACGTCAAGGTGATGCCGAACGATGGCGAAATCGTCGATCTGATCCCCCTCTATGCGCCCGACAAGGCGATCCAGCAGAAGCTGCTGGTCGACAATCCCGCGCGCCTGTTCAGGATCGGCTGATGACGATGACGTACACGCCCACCATTCCGCCGCCAGATCCCAACACGCGCACGCCGAAATTCAAGCTGCCAAACCTGTCCTGCGACGCGCATTGCCATATTTTCGGACCGGGCGCGAAATACCCTTACGCGCCTGACCGCTCCTACACGCCGCCGGATGCGCCGCTGGATGACTTCAAGGCCCTGCATGCCAAGCTCGGCGTCGAGCGCGCGGTCGTCGTCAATGCCAGCGTGCACGGCACCGACAATACGGTGGCGCTCGACGCCATCGCGCAGAGCAACGGCGCCTATCGCGCCGTCGCCAATATCGACGACACCATCACCGAGCGCGAGCTTCGCGTGCTGCACGACGGCGGCTTCCGCGGCTGCCGCTTCAACTTCGTCCGTCATCTCGGCGGCGTGCCCGACAAGCGCGTGTTCGACCGCATCGTCGCGATGGTCACGCCGCTCGGCTGGCACATCGATTTGCATTTCGATGCGATCGATTTGCCTGAGTATGCGGACATGCTGACGAGACTGCCGCTGAGCTACACCATTGACCATATGGGCCGGGTGAAGGCATCCGAAGGGCTCGACCAGTTTCCGTTCAGGACCTTGCTAGAGCTGATGCAGCGCGACGAAAAATGCTGGGTCAAGATCTGCGGCTCGGAGCGGGTCTCCTCGGCCGGCCCGCCCTTTAGTGACGCCGTGCCGTTCGCACGCAGGATTGTCGAGACTGCGCCTGATCGCGTCATCTGGGGCACCGACTGGCCGCATCCCAACGTCAAGGTGATGCCGAACGATGGTGACCTCGTCGACCTGATCCCGCTGTTTGCGCCAGAGGCGGAATTCCAGCAGAAGATCCTGGTCGACAATCCCGCGCGCCTGTTCGAGTTCGATCGATGACGGCGATGGCGATCGACAAGCCGCGCGGGCGCGCCTGGTGGAAGGAGCTCTGGATCCAGGTGCTCATCGCCATGGCGGCCGGCATCGCGCTTGGGATCGCAAATCCCGAACTCGGCGCGAGGATGCAGCCGCTCGGTGATGCCTTCATCAAGGCCATCCGGATGCTGATCGCGCCGATCATCTTCTGCGCCGTGGTGCATGGCATCGCGCATATGGCCGACATGGCGCGGGTCGGGCGTGTTGCCGTCAAGGCCATCGTCTATTTCGAGGTCATGACCACGATCGCGCTGATCATCGGTCTCGTCGCGGTAAATGTGCTCAAGCCCGGCGCCGGCATGAACATCGATCCCGCCAGCATCAACGCCAGCGCGGTCGAGCCCTATGTCAAGCAGACCGCGGTGATCGGCTTCGTGCCGTTCCTGATGAACATCGTGCCGGCGACGTTCATCGGCGCGTTCGCCGAGGGCAATATCCTGCAGGTCCTGTTCATCGCCGTGCTGTGCGGCTTTGCGCTGGTGCAGCTCGGCGAGCGCGCCGCGCCGCTGGTCAGCCTGATCGACATCGCCGCCAAGATGGTCTTCGCCGTGGTCGGCTTCGTGATGTGGGCAGCGCCGATTGGCGCGTTCGGCGCGATTGCCTTCACGGTCGGCAAGTTCGGCGTGGGCTCGCTGGCCTCGCTCGGCAAGCTACTCGGCGGCTTCTATCTCACCTGCGTGATCTTCATCATCGTGGCGCTCGGTCCCGTCGCGCGGCTCTGCGGCTTCTCGCTGCTGAAGCTGATCCGCTATATCTGGGAAGAGCTGCTGATCTGCATCGCGACGACGTCGTCGGAGACGGTGCTGCCGCGCATGCTGACCAAGCTGGAGAGGGCCGGCTGCGAGAAGAGCGTGGTTGGGCTCGTGATCCCGACCGGCTATTCCTTCAATCTCGATGGCACATGCCTCTATCTCGCTGCAGCGTCCGTGTTCCTGGCGCAGGCGACCAATACGCCGTTCGGCCTCGCCGAGCAGATCGAGCTGCTGCTGATCCTGCTCGTGACCTCCAAGGGGGCGGCAGGGATCGCTGGCGCTGCCTTTGTCGTGCTTGCGGCGACACTGTCGGCCACCGGCACCATTCCGGTGACCAGCGTCGCGCTGGTGCTCGGCATTCACCGCCTGATGTCGCAGGGTCTGACGCCGACCAACCTGATCGGGGACGCGGTTGCGACCATCGCGATTGCCAAATGGGAAGGCGCGCTCGACCGCGAACGCCTCAAGCGCGTGCTCAACGGTGAGGAACCCGCGCCCGCCGCGGCTTGACGAACTTGCTGTCGGCATGACGCAGGCGGCTTATGATATTGACGAACGAAAGAGGGAGTTCTCCCATGAAAACGGGTCTTGTGATCACCGCCCATCCAGGCGATTTCGTCTGGCGCGCCGGCGGCGCCATCGCGCTGCATGCCAAGAAGGGCTATCGGATGAAGATCGTCTGCATGTCTTTCGGTGAACGCGGCGAGAGCCAGTTCGCTTGGAAGGAGAAGGGCGCGACGCTGGAATCGGTCAAGGCCGGCCGCAAGGACGAGGCGGAGCGGGCGGCCAAGCTGCTGGGGGCTGAGATCGAGTTCTTCGATTGCGGCGACTATCCGCTCAAGCTCACCGAGGCGCATTTCGACCGCATGGTCGACATCTACCGCGAGCTCAATCCGAGCTTCGTGCTGACGCACGCACTGGAAGACCCCTACAATTTCGACCATCCGAACGCGGCGCATTTCGCCCAGGAGACCCGCGTCGTCGCTCAGGCGATGGGCCACAAGCCCGGCGCGCAGTACAAATACTCTGCGCCGCCTGTGTTCTTGTTCGAGCCGCACCAGCCGGAGCAGTGCAATTACAAGCCGGATCTGCTGCTCAAGATCGACGAAGTCTGGAAGGAGAAGTACGAGGCGTTCCAGATCCTCGCGGCGCAGAAGCACCTCTGGGGCTATTACGAGCGCGTCGCGCTCAATCGCGGCATCCAGGGCAGCCGCAACACCGGCGTGCCCATGACCTATGGTGAGGCCTATCAGCGCCTGTTTCCGACCGTTGCGGAGGAGTTGGCATGAAGCCCGTCGTCGTTCGCAACATCAAGCGGGCCGATCCCGCCAGGATGGCGGAATACGGTGTCTCGACGGTGCACGAGGCTTATGGCCGTTTCGGCCTGATGAAGCCCTATCTGCGGCCCGTCTGGGCCGGTGCGTCGATTGCCGGTCCCGCCGTCACCGTGCTGGCCCAACCCGGCGACAACTGGATGATCCATGTCGCGGTCGAGCAGTGCAGGAAGGGCGACATCCTCGTCGTCGGCTGCACCACCGACAATACCGACGGCATGTTCGGCGAGTTGCTCGCGACTTCCCTGAAGGCACGTGGCGTGCAGGGGCTGGTCATCGACGCCGGCTGCCGCGACGTCAAAGCGCTGCATGAGATGAATTTTCCGGTGTGGTCGCGCGCGGTCTCGGCCAAGGGCACGGTCAAGGCCACGCTCGGCTCGGTCAACGTCCCCGTGGTCTGCGCCGGCGTCAATGTCGATCCCGGCGACATCATTGTCGCCGATGACGACGGCGTCGTCGTGGTGCCGAAGCGCTACGCCCCGGAGGTTGCCGAGAAGGCGAAGAAGCGTAATGCCGACGAGGGTGGCAAGCGCACGCGTCTTGCCGCGGGCGAACTGGGCCTCGACATGTACAGCATGCGCGAGGCTCTGGCGAAGGCGGGCCTCGTCTATGTCGACAATCCCGAGGACGTCTGAAGAAGAATATCGGAGCGGGCGAATGGATCGTCTCAAGCTGAAGGCTGTGCTCGGCAGTCACCCTCACGTCAAGGCGGTGAAGAGCGGCGAGCTCCGCTCCGACCTGTTCGACCTCGACTTCATCGAGTACACGCCGACCAACACGGCGTTCAAGCCGATGGTGCGCGAGCAGGCCTTCGATGTCTGCGAGATGGCGATCGTCACCTATCTGATGGCGAAGGCGCACGGCAAACCGCTGGTGCTGCTGCCGGCGGCCATGCTCGGTCGCTTCCAGCACGGCTACGCGCTCTACAATCCTGAGAAGGGAATGCTCGGGCCTGGCGATCTCGAAGGCAAGCGGGTCGGCATCCGCTCCTTCACCACGACGACGGGCGCCTGGATCAGGGGAATCCTGGCCAATGATTACGGCGTCAATCTCGACAAAATCAAATGGGTCACCTTCGAGGATCCACACGTCGCCGAATATGTCGACACCACCGAGCGCGCGCCGAAGGATAGGAAGGTCCTTCAGATGCTGCTCGACGGTGAGCTCGACGCCGTACTCGGCGAGACCTCCGACAATCCCAAACTGAAGCCGCTGTTTCCCGATCCGGCGGCCGAAGCCGCCAGATGGTATGCCCGCCGCGGCGTCGTGCCGGTCAATCATCTCGTGGTCGTGACCGAGAGCCTTGCGAAATCGCGCCCCGACGTAGTCGCGGGCATCTATGATCTGCTCAAGCGGAACAAGGAACAGATGGGGCCTGCGGCGACGCCGGACCTGCTTCCGTTCGGGATCGAAGCGAACAGAAA
Source organism: uncultured Bradyrhizobium sp. (assembly GCF_936928535.1). Lineage (GTDB taxonomy): Bacteria > Pseudomonadota > Alphaproteobacteria > Rhizobiales > Xanthobacteraceae > Bradyrhizobium. Next base: position 56,645 of record NZ_CAKZHY010000058.1, on the reverse strand, counting down.
GCCATTTGAGCTGATCGTCGACTACGCATTCCAGCAGGGATTGATCCCGCGCCGCTATGCGGTCGGGGAGCTGTTCGACGCGACGACACGAGGACTGAACTGATGGCGGATCCGAAGCGGTGGCAGATCGGGTTGGTTGGCTATGGCGAGGTCGGCCGCATCCTGGCCGAGGATCTGCGCCAGCACGACATCAAGGTCGCCGCCTACGACATCAAGCTTGGCGGCGAGCAAGGCGCACCGTTGAAGGAGCACGCCGCGAAATTCGGCGTGACGCTGGCGGCGTCGCATGCGGAGCTGACGGCAAAGTCCGATTTCATCATCTCGGCCGTGACGGCAAGCCAGGCGGTACCAGTCGCAAAGGCCTGCGCTGATACGATCAACCAGGGGACCTGGTTTCTCGATTTCAATTCGGCCTCACCGGGCGCCAAGCAGCGCGCGGCGGCGCTGATCGATGGCGCGGCCGGACGTTATGTCGAGGGCGCGGTGATGACCTCGGTGCCGCCTTATCGAATCAAGGTGCCGCTGCTGCTGGGTGGCCCCGGTGCAAGAGAGCTGGAGCCGCTGCTGAATGCGATCGGCTTTGCGGCGAAGGTCGCGAGCGACAAGCTCGGTGTAGCCTCGGCCGCGAAGATGTGCCGCAGCATCATGATCAAGGGCCTGGAGGCCATGGTGATCGAGAGTTTCACCACGGCGCGCGCCTATGGCGTCGAGGATGCGGTGCTCGCTTCGCTGACGGAAACCTTTCCCGCGATCAACTGGGAGAAGCAGGGCGCCTATTTCTTCCAGCGCGTGATCGAGCATGGCCGCCGCCGCGCCGAAGAGGTGCGCGAGGTCGCCGAGCGTCCGCGAGGCCGGGCTGACGCCCTGGTCGGCCCAGGGCACGGCCGAGCGTCAGGCCTGGGTCGCAGATCTCGCGGATGAGGGCCTGTTCGGCACCAGGGGTACGAAGGAATTCGCGCGCAGCGCCGATTGGCGCACCGAGGCGGATCGTATTCTGGCAAAGATCAAACGTTCGGGTTGAGCAGGCGCTCAGCTCAGGACTCCGCCCGCGTGGTGCAGGCCCGAGATCTCATCGCGCGCGAGTTCGATCAGATCGTTCAGGCGATTGGCCTCGCGGATGACGTCCTTGGTCCGCTCGCTTCTGAACTCGGTCAGGATCATGCGAATGCACTTGTCGGCGGTATCGAGCGTGCGGAGCGCCCGGGCCATGTCGCCTTGCGAGTGGATCGTGTCGATGTCGAGCCCCGACAACACTTCGCCGATGCCGCTCAATCGCTTGATGGCGGTCTCGGCCGGCGTCTTGGCCCGGATCGATTGATAATCAATGCTGCTGAATGCGCCGAACATATCCATAACTTCCTCGGAGAACGCAGACGGTCAGTGCGCGTGTCCAATTATGGTTAGGGCGATCTTTCCCGCAATTCGTGGAGCTACGGTCCGGGATTTTACCGGACTCGGATTTCGGGGCGAATTGGCCGTGAATCGGCCAGAATGGCCGGGAAATCAGCGATGTTTCCCGACCATCCTACCGTCGCGTGCGACGAGCATACCTGCCTTGTACACAGCGCGGCCCTGCGGCACCGCGACCACAGCCTCCGGGACATGCTCCGCATTCAACGTCACGAAATCGGCCTTGGCGCCGACATGCAGGCCGTAACCTTCGAGCCGTAGCGCCTTGGCACCTGATACGGTGACGACGTCGAATGCGACGCGCAGATCCTCATCGACGTTGAAACCCGACCGATAGCCGAGCGTCGTCGCCCGCCGCAGCATGTCGCCGTCGCCGTAGGGCCACCAGGAATCCCTGATGTTGTCGTTGCCGCTGAACACGGTGACGCCGGCGTTGCGCAGCGCCAGGATCGGCGGAAAGTTCCGGGCGCCCGGCGCGTTGGTCATGATCGCGACGCCGGAGCGGGCGAGGATGTCGGCGACGCCCTTGAGCTGATCTGCCGTGATGTCGCCGAGGCCATAGGCGTGGCTGATCGCGACATGGCCTTCCATGCCGAGCGCGCGCGTGCGCGCCGCGATCTGCTCGATCTCGAACGTGCCGAGCGTGCCCATGTCGTGCAAATGGATGTCGACATCGACGCCGTGCTTTCCGGCGACGCCGAACACGACATCCAGATGCTTCTCGACGTCGCGATCAAAGCTCGCGGGATCGAGCCCGCCGACGAGGTTCGCACCGAGGCCGATGGCCTCGTCGAGCAATTGCGGCGTGCCGGGGCTCGCCAGGATGCCGCTCTGCGGAAAGGCGACGAGCTGGATGTCGATCAGGTTCTTGTATTCCTCGCGCACGCGCAGGATCGTCTCCAGCGATTTCAGGCCCACAGAGCCATCGACCATGACATGGCTGCGCATCTGCGTGGAGCCGTTGCTGATGCAGAGGTCGAGCTGGTTGCGGGCCCGTACGTCCATCGGCGCCGCCTCGGCCATGTTCTCGGCCTGGAAGGCCACGCGTTCGTGCACGTCGAATCCGTTGGTGCACGGTTTGTGCGGACGCCAGGCGTCGCCATAGAAGCTGGTGTCGAGATGGATGTGGCCCTCGACGAAGCCGGGAATGACGAGAGCATTGCCGAGGTCAACGGTCTCGGTGCCGCTTGCGGGCGCATCGGCCGGCAGAAGCGCGGCGATCAGGCCGTCCTTGACCGCGATGTGATGCCGCGCCCCGCCGTCGAAGCGGGCGTTCAGAAAGATCTTGTCGAAGGCCATCCGGTTGCTCCCGTTGGGTCGATTTTGTTCGCGCGGTTCAGTTTCGCGGGTGAAGCAGCTTGGCCTGCGACCGCTCGAACGTCTGCCGGCCACCCTTGAAGCCCATCAGGATGTCCGGGAGCTCCGCAATGGCGAAGCGGCTGTCCTTGATGTCTAGGACCACGAGATCGGCTGGCTTTCCGACCGCGATTCCGTAATCTCTGAGGTTCATCAGCCGCGCCGGCAGCTCGGTGACGAGATCGAGGCAGGTGTCGAAATCGCCGACGGACGCGTGGGCGACATTGGCGTAGAAGTTCGCCATCCGCAGCAGCGAGGCATCGCCGAACGGCGTGAAGGGATTGAGCACATTGTTGGTCGCGACCGAGCAGATGATGCCGTCGCCGACCAGCTTGTGTGCGAGCGTCAGCCCGCGCGGTGCGTTGTGGGTGGCCTCGCGTCCCATCAGATAGAGGTCGGTCGCTGGCAGCACGGTGACGGCGACGCCGGCCTTGGCCAGTTGCGTGGTCGCGGCCTTCAGCCGTTCCGGCGGCAAGGCCGAGAGCTTTGTCACATGCCCGATCGCGACGCGGCCTCCGTAGTTGCGCTGCTCGGTTTGCCCAACGACTTCGCCCAGATGCGACCAGGAGGGATCGAGGTCGAAATCGAGATGGAGGTCGATATCGAGATCGAACTGTTGGGCGAGATCGAAGATGCGCGCGAGATGCGCGTTCGGATCGGTGTCGGTATAGGGGCAACCGCCGATTGCATCGGCCCCGTCGCGCAGGGCCTGAACCAGCAGCTCATCGGCGCCGGGATCATTGGTCAGGCCTTCCTGCGGGAACACGCACAGCGACAGATCGATCGCCCAGGAATAGTCGCGCTTCAGCGCCTTGACGGCTTCGAAGCTGCGCAGGCCGATGCGCGGGTCGATTTCGACATGGGTGCGCATTCGCGTCGTACCGTGCACGATGGCGCGCTCGAGCACCTTGGCGCCGCGCGCATAGACGTCGTCGGTGCTGAAATCCCGCTTCATGGCCGAGACGGCATGGATGGCATCGCCGAGCGTGCCGTGGATGTGCCCGCAGCGCTCGAGCAGGCAGGCCTTGTCGAGATGAATGTGGGTGTCGACGAAGCCGGGCAGGGCGAGCCGTCCAGCGATATCGACCTCGATCGCCTCGCAGGCGAGGCGAGGTTCGATCGCGGTGATGCGTCCGTTCTTCACGCCGATATCGACTGATGTCGGGGATGATCGCAACAGGGCGTTGCGGAAGATCAGGTCGAAGGCGGTTTGGGCGGTCATGAAGGAGATCTGGCTGACAAGTCGGCGAGTTGTGGTGGCAATGTAGCGGAGACGAAGGGCCTGACGCCATATCGAAAGCCGCGATAGCTGGTAGACGCAGGCTGGTCTGGCGGCCGGGGCGCGGCTCGGCTATCAACCGCTCGATTGCGCCCGGCATGGCGGCGCAGGTCGATTTCAGGAGCTCCCGATGCGTCTACCCGCCGTTCTCTTGGCCGTCACTTGTCTTGCCGGCGCAGCGTCAGCCGAAGATCTCTCGGGCACGCTTCAGAAGGTCAAGGAGACCAAAAAGATCGCGCTGGGTTATCAGGAAGCCTCGGTGCCCTTCAGCTATCTCGATGGCAACCAGAAGCCGGTCGGCTTCGCCATGGATATCTGCCTCAAGATCGTGGATGCCGTGAAAAAGCAGCTCGCCATGCCCGACGTCGCCGTCGATTACGTCGCGGTGACCTCGTCGAACCGCATCCCCCTGATGGTGAACGGCACGCTCGACCTGCACTGCTCGGCGACGACAAACAATGCGGACCGCCAGAAGCAGGTCGCCTTCACCAACACGCATTTCCTCAGCGCGACGCGATTTGCGGCCAAGAAGGCCGCGAGCATCAACACCATCGACGATCTCAAGGGCAAGGCGGTCACAGCGGTGGCGGGCTCGGTCAATCTGAACCAGCTCGCCAAGGTCAATACCGAGCGCAACCTCGGCATCAAGATCATGCCGGCCGTCGACCAGGCCGAGGCTTTCCTGCTGCTGGAGACCGATCGTGCGCAGGCCTACGCGCTCGACGATATTCAACTCGCGGTCGCGATTGCCCGCTCGAAGGAGCCGGCGCTGTACATGATCAGCGAGGAGACGTTCTCCAAGCCCGAACCCTACGGGATCATGCTGCGGCGGGAGGATGCGCCGTTCAAGGCGCTGGCCGATCGCGCGACCGCCGAGCTCTATGCCAGCCCGGAGATCGAGGTGCTCTATCGGAAATGGCTGGAATCGCCGACCCCGCCGAACGGCATCAACTACAACGTTCCGATGTCGCCAGCCCTGCGCAATGCCTTCAAGAACCCAAGCTCGAGCGCCGATCCCGACGTCTATTTGGTGAAGTGAGGCGAAAGGCGAGGAGCATTCTGTTCCTGGAACCCGATGCGGGGCGGCGGGTCGCAATTTCGTGACCGGATGATGATTGCGAGCTAATAGTTAGCCTCCTATCTAGTTTGCATGGCACCCTCGCAAGGCTTCATCCATGGCGAAATCGGCCGGCTGATCGCCCGTCTTGCCCGCATCTGGCGGCGCGAGTCGGATCGGGCCCTGTCCGATCACGGCCTGTCCTATGCCACCGCAATCCCGCTTTTGGTGCTGTCGCGCCAGGGCGAGAACGTGCGCCAAGGCGTGCTGGCAGACGAGCTGGGTATCGAGGGACCATCGCTGGTGCGGTTGATCGACCTGCTTCAGGCCGAGAGCCTGGTGGAGCGCCGTGAGGATCCGACTGACCGGCGTGCCAAAACGCTCCACCTCACCAAAGCCGGCGAGGCCAAGGTCGAGCAGACCGTCAGGATCTTGCGGCGCGTGCGAGCGAGCCTGCTCAAGGATATCGCGCCTGTGGAACTTGCGATAACCTTCCAAACTCTTCAGCGCATCGAACAACGGGCCAGCCGGCTAGAGGACGCCAAGAGCGGTCCGGAGACCGGTCCAGAGGCGAAATAGCCATGCGCGCAGACGAGCCGTTCCTGGTCCGCCACGCGGACCTGATTTTCGCGTTGAAGACGTTTGCCGCGTCGATGCTGGCGCTCGTCATTGCGCTCGCCATGGATCTGCCGCGGCCCTATTGGGCGATGGCGACCGTCTACATCACCTCGCAGCCGCTCGCCGGCGCAACCAGCTCGAAGGCCTTCTTCCGCGTCATGGGCACGTTGGTCGGCGCGACCATGACGGTGGCGCTGGTGCCGAACCTGATCAATGCGCCGGAGCTCCTGTGCCTTGCGATCGCGCTTTGGGTCGGGCTCTGTCTCTATCTGTCCCTGCTCGACGGCACGCCGCGCAGTTATGTCTTCATGCTCGCCGGGTACACGGTGGCGCTGATCGGCTTTCCCTCGGTCTCCGAGCCCGGTGCGATCTTCGACACCGCGGTGGCGCGGCTGGAGGAGATCTCGCTCGGGATCATCTGCGCCAGCCTTGTCTCCACCATCGTGTTCCCCCGCAGTGTCGCACCGGCCGTGGCCCATCGCGTCGACACCTGGCTTTTGGATGCGCGCCGCCTCAGCCAGGTCGTGCTGTTGCGGGAGGGGAACGGCGACATCAGCCGCGGCAAGCGCCTCAAGCTCGCGACCGATATCGTCGAGATCGACACGCTCTCGACTCATCTTGCCTATGATCGCCTGAGCGACCGCAATGCCGTGACCGGCCTCGGCGAGATCCGGCTGCGGATGTTGACGTTGTTGCCCGTGATCGCCTCGATCGAGGACCGCCTCGCGGCGTTGGGCGAGGAGGCCCTGCGGCGTCAGCCGGAGCTGAAGCGCTTGCTGGAAGATCTCGCGCAATGGATCGTGAGTGACGTCAGTGCGCGGCAGCCGGCCGATCGTATCCGTGGCGTGATCGCGGAGCAGCAGGCGGGGCTGAACGACAATGCGTCCTGGGAGCGGATCATCACCACCAGCCTGTTGTCGCGGGCGCGCGATCTGGTTGACCTCTCGCGCGACTGCCGTGCGCTGACCGAGGCCATCGGCGAAGGTCGCAACATTTCGACGATCGATTTCGCCTTCCGTTCCGAAGCCGGTGCCGCGCCAGTGCGCCACCGCGACCGCGGCCTGGCGCTATGGTCGGCGGCAGGTGCCGCGACCGCCATCCTGATCTGCTGCGCGTTCTGGATCGGCACGGGCTGGCCGGATGGCGCCTCGGCGCCGATGATGGCGGCCGTGGCCTGCTCGTTCTTCGCCGCGCAGGACGAGCCGGCGCGATTCATCCGCAGTTTCGGCCTGTGGTCGCTGGTCGCCATCGTCGTGGTCGCGATCTACCTGTTCGCGCTGGTGCCCGCGATCTCTCATATCGAGGTTCTCATCGTCGCGCTGGCGCCGACCTTCCTGCTCTACGGCTTCCTGATCGCGCGGCCGGCAACGGCGGGCACCGGCATGGCGCTGGCGGCCAATACGGCGACGCTGCTCGCGCTGCAATCGACCTACATCGCCGATTTTGCGTCCTACGCCAATTCCGCCGTGGCGTTCTTCATCGGCGTCGTCGTAGCCGAGATCGTGACGCGGATCGCGCGCGGGGTCGGGGCGGAGTGGATCGCCAACCGCCTGGTTCTGTCGAGCTGGCTGACGATCGCAATTGCTGCCGAACGGCGCGGCAAACGCGATCGCGCGGAGTTCGCAGGCCTGATGCTGCACCGTCTCGGGCTGCTGGTGCAGCGGATCGCGTTCCTGTCGGAGAGCGATCGTCGTGACGCTGATAGCCTCGTGCAGCTCCGCATCGGCATCAACATCATCGATCTGCGCCGCGCGCGCTACGGGCTTGCTGCGTCGACCATTGCCGTCATTGACGACATGCTCGACCAGCTCGCCATCGCCTGCCGAAACTATGCGGGCGGAGGCATGCCGCGCGAGCTTCTGGCCAGTGTCGATCGGGCCCTGGGCCAGGCGGTGACGGATCCCAATGACAGCGCGCGCGAAGACGCGCTGATCGGCCTCGTCGGTATCCGCCGCGGCCTGTTTCCGGCCGCGCCGGCGTACCGGCCGCGTGCAGATTCGAGTGTGGCGGCATGAGATATGTGATCGACATTTACGGCGTGCTGGTGCCGGCGCTCCTGCTCTGGATCATCCTCGCCTATGTGCTGAGCGCGCTGCTGCGGCGGATGATGCAGCGCTTTGACCTCTACCGCCTGGTCTGGCACCGCGCGCTGTTCGATTTCGCAGTCTTCGTCTGCCTGCTCGGCGGCGTCGTCTATCTCTCGGAGTATCTCTCATGAAGGGAAATCTTGCCTGGCTCGGCCGGCTTGCGGTGACCATCATCGTTGTTATCGCCGCGATCGGCGTCGGTCGCGAGCTTTGGGGCTACTACATGGAGTCGCCATGGACGCGCGACGGCCGTGTGCGTGCCGACGTCGTGCAGGTCGCACCAGATGTCTCCGGTTTCGTCACCGATGTCCTGGTCAAGGACAACCAGAAGGTCCATCGCGACGACGTGCTGTTTCGGATCGATCGTGAGCGCTTTGCGCTGGCGCTGCGGCAGGCCGATGCCTCTGTCGCCGGTCACCAGGCCACGCTGGATCAAGCCAATGCAGATCTGAAGCGCTATACGGCGCTGACGACGGATGCGGTGTCGCAGCAGAAGCAGGAGCAGGTGCTCGCGACCCAGCTTCAGGCCAAGGCCGCTTTCGATGCGGCGGTTGCCGACCGCGCGGTCGCCCAGCTCAATCTCGACCGCAGCGAGGTCAAGGCTTCCGTGAATGGCGTCATCACGAACATGGACCTGCGCCCCGGCGCATACGTTTCAGCCGGCAAGGGCGTGATGGCGCTGGTCGACAGCGACACCCTGCATGTCGAAGGCTATTTCGAGGAGACGAAGCTCGCGCGCATCCGCGTCGGCGACAGGGTTCAGGTCCGTCTGATGGGCGAGAAGGCGACGCTGTCAGGCCATGTCGAGAGCATCGCCGCGGGCATCGAGGACCGCGACCGCGTCGAGGGTGCGAGCCTGCTCGCCAACGTCAATCCCACCTTCAGCTGGGTGCGTCTCGCCCAGCGCGTGCCCGTGCGCATCGCGCTGGACAAGGTGCCCGACGGAATCTCGCTGGTCGCCGGCCGCTCGGCGACGGTGGAAGTGCTGAACTAAGATGCACGCGCTGTGAGTTGATGTGCCCTCGCCCCTTGTGGGAGAGGGCAGCCCCGCTAGAAGACACAAGCTCACTAGGGTGAGGGGTGTCTCTCCACACTTTCCTGTGCGGATAGATACCCCTCATCCGGCGCTTCGCGCCACCTTCTCCCACAAGGGGAGAAGGAGAGAGAGCACCGCTTACGCGTTCGAGCCTAACCAATCTCCAGATAGTCCGGCCCAGGCAGCTCCGGGAATGAAGCGGTCGGCAGCGTCTGATACCAGAACGCGACCGAAGCGATGTCGTCCTGCAGCGGGAGATATTTCGATTCCTTGACGCCGGGCAGCCAGCCGAGCGCCTGCATGGTTACGCGAAGGTCGCTCTGGAAACGGATCGGATCAGGGATGTGCCAGCGGTACAGGCCGAACCGTTGTTGCGACTTGTAGACGCCGTCGGGCCGGATCACCTGCGGCAGTCCGGCATAGGGCGTGGTGAACTCGACGTAGCGGGATTGCCCCTGGCCGGCATGCGCGACATAGGGATCGAAATTGTAGGCGCCGCAGAAATAGTCCTCGGTGCCGGTGCCGCAGATCGTTGGGAATTCGCCGTCGCCGTCGATGAAGAACTTGATCTCGCCTTCGCCCCACCAGCCGTTGTTGTTGACGCCCCAGGCCATGTAGGTGCCGACATAGTGGCCGCGTCCGCTGACGCCATCGAGGATGGTATAGACGTCCTTGTAGCGAAGTGGATTGGTGCGGCGGAACTGCGCGTGGAAATAGGCGCAATCCTCCAGCACCTCGGTCAGGGCATAGTTGATCTGGTAGTAGACGGTCAGCGCTTCCTCGCTGCGGTTCTCCATGGTGATGCGGGCGCGCTTGCGGAACGGCATTTCCCAGTAGCAGTTGAAGGCGCGGCCCGGATTGACGCAGACGGCGAGGGAGGACACCTGCGCAAATTCCTCCCAGCCACAGGCGAAGAAATCGCCGGCCGGGCACTCCACGCTCGGCTGTTCCTGGTCGTCCCAGTAGATGCGCAGGATGGAATGGCGAAGCCGTCCGCGCGCCAGCGTCATCCAGATCTGCTGGATCGCGCCTTGGCCTGCGATGTCGGCGAGCGTGAACGTCGTGCCGGGCTCGATGACGACATAGGGCGAAACCTTCCAGCCCTGGCCGAGGTCGCGGGCCTGACGCGCCGCCGGGCCATCGACGGACATGCCGCCCTTGCCCTTTTCACCGGTGAAATTCTCGGGACTGATTGAACGCGTCTGCGCGTTCGACAGCCGCGACAGATTGCCGAGATGCAGGCCCAATCCGGAAAACGCCATGATGTCCTCGATCAGCGGGGAGCGATATCGGGATATATCGCTCCCGAGTCTACCAAAAGATGAACATGATCGCGTACCGGCAGAGCCGGACTCACGCGACGCGATACTCTCTAAACTTCTCGCGCAGCGCCGATTTGAGCACCTTGCCGGTCCCGGTCATCGGGAATTCGTCGAGGAATTCGACCGCATCGGGCATCCACCAGCTCGCGATTTTGGGGCGCATGTGGTCGAGCAGGGTCTTGCCGTCGACGGTCGCGCCCTTCTTGCGGACGACGAGAAGGAGAGGGCGTTCCTGCCATTTCTCGTGCGCAATGGCGACCACGGCGGCCTGCAGCACGTCAGGGTGGGACAGCGCGATGTCCTCGAGCTGGATCGATGAGATCCATTCGCCGCCCGACTTGATGACGTCCTTCGAGCGGTCGGTCAGCGTGACGTGGCCTTGGCTGTCGATCACGGCCATATCGCCGGTGATCAACCAGCCGTCGCGATCGAGGCCCTCGTCGAGCTTCATATAGCCGGAGGCGACCCAGGGTCCGCGGGCGCGTAAGTGTCCGACGGTCTTGCCGTCGCGCGGCAGCTCGACGCCGGCATCGTCGACGATGCGCAAGGCTGTGCCGAAGCAGGCGCGGCCCGAGACCTGGCGCCGATCGAAGAACTCGCTTTCGCTGAGATGCTCCGAGCCGGGTCGCAGGCCCGGCATCGAGCAGCCCAGCGCTTCCGTCATGCCCCAGGCCTGAACGTAATCGACCTTGAAGTCGCGCTTGAGCTTTTCGACCATCGCGCGCGGCGGCGCCGAACCTGATGACAAGGTTGCGCGCAGCGTCGAGAATTTGTTGCCCGTGCGTCCCAGCCAGTCGAGCAGGATCAGCCAGAAGCTCGGCACGCCGGCCGAGAGCGTCACCTTCTCGCCCTCGAGCAGCTCATAGAGCTTGTCGGGCTCGTAATTGCGGCCGGGCAGCACCAGCTTCGAGCCGGTGTAGGGCGCGGTGAACGGCATGTTCCAGCCATTGCCGTGGAACAGCGGGGCCATCGGCATCATCACCTCGCGCACGCCTTCGACATGTCCGGGCAGGAAGTCGAAATTGCAGCAGGTCATGGTCTGCAGGATCGCGGCGCGGTGCGAATAGATCACGCCCTTCGGATTGCCTGTCGTGCCCGACGTGTAGCAGATGGTGGATGCGGACTTTTCGTCGAAGGACGGCCAGGCGAAGCCTGCCTCGTTCTCCTTGTCCAGAAGCTCCTCGTAGCAATGCACATTGGCAAGCTTTGTCTCCGGCATCCGCTCGCGCGAGGACATGATGACATACGCTTCGACCGTCTTCAGTTGCGGCGCAATCGCCTCGACGATCGGCAATGTGGCGCGATCGATGAACAGCAGGCGATCTTCGGCGTGGTTGATGATGTAGGCCAGTTGTTCGGGAAACAGCCTGGGATTGACGGTGTGCAGCACGTAGCCCATGCCCGGCGCGGCGTAGAACATCTCGAAATGGCGATGCGTATTCCAGGCCAGCGTGCCGACGCGGTCGCCTTGCTTCATGCCGAGCCGCTTGAGGGCCAGCGCCATGCGCTTGATACGCGGATGAGCGTCGGCGTAGGTATAACGATGGATGTCGCCTTCGATCTCGCGCGCGACGATCTCCGCTTCGCCGTGGTAGTCGGCGGCATACTGGATCAGGCCGCTGATCAGCAGCGGCATGTCCATCATCAATCCCTGCATCGTTCCCTCCGTAACAGCCACGTCGTTGCGCGGCATAGGCTTGTGATTTCTCGCGAAAGGTTAGCGGAACGTCGCGCGGCGTCCACGCAAAAAGCGCCGGACGCGATTGCATGCGTCACTTTTTCGGGGCTAATTTGTCGTGAGCTGCCGGCGAAGCAGAGGCCGCCGTGGAGGAAATGGATGTCAGCAGAAAGACACAAGACCGGCACATCAGGCGACTCTACGGTCGACATTGCCGCACTCCGCGCACGCTATCGCGACGAGCGTGACCTGCGTCTGCGCTCCGAAGGCAAGGCGCAATATGTCGAAGTGATAGGCGATTTCGGCCGTTATCTCGACGATCCCTGGGCCGATCCCGCCTTTACGCGCAAGCCCGTTAGCGAAGAGACCGAAGTGCTCATCGTCGGCGGTGGCTTCGGCGGCCTGCTGTGTGGTGCGCGTCTGCGCGCGGCCGGCATTTCCGATTTCCGCATCGTGGAAAAGGCCGCCGATTTCGGCGGCACCTGGTATTGGAATCGCTATCCCGGCGCTGCCTGCGATACCGAGAGCTACGTCTATCTGCCGCTGCTGGAAGAGACCGGCTACATGCCCGTGCGCAAATATGCGCGCGCACCGGAGATCTACGAACACTCGCGCCGCATCGGCCGCCACTTCGAGCTGTACGAGCGCGCGCTGTTTCAGACCGTCATCTCGCGCATGACATGGCATGAGCAGGAGGGGCGCTGGCTGGTCGACACCGATCGCGGCGATCGCATCCGCGCGCGCTTCGTCATTCTCGCCGGAGGCCCGCTGAGCCGGCCGAAGCTGCCTGGCATTCCCGGCATCGAGAGCTTCAGGGGACACAGCTTCCACACCAGCCGATGGGACTACGCCTACACCGGCGGCAGCGCGGAGGGTGGTCTCGACGGCCTTGCCGGCAAGCGCGTGGGCATCATCGGCACCGGCGCCACATCAGTGCAATGCGTGCCGCATCTCGGCCGTTCGGCAGGAGAGCTCTACGTATTCCAGCGCACGCCCTCCGCGATCGGCGTGCGCGCCGATCGCCCGACCGATGCTGCCTGGGCGGAAGGCCTGAAGCCCGGCTGGCAGCGCGAGCGGATGGACAATTTCACCGCGGTGATTTCGGGCGAGCCGTTCGAGCACGATCTGGTGCAGGACGGCTGGACCGGCCTGCTCGGCGAGATCCTGCTGGCGCCGCGTCGCCAGCCGCAGCCGGTGACCACGATGGAAGAGGCGCTGAAGGTGATCGAGCAGGCCGACTATCGCAAGATGGAGGAGATCCGCGCCCGCGTCGATGCAATCGTGAAGGATGAGACGGCCGCGGCGGCGCTCAAGCCCTGGTACAAGGCGTTCTGCAAGCGGCCCTGCTTTCACGACCAATATCTCGACACGTTCAACCGCCCCAACGTGCATCTCGTCGACACCAAGGGCAGGGGCGTCGAGCGCATCACGGAGAATGCGGTCGTCGTCGACGGCAAGGCGTACGAGCTCGATTGCCTGATCTATGCCAGCGGTTTCGAGGTCGGCACCGACTACGCGCGCCGCATGGGGTTTGAAGTCTACGGCCGCGACGGCATCAGCCTGTCGCAGCGCTGGCGCGATGGCGTCAAGACCATGCACGGCTTCTACAGCCGCGGCTTCCCCAACTGCTTCCTGATCGTGACCGTGCAGGCCGGGCAGAGCGCCAACTTCCCGCACATCATCGACGAGCAATCGCAGCACATTGCCTATGTGATCGCGGAGGCGCGCAAGCGCGGCGCAAGGACGTTGGAGCCGACGCTCGCGGCCGAGAACGCCTGGGTCGACGAGGTGGTGAAGGCCGCGGTCGGTCGCCAGACCTATCTCGCCGAATGCACGCCCGGCTACTACAACAACGAAGGCGTGTTTGATCCGGTCGCGGCGCGCAACAGCCAATACTGGCGCGGACCGATGGCATTTCTCCGGCTGCTCGCCAACTGGCGCAAGGAGGGCAATCTGGATGGGCTGGAATTGACCTACGGCGCGGACGCGAACAGCGACGGCGCTTCGGTTCCGGCATGAGCGGCGTGATCCCGGCGCCATCAGGCGCAACGCGCCTCTACGTCATCGTCGGCGAACCCATCGCCCAGGTGCGTTCGCCCGCGGGCGTTTCCGCGGAGTTCGCTGCGCGCGGCCATGACGGCATTCTCGTTCCGGTCCAGGTTGCGACCGCTGATCTGCCCGATTTCCTTGCGGTGGCGGCGCGGCTGAAGAATCTCGGCGGCATCGTCGTGACCATTCCGCACAAATTCGCCTGTTACCAGGTCTGTGCCGCCGCGACCGATCGGGCGCATTTTCTTCAAACGGTCAACCTGATGCGCCGCAGTGCCGACGGTTCGTGGTACGGCGATATGGTGGACGGTCTCGGTTTCGTCGGAGCGGCGCGTGCGAAGGGGATCAATCCTCGCGGCATGAGGGCGCTTCTTGTCGGCGCCGGTGGGGCGGGCTCGGCCATTGCGCTTGAACTGGTCGAAGCCGGCGTCAGGGAGCTTGCCATTCACGATAGCTCGGTGGAGCGGCGGGATGCGCTGATCCATCGTCTCAACCTATCAGGCAAAGCGTCCGTGCTGGCCGGCTCCGCCGACCCCGCGGGCTTCGATTTCGTCGCCAATGCCACGCCCGCCGGGATGAAGGACAGCGATCCGCTGCCCGTCGACGTCACCAGGCTGGCTCCATCAGCCTATTGCGGCTGCGTCATCACCCAGCCGGAAATCTCGCCCTTCATCGCGCAAGCCCGCAAGCTCGGCTGCATCACGGCGACCGGCACCGACATGTACCGGCAGCACCAGGGCATCATGGTGGACTTCCTGCTCGGGACCGACGGCGGCCTTTGAGTCATGTCAAGCGCATTGCTTGCATTGATTGCACCGGTCGGGGCTTGAGCGCGCGCGCCTGACGTAGGATCATGCCCGTGCGCGAGCCGGTCGCGCAACTCCGAGAGAAGGATACGCAGGAATGACTGAGGGCAAGACCGTTGCGACGGCGATGATCGGCGCGGCCGCGCTCCTGTTGTCCCTGATGCCGGCCGTCAATGCCGCGCAATGCGGCAACGGGCCCGGCGGGTTCGAGGCCTGGAAGCGCGAGTTCAGCGCGGAAGCGCAGGGCAAGGGCATCGGCCAGACCTCGATCTCGGCTCTGATGCAGACCAATTACGCCAGCGCCACGATCAATGCCGACCGTAGCCAGCACAGTTTTTCGCTGTCGCTCGACCAGTTCCTGGCCAAGCGCGGCGCCACCACCATCGTCGCGCGCGGCCGCTCGCTGAAGCAGTCGCAGGCGGCGATGTTCGCCTCGATCGAGCAGCGCTATGGCGTGCCGCCGGGACCGTTGATTGCGATCTGGGGCATGGAGACCGGCTTCGGCAGCCAGCGCGGCAACCAGAACATGCTCTCGTCGATCGCAACGCTCGCCTATGACTGCCGGCGCCCTGAATTCTTCACCGAGCAGCTCTATGCCGCGCTGAAGCTGGTCGATCGCGGCGCGCTGTCCGGGTCGACCCGCGGCTCCATGCATGGCGAGGTCGGGCAGACCCAGTTCATGCCCAAGAACATCCTGGCCTATGGCACCGGCAATCTCGATGTCGCCGCCAACGCCTTGGCCTCGACGGCGAATTTCCTGAAGGCCAATGGCTGGCGCGCGGGAGCCGGTTACCAGCCGGGCGAACCGAATTTCGCCGCCATCCAGGCGTGGAATGCGGCTGGCGTCTATCAGAAAGCCATTGCACTGATGGGCCGGCAGATCGATGGGGGCGGCGGAGCGGCGGCCGTGCGTTGAGTCGCTCCGCAAGGCGTGACTGGAGGTGCCGAGAAAGTTGTTGCTTTCAGGAACCGACGGCACGAGGTTTGCTTTGATCAAGTTCAGGGCTGGGCATGAGGAGACTCAACATGGCTACCCAGATCGTGATGGATCAGACCGGCGATACGCGCCACGAGTTTGATCCCGAAAATGCCGAAGCGTTGGCGCAGGCCGAACAACGCTTTCGGGAATTGACCGGTGCGGGCTTTACCGCCGCTTACCGGACCGGGCCCGGTGAAGTCACGCGTATCAAATCATTCGATCCGACCGCGCGGGAAACGTTGTTCTATCCCCGCCTGGTCGGCGGCTGATCTGATCGGTCCATGATTGCGATCTTCCGGCTCCGCGCGCCCGCGCGAGCGCGGTTGCACGCGCTCCGCGAGCTGTACCGGCGCTTCTTCGGCGAGAACACGCCGGAGGCGCGGGGAAGGCGGCTGTTGTCCGAATGGCTGACGGACGAGCAGCGGGCTCAATTCGAGCAGTACCGTCATTTCGACGTCATCGGTTGCGACAGCGGCAAGTGCTATCGCATCCACTACGGCACGGCCGCCAATGTCCACGAGGTCGACGCTTCAGGTAATGCAACGATGGGGTGGTGCTTCGTCCCGTCAGGCTTCCTGGTGCCCGGCGACGTGATGCTGGCGCAAAAGATCGCGCTGGAGACGGACGAGAAGGGGGCTTTGGCGCTCGCGAACCGGTTTCCGCCAGCGACGCACTCGGAGCACTTTTACCGGCGGCCGTTCTAGCGCGTGATCCAAACTCGGGGGGCCGCGTTGGCGCGAAGTGTGCAGCGCCTTTCTGAAAAGCTTATGCTCAAGAACTAAGGGCTGCGCCGGGGCTGCTGGTCAGTGCGTGGTGCGGTAGGCATCCAGCGCGTGCGCTGCAAACACGGCGATGCTGCACAGAGCCAGGAGAACGGAGATCGTCTCGATCATAGCTCGTCCTCCCCAAGCGGTTGGGCGACGAGATGCTGGCAGCAGGCATATTCGCTGATCGGGTCGAGGAAGAATTGCATGACGCATGTCCCTGTATGATTTTGACGACCAGATAACCCGAGATCTGTTTCAGGCGTGTTTCGTCGATTTGGGAAAGGGGTTTCGCGGGGAACCGGGATCTGGCGTGGTGGCGGCCGAGCCGCTAAATCCCCACGATCGATCCATCCCTTGGTCGTGCGCCTGCGCGCGGCATGTCACCTTTCGAGGCAAAATCATGGCCCAGGTCGCCTGGTTCGACGATCTCACCGTCGGTATGCGCTTCAAATCCCCTGAGGTCGTCGTCACCGAAGCCGACATCAAGCGGTTTGCCACCGAGTTCGACCCGCAGCCGATGCATCTCGACCACGAGGCGGCCAAGGACACCCTGTTCAACGGCCTGGCTGCTTCGGGTTGGCACACTGCGGCGATCGCCATGAATCTGGCGATCCAGACCCGGCCCTTCGGCCCGCACCCGCTGATCGGAGCCGGCGTCGACGGGCTGCGCTGGACCATTCCGGTGCGGCCGAACGACCGTCTGCATCTGGTCGGGGAGGTCATGAGCCTGACCCCGTCGAAGTCGAAGCCGCAGGGCATCGCGCTGGTGAAATGGACGATGTTCAACCAGAACGGCGAGGAGGTTTACACCTTCACTCCGATCGCGATCGTGCCGCGGCGTCCTTAAGGCGTTCGCCGTCGCCGGAGCCATCTCGCGAAGGCCTTGCGACTTGCGAACAGAGGTGGTCAGCTTGGCGTGGGGAAACGCTGGAGGCTGACATGAAGCGACTTTTTCTTGCCGCTGCACTGATGACGGGCGCCTTGAGTGCCGGGCCCGCGGTCGCGCAACAATCCAAGGTCGGTGACTGGACCATCGAGAAGCGCACCCAGGATACTCATTGCAACGCGAGCCGCGGCTACAAGGACAAGGACGACGAGAACCGCGACTACGTCATCGTCGTCACCTATTCGGACAAGGCCATCGTGATCGTGATGATCTATGACGGCTGGGAGTGGGACAAGGTCGGCGAGATCCTGCGTGCCGATGTCGGCACCGATGATGCCGACATCATGGCGAAGGCGAAGTGGGAGGTCATGGACAAGACCACCGTGCGCGGCATCTTCGAGTACGACCAGTCCATCATGGACCGCCTGTCGAAAGCCAAACGTCTCACGCTCGACTTCGAGGACGATGACGACGACAGCATCGAGATCCAGATCCCGCGTGCCGGCGAGGCGCTCGCCGCGCTGAAGTTCTGTGAGGAGAACCGGAAATAGACCGCCTGTTACCACCGGCGCAGCTAGTTCAACAAGCAGGGTGCGGGCGCGTGATGCGCAGCACACAGCCCGCGCGCGGTTCGCATTTATCCTAGTCTTTGGCGAATACGTCCAAGCCACACCCTGCGGTTGACGTTACCCAAGGACGATGTTTGAGACTTCAGCTTTTTTCTCTGACGTTTTTTCCGCGCCGAAGGCGTCGCCCGCGCGATGACGGTCCTCGAGGCGAACAGGTTCTCGTCGCTGGTCGGCGAGATCTACGATGCGGCGGCCGATCCCGCGCAGCGAAACGCGGCCCTGGAGCAGGTTGCGGGCTTTGTCGGCGGCTCGGCCGCGACCATCCTCTCGCGCGACAAAGCCAGGCTCTCGATCGAGATCCACCAGCACTATGGAACGGAACCTCGCTTCCGCGAGCTCTATCGGGATCGATATGTCGAGCTCGATCCATTGCTCGATCGACATCTCGATCGGTCCGTCGAACAGACCATCGGCGCCGCCGACGTCATGCCCTATTCGGACTTCGTGGCGACCAGCTTCTATCGCGAATGGGTGGAACCGCAGGGCGCCGTCGATCTTGCGACCGTCACGCTCGAACGATCGAGCGCGCGCACGACGATCCTTCAGGTGATGCGGGGCCGGTCACGCGGCACCGTCGACGATTCGATGCGCGAGCGTATGCGGCTGCTTGCGCCGCACATCCAGCGCTCCCGCGTGATGGGGCGGCAGATCAGGGCGCGCTCGCACACGGCAGCCGATCTCGCGGAGGTGCTTGACCATTTGAGCACGGCAATCTGTCTGCTCGATGCGGAGGGGCGGATTGTTCATGCCAACGCGGCCTGCCGCAAGATGCTCGCTGACGGCGATCTGCTCATGATTGTCGGCGATCGTATCGTGGCTCGTAACACCCAAGCCGAAAAAATATTCCGCAGCTTCTTTGATGTTGTCGCCAACAGCGGAGCCGGCGCGGTCGATCGCCGCAAGATCGAGCTCATGACGTCGGCCGACGGTCAGCATTACCTGGTTCACGCCTTCCCGCTGACGCAGGAACGCAGCCTGCAACGTGATGGTGTCGCGACGGCGCTGTTCCTGCAAAAGGCCGTGATGGCGCCGCGGCTCGCGACGGAGGCCATCGCTGCTGCGTTCAAGCTGACGCCGTCCGAGACGCGCGTGCTGACGGCCATCGTCGAGCTTAGCGGGGTTCCCGATATTGCGGCAAAGCTCGGAATTGCCGGGACCACGGTCAAGACCCATCTTGGCCGTCTGTTCGAGAAAACGGGCGCGGGCAGGCAGGCGGACCTCGTCAAGATCGCGGCGGGCTTCGCGGCTCCGTTCGCCCTGCCGGCTGGCACAGACGACGCCGTGTGATCCAATTCATATTGTCAGCGGCGTATTTTGCGCGATCTCAATCCATTGTGAAGGCCAGGCTGCATTCGTCCTCCGAACGTATGACGCCTGTCATTTGAGACTTTCGTATAGGCGTTTTCTGGACCTGAGAGAGGCTATGCGCGCCACCACGACAATGCGCGGAACCCAGTGCGGGAAAACAACAGCGCGTGGCCGGGCCTGCTCGTCGATTGGAGGATTACAGTGAGCGGCAAGGATGATCTGTCCATTGCGAATGTTTCGACAAGCGACATTCCCGAAAGCAAGCGCGTGGCGATGCTACGCGATTTCTACTGTCACGGCGTCAAGGCCGAGCTTGACGTTCGCGACGGTGAGTCCATCGTGGCTGACCTCACGTCCCATTCGCTGCCGGACCTGCAACTGCTGCTCGGTACGCTGTTCGGCGCCCGGGTCGTCCGCCCCAAGCAACTCGTCGTCGACGGTGACGACAGTCTTGCGCTGATCTGCAATCGATCAGGAACCATCGGCATCACGGCGCGAGGACGGGAATTGCTGGTCGGCCCCGGAGAAGCCGTGCTGGCCAGCGCCGAGGATGCCTCGACCATCGAACGATTCGTGACCGGCGACTGCGTTTCGCTGCGCGTGCCGCGACGGGTTCTCGTGCCGATGATCATGGACGTCGACGATGCGGTCATGCGCATCATCCGGGACCGCCAGACCGAGATCAGGGTGCTGGTCGATTACGCAACGTCGCTCGTGCGTGAGAATGCGCTTGCGACCGCGGCACTACGACAGGTTGGCGTCGAGCACTTGCATGATCTGCTCGCGCTCGTGCTCGGCGCCGCTGACGACGTCAGGGAGGTGATAGGACGGCGCGGTGCGAAGGCCGCCCGCTTGCGCAAGGCAAAATTCCTGATCGTCAACAATTGCTGGCGACAGGATCTGTCGGTTGTCGGTGTTGCGCAGGAGCTCGGCGTCACACCGCGATATCTCCAGCGCCTGTTCGAGGCCGACGGCAGGACGTTTTCGTCCTTCCTGATCGAGCAACGCCTGAAGCGCGCCCATCGCATGCTGCGGGAACCGGAATTTTCCGAACGTCCGGTGAGCTCGATCGCCTACGACGTCGGCTTCGGTGATCTCTCTTATTTCAACCGCTGTTTCCGGCGGACCTATGGCGCCACGCCGAGCGACGTCAGGAGCGGTACGGCGGAGTAATCGCGTCCCTGCGAGTGTGAGCGGCCCGCCTTTTTGAGCCGAGCAGGGAATTTTTCACGTGATCCTTGATCGTGAAATCATGATCAACACCAGGGACGGCGTGGTTGCGCGCGGCGCGGGTCGTTGGAGTGTTGAATGCGCCGTTTCTTCTTCGACCTTCTGGTCGGCAATGTCGTGAAGATCGATCCGGGCGGCATGGTGTTCGAGCATGCCAAAGCGACATTCGTGGTCGCCGACGAGATGGCGCGGCACCTGTTCGTCTGGCGCGATGATCTGCGCGATCGCGATGCCTGGATCCGGGTCAGGGACGGCAATGGGCGCGAGATCTATCGCGCCGCGGTCTGGGCCGAGAGTGCCGAGAAGGCCGGTTGGGACCAGGCCTGAGCGGGCAGTGTCGCAACTCTGCACCAGTGGTGGTTGAAACCGCCTCAGTTCGTTCTGAGCCGCGATCCGGTCGTATCAGTCCAAGTCGGATAACATCCGTCTTTCTACCTTGGCGATCAACGATTCACGTTGTGCAACGTCGGCCTCGTTCGATCGGAGGAGGCCGAAGCGACAAGCCTGCATGCCCGGTGGGCGGAAGGCGTCGCCTGGGGAATGAAGATGAAACGAAGCCTTCGCGCAACCGTCAGCCGCCGCCTGCTGCGGATCCCTGCTTCGGCGCTCCTGCTGGCGCCGCTGCTGGCGGTTGATAGGGCAGAGGCGGCCTGCACGCCGGTCGCGCCGGTGAACAACGCAACCATCGTCTGCTCGGGAAACGTCGACACACAGCAAGGCGGCGTGACCGGCTACGGTACCCCCAACGACAACAATAACACCTATCAGGTCCAAGCGGGAGCGACCGTCCACGGACCCTCCTTCGGCATTGAGACCGGCTCCTGCGGCATTCTAACCAATCTTGGCACAATCGACGGACCCAATGCGGCCGGCCTCAGGGCCGGCGACGTGACAGTCACCAATGCCAGCGGAGCAACGATCTCGGGATTTAATGGCATTACGGCATCGACGCTCACTCTCGACAATGCGGGAACGATTACAAGCGCGCTGCAAGGTCACGGCATTGACGCGATTACGGTCACCGTGAGCAATTCCGGCATGATCACCGGGATTGGTACGGACTCGATCGGTATCAATGCAACCACGTTGAATGTGACTGCGAATACCGGCACGATCACGGGCGTCCGGTTCGGCCTTTCCGCGACGGCGGATGCCACTGTCGCCAACAGCGGGATCATCACGGCGACCGGAGCAAATGGCGTCGCGGTCAGCGCGAGCGGCAACGCCTCGATCGACAACCGCGGGACGATCTCGGCAGTTAGCGCTGCCGGTATCGGCATCAACGCCGGTGGCGCCGTGACGCTGACCGCCAACATTTCAACGATCCGGGGCGATATCATCGGTATCAGTGCCGGAGCTGACGCGACAATCAACAACAGCACCGGCCAGATCCTGGCGAACGCAGCGAATGGCGTTGCTCTTCGGGCCGTCGGCACCGCCACGGTGATCAATGCCGGCGACATCAGGGGGCTTGGTGCCGGCAGCGTTGGCATCGAAGCCGCGACAGTTGTCGTGTCCAGCAATTCGTCCCTGATTTCCGGAGGACGCAACGGCATTGCCGCCAACATCGCGACGATCACCAACGGTGCAGTCGGCACGATATCGGCGTCCGACGCCGGCGGGACCGCCATCAATGCGACAACGGCGACTGTCTCGAATGCTGGAAGGATCACGGCATCGGCCGCAGGCGGTGTCGGCATCCGTGCCAGCACGGTGAATGTCACCGCCAACACGGGGCTCATCGCAGGCGAGGGTAACGCCATCCTGTCGGTAGCGGGCGCGGTTTCCGTGACCAACAATCCCGGTGGCACGATTCAGAGCGCGAACGCCAACTCGATTGCTATTTCCTCGGTGACGGACGCCAACACCGCCAATGCCGGCACGATCAAGGGCGGATCGATCGGCGGAACGGCAGTCCGCGCCGGCAACAGCGCGACCGTCTCGAACGTAGCAGGAGGGCTGATTTCCGCCGGTCAGTTCGGCATAAGCGCCAATTTGGTCACGATCAATAATTCCGGCATTGTTGAATCGACGGCCGTTGGCGCGGCCGTTGATGCCCTGACCGCAAACGTCACCAACTCAGGCACGCTTCGCGCGGTGGGCGAGAATGTGGTTCAAGCCGTCACGGCGGTGGCCCTGCAGAACTCAGGCACCATCAGCGGGACTGGCGGCGCAAATGGCGTCTTCTCCAGCGGGCAAGCGGATATCGTCAACTCCGGGTCCATCACGGCAAAAAATGGCATCCTGACCGGGGGCGCTCTCAATCTGACGAACACAGCGAGCGGGACCATTGCCGGCACGATCGAAGGTGTATTCGCGCAAGGCGCCGCCGTGATCGTCAATGCCGGTACCATCACGGGCGGCCCGTTCGCCATCGCGACAAACACGACGAGCAGCGTGACCAATACCGGCACCATCAGCGGCAATGTCGGAATCAAATCATCCGGCGCCGCTGATATCGTCAATGCCGGAACCATTACCGGGACAGGCGGGACAGCGATCAAGCTGACGAGTGCGGCCGATACGCTGACCTTGCTTCCGGGCTCGAAGATCAACGGCGTGGTGGATTTCGGCTTCGGCAATGATGTCGTCAACGTGAACTTGGTGGCGCCCAGCAGCAGGGTGTCGTCCCTGACGACCATCGCGTTGCCGACCTTCGTGAACTTCAACGGCACCATCAATGCCAACCTTTCCAGCGGCAGTTTCAGCGGCCCGTCGGTCATCTCAGGCACAACCCTCGCGACCCTCGATCCGACGGCGCTGGCACAGACCGATCGCACGCTGATGGATTTCACGGGCGGAGTGTCCTCGCTGGTGCAGGGGCGGCTGAACGGGGGCGGCGCTGCCGGCAGCAACATGATGGCGATGGCCTACGCGCCGGAGAGCGCGCAGGCCGGTCCCTTCACCAAGGCACCGAAGAGTCTCTGGACCGATCCGGCGCCGATCACAGTGTGGGTCAACAGCTTTGGCGGCCAGCGCATTCAGGACGAGACGGCCTCGACCCTGCGCGCAACTTCGACGGCGTGGGGCGGCGCCATCGGCATCGACCGCAAGGTGCAGCCGAACTGGCTGGTCGGCGCCTTCCTCGGCGGCGGGCAGGGCGGCCTCTCGGTCGATCTCAACTCGCAGTCGGTCGACACCGTCTACGTCTTCGCCGGCGCCTACAGCCGGTTCGAATGGGCTGCGCAGTTCTTCGACTTCACGCTCCAGGGCGGCAATGCCGACAACAAATCGCGGCGGCTGGTGCTGAACAACGCGGCACTCGGCGGCATGGAGACGGCGACGGCAAATTACAGCGGCTGGTACATCAGCCCCGAGATCGCCTACGGCTACAGGCTCGACATCGGCAACGGCTACTTGCTGACGCCGACGGCGCGGCTGCGCTACGTCGCGGGTCAGTTCAACGGCTACAGCGAGACCGGATCGGCGCAGGGCTTGTCGGTCGGCAGCCGCACGCTTCAGGATCTGGAGGAACGCGGCGAGCTTGATCTCTCCCGGGTGACCCGCTTCGATGGCGGCGAGCTCAAGACCAATGTCCATGGCGGCGTCATTGCGCTCCAGCGCGTCGGCGACACCGGCATCAACACGGTGCTCCTCGGGCAGAACCTGTCCTTCGTCACGCCGGGCAGCCGCAGCACGGTCGGCGCCGTCGCGGGCATCGGCCTCGACTATCGCACCACGAGCAATGTCTCGGTGTTCGGCGCGGTCGAGGGCGTGATGATGTCCGACCAGAGCCGCATTGGAACCGCGAAAGGGGGCGTCCGCGTCGCGTTCTGAGCCGGCATCAGCCCTGGCGGCCTGAACGCGACGCCGCCGGCCGGGCTCCATCCGCCCGGCCGGCGCCCATCCTCCGATCGGAGGATGAGGCCGTGCACCCGATGTGTTACGGTTTCGTGCATTGTTCATCCCAAACCATTCAAGGCCATGCCGAGAGCGCGGAAGCTGCCCGATCTGGTCGAACAGATCTACGATGCCGGTCTCGATCCCACCTTGTGGAACGACGTCGTCGTGGGCATCCGCGATTTCGTCGGCGGCCAGGCCTGCGGGCTGTTCTCCAAGGATTCGATCAGCAAGTTCGGCGTCACGCATTATTATTGCGGGGCCGATCCGCACTACATCCGGCTCTATTCGGAAACCCATTCCAGGTTCGATCCGCTGACGATCCTGCCGCCGCACGGCGAGATCGTCAGCATCCCCGATCTCGTCAATTTCGACGAATATCGCCGCGGCCGCTTCTATCAGGAATGGATGCGGCCGCAGGGCTGCAGCGATGCCGCCAATGTCGTGCTCGAGAAGTCGAACGCAAGCTGCCCGGTGATGATGACGGTGCTCTCGGGGCGTCGCATGGTCGATGCCGGCATGAGGCACCGGATGTCGCTGATCGTGCCGCATGCCGGCCGCGCGCTGCTCGTCAACCGCGCCATCGGCGCGCAACTAACCTTGGCCACGGCGCTCGCGGATGTCCTGGATAATCTGTCGTCCGGCATCTTCCTGTTGGATTCCAGCTGCCATGTCGTGCACGCCAATGCCAGCGGACGTGCGCTGGCCGCGGCCGACGAGGTGGTTCGCATCGTTGCAGGCCAGCTGATGATCAGTGGTGCGGAAGCCAATCAGGCGCTGCGCGACGCCTTTGCGGCCCGCGCAGATGCGGTCTCGCTCGCCGCAGGAGCACAAGCGATCCCCTTGCTTTCGCCCACAGGCGAACGCTACGTCGCGCATCTCCTGCCGCTGTCATCAGTGCTGCGGAACCGCAGCGAGCGGTCGTCCGATGCCGTCGGCGCGCTCCTCCTGCGCAAGGTCACGCTCGGGGATTGCTACGGCGAGCTGATTGCGCGGACCTTCGACCTGACGCCGACCGAACTGCGGGTGTTCCTGTCGATCGTCGAGGTCGGTGGCGTGCCGGAAACGTCCATCGCGCTGGGAATTGCCGAGACGACGGTGAAGACCCATCTGCACCGCGTGTTCGCCAAGACCGGCACCTCGCGTCAGGCCGACCTCGTCAAGCTCGCGGCCGGCTTCTCCAATCCGCTTGCCAACTAATTGGCCAATCGGCGTCGGAAGGTTTGAACCAAATGCCCTCGCGGCCGACTCCATAGAAACGCCGCCGGCACCAACGCCACAAATCCGCCTGCCTGACACTTGCTCGCCTGACACTTGGCCCTTTTCATGCAACTGGCTATCAAACATCAGGAGTTGATCGAGAGCATCTACGACGCCGGGCTCAATCCTGGATTGTGGTCCGATGTCGTCGTCATGCTCAACGGATTCTTCGGCAGCCGAGCCTGCGGCCTGATTTCAAAGGACAAGGTCAGCAAGTCAGGGGCGACGCACTACTATTGCGGGGTCGATCCGCACTTTATTCAGCTCTATGCCGATGAGTACGCCCAGCACGACCCGCTCGCGAGGCTGCCCCGCTACGGCGAGGTGCGCAACATCCCCGATCTCGTCAATTTCGACGAATACCGCCGCGGCCGCTTCTATCAGGAATGGCTGCGCCCCCAGGGATCTGCCGACGTCGCGAATGTGGTGCTGGACCAGGCAAATTCGTCGTGTCCGATCCTGCTGACGGTGATTCCCGGCCGCGAGATGCTGGATGCGAAGATGCGGGCGCGCATGCAACTCGTGGTTCCGCATGCAAGCCGCGCCTTGATGATCAACCGGGCGATCGAGCAGAAGCAACAGAGGGCAATGGCGCTTGCCGACGTCGTGGATCGCCTGAGTGCCGGTGTGATCCTGCTCGATGCTGCCTGCAACATCGTCCACAGCAATCCGGCGGCCGTTGCCATCCTGAAGACTGACGACGTCCTGCGATCCGTCAACGGCCGGTTGCTGGCGAGAACGCCTGACGCGAACGCAGCGCTGCGCAACGTCTTCCGTGACGAAGCGGAGGTGGTCGCGGCGGCGGCTGCGGGCCGAAGCATCCAGCTGACCGCGAGTGACGGATCCCACCACATCGCTCACGTGATCGCGCTACCCTCGCTGCTACGGGAGGGGATCGCAGGGCGCGCCGGTGGCGCTATCGGAGCCCTGTTCGTCTGGAAGGCGCAGCTCGATGCGCGCGCCTGTACCGGGCTGATCGATCGGACGTTCGGACTGACGCCTGCGGAACTCAGGGTTCTTCAGTGCATCATCGAGGTTGGTGGCGTGCCCGAGACGGCCGCCGCGCTCGGCATCGCCGAGACGACGGTGAAGACGCATCTGCATCGCGTGTTCGCCAAGACGGGCGTGAGCCGCCAGGCCGAGCTCGTCAAGCTCGCAGCTGGATTTTCCAATCCGCTCGTCCATTGACGCATCAAAGCGCTGACGAAAGCATCAGCGCGCCGCCTGCAAATTCATCATCATAATATTACTGCACGTCATTCGTTTGGGTGACGCGATGTGCTGCGTTCTCTCCTACCCAGAACGCACACGATTTCTTGTTCGTCGCGTTCGAGCTTCGTGTGAAGCAACTCACAGCGCGCGGACGTAAATCCCGTCAATCTCGCTTGCAGGTTGAGAGGAGATTGTCATGCGAACAAATTTGCGGAGCCTGGTCGGGATGTTCCACAGCCTCACTGGTCGCATGCTTGCAGCGCTACATCAGCAGCGTGCCATCGAGGCACGGCGCGCGTTGCGGCGCTATCGCCATCTCCTGGGAGCGCAGCCCGAAGCATTGCCTTTGAACGAAATCGATTCTGTCGGCAGCGAAGAGGAAGTTTCAGAAAATGCCCACCGATCTGATGCGCACGAGCGTCCAGCCAGTCGCCGCAATCTCGAGCACGCGTAACCTCAACATTGTCGCGCTGGCTCTCACCACGGCGCTCGTCAGCCTTCAACTCGCCGGCCTCGTGATGCTGGAGCGGTCTCACGCGCATGCGATGCAAATGTCGTTTCCGCGCGAGCCCGCGGTGTGTGCGGACGGCACTGCTGCGCCCGTATCCCAGATTCCCTACGATTGAGCGGAGGGCGGACCATGCCTGACATCGCGACCCTGCTGTTGCTCAGCGTTGCCGTGTTCGCCGGCGCGTTTGTCTCGGGGCTCTCGGGCTTCGCATTCTCCGCGGTGGCGGGCGCGGTCCTGCTGCGCGTGTTCCAGCCGCTGGAGGCGGTGCCGCTGATGATGGCGTGCAGCATAGGCGTGCAAGCAACCAATCTGTGGGCGCTCCGGCGCAACATCCGCTGGGAGGGAAGCCTGCTGTTGATCGTGGGCGGACTGATCGGCGTTCCCATCGCCGTCTCGCTGTTGCAGTCGACCGACACTCATCTGCTCCGGCGCGGCTTTGGCGTCG
This sequence comes from uncultured Bradyrhizobium sp., assembly GCF_936928535.1. Classification (GTDB taxonomy): domain Bacteria; phylum Pseudomonadota; class Alphaproteobacteria; order Rhizobiales; family Xanthobacteraceae; genus Bradyrhizobium. The sequence goes on along the minus strand of NZ_CAKZHY010000058.1, from coordinate 28,880 downwards.
TCGTGTCGCTCTATGCCGGCTACATGCTGCTCCGACCGACACTGGTGACGGCCGGCGAGGCGGTCGGCCGGCACTGGGTTGCCCTGATCGGGTTCGGAGGAGGGCTCGTCGGTGGCCTGACCGCGATGCCTGGCGCGATCCCGACGATCTGGTGCGACATGCGCGGGGTGCCCAAAAGCGAGCAGCGCGGTCTGGTGCAGCCGTTCATTGCGGCGATGCAGGTCTTTGCGATCGCGCTCCTGCTGGGACATCAGGATCTGTCGTCAAAGGTCTTCGTCGATCTCGCCGTCAGCCTGCCGGCGCTGTTCGCGGGCTCCGCGTTAGGCGTCATTGCCTTCCACCGGGTCAACGAGACGGTCTTTCGCAAGACCGTGCTCGTTCTGCTGCTGATCTCGGGGATTTCCCTGATCTAGTGGCTCGAAGTATGGACTGGCGCTGCGTTGGTGCCGCTGCCGTGATGCACCAGCGGCTTCATGCCGGTGATGGTCCGCAGCAGCACATAGAACACCGGCGTCAGGAACAGGCCGAACACGGTGACGCCGATCATGCCGGAGAACACCGCAACGCCCATGGCGCGGCGCATCTCCGAGCCGGCGCCGGTCGAAAGCACCAGCGGCAGCACGCCCATGATGAACGCCATCGAGGTCATCAGGATCGGGCGCAATCGCAAGCGGCTCGCTTCGATCGCGGCGCGGATCGGCGTCCGTCCGGCGAATTCGAGCTCGCGGGCGAATTCGACGATCAGGATTGCGTTCTTGGCGGAGAGGCCGACCAGCACGATCAGGCCGATCTGGGTGAAGACATTGTTGTCACCCTTGGAGAGCCAGACGCCGAACATCGCGGCGAGCAGACCCATCGGGACGATCATGATGATCGAGAGCGGCAGGGTCAGGCTCTCATAGAGCGCGGCCAGTACCAGGAACACCAGGAGGATCGCCAGCGGAAACACCCACAGACCGGAATTGCCGGCGATGAACTCCTGATAGGTCAAGTCGGTCCATTCGAAGGCGAAGCCGGGCGGCAGCACCTCCGCTGCGATCCGCGTCGCCGCTTCCTGCGCCTGGCCGGACGAATAGCCGGGCGCCGCAGCGGCATTGATGTCCGACGACAGGAAGCCGTTGTATCGGATCGCACGCTCGGGCCCCGCGCTCTGACGGATCGTCAGCAGCGCCGACAACGGCACCATGTCGCCGGAGGATGAGCGCACCTTGAGCTGCCTGATATCGTCGGCCCGGGCACGGAACGGCGCGTCGGCCTGCACATAGACCGAGTAGGTGCGGCCAAACTTGTTGAAGTCGTTGACGTAGTAGGACCCGAGGTAGATCTGCAGCGTGTTGAACACCTCGGTCACCGGCACGCCGAGCTGCAGCGCCTTGGTGCGGTCGATGTCGGCGAACAGCTGGGGCACATTGACCTGGAAGCTCGAGAACACGCCGGCGATCTCCGGCGCCTTCTGCATCGCCGCCATGAACGCCTTGGTGGCCTCGTTCAGCGCTTCATAGCCGAGACCGGCGCGATCCTCGATCTGCAGCTTGAAGCCGCCGATGGTGCCGAGGCCGTTGACCGGCGGCGGCGGGAACATGGCGATGAAGGCTTCCTGGATTCCGGCGTATTTCTTGTTGAGGTCCGCCGCGATCGCGTTTCCGCTCAGCGCCGCGCCCTTGCGCTCGTCGAACGGTTTCAGCGTCGAGAACACGATGCCGGCGTTGGAGGAGTTGGTGAAACCCGAGATCGACAGGCCGGGGAAGGCGACCGAGCTTTCGACACCGGGCTGGGTCAGCGCGATGTCGCTCATTTTGCGGATCACCTCCTCGGTGCGGTCGAGCGTTGCGCCGTCGGGCAGGCGAGCGAATCCAACCAGATATTGCTTGTCCTGGCCCGGAACGAAGCCGCTTGGCACCTGCTGGAACAGGAAGGCGGTGATGCCGACGAGGACGACATAGAGCCCCATCACGGCGGCCTTGCCCGAGATCACCTTGGTGACGGTGCCGCTGTAGCTGCTTGAGGAGTAGGTGAAGGCGCGGTTGAAGCGCCGGAAGAACCAGCCGAGGCTCTTCTCCAGGATGATGGTCAGCCGATCCTTCGGCTCGTCATGGCCCTTCAGCAGCAGGGCGGACAGCGCCGGCGACAGCGTCAGCGAGTTGACGGCCGAGATCACCGTCGAGATCGCGATCGTCAGCGCGAACTGCTTGTAGAACTGTCCGGTAAGGCCGGAGATGAAGGCCAGCGGCACGAACACCGCGATCAGCACCATCGCGATCGCGATGATCGGGCCGGAGACCTCGCGCATCGCCTGATAGGTGGCATCGCGCGGCGATAGCCCGGCTTCGATGTTACGCTCGACGTTCTCAACCACGACGATGGCGTCGTCGACGACGATGCCGATCGCGAGCACGAGGCCAAACAGGCTGAGCGCATTGATGGAGAAGCCGAACACGTGCATCACCGCGAACGTGCCGACGATCGAGACGGGCACCGCGAGCAGGGGGATAATCGAGGCGCGCCAGGTTTGCAGGAACAGGATCACGACCAGCACCACCAGCGCGATCGCTTCCAGCAGGGTGTGGATCACGGCCTCGATCGAGGAGCGGACGAACTGGGTTGGGTCGTAGACGATCTGGTAGGACACGCCCTCCGGCATGTTCTTCTTGATCTCGGCCATGGTGGCGCGAACGTGATCGGAGATCTCCAGCGCGTTCGAGCCCGGCGCCTGGAAGATCGGGATCGCCACCGCCTGCTTGTTGTCGAGCAGCGAGCGCAGGCCGTATTCGGATGCGCCAAGCTCGATGCGGGCGACGTCGCGCAGCCGCACCACTTCGCCCTTCGAGCCGGTCTTGACGACGATGTCGCCGAACTGCTCTTCGTTGGCGAGCCGTCCCTCGGCATTGACGGACAGTTGCAGGTCGATCCCCTTGACGTTCGGCGATGAGCCGACCACGCCGGCGGCGGCCTCGACGTTCTGGGCTTGGATCGCCTTCACGATGTCGCTCGCGGTCAGACCGTGCTCGGCCGCCTTCTGCGGATCGACCCAGACCCGCATCGAATAGTCGCCGGCACCATAGAGCTGGACGTCGCCGACGCCGTCGATCCGCGCCAGGCGGTCCTTGACGTTCAGCACCGCATAGTTGCGCAGATACGTCATGTCGTAGCGGTTGTTCGGCGACATCAGATGCACGACCATGGTGAGGTCGGGCGAGGACTTCTTGGTGATGATGCCGAGCTGGCGCACCACGGCCGGCAGGCGCGGCTCGGCCTGCTGCACGCGGTTCTGCACCAGCTGCGTCGCCTTGTCGGGATCGGTGCCGAGGCGGAACGTCACCGTGAGCGTCATTGCGCCGTCGGTGGTCGCCTGGCTCGACATGTAGAGCATGCCTTCGACGCCGTTGATCTGCTCCTCGATCGGTGTCGCCACCGTTTCCGCGATCACCTTGGGATTGGCGCCGGGATAGGTCGCGCGCACCAGCACCGAGGGCGGCACGACATCGGGGTATTCCGAGATCGGCATCGCGAACAGCGAGATCAGCCCGGCGAGAAAGATCAGCACCGACAGCACGCCGGCGAAAATCGGACGATCGATGAAGAATTTCGAGAGATTCATGGCCTTGCCCCTGGGCAATATCTTTCGGTTCTCCACACAGCTCCGCCGTCATTCCGGGGCGCGCAAAGCGCGAACCCGGAATCCAGTGGTGATGTGATCGGAGTTTCGTAAGCGCGAGATCCCGGGTTCGGGCTACGCCCGCCCCGGGATGACGTAATCAGCGTTGCACCACGTCCTGGTTGCTGTGGTTGGAGGCCTGCTGTCCGCGCGCGCCCATCGCCGCGACCTCGGTCTTGAGGAGGGCACCGGGACGCACGCGCTGGAGGCCGTTGACGACGATGCGATCGCCGGACTTGAGGCCCGCGGTGACGATGCGAAGTCCGTCGACCGAACCACCGAGCGTGATCGGCCGGTAGACCGCGCGGCTGTCTTCGCCAACAGCCATCACGAACTTCTTGTCCTGGTCGGTGCCGATCGCGCGCTCGTCGATCATGACCAGCGTCTGCTGCTTCGGCTGACCCATGCGCACGCGCGCGAACTGGCCGGGGATGAGACGGCCGTCCTCGTTCCGGAACCCAGCACGCACACGAATGGTGCCGCTCTGGCCGTTGACCTGGTTGTCGATGAGCTGGATGTGGCCCTTGGCCGAAAGGCCGCCTGATGTCGCCATCTCGACCGGGATCTGGTCGAGATTGCCGCGCTTGCCGGTGCCATCGGCGATCGCGTTCAGCGCCCGCAGCACGACTTCTTCGTCGGCATCGAACGAAGCGTAGATCGGATTGACGGAGACCAGCGAGGTCAGCACAGGGGAGGCGGTGCCGGCGGCGACGAGATTGCCGACGGTGACCTCGATCTTGCCGACGCGGCCGTCCACCGGCGCGCGCACTTCTGTGTAGTCGAGATTGAGCTTTGCCGCCTGCAGCGTCGCCTCGGCGGCTTTCACATTGGCGATGGCTTCACGATTGGCGTTGTCGCGTTGGTCGTAGTCCCGCCGCGTGACCACGGCATTGCCGATCAGCTGCGCACCGCGATCGAGCTCGCTTTGGGTGAAGACGACGCGCGCCTTCGCGGCCTCGAGCTGTGCGTTGGCCTTGTCGACTTCGGCCGCATAAGGCGCCGGATCGATCTTGAACAGGACCTCACCAGCCTTCACCAGCGCGCCTTCGGTGAAATTGGTCGAAAGGATCGCGCCGGCAACGCGCGGCCGAAGCTCGACGCGGTTGATGGCCTCGAGCCGGCCGGAGAAATCGTCCCACAGCACGGTCTGTTTTGGTTCGATCAGCGCAACGGTGACGGGAACGGCTTGCTCAGCCGCGGCGGCTGCCGTTGCCTGCGCGGCGTGGAAGTAGTGGCCGGTCGCGATCGAGCCGGCGGCGGCGAGGGCGCCGACGATGGCAACGCCGCCGAGAAGGCGACGGAGCCGGCCGGCGGAAGACGTTTCTTGGGAGGGGTGCATTTGCGCGCTCCAGATATGTAGTGTTCACTACAGATGTGGAGCTGGATACCGCAGCGCAAGATACTTATGTACTGTTTGCTAAGAAAATTGTAGCCGCTTACCGCAAGATTGCGAAGCGGAAAAGAAAAGAAAGATAGAACAAATAGATAGGACCTGGCGTTGGGAGTGAGGGACGACGCCGAATCCGAGGAGAGTGGTGACATGGGCATGGGACGCCCCCGCGAATTCGACGCTGATGTCGCGTTGGATCAGGCGATGGAAGTGTTTTGGCGCCACGGCTACCAGGGCGCCACGATTGCCCAACTCACCGAGGCCATGGGTATCAACCCGCCGAGCCTCTATGCCTGCTTTGGCAACAAGGAGGGCCTGCTCAAGGCCGCGCTCGACCGCTACACCAACCTGCGCGGCGCCTGGATGGACGAGGTGGTGGCCGCGCCGACCGCCCGCGAGGTTGCCGAGCGCATGTTGATGGGCATCGCCGACAAGCAGACCGATCCCGCCAATCCCCCCGGCTGCCTGCTCGTGCAAGGCGGCATTGCTTGCGGCACCGGCTCCGAGAACGTGCCCTTCGAGCTCGCAGCGCGCCGCGCCCAGAATGAAGACCTGCTGCGCGACCGCTTTGTACGTGCCAAGGCGGAGGGTGATCTCATCCCGACATCCGATCCCGCCGCGCTCGCGCGTTATGTCTCGGCAGTCTCCGTCGGCATGGGCGTGATGGCGTCCTCGGGCTCGGACCGTGAGGCGCTGCGTCAGGTGGCAAGCGTCGCGGTGCAGGCCGTCGAGGCGCAGTCGCGGCGAGGATAGGAAAGGCGATCCACCAGCCGAAGAACGCCAGCGCCAGCGTCGACCCTGGGGCTCCGACAGACCTCCGACGCGATGACCATCCATGCCGGGTCTGAAACGCTCGATATCGTGATCCGCATGCTCGCCGGCTTGTGGGGCGAGGGAAGGGCGCCGATCTCCGTGCAGTTCGCGCCGCTCTCTGAAGGAGAGGTCATCGATGCTGGCGACTTCGCCATCGATTGTTTTCCCGTCCGCCACCGCGACACCGACAGCTTTGGCTTTTCGTTCCAGAGTCCCGCGCGCCGCCATCGGTTGTCTGACCGTCTCGCAGCCCTTGGTGTGCCCGATGGACCCATGCGCGGCGAGCTGGCCGCGGGACGGCGGGTCACGATCGAAGGCCGGACCATCGATCCGGAGGATGTCCTCGGCTCTCCAAGCGGCGGCAAGAAGCTGGTCGTGATCGGCGACACCGAGACCACCGAGGGACTTTCGAGCCATGTCGCCGATTCCGATCTGCTGGTGATCGAGGCGACGTTCCTGGATCGGGATGCGCCAACGGCGCGGGACTACGGCCATCTCACGGCAGCAGAGGCGGCCCGGTTCGCGGCCGCCAACAATGTCCAGCAGCTCGTGCTGACTCATCTGTCGGGTCGCTATGAGGATGACGAGATTCTGGCCGAGGCTGCCAGGATCTTTCCGAGCGTCAGGATCGCCGCCGATCTGGATCGTGTCGCCGTTTAGGCGGTACGTTGCACGGCCATTAATCTTACCTGTCAAGGTTGACGCAACTTCATCCCCGCAGCCGTGCGCCGTCGCGATATTTTCGAGGATCAGAAATCAGCTTGTATTGAGAGTATTTATGTCCCGTTCCGTTGAATTGATCGTTGAAGGCTATGTGAGGCTGAACGATCGCGATGCGCTGGAAGGAATTTTGACGCATCGCCAGGATCTGCTGCGGCAACTGGTGGCCGTGACCGGTGTCGACCCGAAGCAGGCTATCGCACAGGTCAGCGAGGAAATCACCATCATCGAAGCCGGACTTGCGACCCTCGTCCCGGAATAGCCGCCGCCAAGGTCGCGTCTCGGCAGGAGAGGCGATCAGCCCACCAGTCCCGACTTGATCGCAAGTTCCTGCACTTTGCCTGTCAGCCGCATCAGCTTTGGCAGCGCCTGATCGCGGAAGGTCGGCATGTCCATGCGCATCGCATCCACAGTGAGGCTCAGTCCGGCGATGACAGAGCCCTGGGCGTCGAGGATCGGCGTCGCCAGCGTACGCAGACCGTAGGCATTCTCGCCGTCGGAGACGGCATAGCCCTTCTTCTTGACCTGGTCGAGCCGGGCGAGCAGGGCATCGAGATCGGTCAGCGTTCGCTCCGACAGCTTGACGCGAGGGCGTGACTCCAGCCGCCGGATCTGCTCGTCGCGCTGAAGATGCGCCAGCATGGCATGGCCGAGTGCCGCACTGTAGGCGGGGATACGCGCGCCCGGCCGGCGATCCATCTTGTAGCGGTCGAGGCCTGCGCTGACGCGCGCGAGATAAATCACGTCACCACCATCGAGCATGCCGAGCGAGGCCGCATCGCCGGCTTCGGGCACGAGATCGCGGAGCAGTGGCTCCACGATGTTTCGCAACGACCCGTGCGACAGCACGGTATAGCCGAGGTCGAGGCAGGCGACGCCGAGGCGGAACCGGCGGCTCTGCGGCACCGCCTGGAGATAGCCGAGCTCGATCAGGGTCTGGATCAGCCGGAACGCGGTCCCGCGATCAAGATCGGCGCGTGCGGCAACTTCACTCAGTGTCAGCTCGAAGGCCTCGCTGGTGAAACTCTTGAGCACGGCAAAGGCCTTGCCGACGGACGCGACGTAGTTTTTGGGGTTCTTCGACTCGGGTGCTTTTGCAGACGCATCCGATATGCGCTTTACCGCCTTCTTTTCGACCTTGGCCATGCCTGAATGCCCTGCCATGACTGCCGCAGCCCTTGACGCGGCGGCGACCTGCTCTTACCAACGGGGCAGATGATAACAAATGTTCGCATTCCGAACAACAACGATCTGACGATCGGAGGAAGCTTTGTCGACATCATCGCTGCACCCCCAGCCCTTGCACCCACACGGCGTGTTTTCCGCCGCGTTGACGCCGCTCGACGCAGAGCTCGCGCCTGATCATGCGCGCTTCATTGCGCATTGCCGTTACCTGCTGGACGAAGGCTGCGACGCCATCGCGATGCTGGGCACGACGGGGGAGGCGAACTCCTTCTCGGTCGCCGAGCGCACTGGGCTGCTGGAGGCCGTGATCGCCGGCGGTATCAAGCCGAACCAATTGCTGCCGGGCACCGGCGTCGCCGCCTTCACCGAGACGGTCGTGTTGACGCGCCATGCGCTGTCGGTCGGCGTCGACACCGTGGTGATGTTGCCGCCGTTCTACTACAAGAACGTCAGCGATGACGGCGTCTATGCCGCCTACAGCGAGATCGTCCAGCGCATCGGCGATCCCAGGCTCAAGATCGTGCTCTATCACATCCCGCAGATGTCGATGCAGCCGATCTCGCACGCACTGATCGAGCGGCTGCGCAAAGCCTATCCGTCAACCATCGTCGGCATCAAGGATTCCTCGGGTGACTTCGCCAACATGACCGCGATGGTCGAGCGTTTCCCCGGTTTTGCGGTGCTGACGGGCGCGGACCCGCTGCTGCTGCCGCTGCTGCGCAAGGGCGGCGCGGGCTGCATCACCGCGACCTCGAATCTCGTCGCCCGCGATCTTGCCTATGTCTTCAAACACTTCCGCGACAGCGACGACGACGCAACCCTCGCTGCAGCGCAGGCGCGCATCGTGAAGGCACGCGAGCTGGTTTCGCGCTTCGCGCAGATGCCGTCGCTCAAGGCCCTGATGGCGGAACGCACGGGTCACGCCAGCTGGCAGCGCCTGCGGCCGCCGCTCGAGACCTTGTCGGCAGCTCAAGTGAAAGAGTTGCTCGCGAATGCCGCAGCGTTCGCCGAAGCCGCTTAGCGGCGAACGACGAGGCGATCCGATGTCCCACCTGTTCCAGGGCGTGCCGGCCGGTCGCGATCCGCACGGTCCGACGCACCCTGGCAAGATCTTTGGCACGGGAGCAGCATGACGATGACGCGCGTCCGTATGATCGCCGACGATCTCACCGGCGCGCTCGACACCGCGGCGGAGTTCGTCGGCTTGTGCGGACCGTTCGACGTCGTCTGGGGAGATGCGCCTGCGGCGTCGGGCACCCTGAGCCTCGCGATCGATAGCAGCACCCGCGAGCGTCCGAAAGCCGACAGTGTCGAGATCGTCGCTCGGCTGGCGTCGCGGCTTCAGGACGGAGAGATCGCCTACAAGAAAGTCGATAGCCTGCTCCGCGGTGCCTGGGCGGCCGAACTCGGCGCTTGCCTGAAAACCGGCCATTGGGCGTCTTGCGTCGTCGCACCTGCCTTCGATTATCAGGGACGCCGCACGGTCGACGGCCAGCAATATGCGCGTACTGTGCAGGGAGATTGGCATCGGGTCGGCGACAATCTGCTGGACCAACTGAGACATGACGGCATCGAGGCACGGCGAGGCAGCTCCGACACGCTGTCCGAAGGCGGCGTGCAGGTGTTTGATGCCGAGAGCGATCTCGATCTCGATCGCGTCGTCGAGATGGGACGGCACATGCCAGGGCCTGTGCTCTGGTGCGGCAGTGGCGGTTTGGCCCGTGCGCTTGCGCGCAATCATGGTTCTGTCGCACCGTCGGTCCTGAAGCGACCGGTGCTGGGCTTGTTTGGGTCCGATCAGACGACAACCGAGTCTCAGCTCGCCGCGTGTGGCGAGGCTACCCTTGCGTTGGCTGAAGGCGAGGGGGGCGCCGTTGTGCAGCGGAAGCTGGCGGATGACAGTGTGGCCCTGGTGAAATTCACGTTGCCCGAGGGCCTTGCGCGTTCCGAGGCGGCGCGGCGGATCGCACATGAATTGACGGCGCTGATCGCCTCGCTCGATCCGCCGGGAACCCTGATCGTTGCGGGCGGCGAAACGTTGAAGGCTGTATGCGTCGCGCTCGGCGCTCACGCGCTCGAGGTGACAGGGCGCATCGTGCCGGGCTTGCCGCGCTCGACGCTGCGAGGCGGCCGCTGGCCTGGTGTCGATGTCATCTCGAAATCCGGGGCATTCGGCGCACGCGAACTGTGGCGTGATCTGCTCCGGAATAATCATCTGCTCACTCTGGGGAGTCCGACATGACCTCTCGTCACCTTGCCATCACCATGGGCGATCCCGCCGGGATCGGGCCGGAGATCATCGTCAAGGCCTGCGTCGGACTGAAGGAGCGGATCGCGGCCGGCGATTTGCGCCTGCTCATCATCGGCAGCGGCGCGGCCTTGGAGGCCGCGAAGGCCACGCTTGGCGCCAACGTTGCAATCCCGCAAGTCACGGCCGACGATCGCGACTGGCCCAATCTCTGCTACCTGCAAGCCGACGCCGAGGGCGACCCGATCAAGCCCGGCGTGCTCAGCGCCGATGGTGGCCGCTTTGCCTACAAGGCGATCGAGCAGGGCGTACGTCTGACGCAATCGGGCCGCACCGCGGCGATCGTCACCGCGCCGCTGAACAAGGAAGCACTCAACAAGGCCGGCTATCACTTCCCGGGTCATACCGAGATGCTGGCGCATCTCACCGGCGTGCGCGGCTCGGTGATGCTGCTCGCCCATGGCAACATGCGCGTCAGCCACGTCTCGACCCATGTGGCGCTGGAGGACGTGCCGAAGCGTCTGACACCGGAGCGGCTGCGCATGGTGATCGATCTCACCAACGACGCGCTACGCCGGCTCGGCATTGCAAAACCGAAGATCGCGGTCGCGGCGCTGAACCCGCATGCCGGCGAGGGCGGCCTGTTCGGCCGGCAGGATATCGACGTCTCCGCGCCGACGATTGCGAAGGCCGTGGCTGACGGTCTCCACGTCGTCGGTCCCGTGCCCGGCGACACCATCTTCGTCAAGCTGCGAGCGGGCCAGTTCGACGCCGCGGTCGCGATGTATCACGACCAGGGGCACATTCCCGTAAAGCTGCTCGGCTTCCAGGTCGACCCCGCCACCGGCCGCTGGCAGGAACTCTCCGGCGTCAACATTACGCTGGGCCTGCCGATCATCCGCACCTCGGTCGATCACGGCACCGCCTTCGACATCGCCGGAAAGGGCATCGCTAACGAGCACAGCCTGATCGAGGCCATCGACTATGCCGAGCGGCTGGCCGCCGGCGCTTCCAGGTAACGAGATCGAGCCCGAGATGACCAACGCCTTCACGCCCATCGAAATCCTTCGTCCGACCATCCTCGAATTCGGCAACGGCACGATCACGGCTGCCGCTCGCTTCGCCGAGCGGATCGGCGCGAAGCGGTCGCTGGTGGTTTCCGATCCCTTCAATGCGCGTCGCGTCGACACATTGGCCCTGCCGGGCGCGGTCAAGGTGTTCGGCGAGGTCAAGCCCGAGCCGGATCTCCCCAACCTCGAGAAGGCGGTTGCAATGGCGAAAGGGATCAGCCCCGATCTCGTCGTCGGCTTCGGCGGCGGCAGTGCCATGGATCTCGCAAAGCTGGTCGCGGTGATGTGTACAACCGATGTCGCTTTTGCCGACATCGTCGGGCCGGAGAAGGTGGCCGGCCGCAGCGTCGCGCTGATGCAGGTCCCGACCACCTCGGGCACCGGCAGCGAAGCAGGCACCCGCGCACTCGTCACCGATCCCGTCAGCCAGAACAAGCAGGCGGTGCAGAGCCGCTTCATGCTGGCCGATATCGCCATCGTCGACCCCGATCTGACCACGACCGTGCCGAAGGAGATCACGGCGGCCACCGGCGTCGACGCGCTGGCACATTGCGTCGAGGCCTATACCAGCCGCAAGGCGCATCCGACGATCGATCTCTACGCGCTCGAAGGGGCTCGGCTGGTCGGGCGCTATCTCGAGCGTGCGGTCGCCGATGGCAGCGATCGCGAGGCGCGCGCCGGTTTGTCACTGGCCTCGCTCTATGGCGGCTACTGCCTCGGGCCGGTGAACACCACCGCCGGTCACGCCGTGGCTTATCCGCTCGGCACGCGCCATCACATCGCGCACGGTCTCGCCTGTGCGATGATCTTTCCGCATACGCTGGCGTTCAACATGCCGGCTGTGGAAGAGAAGACGGTCGCGGTGCTCGGAGCGCTGGGTCTGCCCGAGCAGAGCGATCCTAAGCACGCGTTCGATGCAACTTATGCATTCTGCAAGAATCTCGGCGTCGAGATGCGGCTGTCAGCACTCGGCGTGCCCAGGAAGGATCTTGGCGTGATGGCCGACGAGGCTCACGCGATCCGGCGGCTACTCGACAACAACCCGCGCGATCTCGGCCGGGATGCGATCCTTGGGATGTACGAGGTCGCGTTCTCATGAATATCAAGATCGTCTGATGAACGATGGCGGCGGCACGAAGCCGCCGAACTCGCGTTCGATCAATCCGGCAAGTGCGATCGTCGTGCGGTCCTCGAGATACGGTCCGATGATCTGCACGCCGATCGGCAGGCCCGACGGCGACCGATCGATCGGAACGGCCGTTGCCGGCAGTCCGCAGGTCGATGCCGGATCGGCCCAGATGAAGCAGGCGTCGGCGTAAGGATGGGCCTTGCCGTCGATGTCGAGTTGCCGCGAGTCGAATGGCTCGGAATGATCATGCGGGAAGGCGGGCACGGCCGCTGCCGGGTAGATGACCGCATCGAAGTCGCGGAATAGCGCGTGCCACTGCGCCTGTAGCCGCAGGCGCATCGCATCGGCTGCAAGCCAGTCTCGATGGATCATCCCCCAGCCGCGGGCGCGCTCGGCTTGCAGGCTGCGATCTTCAGGCGCGAGCGTAGCGGCCACCACCTGCGCTTCGGTCAGGGCCTGCGGTGTCAGGCGCGGACTACGTGCTGCGTTCAACAACCTCATATAGAGCCGCGCCGAGTTCGCGAGATCGGGCAGCGCCGCGCTCGAGCGCGCGACCATTGCGCCTGCCTTGTCGAGCCGCTCAGCCAATCGGACGATTGCCGAACGCACGGCTTCGCCCGACGGCATCAACGGATGGGTATCGATGATGAGGATCCTGAAATCCCTGAGGCTGTCGTGCCGGGCGGCGGGCAGCGCGAGGCGATAGCCGATGCCGTCACGGGCTTCGTCGGGCCCGGCAATCACGTCGAGCGATAGCGCGAGGTCGGAGGCCGTGCGCGCCATCGGTCCGACGACGGCAAGATCGCCTTGGCCCGGAACGGGTGGCGCCGGCGGAAGGCTGTAGCCGCGCAGCGGCACCAGGCCGAGGCTCGGCTTGTGTCCGAACACGCCGCAGAAATGTGCGGGCACGCGGATCGAGCCGCCGATGTCGGAGCCAATCGAAAGCGGACCGAATCCCGCCGCCAGCGCCGCGCCCCATCCGCCCGAGGAGCCGCCAGGCGAACGGCCGAGGTCCCAGGGATTCCTCGTGGTCCCATAGATCTCGTTGTAGCTCTGGAAATCCCGCAGCCCGATCGGGATATTGGTTTTGCCGATGATGATCGCGCCCGCCGCCTTCAATCGGGAGACCAGCAGCGCGTCCTCCGCCGGTTGGAAATCCCGCAAATGCGGAAAGCCCCACGTGGTCGGCAGGCCCGTGACATTGAACGGCTCCTTCAAGGTCACGGGGATTCCGAGGAGGGGGCGTTGCTCTCCGCGGCCGAGCGCGGCATCGGCAGCGCGCGCTGCCTCTCTGGCGCGATCGAAGTCGCGAACGACCACAGCGTTGATGTCCCCATCCAGCGCCTCGATGCGCGCAATCGTGTGCGCGAGCAGCTCCGATGCCGACAGTTTTTGCGCGAGCAAGGCGCTTCGCAGTGCGCCGATCGAGCCGTAATCGAGGTCGGGGGTGTCTGCTTGTAACCCTCGCTGCATCGGGATCTCCCAGCGTTCGGAATCTGCATGTGTCTCGCAGTCATGTCGGCGCTGGCACGCCACCCGCCGACGCTGGACATTTAGATATTTTGGCGACGGACGGGAGAGGTGGCTGGGCCCGCGCGTCCGTGCACAGCCGCGCTTGCCAGCCTATGGCTGAGCGGGTAGAAGGCTGCACGCCTGAGCCGCGATTTGCGCAGACCGCGCTGCCGGCCACAGTCGGACAGATCAGTAAGAGATTGAATTTGTTCGGCTATTCCGTTGGGGAATGGTGTAACGGTAGCACAACAGACTCTGACTCTGTTTGTCTTGGTTCGAATCCAGGTTCCCCAGCCAAAGTCTTCAAAAGCTTGTAGATCAATAGCTTACAGATCCTGCGGCGCCTCGCGGCGCGCCCCACTTACATCCCGGTCATGGGCCACGATGTCAGGACCGGCGTCCCGCCGAGACGGCCGGTCTTGACGGTTCGACGCCCAACGGGACGCGTTCTCCTTCGGCATTCCAAGCCGACCGGCAGCTTCCTCAAGTGCCCGGAAGCCACCGATCTTTCAGGAAAACCGACTCGCCATCAGAAGCAAGGCAGCAAAGCAACCGATCGGTGCGAGATGGGAAAATTCCCGATGTCGCAGGATGGTCAAAGCTGCCGCCGCAAGAATGACGGCGCAGAGGATCAAACCTGCTGCACGGGTTGCCGGTATAGCGACCAGGATTGCGGCCGACATTTCCAGTCCGCCGGTGACTCGGCACCACCACGCAGGATACCCCCATCGAACAAAGTTGCTCCGCGTGGTCGACGTCGCGATCGCATTGAACAGACCTGCACCGGCGAAGGCAGCGGCAAGCAGCCTAATGAATATCATGTGCATGGCTTAAGCGACCGCCAACGCATAAGCGTGCAACTCGTCGATGATCGATGCCCGCGAGGGATTCCAGCCGAGTTCGCGCTTCGCCTTCTCGCCCGAGATGATCTGATCGGAGGCGATCGCATCCGCGAAGCCCCAGAGGACCTTGCGCGCCTCGTCGAGCGGCCACGCCGCTACGCGGCCCCCGGCACCCCCCAACTCGCTCGCCGCGCGTGCGATCTCGACGAGCCGCAGCGCCGAACCGTGCGCGCCATTGAAGATGGATCCCGCCGGTGCCAGCTCGAGCGCGAGCGCATAGAGATCGGCCAGGTCGTCGGCATGCACGGTCGACCAGCGATTTTGACCGTCCCCGACATGAAGCGCCGCGCCATGTTCCTTGGCCGCTGCGACCATCATCATCGCGGCGCCGCCCCAGTTGCCATATACCCAGGCAGGCCGAATAACGACCGTATGGACGCCCACGGCTCCGGCTGCGAGGATCTCGCGTTCCAGAGCCTGGCGCCAGCGGACCATCTCGACCGGGTTCAATGGAGTATCCTCGGTCGCTGACGTGTCGCCCGTGGAGCCGTAGACCAAGCTGCCACTGGTATAGATGAGGCGCTTACCCGTTCCACGCTGGGCTTCAAGGATTGCACGCGTCGCAATCTCATCGAGAGACGCAGCGTTCTGGTCGTTCGGCGAAGCGGCATGGACGACGGCGTCCACGCCCTGCACCGCCGAGGCCAAACTCACCGGGTCGGCAAGCTCACCTGGCTCCGCCACGAAGCCTCGGTCGAGCAGCTTGGCCGCGCTCGCTTCCGACCGGGCGAGCCCCACGACTTCATGACCTCCCTCCTTCAATCGCTGCGCTACCGCGCCGCCGATCAAGCCAGTCGCGCCTGTTACCAAAACTCGCATGTCGATCACCTCTTCAATTTCGGTGAATCCAACAAAGCGGAACGGCAATGCAGATGGAAATCGCGAGTCCTGATGTGGCGATATCGATCGCGCCAATGGCGTCACGCCGAGGCGGCTATTTTGGTGATGATGCCGCGCAGCCAGGCGATAGCCCCATGCGTATCCGCCCGCCGGTGCCACATCAAGTGGACTGGCCAAGTGGGCAGTTCGAGCGGCGGATCATAGATCGCTATGCCAACTCCAGTATCAGCGAACCTTCGTGCGACCCGGGAGGCCAGCGTCGCGACGAGGTCGGTTCCAGCGATCACGAAGGGTGCGGCCAGAAATTGCGGCAGGCTCAGCACGACGCGCCGTTCCAGGCCGAGATCGGCAAGCCTTAGATCGACGATCCCGGAACGGTCGCCTTCCGGGGATACCAGAAGATGCGGCGCCGCTGCGAAAGCCTTGAGGCTTGGACCACCTGCGAACGCCGGGTGTCCCGCCCGCGCGACGCAGGCGAAACTCTCAAAAAACAGCGGGCTGCTGATAATGCGCGCCGACGTCTCGGTGGGGAAACCGATTGCGAGATTCGCCTCGCCGCTGTCGAGCAGCGTAATAGCTTCGTCTCGTCCGAATATCCCGCAGACGCGCACATTGATGTGCGGGGCATCGACGCTGATGCGGGCCATGAGCGGGGGCAACAAGACGAACGCCGCATAGTCGGTCATCGCGAGCGTGACGGTATTGTCGGCCGTCGCGGGGTCGAAGCTATCGGCCTGTAGCGCGCTCCGGAGAAGCCGCAGCGCATCAGAGACGGGTCCAGCAAGGTCATGTGCGCGGGGCGTCGGCTGCATGCCTGAAGGCGTTCGTACGAAGAGCTCGTCCCCAAGAAGCTCTCGCAATCGCGTGAGTGCTCCGCTCATCGCCGACTGGCTGAGGCCGATCCGCGATCCGGCGCGCGTCACGTGACGCTCCGCGTACAGCGCATCAAAGGCCTTCATCAAGTTGAGGTCGAAGCCAGCTATGTCCATGTGGCCGATCATAAGCGGATGAGCTCAACGGGGATAGCGGCCATACGTCGAGCGCACACGCTCGACGGCCCCGGTTAGGCTGGACCCGATCCATCAAAGCGGACATCACGGTGGCCTCGAGAAGTGCGGGAGCCAAGAGGCTCGCTGACCGCGCGGCCTATGCAGTCTCGAACCGGTCACGTCAAATCGCTCTTCAGAGCAGATGTCATAAGACCGGCACCGGAGAGTGAGAGTGCCACACCGATCACGCAGCCGGTCCAGCCGAAATGGACGAAAAAGAGACCCAGCACGATCGTTCCTGCCAAGCCGCCGAGGAAATAGCAGGCGAGGTAGATGCCGCTCGCAACACCACGGTTCTCGGCAGCGGCTTGCCCAACGAAACCGGTGGCTGCGGCCTGCGCGAAGAAGGTGCCGACGCCCATCAGGACCATGCCGGCCAGCACGTCAACCAGATGTCGACTGAGCATCAACGGCAACCCCAACCCCGCGATCGCGAGGGCGCCCCAAATCGTGGGGCGGGTACCGATGAGCGAGGCGACCCTTCCAGCAAACAGCGTGGTCATGACCGACGGCAGGAACACGAAATAGACGAGGCCGAGGTTCATCATGCTCAATGATAATGGCGGCCGAACCAGCACGAAGTTCACGAAGGTGAAGGTGCCGATGAAAGCGAACAGGATGCAGAACCCGATCCCGAAGGCAGAGCGCAGACGACGATTGCGCCAATGCGCTGTCATGGCGGCGAGCGGAGAGCCGATAAGTGTCATTGCATGCATTGGCTGGACGCGATGGATCGTGAAATAGACCAGCGCGGCACCGGCAAGGTTGAGCGCGGCAAAGAAGTAGAAATTCCAGGATAGTCCAAAGCTGTCGGCGACTGAGGCAGAAATCAACCGCCCGATGAGATTGCTGGCAACATTGCCGGTGATGTAGGCGGCAAAGGCGCCGCCAGCGTCCATCGCGCTGCAATGCTCCCCGAGATAGGCGAGGGTCAGTGTAAAGGCTGATGCCATGCACAAGCCTTGTGCGATCCGAAGGCTCGTGAAGGCCGTGAGATTAGGGGCCACTGCGAGCAGGCTGGTGGGGATTGCCAACAGCATCAGGCTGAGCAGGATGCCAAGACGCCGATCGATATGCGGGCTGAAAAGGCCGACGACGAGGCCGGCAAACGCCATACCAAAGGTGCTCGCGTTGACGGCAAAGCCCATCGCGGCGGGCGTCACCCCATAATGGCGGGTCAGGGATGGCAGGATCGCCTGCGTCGCAAACAAGTCGACAACGGTCAGGAATGCGATCAGTCCAATGACGAGCGAGCGGCGGATGACGCCGGGGGAGCGCGCATCCATCATCGTGTCCGGTGGCTCCATGAGTGCAGGCATATCGGTCATGTCACGACGTCTCCTGAGAAGAGGGATGTGGCGCCCGGTTTGGGGCTGCCGGGCGCCACATCGGGCAACGAGCGCTGGGGGCTTGCTGCGCTCGTCACATGTTGTGGTCTTGCGGATCCCTGCGAACATCGCCGACGTAGAGAATGACGGTCTCCTTGCCGAGATTTTTCCACCAGTGCGACGTGCCGAAGACTTCGGCACGCAGGTCGCCGGCCTTGTGCACGATCGGATCGATACAGTTGGAGGCGTATTCGACGATCTCGCCCTGTTGCACGAAGATCAGCGCCGGCCGGTCGTCGTGACTGTGCCAGGGTACGATGCCGCCGGGCTCGATCGTCAGCTTCCGGAAGCGCAGCTCCCGATCCTTGATATTTGCCGGCTGCTTCTCGAGGTTGATCGAGCCCAGCGTGACGTCGGTGACGCCCACCGGCTTGTAGTCGACCATCTTCTGCGCGTTCGGCTTGATCTTGTCGGCGGGGCATTCGCCGGCGGAGGCCGATTGTGCCGTGACGAGCAGAGCGCCGGCGATGGCAAGGCCGGGCAAGATCGTGTGCGGTAGGCGCGAAAGGCTGAGCATGTTCGTCTCCGGGTTGGCCGCAACCGCAACGGTTCGGCTATGGCATCAGGCTCGCCGAAGTCGTCTGTGAGATGAAATGCCGTCTCGCTCTCGACGCGATAGCTCCGCGCTATCGCGCCCCGATAGACCCCGGCTATCGAACTGATTGGGGATCAGCATTTCCGTTCGAGATGGATCTGACATCGGATAGGCACCGTGCCCCCTTGCGGGGCGGCCTGAACGTCAAGACAATGCGAACTCTTGTTGGCGGAGCGGGAAGATGACGTCCTTATCACCAGCCGATGCCGAACGGCTCAAGCTTGCCTTCCAGCGCTGCCGCGACATGGAAGGCACGTTGAACGAGCAGCTTCGCGCCTATGCGCATGCCGGCCGAGAGATATTCCCCGCTTATGGCGACGCGGTCGACCGCCTGGTGGAGCGCCTGAGCCGGAACGGCGGCGGCGAGAACGCGCCACGTCCTGGCGAGGTCATGCCGCCCTTCATGCTGCCGGACGAGAACGGACAGCTGGCGACGTTGTCATCGCTGCTCGCGCACGGCCCGGTCGCGGTGATGTTCTTTCGCGGGCACTGGTGTCCGTACTGCCGATTGAATATCCGCGCGGTGATCCAGGCGGAGGATCGCATTAAGGCGATGGGCGCGCGGATCGTCGCCATCATGCCGGAGACGCAGGAATTCACCGGGAAATTCAAGATCGAGGCAGCGGCGCCGTTTCCCGTGCTCACCGATCTCGACAACGGCTATGCGCTGTCCCTCAATCTGGCAATCTGGCTCGGTACGGAGATTCAGGGGCTGCTATCTTACCAGGATATGGCCAGGTTTCACGGCAATGACGGCTGGATGCTGCCTATTCCGGCCGTGTTCGTCGTTGGCCGGGACGGAATTGTCGTGGCACGGTTCGTCGATCCCGATTTCCGCAAGCGCATGGAGATCGACGATCTCCTCGACGCGTTGGAGCGTGCGAGGGGCGGGACCTGATCGGCACCAGCTTGAAAATGGCTACCCTGTGATCTCCCGCCAGTCCGCGCCGCGCAGCATGCGCATCACGGCATTGGCGACAGCGGTGCGCTGGCGGCCGGCGACGCCGTAAAGGCAGACCGTGCGGCGGGCGTTGAGCCCAGCGACATGGGCGCGTTTGAGATCTTGAGGCACCGGCGAACTGCGGGGCACCATCGCGACCCCGATGTCGGCCTCCACCAGCTCGATGAGGTCTCGCTCCGACGAGATCTCGTGGCTGTGATCGACATCGATGCCGTGCTCGCGCAAATTGGTCGAGATGCGCTTGGAATGCTCGCAATAGCCGCGGCTTAGCAACTGCTCCGGCCGGAGGTCGTCGAGCTCGATTGTCCTGCTGCCGGCGAGGCGATGATCCTTGCCGACCACAAGTTCGAAATTTTCGGTGAACAGGGGCCAGACGTCGAGCCGATCCCAGGCCTCCTCGATCTCGGCCGCGATGCCGAGCTCAACCTCGCCTTTCTTCAGATAGTCCGCGACTTCCCGGCTGTTGCCGCGCTGGAAACGGAATTCGAGCCGGTTGAATTGCCGACGGATTTGATTGAGGTGCGGAATCAGCACCGAAAGATCGACCGAATGCGTCAAGGCAATGCGCAGCGCGCCGATTTCGCCACTCTTGAAAGAGGACGCGAGCGAGCGCGCACCGGCCGCCGCCTCATAGCATTGTTTCAGGAGGGGATGCATGCGCTGGCCGAGCTCGGTCAGCTGCGCGGCCGGCCGCTCGCGGCGAAACAGATCGCCGCCGAGTTCGGCCTCGAGCTGCTTGATCGCCCGCGTCAGCGAGGGTTGCGTCACGTTGCACTCCTCGGCGGCGCGGGTGAAGTTGAGGAGTTGCGCCACCGCGAGGAAGTAGCGGACCTGGTGCATTTCCATGGATCGGCTCCCAGCTGGATCGGTCCGAAATCTAACCTATCAGGTCACGAAATGACATCCTGCCCGCAATAGCGCGCGCGTATCGTATCGAAAGTCAGTCGGCATTTCCGCTCCGAAGAGCCTTCGCCCACAGTGCTGGTGCCTTGGCGCTCGTCCGCCAGGAGGGTCCTATCAGGAGCACTCGCCATGAACATTCCTATCAAGCTCGAAACAACGCCCGCTGGACGGGTCCTTGCCGGTAAGGTCGCGCTGGTCACGGGCTCGACGAGCGGCATAGGGCTCGGCATCGCCCAGGCACTGGCTCGCGCTGGCGCCGATGTGGTCCTGAATGGCCTCGGCGCCGCTCTTGAAATCGAGAGGGCACGGGAAGAGATCGCGGCCGAGTTTGGCGTCAAGGCACGCTTCTCGCCGGCCGATATGACGAGGCCAAACTCCATCGCCGAGATGATTGCCGCGACCGTCGCGCAGTCCGGAAGGCTCGATATTCTGGTCAATAACGCCGGCATCCAGCATGTCGCGCCGCTGGAGCAATTCCCGACGGAAAAGTGGGACCAGATCCTCGCGATCAATCTGTCGTCGGCGTTTCACACCACGCGCCTTGCGCTGCCCGCCATGCGCCAAAACGGGTTCGGGCGGATCATCAATATCGCCTCTGCCCATGGCCTGGTCGCATCCCCCTTCAAGGCCGCCTACGTGGCTGCAAAGCATGGGATTGTGGGCCTCACCAAGGTGACCGCGCTGGAGACGGCGGAAGATGGCATCACCTGCAACGCCATCTGCCCCGGCTACGTTTACACGCCACTGGTGGAGGCGCAGATCGACGGCCAGGCCAAAGCACACGGCATTTCCCGCGACCAGGTCATCCGCGACGTGCTGCTCGGCCAGCAACCCAATAAGCGGTTTGCGACGGTTGAGGAACTGGGCGCGCTGACCGTGTTCCTGTCGACGGAAGCGGGCGCGTCGATCACGGGCGCTGCGCTGCCCGTCGACGGAGGCTGGACGGCACATTGACATGGGCCGGCGTAACAAGACGCGGCGGCTTGCGAACATCGGTGGCAGACAGGCTGAACGGGAGCAGAATATGAAGCATGAGAAGGGTAATCCGGAACGCGGCGGCTCGAAGGGGCTGCCCGGTCAGGTCGTGCTGGTGCTGCAGGGTGGCGGAGCGCTCGGCTCCTACCAGGCCGGCGTCTATCAGGCGCTGCATGAGGCCGGCATCGAGCCGGACTGGATCATCGGCACGTCAATCGGCGCCATCAATGCAAGCCTGATCGCGGGCAACGAGCCGCAAGACCGGCTCGTGCGCCTGAAAGAGTTCTGGAAGCGGATGGAGCAGAATCCTGTCTGGAACTTTCGCACCGCATTCCCTGGATTCAACGAGAAGCTCAGCTACTGGTCAACCGTCACGCATGGCGTCCCGGGCTTCTTCCGGCCCAATGCGCTGGCACATTTCGGCGACTCCTATCCGCTCGGTGCCGACCGCGCGGGATTCTATTCCACCGAGCCGCTGGAGAGGACGCTGAACGAACTCGTCGACTTCGCCCTGGTCAATCGCTGCATGCCGCGGCTCACCGTTGGCGCGGCGCATGTGCGCACCAGCCGGATGCGCTATTTCGACAGCCGGGAGGGCGAACTGACCGTCAAGCATGTGATGGCGTCAGGCGCATTGCCGCCTGCCTTTCCGGCTGTGCGGATTGATGATGAGCTCTATTGGGACGGTGGCATTCTTTCCAACACGCCGACCGAGGCCGTCTTCGACGATAATCCGCGCAAGAACTCGCTGATCTTCGCCGTGCATTTGTGGAATCCGCATGGCAGCGAGCCGACCACGATGGCGGAGGTGATGAACCGGCACAAGGACGTCCAGTACTCCAGCCGCATCGCCAGCCAGATCGTGCGCCAGCAGCAGGCGCATCGGCTTCGTCACGTCATCAACCAACTGGCTGCGCGCATTCCCGAGAGTGAGCGGACCAATCCGGCGGTGCGCGAGCTCATGAGCTATGGCTGCCCGACCCGGATGCATGTGGTGCGGTTGCTCGCGCCGCAGCTCGAGCACGAGACCCATACCAAGGACATCGACTTCAGCCCGTCCGGCATCATGCGGCGCTGGGAGGCAGGCTACGCGCACACACGATCCATGCTGGCACGCAGGCCCTGGGAAGGCGAATTCGATCCGCTCGCCGGCGTCGTCTTGCACGAGGACCAGGAGATGATGCAGATGGCGGCAGAGTGATCCGACGATGAGCTTCGCCTGGACCGACAATGGACGTCCGCGACAACGATTGCCGCGGACGTCCAGCCTCGCTCACGGACGCGCTTCAAGGATGAGGTTGAACGGTGTCTCCGCAGCGCGGCGGAAGCGGGTGAAGCCGCCTTGGCGGGCCACCTCGCGCAGCCGTGCTTCGCCGGCCTGGGCGCCGAGCGCCAATCCGACTTCCTGGTCCAGCGAGGCCGGCGTGCAGACCATCGTCGAGGCGGCGTAATAGACCCGTCCCACCGGATTCAAATTGTCCTCGAGACGATCTTTCGCGAACGGTTCGATTAGGAGGCAGGTGCCGTCGTCGGCCAGCGCGGAGCGGGTGTGACGCAGTGCGCCGACGGGATCACCCATGTCATGCAGACAATCGAAGAAACACACGAGGTCAAATCCATGCGCCGGAAAAGTCTTGGCGGATTGGACATCGAAATGCACCCGTCCTGACAGCCCGGCCTCGCTTGAAGCCTTGCGGGCAGCCTCGATCGAGCCCTCGTGATAATCGAATCCGTAGAAGGTCGAATTGGGGAACGCCTCGGCCATCAGCCTGGTCGAGACGCCGTGACCGCAGCCGACGTCGGCGACTTTTGCGCCACGCTCGAGTTTGGCGACCACGCCCTCGAGCGCCGGCAACCACTCCTGCACCAAATAGTGCTTGTAGCTGGTGCGGAAGAAACGCGCCGTTCCGCAGAACAGGCATTCGCTGCGCTTGTTCCAGCCGACACCCTTGCCTGTCTTGAAGGCTTCGGAGATCTTGGGTTCGTCCAGGAACGTTGCCGAGACGAGGCTGCCGACTGCGCCAAGGAACACCGGGCTATCTTCGTCCGCGAGCGCCATGATCTGTTCGGGCAGCATCGAGAACTTGCCCGTTGCGCTGTCGTATTCGACATATCCGGATGCGGCCTGTGCCGACAGCCATTCCCTGATGTAACGCTCGCTCGTGCCGGTTGTTTGCGCGAGGGTAGCCGGATC
Source organism: uncultured Bradyrhizobium sp. (assembly GCF_936928535.1). GTDB lineage: Bacteria > Pseudomonadota > Alphaproteobacteria > Rhizobiales > Xanthobacteraceae > Bradyrhizobium. Next base: position 5,351 of record NZ_CAKZHY010000058.1, on the reverse strand, counting down.
CATTGGCCCGCCCTTCGCAAGCGCCTTGTACAGGCCGAGCTTGTCACCAAGCAGCATGAGCGATGCACTCATGGCTGCGCCGACATCGCCGATCATCTTGCCCATGAAGGAGTTGAGACGGTCTTCGTTGACTTCCATGACGTACCTCCATTGCGTTTGGGTTGAACTTCTGGATTTCGCACACGGACGGCTCTGCTCCTTAATGCGCTTATTTCTCCGGGTGCAGGACGAGTTTGCAGAGCAAATGGTCGGCGGAGATCCGCCCGGGACCGTAGGCCATGATGGCGAGCGCCATTGCGGCCCAGGTGATATGGACCGGCCAGCCGTCTGGCACGGTGAGCTCGACGATCAAAGTCATGAACAGGAGGCCGAGCGCGGCGAAGCGCGTGCCGAGGCCGAGGACCAGGAGGACCGGAAACAGGATTTCGCCGCATCCGGACAGAAAGGCCATCACCGCCGGCGCCGGGAAGTGATAGGGACCACCCGGCAAGTGCAGCATGAATTCGTCGCTGAACAAGGTCACGGCAGTGTCCTTCAGCTTGAGAAATCCGCCCCATTTGAGGATGCCGGAGCGCCAGAACGGCACGGCAAGCGCCAGCCGGAGCACCAGCTGCACCATCGATGGTGTAGCGAGCGTCTGGATCAGATGATTGGCCTTGTCGGAGAGAGCGGCAACTGAAAACTCATTCTCAGCCGGCATGATGCGTTGTTCCGAGATCATCGTGCGCCTCCAGACGTCAGCGAGGTGAATATGCCAGCCTCGAGCAGGCTGGCGATGTTGGTGGCGAGGTCGAAGGCGGGCGACTCCTCGAGCGCGGCTGCGGCGGCCTCGGCAAGCATGCACCCGGACATCAGGCTGTCGAGAAACACCGCGCCGCCCGGCGGCAGCTTCTGCACGAGGACGTCGAATTCCGGCCGCGTCACCAGCGCGTCCTCCGCCGTCGATGCGTCGATGCGATCGGTGGATACGCGTTCGCGATTGGCCGCGAAGATCGTGACCGCCGCGAATGGCGAACGTACCAGGCGCGTTGCCGGATGTACGGTAAACATGAGACTGGAGAGCTGCTCAGGCGCGACCGCTGCCAGTGCGGATGGTGAGAGCGGTGGCGCGTCGGCTGCATGATAGGAATCGAGCCACGCCCGCTCGATCCGCGCTATGTCGGCGAGCCAAAGCAGCGATCGTGCATGCTCGTAGCGCGCGATGAAATCGGGAAAATCGCGGCCATACTCGAACAGCAGCGGTGATGTCGGTGGTGTTTCCCGGATATGAAATCGCGCCATGGCGCGGAAGAAGTCTGGCCCGGTGAGGCGCTGCACGGCCGGATAGATCGCCGCAAGCGCGTCGATCAGGCTGACCGTGACATTGTTGCGATAAACGTTGTAGCACTTGAGGGTCGACTGGCCGCGCGGCCCGGTCACCATGCGGGGCGCCTCGCGGCCAGGATCGAGCAAAGCCGATGCGAACGCTGCTGCGTAGGACAAGAGCGGTTCAGGCTGCATGACGCGTCCTCCGGACGTGACGATCGAGAATGGCCTGCGCGGCCGCAGCTTCCTCCTTCAGCACCGGCCAATCAGGGATGTTGCTGTCCCATTCGATCAGCGTCGGAATGGGGCCGCAGCGCGCGATGACGATCTCGAACAGCTTCCACACGGCGTCCGCGACCGGTCCGTCATGGCTGTCGATGAGCAACCCGCCTTCGGCGTCGTTCTGCTCAGTGTGACCGGCGAGATGAATCTCGCCGACGCGCGACAGCGGAAAGTCGGCGAGATATTGCAGCGCCGAGAAGCCGTGATTTGCCGCGGAGACAAACACGTTGTTGATGTCGAGCAACAGGCCGCAGCCGGTGCGTTCCGCAACAGTGCGGATGAAATCGGTTTCGCACATTCTGGAGCTGCGAAATGCGACATAGGTCGAGGGATTTTCCAGCAGGATCGGTCGCCTGATCGCTTCCTGCACCTCGTCGATGTGGTCGCAGACGCGCGCGAGCGTCGCCTTGTTGTAAGGTAGCGGCAAAAGATCGTTGAAGAAGCTCGTCTCGTGCGTTGACCAGGCCAGATGCTCGGAAATCAGCGCCGGCTGGTAGCGCGCGATGAGGCTCCGGAAGCGCGCCAGATGCGCGCGGTCGAGGGGGGCAGGGCCGCCGATCGACATGCAGACGCCGTGCAGCGACAGCGGATGATCCCTTCGCAACCTTTCCAGCATGCGGTGCGGCGGTCCACCTGCGCCCATGTAGTTTTCGGCATGAACCTCGAAGAAGCCACGTTGCGGGCCGTCGTCGAGGATCGCAGCGAGGTGCTCATGCTTGAAGCTGGTGCCGGCAACGCCGGCGATGGGAAGCGAATAGCGGAGGGGAATGGCGGCAGACGTCTGGGGGGTGATCGCTGCGTTCATGTCGCTCCTCCGCCTGTGTGTTGTTGCGATGCGGTTGCGTCTCAGACCGGCTTGAGGGAGCCGTGCTTGCCGCCCGGCAGCTCGATGTTGGCGCAGGTACCGCCCTGAACGAACTTCCACGCGTTGCCTTGGAAGTCCGCGGTTGAGGTGCCCTGGCAGGTCGTTCCCGGTCCGGCGGCGCAGTCGTTCTGGCCCTTCAGCGCGACGCCAAAGCACTTCTCTTTCTTGGCCGCGATGGCGGCGTCCGCTTCGGCCTTGGTCAGGGGGCCGGCGATGGCCAGAGTGGTGAGCGCGGTCGAGACGGCACCGGCAAGGACGAGCGAGCTGATGGTGTTTTTGGCAGACATGCAATTTCTCCTCTGGGGTTAGGCGATGGGCCCACCGTCTCGTTCGTCCCCGTCGCAGTCGCCGTTACCGGGTCAACTGCTCACGAGTTGGTGAGAGCGTTGGGTGACGCGCACGACGCGGTGCGCTTGGGGGCGGATTAGCGGGGAGTTCAGGCGGCGGCGCCAATGCCTTGTCCCTATGGACACCTTAGCCGCAGGGCATTGGCGGAGCCCTCGCGCACCTGCGAGACGTAACAAACGACTGCGCGCCTGCGTAACGAGGTACCAGTCGGCATCTCCCATGGCCCAGGCGGACCAAGTCATGATCGCCAAACTCAGAGCAAACGCGTCACGCCCGGACCTGCAAGGACTGACGGTCAGTATTCGCCTCGCAGTTTCCGCGCTGGTCCTGACCGCCATTCTGCTGACCGCAGCGCTATCCAGCCTGTTGTGGTGGCGCACCGCCGAGGCGACCAGCCGGAAGCTGGCCTCGACCATCAACGAGCAGATCGTGGCGGCCGTCCGCAAGGAAGTTGCCGCGATTGTCGACGAGGCACGTGCGGCCCACACAGCGATCCGCACGCTGTTCCTGCAGAACGTGCTCGACACCCGCGAGGCCGACAAGCGGGAGTTCGTATTCCTCTCGCAATTGCAATCGCAGGCGACGATTTCCTGGGTCGCATTCGGCTGGCCTGACGGCGCGTTCTTCGCCGCCCACAAGCTCGGCGACCGTCGCCTGGAGATGATGGAGATCTCGCTGACCGATCACGTCGGAGAACGCCGGGTCGACGAATATGACGTGGTGCCCGGCGACATCGAATTCGCCAGCCGCCGCTTCGAGCCGACTGATTTCCGCGTCGCCGACCGCAATTGGTTCAAGACCGGTATCAAGGCAGACGATCCCGAATGGTTCAAGGTCACGGACCATCCGATCGGCCAGCGCCCGTCAATCGCTTTTGCCGGCCCGATCGACGTCTATCAGGAGCGGCAGGGTGTGCTTGCCATCATCATCGAATATGCCCGCCTTTCGCGGTTTCTCGCCCAGCTCGAAGTCGGGCGCACCGGAACAGCCTACATTTTTGACGGCAACGGCGATCTCGTGGCCGCACCCGACAAGGAGGCAGACGAGCTCCATCCCGCACAGGGCGACCGGAAGTTGCTGCCTCTTGCACAGATGGCGCTGGCCAAAGCGAGCGCCGGTCAAGATGCCTGGCGCGGCAGACTGAGCTCTGGCGGTGCGGCTTATGAAGTCGCCCTCACGCCGTTGCCGTTTCCGGGCTGGCGGCTTGCGACAATTATCCCGGAGGCCGAGTTTCTTGGCCCGGTCGAGACCACGCTGCGGCGCCTGATTGTGGGATTAGCAGTCGGTTCGCTGCTCGCGGCGCTGGCTTCCGCGCTGCTGGCACGCAAGGTAATCGCGGCGCCGCTCTCCCGCGTCGTGGGTGAGATCCGCCACGTCGAGACCTTTGCGCTGGAGCAGGTGCGCCGTCATCCCTCCAGAGTGAAGGAGATTGCGAGCCTGTCGGGCGCGATTGCCGAGATGGCCGCCGGCCTCTCGGCCTTCCGCAAGTTCATCCCCGCAGACCTCGTCCGCGCCCTGCTGCGCCAGGGCGTCGAAGCGAAGCCGGGCGGCGCGATCCAGGAGTTGAGCGTGATGTTTGTCGACATCGCAGGTTTCACCGGCCTGTCCGAGCGCATGGGCGACCGGCTCGTGCCGCTGCTCTCGCGCTATCTCGACCTTGTCTCGGAGGTTGTCGTTGCCAACGGCGGCACGATCGACAAGTTCATCGGCGACGCCGTGATGGCCTTCTGGGGAGCCCCGCAGCCGCAAACCGATCATGCCGAACGCTGCTGCCGTGCCGCCCTCGCTATCCAGCGCGCCATCGATCAGTCAGGTCTTGTCGACGATCTCGGCCAGCCGCTGCGAATTCGCATCGGAGTCAATTCCGGTCATATGCTGGTGGGCAATATCGGCTCCGAGCTCCGCCTCAACTACACCGTGATTGGCGACGCTGTGAACGTGGCGAGCCGCTTGGAGGGCGCAAACAAGAGCTACGGCACACAAATTCTGATCGGTGAGGCGACCGAGCGCCTTGCGCGCGGCGCCATCGTCACGAGGGAGATCGACAGCATTGCGGTTTACGGCCGCGAGGAAGGCGTCGCCGTCCACGAATTGGTAGGGCGGGCGGACCAGGTGGATTTAGCGCAGGGGGCCGCAGGCTGGATCGCAGACTACGGGCGCGGCCTCGCAAAGTATCGCGCGCGGGATTTCGAAGGCGCTATCGCCGATTTCGATGCTGTTCTGGACGCGCGCCCCGGCGATCGACCGGCCAGCATCATCCGGGAGCGTTGCTGTGCCCTCCGACAGGCCGGTAGCGACCCGACATGGCGCCCGGTCGTGGCGCTGATTACGAAATAGCTGCGCTAGTTGACATCATCTCGTATTCTAACGGAGCGCAGCAGTGTCTCGTGAAAGGGATGCCGTACTTGCCTGTCGTCGTTGCCCTGGTATGACCAAGCAATGGCCCAAACTCTTCGTCAGAGGCAGGCTGTCCGGCGCAGTTCGCTCGCGCTATCAGGTCGTGTCCCCGGTGGTGGTGTAGCTCGGTAGAGCAAAGCCGCCCGGACGCGCG
>NZ_CAKZHY010000057.1 GCF_936928535.1 uncultured Bradyrhizobium sp. | reverse complement strand
GGTGGTGCAGCAGACCTTGCTGCCGACGACCAAAGCGCTGGTCGGGGCTGCGGGCTGAACCGATCTAGCCTGGGGTCGGCCGGTTCGCGCCGCGTCCCAGCGCGAACTGACCAACCGGGCCCTCGATGTGAAATTCGAGCCCCGTCATTTTTGCAAACAGATCAATATTGCTGGTGCCGATGGCGCAGCCCCCAAGGCCCATGTCAGCCGCCGCCAGGTAGAACGTCTGGATCATGCAGCCGACATCCTTCAGGACCAGCGAATACGCGATCGAGCTGTATTTCCAGGAGACCCGCCCAAAACGCGCGGCGATCGTGATCAACACCTGCGGTGGCCCGGATGCGTCCATGGAGAACTCCGCCGCCGCGAGAAGCGCCCGGAGCTGCTCGGCGGAGGCGTCGAGCGTGACCAGCGCGTGGCCTCCGGCGTCGTAGTGGTAAAATCCGCGTGCCAGACCCCCGCAGTTGGAGACCGCCAGATACAGCTCCAGCTCATAGGCACTGCCGGCCGCCGGATACGGCCGTGAGGTGTAGGTCATCTCGGGGTCCGCGCCGGAATCGGCGCCGCTCTTCCATTCCGACAACACGCGGGCCGTGGTGCCGAGAAACTGCGCGAGCTCACCGAGTGTGACGGGACTCCGGTCGTCGAAATCCCGCGTCGAATGACGCGCACGGAGCAGCCTTGCGAACGGCGACGCCGGCTCAGGCTGGGCGAATTTGTCGAGGAAGACCGACTTGCCGGGCCAGGGCGGACGTAGCGCGGGCAGCGACGGAACGGCGGCAGCATAGGCGTACGCGCCGCCGACCGGATCGGTATGCCGGCCCTCCGTGCTCCGCGTGTGGAATACGAGATCATGGAAATCCCAGAGAACGAGATTGCCGTCGCCTTCGTTGACGCGAAGGCCGTCTCCGTCTTTCGCACCGAGCTTGATCAAGATCCCACCGTTGAGCAGCAATCCGAGCAGATAGAGATCGAGCGCAGCCGCCTGCCTGCGAAGGTTGCCGATCTTCTGAGGCCGTGACAGGGCCGCGAGCGTGGCGGCGATGGCGGGATCGCAAAGCCGGAACAGCGCGCCGGCGCGCGGCGATTCCAGCACCATGTCGTTGCCGCGCCGGCGCAGATAGGCGAAGCGCGACAAGACGAGGGTGTCGCCATTCGACAGCTTTGCGGGCTCCGGCCAGTATTCGGCGATCTGTGGCTCGATGACCACCACGTCTTGCGCGTTACGGGGCGAGAACAGGCGATAGTCGAGAAGCCCTTGCTGCGCCAGTCGCTGCACCAGCGCATGAACTTGTCTCGCGACGACGCTCCTGCCGGCAAGGGAGGCGAGCGGCAAGCCGGTGGCGAGGGCGCCTGCGCGTTCGATCGCCGCGCGGCTGTATTGACCAAGGTTGAGCGAAGTATCGCCGGACACGGCGGCAACGCTTCCGTCGGCCTGCATATGCAGGGAGAAACGGCCGTTCAGCCGGGCGGCGATGATTGGTGCGACGTTCCTGGTCAGTTTTTTCCGGGGTGCGCGCACGGAAGCAGCCTTCACGTGTGCGGCAGGAACGGGGTCAGTTCGCTTTCCAGGCGCGGGCGGTCCAGCAGCCCCAGCTTCACCGGCACATCGTAGAGCCGGCCGGGCCCGAAGCGACGATAGAAATGCCGCAAGCCCGGGACGAGCACTCTGACGACGGGGACCTCGACGTCGGGCCGCGTCTGGTCGAGCACGAGGAAATCGTATCCGGCGCGGACCGCGATCTCGACGCAGGCATTGACCTGGTCACGCGTATTGTCGTGCAGCTGGATGTCGGGTGCTGGCGGGACGACCGGGTTGTCGCTGGGAATGAGGAACGGATAATCGTCGAGCCGCAGCGGCGTGACACCGTCGAGCGATGGCTTCTCGCCGCTACCGCCGTCCATCATGCCGATCGACATGAACTGGGTGAGCTCGGTGAGCGAACGCAGCAGGGCGATGCGGCGATCGAAATGCGAGCCGGACCCGAACTCGATGTTCTCGTGCCCATTTTGCATCCAGTGCATGATCGCAACATAGGAGGGAATGCCGAGATCACTGGTGATGTCGAGAACCCAGAGCCGGCGCCCCGCATCGGCAAACTGGCGCTGCAGATCCCGTACGTAGGAATCCTCGAACTGGCTGAGATCGACTTCCGCCCGCTGCACGCGATTGTACCACCAGATCGCGTAGGCATCGCGTTCGACCAGCTCGAGGAAGCCTTGAACGATGGCTTCGTCGCGCGTGTTGCCGGCCGCGCATCCATTCGAATCCGTGTGGAAGCCGCCATAGAAGAAATACAAAAGGCCGGTCGGAAGATATTTGAAGCGCTTGTCGGGCAGCGACCAGACCGGCGACCATTCGGTCCTCATCGCGGGATCGAACGGCTCGGGGACGGGGTGTGAATCGTCAGCCTGCGGGATATGTCTGTTCTGGAATTGCAGGTCGCTGAAGAACTGGACGTCGTTGGGCAGAAGCGCATCGCCGGGAGCGAAATCGGCGAAGCGTCGCGTCGCCCTGATCTCGTCACCCTGGAAAATGCCGGAGTAGCGCTCGATCGCTTCCATCAGCGCGCTGGCCTCGCCCTGCTCGGCCGTGGAGCCCTTGCCAAAACTGCCGCCGCTCAGGCCGGACCTAAGCTGGTCGACATTCCAGGCCGGCGCTGAGAAATTGTGGTAGGCGAAGAAATTGGTGTTCATCGGCAGATCGGCCTCGATCCGCTCGAGCCTGGACACCACGCCCGTCAGCGGGCTGACATGTTTGCGGAAGCGCGCCACTGTGGCCCGCGACGTCACCGTGCGATATCCGCCGCTGGTCATGACGAGGCGTTTGCCCTCGGCAATCTCGATCGGCATCGCCGCTCGTCGCGGATTCCTCAGTTTCTTGCTGCCACAGCTCGCGCATTGCGGACGTTTCGCAACGTAGTGCTTGGCGATGGCGGCTCCGGTGAGGTCGACGCTTGCGATGTGGTCTCTGAGATCGGTGCGAAATCCGGAGGCGATCGCCTTCGCAATTTCAATGGCGGCGAAGTGGACCGCGGTCTGTCCGACACTGTCGCTGACCAAGGGCGATGTTGCGACCGCTTGCGCCGCCCCGCGGTCGAGAAATCCCTTGATCTCGCGATTGCGGATCATGCGATCGTGCAGGCAGGTCCAGCAGGCGCTTTCGCCCGGCTTGAACACCGGCCCCACCAATGGAAACACACCGGATGGCTGGACGAGCAGCCAGGGCGTCCCGTCGGCGACGCGTTCCCCGTTCAATTCGGCGAGCGCCGGTTCGAGGTAGTCGTTCACGAGCGTGACGATGAGTTTGGGCGATCGCTTGGTGATGTGAACGCCGAGCCTGGTCAGCGCCGCGCTCAATTCGCGCGCACCCTTGACGTCGATCGATTCCACGCGCACCGGCCAATTGCGCAGGTTCTCTTCGGCGATTTCGGCCGGCAAGCCGATGCTTGCCCAGTAACCATCGATGGGGCTCGCGTGCGACGCACCGCTGACAACGTAGCGGCGCTCCACCAGGCGCCTGATCGCTTCCTCGATCTCCGCCACGGGAAAATTTTTCGAGAGTTGGCGGATGATATCCTGGGCAGCACTGCCGTTCTTCCCGATCGCGCTCGCCACCGCGCAATAGAGATTACCGTGCAGAAAGAACTTGCGGTTCTCCGAATAGAGACAGACCACATCGGGAGGCAGCAGATAGGCGGTGAAGTTTGGCGCGAAACGCAAAACGGTCTTGCGGGGCGGCTTCGCTGTGCGGCTCTTTCGCTTTGATGTCATCGGGGTCGCACGCTGATCCTGTTTCCGCCATGTTCGATCGCAGGTAAACGACGAACGCCTTGCTGGCCCGACTTGTGTGCCGAGCGCCACCGGATTTCTTGATATGAGTTGGAACACACTCGTTCGCCATCGGCAAGCCGAGGAGCGGGGCGAAGCGAACGCGATGGCCGGAACAGCAAATTGGCCGGATCGTGTACGAGCCCGGCCAATGAAATTGCATGATGTCGTTGAGTCAGATGCTCTAGCCTAGCACCAGCGGCAACGGCCCCATGATGCGCAGCACCCCGTGCAGGCGACCGGCACCGGCAACGGCAGACCGATCCAGCCAACGCCGCAGCCGCCACAGCCACCGCAACCGACGCCGCAGCGACAGGCGCGGCAACCTGCACAGCCTCTGCAGCCACCACACCCTCTGCAGCCGCCGCAGCCGCGGCAACCACCGCATCCCCGGGCCAGCAGCACGCTGCTCAATTCTTTCTTGTCGTAGGCCAGATGGAAAGTGGCGAGGCTGACGTCGGCGAGCTCTTCCTCGCTGAGCGCTGTGTACCGACCGGAGTTGGAGTTCGGCCTTTGCTGAAGCTCGTCTGTCTGCAACGCGGACGCTGCCGCGCTTCCCGCTAGCGAAAACGTCAATCCGGCGAGGCCGAGCGCCGGTATTGCGGTTTTGATCTGTCGGTTCTTTTTCGAAGCTTGCTTCGTCCGCCGCATGGCCGCATCCTCCATGGCTTCAGGTCCGATCTTCGTGGAATGATCCTACGCCGAGCAAAAAGGGCGGGCAAGATTTGCACATACACAAAAGAGTATGAGCCTATCAGGACGCATTCATCTTCATGAACGACATCCGGGCAATTTCTTGTCGATGACATCGATGGACATGATGCGGTGCGCAAATCGTTAGGGTGCTCAAACGGAGAGGCGAGCTTGGCCGATCATTTTGGACGCTTCGTTTGGTATGAGCTTCTGACGACGGACATGGCGTCGGCAGCAGCTTTTTACGCCGAAATCGTCGGCTGGGCAGTGAAGGATGCGTCAAGTCCGGAACTTGCCTACAGGCTGCTGACGGCAGGTGCTGCTCCGGTCGTCGGGCTCATGGATCTCCCCGAAGAGGGCGTGCGAATGGGGGCAACGCCGAGATGGCTGGGCTATGTCGGCGTTGATGACATGGATGCGACGGTCGCGCAGATCCTCCGACTGGGCGGGGCCATCCTGGTATCGCCGACCGACAGCAACATTGGCCGCATTTCGGTGGTCGCCGATCCGCAAGGAGCGACCTTTGCATTGGTCGCCCGGCTGGCACTTGGCCCGGCGCAAACGAGCGGGTCGTATCAGCCCGGGCGCGTGGGCTGGCACGAGTTGCTGGCAGAAGACCGACGCAAGGTCTTTCCATTTTACGGCCAGCTTCTCGGCTGGAAACGGGCCTCCACTGAGGTGGACCCGGCAAGCGTGTATGATTTGTTTTCGGCGGCCGGGCAGACGATCGGCGGCATGCTCACCAAGCTACCGAGCGTATCGCACGCCTGTTGGCTTCATTACTTCAATGTGGAGGACGTCGGCGCCGCGGCCCGGCGAGTCACGGCTGGCGGGGGCCGGGTCCTTCAGGAGCCGATCGAATTGCCCGATGGCGGCTGGATCGTGCGATGTGTCGACCCCCAAGGCGCCCTGTTTGCACTACAGGGCGCCTGGGATCACAAGGGCGTCGAGAGATCGTCGGAAGTCAGCTGGTCCTCCGCCTGGGAGGGTATTGCTTCACAGGGCCGGATGGTGATCCACAAGACCAAGCGCTAAACGCGACCACCCGGCTACTGTGCATGGGGTTGTTTTCGCGTTTTGGTCGGCGATCCGGCGGCGGCCTCAGATATTCGCTTCGCCCTCGGGGCCGACGGAGGCGATGCGCACCATGTTGGTGGTGCCGGGAATGCCGAGCGGCACGCCGGCGACGATGATCACGCGCTGTCCGGCGCGGACGAAACCGTCGCGGAACGCAATCTGGCCGGCGCGGCTCACCATGTCGTCCTGGTCGCGTGCATCTTCCGCCACCACGCAATGCACGCCCCACACCACGGCGAGCCGGCGGCCGGCGGTGATGTTGGGCGTGATCGCCACGATCGGTGGCTTCGGCCGCTCGCGCGCCACCCGCGTCGCGGTCGAGCCCGAGCTGGTCCAGCAGATCAAAGCCGGCAGGTCGAGCGTCTCGGCGATCTGACGCGCAGCGTCGGCTATGGCGTCGCCTGCCGTGGATTCCGGCGGGGGACGCTGCGCGGTGAGCACCGATCGATATGTCGGGTCGCGCTCGACCTCCTCTCCGATGCGGTTCATGGTCGAGACCGCCTCGACGGGGAATTTGCCGGCCGCCGATTCCGCCGACAGCATGATGGCGTCGGCGCCCTCATAGACCGCAGTGGCGACGTCGGAGACCTCGGCGCGGGTCGGCACCGGTGACTGGATCATCGATTCCAGCATCTGGGTCGCGATCACCACCGGCTTGCCGGCGCGGCGCGCCATGCGCGTCATCTGCTTTTGCAGGCTCGGCACGCGCTCGAGCGGCAGTTCGACGCCGAGGTCGCCGCGCGCCACCATCAGCGCGTCGGAGGCCTCGATGATGTCGGCTAGGCGATCGATCGCCTGCGGCTTTTCGATCTTGGCCATCACGGCCGCGCGGCCGCGGATCATCTTCTTGGCTTCGATCACGTCGTCGGCACGTTGCACGAAGGACAGCGCGATCCAGTCGACGCCGGTGACCAGGGCGGCCTCGAGGTCGGCGCGATCCTTCGGCGTCATCGCCGAGACCGGCAGGTCGGTGTCGGGCAGGCTGACGCCCTTGCGGTCGGACATCTTGCCGCCGACCACGACGCGCGTCACCGCGTGCTCCTTGCTGGTCTCCTCCGCGATCAGCCGCACCTTGCCGTCGTCGAGCAGCAGCGCGTGGCCGGGCCGCAGGGCGGCCAGAATCTCCGGATGGGGAAGGTTGACGCGGGTGGCATCGCCCGGCGTCTTGTCGGAATCCAGCGTGAAGGTCTGCCCGTTCTGAAGCTGCACCGCGCCTTCTGCAAACGCACCCAAGCGAAGCTTCGGGCCCTGGAGATCGACCAGGATGCCGATCGGGCGGCCGTAGCTACTCTCGACATTGCGGATCGTCGCCACCAGCTCCCGCATCTTGTCGTGCGGGGTGTGGCTCATGTTGATGCGGAACACGTCGGCGCCAGCCTCGAACAGGCGGCGGATCATCGCGAGGTCCGAAGAGGCAGGTCCAAGGGTCGCGAGAATCTTGATACGGCGAAGACGCCTCATGGCTTATTTCCAGACGGTGGTGGCGAAGGGGCTGGCGGGAGGCCAGGTGCGGCGGGGGGCGTACCACCGGGCGGACTATTGGGCAAACCCGGAACGCCGCCACCAGGCCCAACAGGGCCGGGCATGCCGGGGACACGCGGCTGCGCGGACGGCTGCTCGTTGGTGTCGGTGAGCTGCACTGTCCAGGCCCGCTGCTCGCCGGTGTCGACTTCGAAATAGCCGGTCCGGTCATAGCCGCGCGCCAGGCAGTCCTCGGTGCCGCGGATGGTGAATTCCTTGTCGCGCGAACACATGAAGGCCTGCCCCGACCATTCGCCGCCGCGGTCATAGTCGATCGCGTAGATGTAATAGTAGCGGGCGACCAGCGTTCCCCGGAGCAGGGTCTCGCAGGAGCGGGACGAGATGTTCCACCAGCCTTCGGTGGTCCAGCCGTCGGCGTCCTTGTAGCCGAGCGCGATGCCGACCCGGCTCGAGGTGTTGTTGCAGAGGCGGAAGTCGGCCGAGGCGGGGCTGGCCCAGAGGCACAGCAGCGCAACCGCCAGCACCGGGACCAACCGGGCGAGCATGCGAAGGGGGGAGGGGAAAGATTCGGCGATCATTGTCGCGGAACGTATACCAGATGATTGACGATTTGGCGTAGGGCCGGGGAACTGCCTATTTGTTGACCCAGCGGCCGTTTGCGCCGCGATATGGCAAAATCTGTGACAGAACCCCACCTGATCCCGTAAGGGTGACCACCATCAAGGGCACAGCCGAGGATTCCCGCCATGGCCATTGACGACAAAACCAGAACGGAGCTCGAGGCGGCCGCTTTCCGGCGGCTGGTCGATCATTTGAAGACGCGAACCGACGTCCAGAACATCGATCTGATGAATCTGGCGGGTTTTTGCCGCAACTGCCTGTCGAACTGGCTGAAGGACGCCGCGGACGCCCAAGGCGTGCCCCTAAGCAAGGACGAGAGCCGGGAAGCCGTCTACGGCATGCCCTACGAGACCTGGAAATCGAAGTACCAGGGCACGGCGAGCCCCGAGCAGCTCGAGGCCATGAAGAAGGTCCATCCCCACAACCACTAAGGGGGTCTGTCCGCAGTGGGCCTTGAGTCGCACCACACAACAGCTTTCTTTGCTCACCTGCAGGAAGATGTGGGCGCGCTGTGGACGAGCGCGATGCTTGCTTGAACGCGAGGGGCGTCAACCCTAAGGGTCTACCCAGCACGCGCGGTGGATGCCGGCGTCACCTCGTTTTGCCAGTTCCATTGGGAGTACCAAGATGGCCACCTCCGCCGCCGTCCGCGACGACGAGCCCGCGACGAAATTTGCCAAGGACCAGCTCAAATCCATCATCGAGCGCATCGAGCGGCTGGAGGAAGAGAAGAAGGCGATCTCCGACGACATCCGCGACGTCTATGCCGAGAGCAAGGGCAACGGCTACGACGTCAAGGCGCTGCGCACCATCGTGCGCCTGCGCAAGCAGGACCCCAATGAGCGCGCCGAGGCCGAGACGATTCTCGAGACCTATATGCAGGCGCTGGGGATGATCTGAGGGCGTTTGCGCCTCGAACATCGCTCGGGTTACGATTGCGGTCGTGTTGCACTTCGTTTGTGAACGGAGACATCAATGCCGCCACTGCCGCGTGAGGTGAACCTTGCCTTCGGCGCTCTTCCAGCGCCGATCGGCAAGCGGCTGCTTCAGGTGCGCGACTTGATCTTCGCGACCGCTGCGGCGGATGACAAAGTCGGCCGGCTCACCGAAACATTGAAATGGGGTGAGCCCGCTTACCTCACCGACGAGACCGGCAGCGGCTCGACGATCCGGCTCGGCCGCCTCAAGGACTCCGACCAGGCCGCCATCCTGTTCAACTGCAAGACCACGCTGATCGACACGTTTCGCGAGCGCTTTCCCGATGCGTTCGAATATCGGCAGACGCGGGCGCTGTTATTGCCGGTGGCGGGGAAGCTGCCGAAGCAGGAGCTATCGGTCTGCCTGTCGCTGGCACTGACCTATCATCTGGATCGGCGAGGCAAGAAGGCGCGCTAAAGCGCGATGAGCCTCAGCGCAGCGCAGCCGTGCGCATGACGAACGACGTCGTCTCGATTTTCGTGGTCGCGCTGCCCGAGAAACTGTCGCAGGACAGGCCCTGCATCGGGTCGTCGGTGAAGCCCATTGCGACCACGGCGTGCGGCTTGACGAAATAGGCACGCATCGTAGCCATATCGAGCTCGCCCATCAGCGTGACCGACATCGCGCGGCTGGCGCTCGGCGACAGCATCACGATCTTGAGCCAGATGCTCTCGCCCTTGGCCGCGGAAAGGCGGGTTGCGGTTGCGATCATGCCGTCGGTGCTTTTGCCGACGACCGTGTTGATCTCGGTGGCCGGCGCGCCGTTGCGGGCCGTGGTCACCGGACGCACGCCGCGCGGAATCGGCGCGGAGGCGGCGACCACATGGGCGCGGTCGACCGGCGAAGCCGAAGCCGGTGCAAAGGCCAGCGCCTGATAGGCGGCGTTGGAGACGCTCGCGGTGGCTTGCGGCTCGGTCGCGGCGGCAAGCGCCTGACGCGCCTTGAGCGCTGCGATCTGCGCCGGCGTCGCCTGCTGCGGCGTGGCCGGAGTATCCCAGAAGCCGCGGGCATTGATGATGTCGGCCGGTGACTCGAACTTGCCGGCAGCCGGCTTGTTAGCCACGGGCTCGGGCTTCGGTTTGGGCGGCGCAACGAGCTGCGCATCGGCCGAAGCAAGCTGGATTGCAGCGGCGACCGACGGCTTGGCCCGGGGCGTCGGGATCGGATCGGCCGGTTTTGCGGCGGCTGCGACGATGGTCGGCGCTGCGGGCTTCTCGGCCACCGCGGGCGCGCCCTCGTCATCCTCGTCGGCGCTGGCTGCGGGAGCCTGCTTGCCCCTGAACAGGGCGGCGAAGAAGCTCGGCTTGCCGACGGTTGCGGCGCCGTCGTCCTCGCCACGACGCTCGATCTCGGCCTTGGCGAGCTCATAGCCCTTCAACGGCACGCCATCGGTCGGGATATGGACCGTGCGGCCGTCCGGGAAGACGCGGGCGAGCTGGTCATGCGTCATGCGCGGCCAGTGCCGGATATTGCCGGTGTCGAGATGCACGAAGGGCGAGCCTGATGTCGGGTAGAAGCCGACCCCGCCGCGCTGCAGCCGCAGGCCGGCGAAGCGGATCTGCTCGAGCGGCACGCCCGGAATGTAGAAGTCCATCGCGTGGCCCAGCATGTGCTGGCTGAAGCGCGCCACGCCCGTGTGAGCCGAACGGCGGCGAAGCATCGCGTTGGTGGCGGGGGAGCGATAGGAGGAGATGATCTGGATCGGCTGCTTGCCGTCGACGTCGCGATAGACTTCCCAGAGGATGTCGAACAGGTGACGGTCCATCACCGTCTCGTCCTGGGTGCGCCAGTCGCGCAGGAAATGGTTGAGCGACTTCAGCGCGACTTCGTCGTAGCGGCCATCGCGCTTGAAGGTGACGGTCAGGTCTTCGCCGGAATGGGTGTGGTGGAAGGAGAGCGTCTTGGTTTCGTTCAGCGCCGCGGCGTTATGAACCGAGCCGGCAGCCGCAAGCAGCACCAGCGAAGCAAGGCCGATCCGAGATCCGACCTTCACTCCCGCATGGGACAACGACAGCACAGCGAATTTGCGTGCGAAACCAGTCAGCACGTGTGAGCCCACCCAGTCGACGAGCGTTCAAAATGGACTCTCCCGCCAACCCCGTTAGCGCGCGAAAGAGGATGAACGCTTTCTTAAAGCGAGAAGGTTAATCCGAGGTTGACCTTCCCGCCCCCAAACCAAGTCAGACTACAATCCTAACCGGTTGAGTGTGGCAAAAAAACGCCAGCCGCCCGCGTTCGGGCGGAGAATGGTTAACGTTAAGCGACCCTATCCAAAGGAAAGGGTCGCTGATTTTATTGAAGAAATCGAAGAGTTGAGGACCGTGGCCCGATCTCAGCGGGTGAATACCCGCTGCGGCCGGCGGCCAACCGGGGCCGGCGGTGGGGTCGGGGCCCCTCCACCGAACAACCGCTCGAAGAAGTTCAGCCCGGACGAGCCACCATTGTTGGCGAACGCCACGCCTGACGGCAGCGTCGTCGCCGGGCGCGAATAGCTCGGCTGCGCGTGGGCGACGACGGTCTCGAGGTCCTTGCCGCGGCTGTTCTTCAGGATGTTGATCATGGTCGCGTCGCGGCCATAGACGTCCTTGCGGAATTGCAGCTTGCCGCCGTCGTCAACGAACGCGGTCTGGTAGGTGATGTTGACCGGGATCGGCGTGGGGAATTTCAGGTCGACCTCACCTGAGCCGTACATGCCGCGGACGCGCTCCGGAGTGTAGTGCTCGTTCGGCATCGCGATGTTGAGCAGAACCGAGGCGTACTGATCCGGGTACTGGACGCGCATGCAGCCGTGGCTGAAGGCGCGCTCATCCTTGGCGAACAGGTACTTGTCCGGCGTGTCGTGCTGATAGACCAGGAACTTGTTCGGGAAGTTGAAGCGGATGCGGCCGAGCGCGTTGGCTTCACCGGGCGGCTGCGAGATGTGCACCGAGCCGTCGCGATTCTGCTCGAGCTTCAGGCCCATGCGCTGAAGCACGGTCGGGTCCTGCTGCAGCGCCGGCAGATACTCGCCATAGACGATCGAGGGCGGCACGTTCCAGGTCGGGTTGACCGTGATGTACTTCATCGTCTCGGTCAGCAGCGGCGTGGCGTGCTGGCCCGGTTTGCCGGTGACGACGCGGGTGGTCCAGACCTGCTGGCCGCGCTGCATCACCTTCAACGTGTAATCCGGAATGTTGAGGATGACATAGGCATCGCCCAGCGAGGGCACGCCGAGGTCGCGCGGCAGCCAGCGCCAGCGCTCCATGTTCACGAGCACGGTGTCGATCTGCCTGTCGCGCTTCGGGCTGTTCAGGGCCTTCACCGTCTGCGCGTCGAGCACGCCGGTCGCCTTCATCTCGGCGCCGTCCTGGAATTTGCGCACGGCTTCGGCGACCGCTGCGTCGTAATGGTCGTCGCTGGCGTTCTCGGTGATGCCGAGCTTGGCGCGAAGCTGCGGCACGCGCGAATCCTGCACGACCACCTCAGCCTGCTTCTTGCCCTTGGCCGGCGTGTATTTCAGCGCGGGGCCGTCGGTGATCTCGATCACCGGGCCGTCGCCCTGGCCACGGAGCTTCGCAAGCTGCGCCTTCAGCTCCTTGTAGAGCTTCTGCGGCGGATTGTAGCTGTCGAGCGCTGCGGAGGCGTCGGCTGCGGTCGTGACCTTGGTGAGCACCTCGTTCGGATCGATCGGATGCTCGGGATAGAGGATGTCGGCGCTCACCTGCGACCAGTGCATGCGTCCGCTTTGCGCCTGGCGCGCATAGTCGAACATGCTGGCGGTGAGCTTCAGCTCGGCGTCGGCGAGCGCATCGGGCGTGGTGGCAGCGGCGAAGTCGGGCACCGGATAGTCGGCGGGGTTGAGACCGTCGGAGGCCGCATCCTTCAGCCGCGCGATCACCCCCTTGGCCGCAGCGGTCAGGCTGCCCGCTTGTGTCCAGACTGGCGCGAAGTCGCGGGCGCCGTAGAACTTCTCGGCGGCGGCACGCTCGTTCTTGCGGTCGAATTGGCGCGAAGTCTTGGAGCCCAGGATGTCCTTGATCTTGTCGGCGACCGGCTGATCGGCGGCGGGGACGTTGCTGGCGGCCTTCACCGGCTCGGCGGCGGGCGCAGCTGCCGTCGCAGGTGCGGCGGGGGCGGCAGCCGGTGCGGCTGCGGTGTCAGCCTTGGCAGGCTCCGATTTGGCCGGCTCCGACTTGGCTGCTTCGGATTTGGCGGGCTCGGTCTTCGCAGGCTCGGTGGTGGCCGTCTCGCTCTTCGGCGCGTCGGCGGCGGGCGTGGTGGCGACGTCGGCGGGCTTGGTTTCGACTTTCTCTGCGGCCGGAGCGGCTTCGGCCTTCACAGGCTCCTTCGCAGCGTCCTTGGCCGCGTCTTTCGGAGCGTCCTGAACCGTAGCGGTGGTGTCGAGCTTGATGTCGGATGCGGTCGGGGGCGGAACGTTTGCGGGCTCGGGGCGCGGGATCGCGGCTTCGATCGCAAGTTCGGCAGCGCTGCTGCGTGCCTGATCCTGTGCCAGCGCCGAGCCGGCCGACACCGTGAGGAAGGTCGCTGCGACCGCCGCCAGAACGCGGTCAAAGCCTGCACGGTGGTTCAAACAGTCACGCATTGTGTCGCACCCCTCGGGTGAACTGTCCCTCATGGAACAGCTTTCGTTATCGCCTAATGAGCTTCGGCTAAATCGCGCCGGCCTCTCGAAAGTTGCACGCCTGAACGCAACGATTCTTACGCAGACGATATACAGGCCCCGTTTTCGCAGCTAGCGCCACCCCGGGAAACTCACGACAAACTGACTTCAAGACGGCCTGTTTGCAACGGATTGTGCGGCTTCAACCCACGCTTTTCCCGCTGTCTGTCACTTCCAAGTCACGGTTCCGGCGAAAGCCGAATTTTGCCGTAATTCAACGGGTTGCGGGGCGCATCGCTGAGCGGCGCGAACCTGCATTCGCATGAGGTTCAGTGCGTCTCCTCGCCGCTTTTCCCGCCATGTCCGGGAACCCCTGCTTCGTCGAGTTTGCGATACAGCGTAGACCTGCCGATCTTGAGTCGGCGGGCCACCTCGGACATCTGTCCACGGTAATGCGAGATCGCAAAGCGGATGATCTCGTTCTCCATATCCTCAAGCGGGCGGACATCGCCGGTGGGGGTCAACATCGAAAGAGCCCCTGCCAGGGGCAGCGGCGCGATGGGTATTTCATTACCCGACACCACCGAGGGCGCTGCGATCGGCTCGATCATCAGCGGCGCAGTCGGGATCTCGGTCGCGGAATGCGGGTGCGAGGCCAGCAGCGGGAAATCGTCGAGACCGAGCTGGTCGCCCTCGCTCATCACCACCGCGCGGTAAACGGCATTTTCGAGCTGGCGGATGTTGCCGGGCCAGTCGAGCTGGGCGAGATGCGCCACGGCCTCGCCGGTGACGCCGGAGATCGCCCGGTTCTCCTCGGCGGCAAAGCGCGCCAGGAAATGCCTGAGCAGATGCGGAATGTCCTCGCGGCGCGCCCTGAGCGAGGGGATCGTCAGCGGGAGCACGTGCAGGCGGTAGAACAGATCTTCGCGGAAGTGCCCTTGCTTGACCCGATCCAGAAGCTTGCGATTGGTCGCAGAGATGATGCGGACGTCGACCTTGACGGGCTTGCGGCCGCCGACGGCCTCGACGGCCCCCTCCTGAAGTGCGCGCAAGAGCTTGACCTGTGCGGTCAGCGGCAGCTCGCTGACCTCGTCCAGAAACAGCGTGCCGCCGTGGGCTTCGAGGAATTTGCCGGTGTGTCGCTCGGTCGCGCCGGTGAAGGCGCCTTTCTCGTGGCCGAACAGGATGGACTCGACGAGATTGTCGGGGATCGCACCGCAATTGACCGCGACAAAGGGCTTTGCCTTGCGCTCGCCGCTGCCGTGGATGGCGCGCGCGAACATCTCCTTGCCGACGCCGGACTCGCCTTCGATCAGCACGGGGATCGAGGAGTTCGCCGCCTTCTGGGCCGCGCGCATCACGCCCGCCATGGCCTCGGCGCGGGTGATGATGTCGGAGAAGGTCAGCCGGCCCTCGCGGCTGTGACGGATGCGCTGCAATTCGCCCTTGAGCGCCGAGGCGTTGAGCGCGTTGCGTAAAGAGACCTGGAGCCGCTCCATTCCGACCGGCTTCACCACGAAGTCGGCCGCACCGGCGCGCATCGCCGAGATCACGTTGTCGATGCCGCCATGAGCGGTCTGCACGATGACGGGGATGGTAAGGCCCGCTTCGCGGATTTTCGCCAGTACGCCCATGCCGTCGAGTCCGGGCATCACGAGATCGAGGATCACCGCGTCGATCGCGGGTGCGTCGGGGCCGAGCAGGATTGCGATCGCAGCGTCGCCGGACTCGACCACGACCGTCTCATAGCCGCATTTCTGCAC
The DNA here is from genome assembly GCF_936928535.1 of uncultured Bradyrhizobium sp. Taxonomy (GTDB): domain Bacteria; phylum Pseudomonadota; class Alphaproteobacteria; order Rhizobiales; family Xanthobacteraceae; genus Bradyrhizobium. Next base: position 63,870 of record NZ_CAKZHY010000057.1, on the reverse strand, counting down.
CATGTTCTCGACCAGGCGGCGGGCTACGGCGTCGTCGTCGGCGATCAAAATACTGGCAGCCATGGTGCTCCCCGCACGCTACTACTATCTGTCTCGAATCGGGTCACTCTGGCCGAAGCCGATTAACGCACTCTTAAACCTTGATGCCCCCGCCCGCCGTCGCGATTGTTGAACACAGGTTTCCCACACAATGACTTCGCGCTCCAAGACTGCTGCTCTCCGCAAGCCCGCCGCCAAGACATCCGCCGTCAAGAAATCGGCACCCAAGGCAAAGTCCTCCAAAGCTTCACTCGCAAAATCTGCGAGCAAGACGGGCAAGCTTCCGGAGTGGAACCTTGCCGATCTCTATTCCGGGATCGATGCGCCGGAAGTGGCGCGCGATCTCGAAACGATGGCTGCCGATTGCGTCGCGTTCGAGACCGACTACAAAGGCAAGCTCGCAACAGGCACAGCAAACGAAGATGGCGGAAAATGGCTCGCGCAAGCCGTGCGACGCTATGAGGCGATCGACGATCTCGCCGGCCGTCTCGGCTCCTATGCCGGTCTCGTTCACGCCGGCGACAGCGTGGACCCTGCGATTTCAAAGTTTTACGGCGACGTTTCGGAGCGGCTGACGGAAGCCTCGACGCATCTGCTGTTCTTCGCGCTCGAGCTCAACCGTATCGATGACGATATTTTGACCCGCGCGATGCAAGCCGTCGAGCTCGCACATTATCGTCCGTGGATCGAGGATCTGCGCAAGGAGAAGCCATATCAGCTCGATGACAAGCTCGAGCAGTTGTTCCTGGAAAAGGCGCAGACCGGCTATTCCGCCTTCAACCGTTTGTTCGACCAGACCATCTCGGGCCTGCGTTTCAAGGTCGGCGGCAAGGAGCTCGCGATCGAGCCGACCCTGAATTTCCTGCAGGACCGCGACGGGGCCAAGCGCAAGGCTGCGGCGGAAGCGCTGGCGAAGACCTTCAAGGCCAATGAGCGCACCTTTGCGCTGATCACCAACACGCTCGCCAAGGACAAGGACATCTCCGACCGCTGGCGCGGTTTCAAGGATGTCGCGGATTCCCGCCACCTGAACAACCGCGTCGAGCGCGAGGTGGTCGATGCGCTGGTCGCCTCGGTCCGCGCGGCCTATCCAAGATTGTCGCATCGCTATTACGCGCTGAAGGCGAAATGGTTCGGCAAGAAGAAGCTGGCTTATTGGGATCGCAATGCGCCGCTGCCCTTCGCCGCGACCGACGTGATCGGCTGGCCCGATGCGCGGAACATGGTGCTGACGGCCTATCGCGGCTTCTCGCCCAAGATGGCTGACATTGCCGAGCGCTTCTTCACCGATCGCTGGATCGATGCGCCGGTGCGCCCGGGCAAGGCGCCCGGCGCGTTCTCGCATCCGACCACGCCGTCGGCGCATCCCTATGTGCTGATGAACTACCAGGGCAAGCCGCGCGACGTGATGACGCTGGCGCATGAGCTCGGCCACGGCGTCCATCAGGTGCTCGCCGCCAAGAACGGCGCGTTGATGGCACCGACGCCGCTGACGCTGGCCGAGACGGCGAGCGTGTTCGGCGAGATGCTGACCTTCCGGCGGCTGTTGGCGCAGACCAAGAGCCCCAGGCAGCGCCAGGCGCTGCTGGCCGGAAAGGTCGAAGACATGATCAATACCGTGGTGCGGCAAATTGCGTTCTATTCGTTCGAGCGCGCCGTCCATACCGAGCGCAAGAACGGCGAGCTCACCGCAACGCGGCTCGGCGAGCTCTGGCTGTCGGTGCAGGGCGAGAGCCTGGGACCGGCGATCGAGATCAAGGCGGGTTACGAGAACTACTGGATGTACATTCCGCACTTCATCCATTCGCCGTTCTACGTCTACGCCTACGCCTTCGGCGATTGCCTCGTGAACTCGCTCTATGCCGTCTACGAGAACGCGGCCGAGGGCTTTGCCGAGCGCTATCTCGACATGCTCGCCGCCGGAGGCACCAAGCATTATTCCGAGCTGCTGCGCCCCTTCGGGCTCGATGCCAAGGATCCCGAGTTCTGGGATGGGGGCTTGAGCGTCATCGCCGGCATGATCGACGAGCTGGAGGCGATGGGCTGAAGGGCGGGAATGCCTGGATTTAGGGCAGGGACGGCTCGCGGTATCCGTTGAACCGGGGTTCAGCGAAGCCAATTTCCGCGCGCCGGATCCGCGATAATCGGGATTCCAAATGAGCCTATTTGCTGGAAAACCGCGCCTTCGCGCCGTTGCCCTGCCCGAAGGTTTAAGGTATCCCAGCCGAGGAATTCGACTTTCGACTGGGGACATCCATGGCAGATCATAGCGAAGTTGCGTACAGCACCGCGGACGGCAACGACTACGTTGCGCACGAGCAGACCTACGAGGGCTTCATCAAGCTGGTGAAGTACGGCACGGCGTCGGTCGCGCTGATCGTGATCCTGATGGCAATCTTCCTCACCTAAATCGACCTTGGCGGCTGCCTCCGTCTGCGGCGGCGGCTGCCCACTAAATTTGCAAACAAGCCGGTTCTAAAGCCGGTAAGCAACGTTGCGGGAGTAACGCTACTTTTTTGCGCGTGCGCTGTCCCGCGCCGCCGGAGGACCTATGAAGATCGCCGTTGCCAAGGAAATCGATCCGTCAGAGCCGCGGGTTGCCGCTTCGCCTGATACGGTGAAGAAGTTCAAGTCGTTGGGCGCCGAGATCGCCGTCGAGCCGGGTGCGGGCATTAAGTCGGGCCTGCCGGATTCCGAATTTACAGCGGTGGGCGCCACCGTCAGCGCGGATGCGCTGAAGGACGCCGACATCATCATCAAGGTGAAGCGCCCCGAAGCCTCCGAGCTCGCGCAGTACAAGCGCGGCGCGCTCGTCATCGCCATCATGGACCCCTATGGCAACGAGGCGGCGCTGAAGACGATCGCCGATGCCGGCGTCTCTGCCTTTGCGATGGAATTGATGCCGCGCATCACCCGTGCGCAGGTGATGGACGTGCTGTCGTCACAGGCGAACCTTGCCGGCTACCGCGCCGTGATCGAAGGCGCCGAGGCCTTCGGCCGCGCCTTCCCGATGATGATGACCGCGGCCGGCACCGTGCCCGCCGCCAAGGTGTTCGTGATGGGTGTCGGCGTCGCCGGACTGCAGGCGATCGCGACCGCGCGCCGCCTCGGCGCCATCGTCACCGCGACCGACGTGCGGCCCGCGACCAAGGAGCAGGTGGAATCGCTCGGCGCAAAGTTCCTCGCGGTCGAGGACGAGGAGTTCAAGAACGCGCAGACCGCCGGCGGCTACGCCAAGGAAATGTCGAAAGAGTACCAGGCCAAGCAGGCCGCGCTCACCGCCGAGCACATCAAGAAGCAGGACATCGTCATCACCACCGCGCTGATCCCGGGCCGGCCCGCGCCGAAACTCGTCTCCGGCGAGATGGTCAGGTCGATGAAGCCGGGCTCGGTGCTGGTCGATCTCGCCGTCGAGCGCGGCGGCAATGTCGAGGGTGCCAAGGCCGGTGAGGTCGTCGAAACAGATGGCATCAAGATCGTCGGCTACACCAATGTCGCCGGCCGCGTCGCTGCCTCGGCCTCCAGCCTCTATGCCCGCAATTTGTTCTCCTTCATCGAGACCATGGTCGACAAGAAAGAGAAGAAGCTCGCCGTCAACTGGGACGACGAACTCGTCAAGGCCACCGCGCTGACCAAGGACGGCGCCGTGATCCACCCGAACTTCCAGCCCAAGTCGGCTTAATTGGGCTTAAGGAGACCCGCCATGGAGCATGCTGCACAACTCGTCGACCCCTTCATCTTCCGGCTGTCGATTTTCGTCCTCGCCGTCTTCGTCGGCTATTTTGTGGTGTGGTCGGTGACGCCTGCGCTGCACACGCCGCTGATGTCAGTCACCAACGCGATCTCCTCGGTGATCGTGGTCGGTGCGCTGCTGGCCGGCGGCGTCGCCAATGTCTCGAGCGGTTCGGGCTGGGCACGCGCTTTCGGCTTCGTCGCGCTGATCTTTGCCTGCATCAACATTTTCGGCGGCTTCCTTGTCACCCAGCGCATGCTGGCGATGTACAAGAAGAAGTCGAAGTAAGCGGCCACCTCGGGCTGATGGGATCAATGGGGACCTGAGATGAGCGCTAACCTCTCTGCATTCTTGTATCTCGTGGCGGGGGTGCTGTTCATCCTGTCGCTGCGCGGACTTTCGAGCCCGGCGTCGTCGCGCCAGGGCAATCTGTTCGGCATGATCGGCATGGCGATCGCGGTCGCCACCACGCTCGCCAACCACCCGCCGGCCGACGGCCTCGCCTGGGTGCTGGTGATTGTCGGCATCGCGATCGGTGGCGCCATCGGCGCCGTGATCGCGCGTCGCGTGCCGATGACGTCGATGCCGGAACTGGTCGCCGCGTTCCACTCGCTGGTCGGCATGGCCGCGGTGCTGGTGGCCGCCGGTGCGTTCTATGCGCCCGAGGCGTTCGACATCGGCACCCCCGGCAACATCCACTCGCAGAGCCTGGTCGAAATGTCGCTCGGCGTCGCCATCGGCGCGCTGACCTTCACCGGCTCGGTGATCGCGTTCTTGAAGCTGTCGGCACGGATGAGCGGTGCGCCGATCATCCTGCCCGCTCGTCACATCATCAACATCGCGATTGCGGTGGCGCTGGTGTTCTTCATCGTCCGCCTGGTCCTGACCGGCGGTGCGCTCGACTTCTGGCTGATCGTCATCCTGGCGCTGGCGCTGGGCGTGCTCATGATCATCCCGATCGGCGGCGCCGACATGCCGGTCGTGATCTCGATGCTGAACTCCTACTCCGGCTGGGCCGCGGCGGGCATCGGCTTCACGCTGGGCAATTCGGCGCTGATCATCACCGGCGCGCTGGTGGGCTCGTCGGGCGCGATCCTGTCCTACATCATGTGCCACGCGATGAACCGGTCCTTCATCTCGGTCATCCTCGGCGGTTTTGGTGGCGAGACGGCAGCAGCGGGTGGGGCGACAGGCGAGCAGAAGCCCGCCAAGCTCGGCTCGGCTGATGATGCGGCCTTCATCATGAAGAACGCGCAGAAGGTCATCATTGTGCCGGGCTACGGCATGGCGGTGGCGCAGGCCCAGCACGCGCTGCGCGAAATGGGCGACATCCTGAAGAAGGAAGGCGTCGAGGTGAAATACGCCATTCACCCGGTCGCGGGCCGCATGCCCGGCCACATGAACGTGCTGCTGGCCGAAGCCAACGTGCCCTATGACGAGGTGTTCGAGCTCGAGGACATCAACTCCGAATTCGCGCAGGCCGACATCGCCTTCGTGATCGGCGCCAATGACGTCACCAACCCGGCGGCCGAGGAGGACAAGACCTCGCCGATCTACGGCATGCCCGTGCTCCAGGTCTGGAAGGCCGGCACCGTGATGTTCATCAAGCGGTCGCTGGCCTCGGGTTACGCCGGCATCGACAATCCGCTGTTCTACCGCGACAACACCATGATGCTGCTCGGCGACGCCAAGAAGGTCACCGAGAACATCGTCAAGGCGATGTAACACGAGGGGACCGTGGCCCTGAACAAGGAGTGGCACCGGTCCCATCGCATGCCGGGGAAGGCGACGCGCGAGCAGCGCATCGCCTGGCACGCTGATCATGCCGCAGCGTGCGGCTGCCGCGAGATCCCCCTGAGCATCCGGCCCGACGTCCTCAAATTGCTCAAGAGCCGTCGCAAGCCCTGACTCGGCAATGACAGGGCCGCGATGACATTCCTGAAATGGATCGCCATCATCCTCGCGGCCGGCTATTGCGCCGGGCTCGTCCTGTTGTTCGCAAAACAGCGCAGCCTGCTGTTTCCGATCCCGAGCACCGAGCGCATCGCGCCTGCCGTCGCAGGCTTTCCGCAAGCCGAGGAGCACGTCCTGACCACCTCCGATGGCGAGAAGGTCATCGTCTGGCACGTGCCGCCAAAGCCCGGCCGCGACGTGGTGCTGTACTTTCACGGCAACGGCGATTTTCTCGCCGGCCTTGCCGGGCGGTTCAAGGCGATCACAGCTGACGGCACCGGGCTCGTCGTGCTGTCCTATCGCGGCTATGCGGGCTCCACAGGTCGCCCGAGCGAGGACGGCCTGCTGCGCGACGGCGCGGCCGCCTATTCATTCGCGGCGGCGCGCTATGATGCCCAGCGCGTCGTCGCCTGGGGATTCTCGCTCGGCAGCGGCGTTGCGGTTGCAGTCGCGTCCGAACATCCGCTCCGCAAGCTAATCCTCGAGGCGCCGTACTCGTCGATCGCCGACGTCGCGGCCGCGCAATTCCGCTTCGTTCCGGTCCGCCTCCTGATCCGGGATCCGCTCCATTCCGACCAGCGTATCGCGCGCGTCACAGTGCCGCTCCTGGTCGTTCACGGTGCGCAGGATCAGACCATCCCGATCGTATTCGGCGAGAAGCTGTTCGCGCTGGCGCACCAACCGAAGCAATTCGTTCGGATTCCTGCGGGCGGCCATGACGATCTCGGCAATTTTGGCATGATCGAGATCGCGCGAAGCTTCATCAACGGCTCCTGAGGGCTGACGGGCGCGGTCTTCTCGCGCATAATCGGGCGGTTCAACGAAGGAATCGCCTGCATGAGTGCTCACGGACCGATGCCGCGGTCGTCCTGGATATTCCCCGCTCTGGCGGTGCTGCTGTTCCTGGTCGTCACCGTGACCGGCTACGGCTTCACTCTGTCGGCCGGCGGCGGTCTGTTCGCGGTCGTCCTGCTGGTGATCCTGTTCGGCACCGTGTTCGCGGCCGTGCATCATTCCGAGGTGATCGCGGAGCGGATTGGCGAGCCCTTCGGCACGTTGCTGCTCACGCTCGCGGTGACCATCATCGAGGTCGCGCTGATCACCACGATCATGCTCGGTGACAAGCCGGCGCCGACGCTTGCGCGCGACACCGTCTTCGCGGTGGTGATGATCGTCTGCAACGGCCTCGTCGGCCTCTGTGTGTTCATCGGCGGGCTGCGCTACCGCGAGCAGGGTTTTCTGCTCTCCGGCGCCAACGTCTATCTCAGCGTGCTGATCGCGCTCGCGACGCTGACGCTGATCATGCCCAACTACACGCTGACGACGCCGGGGCCGATTTATTCGACGCTTCAACTCGGTTTCGTCGACCTCGTGACCATCGTGCTCTACGGCGTGTTCCTCTACACCCAGATGGTCCTGCATAAGGATTATTTCGTTCACGAGCGGGCGGAGGACGAGAGCGCGGGGGCCCATTTGTCGGGCAGGATGCTGGCGCTGAGCATCGCTCTGCTCCTGATCTCGCTCCTGGCCGTCGTGCTGCTCGCCAAGAAATTCTCGCTCGTCGTGGACGCCGTCGCCGACCGGATCGGGGCGCCGCCGGCCTTTGCGGGCCTCCTGGTCGCGCTCCTGATCCTGATGCCGGAAGGCGTCTCGGCGATCACCGCGGCGCGCAAGAACGACCTGCAGAAGAGCATTAACCTCGCACTCGGGTCCTCGCTGGCCACCATCGGCCTGACCATCCCGGCGGTCGGGCTCGCCACCTATGCGATCGACCAGCCGCTGGTGCTGGGGCTCAATCCCCAGAACACGGCGCTGCTGTTCCTGACATTCTTGCTGAGCATGCTGACCTTCGGCACCGGCAGGACCAATGTCCTGTTCGGGCTGGTCCATATGGTGGTATTTGCAGTCTACGTATTCATGGTGTTCGTGCCGTGAGCCGATTCGTCCCAGAGGGGGTTGAGATGCTTGCCGCCAGGTCCGAGGTTCAGATCGACAATGACGAGGTCCGGGTGACCGAATGGCGGCTTGCCCCTGATAGCGCGACCGGGCATCACACCCACGGAATGGACTATGTGATTGTTCCCGTCGTGGCCGGCGAAATGACCATCGTGGCGCCGGGCGGGGAGCGTTCCAAGGCGCAGCTTTCGGCGGGAAAATCTTACTTCCGAAAAGCCGGCGTCCAACACGACGTACTTAACGAAACCTCAACCGAGATCGTGTTCCTTGAGATCGAGCTGAAGGCGTAAGGCACGCGTAACCTTTGCCATCGATCCGTCGCAGTTGATCCCTTACAATGCCCCAAAGTTCCCGCATCTGATCGCGCGGGGAGTGGCCGAGAAATGCTGAAATACCTCGCTAAAATTTCGATGGATATTTTCCCCTCGGTGCTCGCGACGATCATCGGGGCCTACATCGTTAACCACTACATCAACGCCAGGCCGGCGGCGGATACGCCAGCCGCAGTCTCGGCACCTGCAGATGCCGGCAAGAAGCCCGCCGAATTGGCCAACCTCCCGGGCCCCGGCGTGAAGGCCAAGGGCGTTTCCGAGAAGAGCGTTTCCGACAAGGCGGCTGTCGAGGCCAAACCTGCCGAGGCCAAGGACGATACCACTTCGCACGGCCGGGCTTCGCCGCATGAGAAGGCTGTTGCCAAATCCACCCCGGCAGCCCCCGCCGCTGCGCCGGTGGTCGAGGCCAATTCGTCGCCGGTCGCTCCCGGCGCGTCCCCCGACGCCAACGATCTCGCCCGGGCTGCCATCGAGCGCCTGCGCAAATCGCCCGAGGGCAAAGCTGCCGAGAAGGCCGCCGAGGCCAAAGCTTCGGAAACCAAGCCTGCCGAGGCCAAGGCTGAGGTCAAGCCTGCTGAGGTGAAGCCTTCTGAGGTAAAGACGCCTGAGAAGGTGTCGGAGCCGGCCGTGCAGGAAGCCTCCCGCACGCCGGAGGCTCCGCGCATCGTGACTGCGGTGCCAACTACGGTCCGCCCCTTGCCGCCGCCGATCAATGTGTCGACGCCGTCGCCCGATGCCTATGGCGCCGCGTCGCAGGCCAATCCGCCCTACACGGCGTCGGTCGGCAACGGTTCGGTCGGCAACGACGATCCGAATCGGCTGACCCCGCCGGCCGATATCCCGGTCCCGGTGATCGCCCCGCCGCTCGATCTGCGCGCCGACGCCGGCGCGCCAATGCCGCGTCCCAAGACCAATGTGGCCGACGAAATGCTGTCGGGCATGAAGTCGATGTTCCACGCGGTGCTGCCGAAGGGCGCCACCCCCGATTAAGACGGCGCCAGCGCCGCCGGCCTTACGCTAGCCGCCGACGCGGGCCAAGCCGCTGCGGGCGGCGTCGTCGCGTGGGCGCAACGCGACCGCCTTGTTGTAGGACGCGGCCGCCTTGGCCTTGTCGCCCAGCCGCTCATAGGCCTGTCCCCGTGTCGTCCAGACCTGGGCATTGTGCGGATCGGCTTCGGAAGCCTCGTCGAGATCGGCTGCGGCTTCCTTGACCTTGCCGATGGCGAGATAGCTGACGGCACGGCCGAGCAGCGGTTCGGCCTTCTGCGGATTGAGCCCGCTGGCCGCACCGAAATCGGCGATCGCGAAGTCGTGCTCATTATTGCCCTGATAGAGCAGGGCGCGGCCGTAAAGCGCCTGCGCATTATAGGGATCGAGTGCGACGGCGCGGTTGAACTCGTCCAGCGCGGCCTGCGTCTCGCCGGATTTTGCCAGGGCCTGGGCTTTTGTCGTGTGGGTCTGGGCTTCGGCGACGTTGGCGGCGCTGACCGCGCTGCTATCCGGCGCTGCCGCTGCCTGGGGGGCTTCCTGCGGCTTGTCCTTCTCCGGCCCCAGTGAGCCCAGATCGAAGGAGCAGCCGCACAAGCCGATCCCCATCAAGGCCAGCGCAAGCGGCTTGCGCCAGATCTGGCGTCGCCGCGCCATGCCGGGCTGGGGAAAAGGGAAGGCCATCTACGGTTCGCTCGCGCTAGAGCATGATCCGGAAAAGTTTGCAGGAGTTTTCCTGTCGCGACAAACGCGGAATGCGTTCGCGCGGAGATCATGCTCAAACAACAACCTAAAGCGCGATGACAAACAATCCTGATCGCATCGCGCTTTAGCGCCGCATCTGTAGTGCCTCGTCCCAGCAAGGCACCGCTCATAAAACAATGACGCGGGCCAAGAGCCCGCGTCATCGAAAATTCAGTCCTGCAATCTAGGCAAGATCAGCGCGGTCCGCGCGGACCTGCACCGGGGCCGCCACGGCCACCACGCTCACCACCGGGGCCAGCGCCAAACACCGGCTTCGGCTTCATCGGCAGCAGGCCTTCGCGCTGCAGCTTCTTGCGGGCCAGCTTGCGCGCGCGGCGCACGGCTTCGGCCTTTTCACGAGCCTTCTTCTCGGAGGGCTTCTCGTAGTGTCCGCGGAGCTTCATCTCGCGGAAAATGCCCTCGCGCTGCATCTTCTTCTTCAGCGCCTTGAGGGCTTGGTCGACATTGTTATCGCGAACGAGAACCTGCACGCGGCATCCTCTTCAGTGGATCGGATTTGAATTCTGGTAAGACGAAGGGATGGCAAAAAGCGCAAGCCCTTAACCTTGAGGGCGCGGATGTATCAGACAAAACCTTTGATGTCCACCAGCCAAGCGGGATTTAGGGCCAAGTTCAGCCATTAAATGCGACGAAAATGCTCTCTTGCAGCCCCGATTTGGGAAATTTGGCGCCAAGAGGGGCCGCAACGGACATAGTTCCGAGAATCTTTGCAATCAGGGGAGACGCCACATGGATATGAAGAAATACGCTGCCGAGGCGATCGGCACGTTCTGGCTCACATTCGCAGGTTGCGGCAGCGCGGTGATCGCCGCAGGTTTTCCGCAGGTCGGTATCGGCCTGGTCGGCGTGTCCCTGGCCTTTGGCCTCAGCGTCGTCACCATGGCCTATGCCATCGGCCACATCTCGGGCTGCCATCTCAACCCGGCTGTCACGGTCGGCCTTGCCGCCGGCGGACGCTTTCCGGCAGGCCAGATCCTGCCTTACGTGATTGCGCAGGTCTGCGGCGCCATCATCGCCGCCGAGTTGCTCTACGTGATCGCCAGCGGTGCGCCCGGATTCGACATCACCAAGGGCTTTGCCTCCAACGGTTACGACGCGCATTCGCCCGGCCAGTACAGCATGGTCGTGTGCTTCGTCACCGAGGTTGTGATGACGATGATGTTCCTGTTCGTCATCATGGGCGCGACCCATGGCCGCGCGCCGGCGGGTTTCGCGCCGCTCGCGATCGGGCTTGCGCTGGTGATGATCCATCTTGTCAGCATCCCCGTCACCAACACGTCCGTGAACCCGGCGCGAAGCACGGGCCCGGCCCTGTTCGTCGGCGGCTGGGCGCTGTCGCAGCTCTGGCTATTCTGGGTCGCGCCCTTGATCGGCGGTGCGCTGGGCGGGGTGATCTATCGCTGGCTCAGCGAGGAGCCCGCGGGCGTCGTCGCGGGTGTGAAGACGGCGTGATCCAAGAGTGGGATCGCAGCTTTTTGCTGCGATCCCTCACTTGCTCTTCGAAGGGCGAACTTCAGTGACGTGGCCCATCTTGCGGCCGGGGCGCGGAGCGCCCTTGCCGTAAATGTGGACAGTCGCACCGGGCACGCTCAGCCACTTCTCGTAATCATTGATTTCGTCGCCGATCAGGTTGGTCATGGTGACGACCTCACCGTGGCGCACCGGCTTGCCGAGCGGCCAGCCGGCGATGGCGCGGATGTGCTGCTCGAACTGGGAGACCGACGCGCCGTCGAGCGTCCAGTGGCCGGAATTGTGCACCCGCGGGGCGATCTCGTTGACCAGCACCTTCGATCCGCCGCCGTTGGCGAGGACGAACATCTCGACCGCGAGCACGCCGACATAGTCGAGCGCCGTTGCGATCTTGCCGGCGATGCTGCGCGCCTCCTCGGCGAGCGCATCCGGGATCGGCGCAGGCGCCCGCGAGATCTTCAGAATGTGGTCGCGATGCTCGTTTTCGGTGACGTCGAAGCATTCGACCTGGCCTGCGGCCGAGCGCGCCGCGATCACGGAGATCTCGCGCTCATAGGGGATGAAGGCTTCCAGGATCGCCGATTTGGTGGCGAGGCTGGTCCAGACCTTGGCGATGTCGTCACCCTCGCGGATGATCGCCTGACCCTTGCCGTCATAGCCGAAGCGGCGGGTCTTCAGCACGGCCGGCAGGCCGATCTTCGCAATCGCCTCGCGTAACGACGCGACCGAGGTGACGTCGGCATAGGCGGCGGTGCCGATGCCGAGCTTCGTCACGAAGTCCTTCTCGGCAAGCCGGTCCTGGGTGGTCTCGAGGATCTTGCGGTTCGGTAGCACCGGGCGGCGCGAATCCAGCACCATGGCAGCGGCGGATGGAACGTTCTCGAATTCGTAGGTGATGACGTTGACATCGTGGGCGAACAGCTCAAGCGCCTCGACGTCGGCATATTCGGCGCAGGTCGCGTTCAGCACGACGTCAAAGGCGGGCGAATCCGGATCGGGCGAGAACACCTGGCAGCGCAGGCCGAGCCGTGCCGCCGCCATGGCCAGCATTCGACCGAGTTGTCCGCCGCCGAGGATTCCGATGGTGTCGCCGGGCTTCAGCTTCACCTGCCTTGCGTCGGTCACGCCTTGTCCTCCGGGCGCTCGGCAACCGCCTGGGTCTGCGCCTTGCGCCAGGCGGCGAGGCGGTCGGACAGATCAGGATCGGACAGCGCCAGGACGGAGGCTGCGAGCAGCGCCGCGTTGATCGCGCCGGCCTTGCCGATCGCGAGGGTGCCGACCGGAATGCCGGCGGGCATCTGAACGATCGAATAGAGCGAATCGATGCCCTTCAGCGTCCTGGACTCGACCGGAACGCCGAATACCGGCAATTCCGTCAGCGCCGCGGCCATGCCGGGCAAATGCGCGGCACCGCCGGCGCCGGCGATGATGACCTTGAAGCCTTCAGCCTTGGCGCCCTTGGCGAAGGCAAACAGCCGGTCCGGGGTGCGGTGAGCCGAAACGATGCGGGTGTCGGAGGCGACGCCAAGCGCTGCAAGCGTGTCGGCAGCATGCCGCATCGTCTCCCAGTCCGACTGGCTTCCCATGATGATGGCGATCGGCGCGGTCATGACGTCAATTGTGCTCGGAAAACAGAAAGATAGGCCAGATTAACGGTTCCGGCCGGCGGCTCGCAAGGCGGTGGCAAGGAGAAGGGAATGGACTATCCTGTCTTGGTGAATCCCCGCAAGCCTTCATTGAGCAGGATGCCCATGAAGAAACCAAAAAGGGCGACCGCTGCGAAGGCCAAAAAGGGCCGGAATACCAGCGGGGGCCGAACGAAAGTCGTACCCAAGCGGGCGGCGGCGCCGCGCCGCTCGTCCCCTGCCGGCGCTGCCAAGGCAACAACCAAGGAAACTGGCAAGGCAACGAGCAAGGACGCCAGCAAGGCGACCATCCGCAACCTGCGGACCAAGCTGGCGCAGGCGCTCCGGCGCGTCGCCGAGCTCGAGGCTGCGGCCGATACCGATTTTCTGCTCGATATTCCCAACCGGCGCGGCTTCGAGCGCGAACTCCAGCGCGCCGTCGCCTACATGAAGCGCTACCGCGCCAGCGGTGCGCTGATTGTGCTCGACGTCGACCGGCTGAAGCCAATCAACGATTCCTTCGGCCACGCGGCCGGCGATGAGGTGCTCAAGGCGATCGCAAACAATTTGACCCGGCAGATCCGCGCGTCCGATGTGGTTGGCCGTCTCGGTGGCGACGAGTTCGCCTTGCTGTTGTGGAATCTCAGCGAGACTGACGCCAAGGCGAAGGCCGTGATCTTCGAGCAGGCAATCGACGATTTGTCGTTCACCTTTCGCGGTCAGCACGTGACGGCGGGTGCCTCGGCGGGCGTCGCGCTGCTCGGTGCGCAGTCCCACGCTGCGCGCGCGCTGGAGGAGGCTGATGCCGCCATGTATGTGCGCAAGGCGCACCGGCGGCACGAGCCGCGGATCAGGCTTGTGAACAGCTGACTCTACAATGTTGCGAGATCTTCCGGCACGTTGCCGAATTTGCGCAGCAGCGTGGCATCGCCGAATTCACCGGTCATGGGATCGCCGCTGCGGCTGAACGCGACCGCGCCGATATGGCCGGTGCCGCGCGCCAGGGCCTCGGCGCGCCGCAGCGCAGCCGTCGAGCTCTGGCATTCCTCGGCGGTGCCGGCGACAGGCGATCCGTCGGCATCGATCAAAAAGGGCATTGCAACGTAGTAGGTCACATCAGACATGGCGTTGCACTCCAATGGTGAGTTCAGGCGGCGCTGCTCTTGCTCCGCATCTTGCTGCGCGACGTTTCCGGAATGCAGCCGGCGGCTACAGCGGCCTGTAATTCTTCCAGCTCCACTTCCAGATATTCGTTGGCCATGATCAGCGCTTTGATGGTGCTGCGCAGATTGCCGTCGCACATCGCGATCGCCTGGTCGCAGGCCTGTTCATAATGGCTGTTGTCGAGAGGGGCGGGGACTGACATCTGCGGTGTCCTTGCGGGTTGGGCCTGGGCGTTCATCGGGGGCGTCGGGGATAGGATTTATGTTCCTCTTTTGTTCTTTTTGAGTCAAGCGGATTCACGCGCGGTCGTTCAACGACAGCTCGCGGGGTCAGGCGATGATGTCGGGTGTGATCTGGTCTTCGATGAAGGCGATACGGTCGCGCAACAACAGCTTGCGTTTCTTCAACCGCTGTAACCGCAATAGGTCAGGGGCAGGCGATTGATGCAGTGCATCGATCGCCGCGTCCAGATCTCGGTGTTCCTGCTGCAACCGGGTGAGTTCGGCTTCGAGCTCACGCTCGTCTTCATGGGTCATGTCTGCGGTGGCCGAAAAACCGATAGGCTTAAGATTTAAGGCTGTGGATGCCTTGTGGAAATTATCGTCCTTGCGCGGCGTGATCGCAAGCGATCTACCACCCTCCCGCACCGCTCTCCCGCAAGATATTTCGACGATTCGCAAGTCGGTGGCGCAAGCGCATTGATATCATGGATTTTTCGACGCGCGGTTCCTTACTCACGCTTCATTACATATGAAGTTTCAAAAATGACGGTGCGACGACGGATACCCATCGACAGAACGAATCGGTGATGTACACTTCTGCGTCCGGATCGAATCCAAGGTTCACCCCTACCGAGGAGGTTTCGAATGACAATTCAGGCACATCTGGTTGAATTGGAACGGAAGCACAAAACTCTCGAAAACGAATTGCACGAAGCTCTCGTGCACCTTTCAACAGACGACCTGCAAATTGTTGAGTTGAAGCGCCGCAAGTTGATGGTCAAGGACCAGATTGAACGACTGAAGCAGACCGGCGACACGCTTCACTAGTAACCCCCGTAACAGCGTAGAGTTTGATCGTATCCTTTCAGGCAGGGATGAAAGCCTTTGCGCTCGTCCCTGCTGTAAGGTGCGCACCTGCGCGATGATCGTCGCGCAGCGCGTTAGATTTCGGCCAGCTCCGCGACGTGGTCCGCGATTGCGAGCGACGACGTCAGTCCCGGCGATTCGATGCCGAACAGATTGATCAACCCTGCGACGCCGTGATCGCGCGGACCCTGCATCAGAAAATCCTGCGTTGCCACCGCCGGCGGCACGATCTTCGGGCGGATGCCCGAATAGCTCGGCATCAGCGCGCCATCGGGCAGCGTCGGCCAGTATTTGCGGATCGCGGGATAGAATCGCTCGGCGCGCGACGGATCGACCTCATAGTCGATGGCCTCGATCCATTCGACATCGGGGCCGAAGCGCGCCTGTCCTGCCATGTCCAGCGTCAGATGCACGCCGAGGCCGCCGGGTTCGGGCACCGGATAGATCAGACGCGAGAACGGTGCACGCGCGTTGCAGCTGAAATAATTGCCCTTGGCGAGATAGGCCGGCGGAATCCGGTCGATCGGCATGCCATCGATATGGCGCGCCACTGATGTCGCCGACAATCCTGCGGCATTGACCAGCAGGTCGCATTGCAAGGTCATCGGCGCTTCGCCGCCGGCTTCGATCTCGATCACGCCTGCCTCCGCCTTGGCGCGGAGCAGCGGCGTGTGAAACGCAAAGGCCGCGCCCGCCTCCTCGGCCTCGCCGCGCAGCGAGAGCATATAGGCATGGCTGTCGATGATGCCTGTTGACGGCGACAGCAGGGCGGCATCGCACGCCAGCGCCGGTTCGAGCGCGCGCGCGGCCTCCCCTGAGAGCAGCTGCATGTCGAGCACGCCATTGGCCTCGGCATGCGCCTTGATCGCCTGCAGCTTCTCGGTTTCCTTCGCGTTGGTCGCGACGATGAGCTTGCCACAATTCTTGTGCGGAATGCCGCGCTCGCCGCAATAGCGATAGAGCGCATGCTTGCCGCTGACGCACATGCGCGCCATCCAGCTGCCGGCGCGGTAGTAGATCCCGGCATGGATCACTTCGCTGTTACGTGAGGAGGTGACGGTGCCGATGGCCTCGGCCTCCTCGAGGACGATCACCTCGCGCCCGGCCTGTGCAAGCCGCCTTGCCACCGCGAGCCCGACGACGCCGGCTCCGATGACGACGCAGTCGACCCTATCCATGGTGATTTAGGAGTCCCGCTGAAGGTGCCGATGGTCCCGGTTTGCCTGGGAAACGCGCTGCGTGGGCGTCGTCCATTAAGGAAGCATTTATCATGTCAGGGCAATTGCCGTATTTCACGTCACATTTTTCTGTTGGGTCTACAGGCGTTTACCCGATCCAAACCCGTGAAGCCAGACAATCCGCAGTTGAAATCGCGGGTGGCTGATGGCTGAGAAGAACTGGCGGGAAGGCAGCATGCTTCCGATTGCTGTGCAGGCGCTCGTGTGCCTGACCAGCGCGGTCGCGCCTTCGCGTGCCTATGCCGACAGCTACATTCCGCTGAGCCAGCTTGGCGATTTCGACCCCAATCTGGTCTGGGAAGCCCTGATCGGCGGCGTTGTCGTCTGCGCGTTCATGGCGGCCATCGCGCTGTGGATTCATTCCGCGCTGCGCAGGAGCAAGCGTTCGCAGCTGCGGCGCAATGCCTTCATCTCCTCCGCCATGAACAATCTCAACCAGGGCGTGGTGATGACGGATGCGCAGCGGCGCGTCATCTTCTGCAACGACCGCTATCTCGAGATCTACGGCCTTGCACGCTCGGACCTGTGGACCGGCATGACCGGCTACGACATCCTCGGCTTGCGGCGCAAGCGCGGGGTTCTTGGCGTCACCGACGACGAGTTCTACGAGAAGGCGGCAAGCTCCAACGGCCTGATCACTGAACTGCCCGATGGCCGTGCCATCCTGGTCAAGTACTTCGTGCTGCCCAATGGCGGTTCGGTGGCGACCCATCTGGACGTCAGCGAGCAGCGCGCATTGTCGCGGCAACTCGCCTCCACCAAGCAGTTCCTGGAAACGGTGCTGGACAACGTTCCGGCCTGCGTCGCCGCGAAGAACATCGAGGACGGGCGCTACATCTTCGCCAACCGTGCCTATGAGCGCTTCTGGGGCTTTTCGCGGGACCAGGTCGTCGGCAAGAACGCGCGCGAGCTGTTCGGTCCGAAATCGGCTGATAGCATCGAGACGACCGACCGGGCGGCGCTGCTGGCGCCGGAGGGTCAATATCGCAACGAATTCGAGGTCGAGGTCAAGCAGGCCCGGCGCATGGTGGCCTCGATCCGGATCGTGGTCCGCAACGAGAGCAACAAGCCGCAATTCCTGCTGATCGTGTTCGAAGACATCACCGATCGGCAATCGCTGTCGATGGAGCTGGAGAGCACCAAGAAGTTCCTCGAACTCGTGGTCGACAATATTCCGGTCGCGTTGATCGTGGAGCAGGTGAAGGATGGCCGCTATTTGCTGGCCAACCGCAGCGCCGAGACGATCCTGAACCGCCGGCGCGAGGAAGCCACCGGCCTGACCGCCTCCGACATCTTCAATGCCAAGGAAGCCAAGCTGATCATCGCGCGCGACGAGGCCGCGATCAAGAAACGCGGCATGATCACCGAGGAGCATCCGATCTCCACCAAGGACGGCCTGCGGCTGTTCCTGACCCGGCGTGCCACGGTGCTCAACGATTCCGGTGAGCCGCAATATCTGATCAAGACCCACGAGGATGTCACCAACCGCCGGCAGATCGAGTCGCGGATGGCGCACATGGCCTATCACGACGGCCTCACCGATTTGCCGAACCGGGCTGCCTTCCTTCAGGCGCTGACCCAGATGATCGAGGCCTGCGAAGGGACCGACGAGGAATTCGCGGTGCTTTGCGTCGATCTCGACGGCCTCAAGGAAGTCAACGACGTGTTCGGCCACGCGCTTGGCGACAAGCTGCTGATCGAGGTGGCCCAGCGGCTCCAGGACACCGCACGCGGCGGCCTGGTGGCGCGCTTGTCCGGCGACGAATTCGGCCTGATCATCGACGGCAAGCAGCCCGACGCGGGCCTGGCGCTGGCGCAGCGGCTTGGCGAGGCGCTCGCGCCGGAATTCCACATCGACGGCCGCGCGGTTCGCGCAGGCATCACCACCGGCATGTCGGTCTTCCCGCACAATGGCCCCGATGGTGCCTCGCTGCTCGCCAATGCCGGCGCGGCCCTGTTCCGCGCCAAGCAGAAATCGCGCGGTACGATCAGCCTCTACCAGCCCGAGATGGACCAGCAGATCCGCGACCGCCGCGTGCTGCACCAGGACCTGTCGAAGGCGATCAAGAACGGCGAGCTTTCGCTTGCCTTCCAGCCGCAGGGCATCGCCCGCAACAGCGTCGCCGAGAGCGAGATCATCGGCTTCGAGGCGTTGGCGCGCTGGCAGCATCCGGTCCGTGGCCAGGTTTCGCCGGCCGAATTCATCCCGATCGCGGAAGAAAGCGGCCTGATCGTCGAGATGGGCGAATGGATCCTGCGCGAGGTCTGCCGCGAGGCCGCCTCGTGGCCGAAGCCAATGCAGGTCGCGGTCAATCTGTCGCCGGCGCAGTTCATGCACGGTGACGTGGTTGGCCTCGTCCATTCGATCCTGATCGAGACGGGGCTTTCGCCCGGCCGGCTCGAGCTGGAAATCACCGAAGGCGTGCTGATCGAGGACTTTGATCGCGGCCTGGCGCTGCTGCGCCGCCTGAAGGCGCTGGGCGTCCGCATCTCCATGGACGATTTCGGCAGCGGCTATTCCTCGCTGAGCTATCTCCAGGCCTTCCCGTTCGACAAGATCAAGATCGATCGCGCCTTCATCATGAATCTCGGGCGCAACCCGCAATCGGCGGCCATCGTTCGCGCCGTGATCGATCTCGGCCACGGCCTCGAAATGTCCATCATCGCCGAGGGCGTCGAGACGATCGACCAGCTCGCTTTCCTCGCCAAGGAGGGCTGCGACGGCGTGCAGGGCTATCTGCTCGGCAAGCCGATGCCGATCGGAAAATATGCCGACCTCGTCGGCCGCGGCGAGACCATGGAGCTTGCGCTCAAGACCGGCTAGTGATGTTGAGCGCTTACCTCGCTCCCTCCAGACGGTTTCATGGCGGATTACGACCTCGCGATCATCGGTGGCGGCCTGAACGGTGTCAGCCTCGCTCGCGATGCCGCCGGCCGCGGGCTGCGGGTGATCCTGATCGAGCAGGGTGATCTCGGCGGTGCAGCCTCATCGGCGACCCCCCGGCTGATTCATGGCGATCTGTCGGTGCTGGAGCGGCGGGGCTTCTGGCGCGTCCGCCGGGCATTGGCCGAGCGGGCGATCTGGCTGCGGATCGCGCCGCATCTGGTGCGGCCGATGAGCTTTGTGATCCCGGCCCATTCCGACGAGCGTCCGCCCTGGCTGTTGCGGGCGGGCCTGTATGTTTATGACGCCCTCACGAACCGTGGCGGCCTTCCGGCCTCGACGACGCTCGACATCACGCATCATCCGGTCGGCGACGCGCTGAAACGGCCGTTCGGCATTGCGTTCGCATACACCGATTGCGTCGTCGACGATTCGCGCCTGGTGGTGCTCACGGCGCTGGATGCCGCCGAACGCGGCGCCGCGATCCGGACGGGGGCGCGTTGTGTGCGGGCCGACAGGACCGATACCTGGCGGCTCGCTATCGTCGATCGCGGTCATCGCCGCACGATCACGGCCCGCGCGCTGGCCAACGCCACCGGCGCCTGGACGTCGCTGGTCGCCGAGACCGTGCTGCGGCAGCAGCAAGCGGCCAGGGCAGCCGTGCAGATGAGCCAGATCATCGTGCCGAGGCTGTTCGAGTCCGACAACGTCTATGTGTTCCAGAACAATGACGGCCGGCTGATTTTCGCCAGCCCGTTCGAGCGCGACTTCACGCTGGTCGGCACCGTCACGCATGATTTCACCGGCGATCCCGCCATCGTCGCGATGTCGGGCGCTGACGTCAGCTATCTCTGCGAGGCCGTGAGCCGCTATTTCCGCGAGCGGGTTGGTCCGACGGACGTGGTGCGCTCGGTCACCGGCGTCAACCTGTCGCCTGTGTCCGCCCGGCGCGGCGACGGCACGACGTTGTTCCACGCGCGCCGGCGTAAGGCACCGCTGCTCACGATGTTCGGCGGTGACATCACGACCTCGCGCTTTCGCGCCGAGCGGGCAGTGACGCGGCTGACGCCGTTCTATCCGATGTCGCGGCCCTGGACGTCAGGTGCGGCATTGCCTGGCGGCGATTTCGCCTGGGATCGGTTCGAGACCGAAGTCGATCTCGCGCGCCACCGCTGGCGCTTTCTGGAGGAGCCGCAGGCCCGCCGCATGGTTGCCGCCTACGGCTCACGATTGCCTGATGTGCTGGGCGAGGCGAAGGCGCGCGATGAGCTCGGTCCTGCCTTCGGTCCCGACCTGACCGGTGCCGAAGTGCGCTACCTCATGGCCCGGGAATGGGCGCGCTTTCCGGAGGACATTCTCTGGCGCCGCTCCAAATTGGGGTTGACCATGCCCGCGGCAGATCGCGATGCGCTGGCTGCATTCATGGCGAACCCACCTCGAACCGGTTGAGCAAAGGCCGATCCGCCGCTAGCGTGCGGCGGCATTGGGGTTGGCAGGGACCATGACTGACGAGTTGCCCGGAACAGATGTCGCTGGCGCAGATGCGCATCCGGCCGCGGGCGAGCCGCTGCTGCGCATCGTGGGCGTGGCCAAGACGTTCGGGACGTTCCGCGCGGTCGACGGCGTGTCGCTCGAGATCAAGGCCGGCGAGTTCTTTGCGCTGCTCGGACCAAGCGGCTGCGGCAAGACCACGCTGCTGCGCATGCTCGCGGGCTTCGAGGCCCCGGACGAAGGACGCATCCTGCTCGGCGGCAAGGACATCGCGCAGGCACTGCCGCATCAGCGGCCGATCAACATGATGTTCCAGAACTACGCGCTGTTCCCGCATCTTTCAGTGCGCGACAACATCGCCTTCGGCCTCAAGCGCGCCAATATGGCGCGTGCCGACATCGCAACGCGCGTCGCGGAGATGGTTGCGCTGGTGAAGCTCGAGGGGCTCGAGAAGCGTAAGCCCGACCAGCTCTCCGGTGGCCAGCGCCAGCGCGTCGCGCTGGCCCGCGCGCTGGCGCGGCGGCCGCAATTGCTGCTGCTCGACGAGCCGCTCGCAGCCCTCGACAAGAAGTTGCGCGAGAGCACGCAAGTCGAGCTGATGGAGCTGCAGCGCCGGCTCGGCATGACGTTCATCATCGTCACCCACGACCAGGAGGAGGCGATGACGATGGCTGACAGAATCGGCGTGATGAAATCGGGCAAGCTCGCTCAGGTCGCGAGCCCACGTGAGCTCTACGAGGCGCCGCGTTCGCGCTGGATCGCGGAGTTCGTCGGCGACATCAACCTGTTCGACGCCGAGTCCAGATTGCGCGACGGTCATCGACTGGTCATTGGCACGCGCGATGCCGGCGCGCTGGTGGTAGCCGAGCCGCGTGAACCGGTCGGCGAAGGGAAGTTCTCGGTTGCGATCCGCCCCGAGAAGGTCAAGCTGTCGCGTCGTGGTCCCGTGGCCGAGGCCGGTCATGAAACGGCGATCAACCGGCTTGACGGCGTGATCGCTGATGTCTGCTATCTCGGTGGCACCACCACCTACAAGGTGAAGCTCGATACGGGTGGAATGCTGCAGGCCTCGGTCGCCAACACTGCGCGCCTCGATGTTGATGCCTATAGTCTGAGCCAGCATGTCGTCGCCTGGTTCACGCCCGACGACTGCATGGTGCTGCCGTCATGAGCGCGCGCCGGATTTTCGCGCGGCCGGCGCGGTTTGCCGCGATCGCCCCCTATGTCTGGATGCTGCTGTTCTTCCTGGTGCCGTTCGGCTTCGTGCTGAAGATCAGCCTGTCGCAGACCGCGATCGCGCAGCCGCCTTACGAGCCGGTGTTCGACCTCACGGCGGGGTGGACGGCGATCCGCTCGGCTTTTGCCGCGCTCTCGCTCGACAATTTCAAGCTGATCGGCTCCGACGATCTTTATGTGTTCGCTTATCTGCGCAGCCTGACCGTTGCCGTAACGGCGACCGCATTGCTGCTGCTGATCGGCTATCCCATTGCCTATGGCATGGCGCGGCTGCCGAAGCGCTGGCAGGCGGTGGCGATGGTGCTGGTGATCGTGCCGTTCTGGACTTCGTTCCTGATCCGCATCTATGCCTGGATCAACATCCTGCAGCATGACGGCCTGCTCAACCAAATCCTGCTGGCGCTGCACCTGGTCAGCGCGCCTGTGGTGTGGCTCTCCACCGACACCGCGATGTATGTCGGCATCGTCTATTCCTATTTGCCGTTCATGATCCTGCCGCTCTACGCCACGCTCGCCAAGATGGAGCGGGCGCTGGAGGAGGCGGCCTCCGATCTCGGCGCGCCGCCCTGGCAGGTGTTCTGGCTCGTGACCTTCCCGCTGTCGCTGCCGGGCGTCGGCGCAGGCGTGCTGCTCTGCTTCATCCCCATCGTCGGCGAGTTCGTGATCCCGGATCTTCTCGCCGGCTCCAACTCGCTGATGATCGGCCAGACGCTGTGGCTTGAGTTCTTCACCAACAAGGACTGGCCGGTCGCATCCGCCGCCGCGATCACGCTGCTCGTGGTGCTGCTGCTGCCGCTTCTGCTCTACGAGCGGCTGCAGCGTCGGCAGCTCGAGGAGCAGTGACATGCCCAAGACCGCTCGCCTGTCCCGCTTCAACATCGCCTCGCTGGCGCTGGGGCTCGCCTTTCTCTATCTGCCGATCCTCATCCTCGTCATCTACTCCTTCAACGCCTCGCGGCTGGTGACGGTGTGGGGCGGCTGGTCATTACGCTGGTATCGCGAGTTCTTCGCCGACCGCGCCATGATCGAGGCGTCCTGGATGAGCCTGCGGGTTGCGGCCGCCTCTGCGACCATCGCCACGCTGATCGGTACGCTGGCCGCGGTGGCGCTGTCGCGCGGCGAGCGTTTTCGCGGCCGCACGCTGCTCTCCGGTATGCTGTATGCGCCGCTGGTGATGCCGGAGGTGATCACGGGACTGTCGCTGCTGCTGCTGTTCGTGGCGCTGAACGCCGAGCGCGGCTTCTGGACGGTGACGATCGCCCACACCACGCTGACGATGTGCTTCGTCGCCGTCGTCGTGCAGTCGCGCCTCGGCTCGCTCGACCGTTCGCTCGAGGAGGCGGCCATGGACCTTGGCTGCGCGCCCGTCCCCGCCTTTCTGTCGGTGACGCTGCCGCTGATTGCGCCCGCGATCGTCGCTGGATGGATGCTCGCCTTCACGCTCTCGCTCGACGACCTCGTGATAGCAAGCTTCACCACCGGCCCTGGCTCGGCGACGCTGCCGATCCGGATCTATTCCGAGGTTCGGCTCGGTGTGAAGCCGGAGATCAACGCAATCTGCACGCTGGTGATTGCCCTGATCGCGGTCGTCATTGTCATCGCCTCGCTCGCGTCAAAATTGTCGAGCTCGCGGGGCGAGAGCGCTGCGCCGCTTTAGAAGGGGATGGGTCATGATGTTCGCCTATCAAATCCTGATCCATACGCCGCCCTGGGTCTGGATCTTGCTGGCCTATCTGGTCTGGCAAGGCATCAAGTCCATGCAGCCGCGCAAGGCGCCGATCTGGCGTGCGTTGATCGTCCCGATCGTCTTCGTCACCTGGGGCGTTTCGAGGATCGGTTTCGGACACCAGGACAACCAATGGCCGCTCGTCGCGTGGATCGCCGCCGCGCTCGCTGTTGCCGCTCGGTGTGCTGACACCGCGTCCGTTCGATGTCGATCACAAGACTGGAGAGATCATCCGCCCAGGCAGCGCATTCGCCCTGATTCGCAATCTCGTCGTGTTCACCCTGCAGTACACGGTGAGCGTGATCTCCGCCATCGACGCAGGCGACCGAGCGCTGGCAATCATCGTCGGCCGCGCCATCTCGGGCGCGACCGCCGGCTACTTCTTCGGATCGATGATCGCGCTGCTGCTCGCCTATCGACGCAAGAGCGCCGAAGATGTTTAGGACTTCACCGCACCCGCCGTGAGCCCGCCCACCATGTAGCGGCGGAAGGCGTAGTACACCGCAGCCGGCGGCAGCGCGTAGATGAAGCCGGTAGTCATCAGCAGCTCCCACGGCGAATCGTCGGCGGCAAGGAAGTTGCCGAGCGCGACGGGGAGGGTGATGTCCTGGTCGTTGGAGAGCAGCAGGAACGCGTAGAGATATTCGTTCCAGGCGAGCAGCACTGCATAGGTGCCGATCGCGACCAGCGAGGGCATCATCAGCGGCAAATAGACCAGGCGGAATATCTGCAGTGTCGTGGCGCCGTCCATTACCGCGGCCTCATCCAGTTCGACCGGCAGCTTGTCCGAGGCTTGCTTCAGCACCCAGATCGCGTAAGGCGATGCGATCGTCACCATCGCCAGGATCAGGGACCAGCGATTGTTGAGCAGGCCGTAATTGCCCATGGTGCGGTACATCGGCACGGCAAGGAACGCCGCGGGGATGAAATAGGTGAACAGCGCGAGGTTGAGCACCATGCGTCCACCCGGCACTTTCAGCCGCGAGATCGAGAACGCCGCGGCCGTGGCGACGAACAGCGTCAGCACGCCGACGGCGGCTGCGATCACCGTCGAATTCCAGAACTGGACGTAGAAGTCGCGCAGGAAATAGTGCTGCTGCTTGAAGACGATCTCGAAGTTGTGCAGCGTCGGATGGTCGGGCCACAGCTTGCCCGAGAACGCGTCCTCCTTCGGGGAGATCGCGAACAGGAACATGTGATAGATCGGGATCATCGTCCACAGGAAGACGGGAATGCCGATCAGGAGCAGCCGCGCTTCCGTCGCGACGTCACGGAGAGAGGGAAGCTTCATCGCGACAACCGTTTCATCATGAAGTACACGAGCGGCAGGACGAACGGCATCGCGCAGACGATGGAGGCCATCGCGAGCGAGAGCTGGTCGAGCCGGAGATAGCGAATGCCGAGCGTCGACAGCACATGCGTGAGGTCGGCCGGACCACCGCCGGTGAGCAGATAGACGCTGTTGAAATCGCCCAGCGTCCAGATCATCGAAAGCAGCGTGCAGGTGATGTAGAGCGTCTGCATCGACGGCCAGGTGATGAAGCGGAATTTCTGCCACCAGTTCGCGCCGTCGACTTCGGCGGCCTCGAACAGGTCCTGCGCGATCGCAAGGCGACCGGTGATCAGGATCAGCGTCCAGAACGGCAGCGACTTCCAGATGTGCACGCCGATCGCCATGGTCAGCGCCACGGTCGGGTCGTTCAGCCAGTTCGGGCCGTCATCGCCGGTGAAGGCGAAGATATAGTGGTTGATCATACCCCATTCGGGGTTGAGCATGAACCGCACCGACAGGATGGTCGGGATCGACGGCACCGCCCAGGGCAGGATGAAGATCACCGAAAGCCATTTGATCCAGGTGCGCTGCTGGGCGAAGAAGCCGGACAGGAACAGCGCGATCAGCATCTTGATGTTGATGCCGATGACCAGGAAGATCAGCGTATTGACCGCGGCGCGCGCGAAGATCGGGTCGTTGTAGAGCGCGACATAGTTCGACGGCGCCCGCGCCAGCCACAGCCCGTAACAGACGGGATAGACGACGAAGGCGAGAAAAACGAGGATATAGGGGACGAGCAGCACGATGCCCCAGACCTGTGCCGTGGTCAGCCGCGACGATAGGGGTGGGGCGGGTATCGCCTGATCGCCAGAGAGCGTAATCGCCATTCTTTTCGGACTCTTCAAAGAGAAGCCGGCCGCGAAACGCGGCCGGTGTTGTTCTTACACCTCTCCCCGCGAGGCGGGGAGAGGGAAAGCAAGGTTTAGCCCGCGACCTGCTTGATGCGGGCGATCATCTCGTCGACGGCCTTGTCCACCGGGACCTTCTCCGAAACGACGCGGTTCATCGCCTTGGCCCAGACGTTCTCGTTGTTGAGGATCGTGAACTTCCAGTTCTTGGTGAAGTCGAACGGCGCGGTGCCGCCGGTGAACTGCGCGTACACGGCCTTGCGGTGCTTGTCAGCCTGCCAGAACGGGCTTTGCTGGCTGGCCTTGGTGACCGGGAACCAGCGGCCGAGCGCACCCTCGATATACGGGCGGACGTTCTCTTCCTGCAGCAGGAAGCTGATGAACTGCTTGGCCTCGTCCTTGTTCTTGGCCGCTTTGAAGATCAGCCCGGTCTTGACGTCGGAGCGGTAGCGGATGGTCGAACCATCCGGGGCCTTCGGGAAGGACGCCGTGATGATGTCCTGCTCATAGGCCTTCTTGCCGGCGTCGCGCTGCTCTTGCGTCAGCGCCTGGTTCTGCGAGTCCTCGTACCATTTCGCCGCGATCGAGATCGTGAAGTTGTGGGTCATCACGATGGTCTTGTTGTGGAAGGCGACGTTGTTGTCCGGATCCTTCCAGGTCGTCGAGGACGGCGGCGTGCAGCCCTTGATGTAGGTGTCGGTATAGTCCTTCATCGCCTTGATCAGGCCGTCGCGGACCTTGGGGTCGTCGACCAGAAGCTTGCCGTCGTCGTCGACCAGCTTGACGTGATAGGCGTCCATGAAGGTGTAGAACGACTGGAAGGCGTCGGTGGATTCCACGCCCATCGGCTGGCCGACGGCATAGATACGCTGGCCGGTCGCCTTGCGGATCGCCGGCTGCACCTTGTCGCACCAGAACGACCAGTAGCCGGTCCAGTCGGTCGGGATGTCGCTTTGCTTGAAGCCGGCCTTCTCCAGCATGTCATTCCAGATCTGGACATGCATGCTCTGCTGCTTCAGCGGAAAGCCGTAGTACGCCTTCTTCTTGGCGACGTCGTCATAGAGCTTCGAGGCCTCCAGCGTGTTCGGCGCGAACCGGTCCTCGATCGGCTTCATGACGTCGGTGAGGTCCTCGAGCTTGCCCTCGAAGGCCCACTTGCCCTGCGCCTGCACGTCATAAGTGTCGGAATAGGCGACGTCTGGCACGGTGCCGGCGTCGAGCGCGGCGACCGTCTTCGGAATCATGTCCTGGATCGCGTACTGCGACAATTCGACCTTGATGCCGGTCTTGGCCTCGAACTTCTTGATCGTCTCGAGCAGCGCGTCGTCTTCGGAGCGGTAGAAGCCCTTGCCCCACCAGACCGTAATCGTCTTTTGCTGCGCAAAGGTGGGTGCAGTGGCGGCGAACAGCCCAACCGCAGCGACCGCCAGTGACACTGCGCCAATAACCTTGGATCTCACGTTTTTCTCCCTCAAACGGCCGGAGTTTTTAACCGGTCGTATAAAACACTAGCGCATGGGCGCTATCCGATCTAGCGGCATGTTGTCAGACCTAGGTCGAGGGTTGCAGGGCTCTCGGAGATGCTTAACGCTCGTATCGATCCAATCGCCGCATCGATTCCGGCTGATCAATTCGCCTCGGGCGTTTCTGTGGGCCATGCAGTTCCGCACACCTGCTCGTCGCCAGTGGCACCTACTTCAAGCGGGACGTGCGCGGCTTGCCTTGCCCGCCGGTCACGGGAGGAGCGCGCCATGCCTCCAGAAGCATCTTCAGAAATTGGCTGGCATGAGGGGATAATGTCGCCTCGCGTCTGCGCACGATGCCGATCGTCCGCGACACTTCCGGCTCGACCAGACGGATGGTGTGAATGATCGGATGGCCGGCAGCGGGCGTCGCCAGTTTCGGGAGCACGGCGATGCCGAGGCCCGCTTCGACCAAGCCAAGCGAGCCGGAGAGATGTGCGACCTCGTAGGACCAGTTTAGCTGCAACCCCTGTCGCGCCAGCGCATTGTCGATCAATGCGCGATTGCCGCTGTTGCGACCGACGGTGATGACCCGGTGCGGCACGATTTCCGACCAGCTGACTTGCTTGCGCGATGCCAGTGGATGGTCATGACGGCAAGCCAGCACGAAGGGATCCTCGACCAGTTTCTCGAATTCGATCTCGGCATGCGAAGCCCCGATGAAATTGATGCCGAAGTCGACCTCGCCGCGTGCGACCGCCTCCAATCCTTCGTTGGCACCGATGTCCAGAATCCGAATGCGAATGCGAGGGTACGCGTCGGCGAACCGGCCGATCGCGCGCGGCAGGAAATAGAACACCGCCGTCGGCACCGCAGCCACCGAGACCAGGCCCGAACTTCGCGCGCCGATATCGTGGATCGCGAGCACCGACGTCTCGAACTCGTCGATGAGGCGGCGCACCTTCGGCAGCAGGTCCCGGCCAGTCATGGTGAGATTGACATGACGCGTCGAGCGTTCGAACAGCGGCGCTCCGAGACTTTCTTCGAGCTTCTGAATGCGTCGGCTGAGCGCCGGCTGAGACAGGTTCAGCGCCTTGGCGGTGCGCACGAAGCTTCCCGTCTCCGCGACGCTGATGAATGCCCTGAGGTCGAGCAGTTCCGCGTTCATGGCCCCATCCCGAAATTATACCAATATACGCATTAATACTTCAGATATTTGCATTTTACAGAAGAGTTGCAAGAGAGGATGTTCGGTTCGAGCCAAGAATCTCGCCGAACGGAACAGCCATGAACGATCAGATTGCCATTCCCTGTGTGGTCATGCGCGGCGGGACGTCGCGCGGGCCGTTCTTTCTGAGCCGCGATCTTCCGGCTGATCCCGCATTGCGCGATGCGGTCCTGTTGTCCGTGATGGGAGGCGGACACGATCTTGGAATCGACGGAATCGGTGGCGGCAATGCGGTTATCAACAAGGTCGCGATCGTTGGCCCGGCAACAGTACCCGGGGCCGATGTCGACTACCTGTTTGCCCAGGTTCGTGTTCGTGAAGGGATCGTCGACACGTCGCCGAACTGCGGGAACATGCTGGCGGCCGTGGGGCCGTTCGCGATCGAAGCAGGGCTCGTCGCCGCCAGCGGAAACCGAACCCATCTCCGCATCCACAATGTGAACACCGGCAAGCTGATTGATGCGACAGTTGCCACCCCCGGAGGGAAGGTGACTTACGAGGGTGAGGCGCGAATCGACGGCGTGCCTGGAACGGCCGCACCTGTCGAATTGTCGTTTCCAAATGCCGCCGGTGCACGGACGGGCCGCCTGCTGCCGACGGGGCGGCCGACCAACCGCATCGAAGGGATCGATGTAACCTGCATCGACGCGGCGATGCCGGTCATGCTGGTCCGCGCCGCAGATCTTGGATGCACCGGCCGCGAGGCCCCTTCCGATTTCGCCGACAGCGGCTTCCGCAGGCGTCTCGAAAGTCTGCGGGTCGAGGCCGGACGCCTGATGGGCTTTCCGGATCCCGGGTCAATGGTGATCCCGAAGCCGATTCTGATCGCGCCTACCAGCGAGGCGACGTTGAGCACGCGATACTTCATGCCGCACGACTGCCATAGCGCGCTGGCGGTCACTGGCGCCGTCGCGCTCGCGACGGCGTGTGTCACGCCAGGGACGATTGCGGCGGAGATGGTCGGACCGCTGGTGCCGCCGGTCGCGATCACGCTCGCCCATCCCTCCGGCCAGCTCGTCGTCCGATTGGAGCCTGGGCCGATCGCCCGAGTGCAGCGGACAGCCCGGCGCATCTTCGAGGGCCAGGTCTTTGCGCGCCGGTCGCACGTGCCGCATTCGATGCTGGCGGCCTGAGACCTGCCGCCTCCGCCGCGATCAAGAAAATAGAAGCATGGGAGAAGCGAGAATGCACAAGGAAACTTGGCGTGGACACGGAAGCACCGAGGCACGGAAGCCATTCTACCGGGTTCTCTACGTCCAGGTCCTGATCGGAGTCTTGCTGGGCGTCGCCACGGGCCATTTCTGGCCCGAATTCGGTGCCGCTCTAAAGCCGTTCGGCGACGGCTTCGTCAAGCTGGTCAAGATGATGATCGCACCGATCGTGTTCTGCACCATCGTGAGTGGCATCAACAGCATCAGCGATTCCCGCGAGGTCGGCCGCACGCTGGTGAAATCGATGGCGCTGTTCTATCTGCTGACCGCGCTCGCGCTGCTGGCCGGACTGGCGGCTGTATCCCTGATCCAGCCGGGAGCAGGCATGCATGTATCGGTGAGTACGCTGGATCCGTCGGTCGCTGCCAAATTCACCAAGCAGGCGGCTGCGACCGGATTTGCGGACTTCATGCTGCACATCATTCCACATTCATTCTTTGGAGCGTTTGCCGATGGCGAGGTCCTGCCGGTCCTGCTGGTCGCCATCCTGATCGCTTTTGGCTTGAGCCGTGCCGGCGATGAGGGGGCCGCGGTGACAAAGGCCATCGCCTCGTTCTCCCACGTGCTGTTTGTGTCGTTCGGCTTCATCATGAAGCTCGCGCCGCTCGGGGCCTTCGGTGCCATGGCGTTCACGGTGGGACGTTACGGCGTACGTTCGATCGGCTCGCTCGGACTGCTGATCCTGACCTTCTATGTCGCCTGCTCCGTTTTCGTCGTCGTCGTCCTCGGCATGTTGGCGCGGCTGAACGGCTTCAGCCTGTGGAGGACCATCCGCTACTTCAAAGAGGAATTGTTGATCGTGCTCGGCACGTCATCGTCCGAGCCGGCGCTGCCTGGCGCACTGCGCAAGCTGGAGCAGCTCGGATGCCAAAAAGGCGTATCGGGGCTCGTCTTGCCGATGGGCTACTCGTTCAATCTGGACGGCAGCGCCATCTATCTCACGCTCGCTTCCATTTTCATCGCGCAGGCTTGCGACATTCACCTGTCATGGGGACAGATCGCGGCCATGCTCGGATTGATGTTGCTGACGTCCAAGGGGGCAGCGGGCGTCACCGGGAGCGGCTTCGTCGCACTTGTCGCGACTCTCACCGTGATGCCCGATCTGCCCGTGACCGGCGTGGCGCTGCTGGTTGGCATCGACCGGTTCATGTCGGAAGCGCGGGCCCTGACCAGCATGATCAGCAATTGTGTTGCCGCCATCACCGTTTCACTGTGGGAGAACGCCTGTGACCGCGAGGTGCTGGCCCGTGAACTCGGCCAAAGCGGCGCCTCCGTCGCCCCTGTCGGAACGAGGACCGGAGCAACATCGGTGCGCGAGGACAAGGGCTGGATCGCGACCACGCAATCGGCCGCTTGACGGCGCGTTGCCTCGGCCGCGTTAATTGGACTTGGCGCCCTCTTTGGCGTTTTCCGCCGTCGGCGATCCCTCCGGCGCCTGCCGCTTGCCGCCGGTGATGCGTTGCTTCAGGAGATCGAGGAACGGAGATGCCGCCGGCGAATGGCGGATCAGGGCCTCGGGATCGGGGAAGATCAGCGGATCGTCCCAGGGCCCCTGCACCATGAAGGGCAGTTGAAAGCCGGACGTCGTGTTCAGGCTCGCCACACCCTTCATGTCGTATTCGCGCGTCGGCACCGACGCGGTGCCGGTGAGCGTGATCTTCGCCGCCGGTCCCTCGATGCGGATGTCCTCGGCGGTGGCGATTCCGTCGGCGAATTTCACCGCGATGGTGAGGTTGTCATAGGGGGTCGTGCCGTTGCGGAAATTGCCGCCGCCGGACAGAGGCCGGCGCTCCAGCCGCTTCAAGAGTTGCTCGGCGTTGAAGCCCGAGATGGCGCCGTCGTGTCCGGTCACGGAGGCGGTGCCGTCGAGCGATTGCACGAGGCCAAACGGGCTCGAACCGGAGGCGGCCAAGGACACGTTGACGTTGCCGCGGCCGGACAATTTGTTGAGGCCGAACAGTTCGGAGGCGCACGCCTGAAGATCGACGTCGGTGAACTGGAATTGCGCCTTGATGTCGGCGACGGTGTCGGACCGCGAGATGCCGAACGAGCCCTTGGCGATGCCGCCATAGATCTGGGCCTCGCCGACCGAAAGCGCCAGCGTGCCGTTGCGCAAATTGGCGCCGATCGCGGTGCGGCCGAGCCTGGTCGGGCCGACCGTCAGCTTGGCCGCCGAGAGGCGCATGTCGAGGTCGGTGCTCGAAAGTCCGTTGAGATCGAACAGTTGCCTGTTCCAGTCGCGTGCGCCGCTCGCGAGCAGGCGGAAGGTGGAGATATAGGGCGTGAAGTCGAGTGCGTCGGCGGCGAGCGTCGCCTGCAGGGTCTGCCGGCCGTTATTGGCATAGGTCATGACGCCTTCGGCGGTGTTGCCGTCGAGCTCGACATTGACGTTGGTCAGCGCGATCGAGGCGCCAACGACATTGGCGCGCGCCTTCAGCGCGAAGCGGCCGAATCCGCCGCTGCCGGGCTGCGGCTGGCCGGTCCAGCGCAGCGCGTTGCGCAAGGACGGGCTGTCGATGGTGAGCGTGCCCTCCATCATCGGGCTGGTGCGGTTGGCGACGCTGCCGTCAAAGGCGAGCTTGAGCGGCGCACTGGCGATGCGCGCCTTCAGGCCGGAGCGCTCGCCCGAGAGCGCCGCGACGAAATCGGCAAAGCTGATCGAGCCGTCGACGCGCTCGCCGCGCCAGTCGAACTGCCCGGTCGCGGCGAAGGAGCGCGAGATCGAGGGCCAGGCCAGCGACAGGTCGATGTCCTCGAACTTCTCGGTGGCATTGGTGGCGACGTCCACATAATCGAGCACGCCGTCCTGGATCCTGATCTCGGAGAACGAGACCTGGTTGTCGGCGCCGGGCTTCATCGTCCGCGCAATGGTCTGGATGAAGGGCGTCCAGTTGCTCTCGCCGTCCGGCTTCAGGCCGACATGGATATGCGGCCGCAGCAGTGTCAGGTCGGCGATCTCGAAGCGTTGCAGCAGCAGCGGCAGCAGCCGAAGGTTGGCGGTGAGCACGTCGACATGGAGCGCGGGGTCCGCGGTGCCGCCGCCCTTGAGGCCGACGTCATGGAAGGAGATGTAGCTCGCCGGCAGCACGGAGATGTCGATGTTGCCCGCCACGCTGAGCTCGAGCCCGGTGACGTCGCGGATCTGCGCTTCGACCGCCTTGCGCAGCGCGTCGCGGTTGATGAGCCAGGAGGTCGCGATCAGGGCGATCAGCGCGACGCCGAGCAGCGCCGCAATCGGCGTCCCGAGGCGCTTCATTCCTTGGGCCATGGTCAATGGCATGTCCTGATCGGGTTGGTCGTTTGAGCCGGAAAGGCGGGGCCGGAAACCTGCGCGCCCCGCGCCCAAGATCCTGCCCAAGCCCCGTTATGTTAAGTGCCGCAACTTGATGGGTTTTCTTGTCGCTTTCAAGGCCGCGGACGGTCCTGCCCACCGCGTGGGCAGCTTCTAGCACCGCCCTTCGGAACGGAGAACCCCGTATCATTGACGGCTTCGGACGATTTCGCCTAATAATCGCCGCCAATAAGGGCGCGACGCCTCTCAGGTTTAAGTCGAGGGTTTTTGCATGAACAAGGTCTATCCCGACGCCAAATCGGCGCTCGAGGGCGTTCTCAAGGACAACATGATGATCATGTCCGGGGGCTTCGGCCTCTGCGGCATCGCCGAGGCGCTGTCGGATGCGATCCGCGACTCCGGCGTCAAGGGTCTGACGGTCGTCTCGAACAATGCCGGCGTCGACGGCATCGGCCTCTCGCGCCTCCTGGAAACCCGCCAGATCAAGAAGATGATCTCGTCCTATGTCGGCGAGAACAAGCTGTTCGCGCAGCAATTCCTGGCCGGTGAGCTGGAACTCGAATTCAACCCGCAGGGCACGCTGGCCGAGCGCATCCGCGCCGGCGGCGCCGGTATTCCGGCGTTCTACACCAAGACCGGCGTCGGCACGCTGATCGCCGAGGGCAAGGAAGTGAAGGAGTTCGACGGCGAGAAGTACCTGATGGAGCGCGGCCTGTTCGCCGACCTCGCCATCGTGCACGCCTGGAAGGGCGACACCGCCGGCAACCTGGTCTACCGCAAGACCGCGCGCAACTTTAACCCGATGATGGCGACCGCCGCGAAGGTCACGGTGGCCGAGGTCGAGCACCTGGTTCCCGCCGGTGAACTCAACCCGGATCACATCCACACGCCCGGCATCTTCGTGAAGCGTATTATCGACGTCGGCACCGCCAAGAAGCGCATCGAATTCCGCAACACCCGTCCGCGCCCAGCGAGTGCGCCGGCGGCCGGCACTGGAGTTGAAGTCTGATGGCCTGGACCCGCGAACAAATGGCAGCACGCGCCGCGAAGGAACTGCGTGACGGCTACTACGTCAATCTCGGCATCGGCATCCCGACGCTGGTTTCGAACTACATCCCCGACGGCATGGACGTCAGCCTGCAGAGCGAGAACGGCATGCTCGGCATGGGCCCGTTCCCCTACGAGGGCGAGGAAGACGCCGATCTCATCAACGCCGGCAAGCAGACCGTGAGCGAGCTGCCGTCGACGAGCTATTTCTCGTCGGCCGATTCCTTCGGCATGATCCGCGGCGGCCACATGGATTTGTCGATCCTCGGCGCCATGCAGGTGGCCCAGAACGGCGATCTCGCCAACTGGATGATCCCCGGCAAGATGGTCAAGGGCATGGGCGGCGCGATGGACCTCGTCGCCGGCGTCAAGCGCGTCGTCGTGGTGATGGAGCATTCTGCCAAGGACGGCGCCAAGCTGCTGAAGACGTGCAATCTGCCGCTGACCGGCGAGCGCGTCGTCGACATGGTCGTCACCGATCTCGCCGTCTTCACCATCGACAAGCACGGTGACGGTGGCATGGCGCTGATCGAGCTCGCCGACGGCGTCACGCTCGACGAGGTCAAGGCCAAGACCGAAGCCGAGTTTCGTGTGGCGCTGAAGAACAGCTGAGGTCTTCGCAAGGGGGCGCGCATGACGATACGGTCTGCGCGTCCCGACGACGCCGATTTCATCGCAAAAACCATCCTGCCATCGCAGCGCGGCTACCGGCCGCGCGGCTGGTTCGACATTGCGCTCGGCTGGCCGGAACAGCAGTGCCGCGATTTCATCGCGCGCATCGCGACCGCGCAGGCCGTATCGATGTGGCACCACCAAAACTTTCTGATCGCCGAATGCGATGACCGGCCCGCCGCTGCGCTCTGTGCCGTGCCCGCGGCCGGCACCGGACCGGCGGCATGGGCTGCGATCGCAGAGGTCGGCGCAGCGACGGGGCTGACGGCGTCCGAGCTGGAGGCAATCCGCCGACGCGGCGCCTATGTCCGGGACTGTTGGGTTCAGGGCGGCGAGGGGGATTGGATGATCGAGCATGTCGCGACCGATCCTGCCTATCGCGGCCGCGGTCTCGTGCAGGCACTCATCGGATCCGCACTGGCAAAGGGAAGGGCAGCGGGCTTCCGCCGTGCAACGATATCGTTCCTGATCGGCAATGCGCCCGCCGAGCGCGCCTATGCCAAGGCCGGCTTTGCCTTCGCGGAAGAGAAGCGCGATCCCGCGTTTGAGGCGCTGATCGGCGCGCCGGGCTTCCGGATGTTCGCGCGGGAGATTTGACCTCGCCGCACGAACGGTGACGATTGAACGCGAGCGTGTGTTCCAAACCCGTCATTGCGAGGAGCTCGCGACAAAATTGCGTAGCAATTTTGCGCTGATGCGACGAAGCAATCCAGGCTGTCTCCGCGGAGGGATTTCTGGATTGCTTCGCAGCGCTCGCAATGACGGAGTATGAGGCTTCGCCAACGCTATTCCAATTCGCGCGTCAAATTCGCTACGATCTCGCCCACACCTTTGCCCACCGCATCGACACGTTCGCGACCCAGGATCGCTCCTCGCGCACCAGGCGGAAGCCGAGATTGGCGGGCGGCACGCCCTGCGCGCAGCCGCCGGCGCGGGCGTCGCGGATGAAGTCGGTGACATAGGCGCGGTGCGCGCCTTCGGCGACGCGTACACCGCAATTCACGGTCGGACGGCCGGCATGGCCCGCCTCGTCGACGCGCGAGCGCACGAAGCAGGTCGAGGTCCACTCCCAGACATTGCCGGCGAGATCGGACACGCCGCGCTCGTTGAGGCCGAACTTGCCGAAGGGATAGGCATTGGTGTCGGAAAGGTCGCGTTCGGATTCGCGCTCGTAGCGGCTGATCCAGCGTTTTGCCGGGTTGTCCGCGTCTGCGGGAGCGCCGTCGTCCTTGAAGCGGGAGCCCGCCGCGAAGGCCCATTCGGCATCGCTGGGCAGGCGGTAATGGTGGCCGGTCTTGCGCGACAGCCAGCTCGCATAGGCTTGTGCATCGTGCCAGCTCACCTGCACCGCAGGACGGTCAAGCGCGATCGCGACGCCGCGATCGAGCGCGCGGCATCCGCCATCCTGTACGCAAAGCTGGTAGTCCGCCGAGGAGACCTGCTCGCGCATGACATGCAGCGGTTTCGTGAATTGCAATTTGTGCAGCGGCGCCTCGGCCTGCTGCCCGCCGCGGATGAAATCGCCGGCCTCGCGATAGACGAAGCTGCCTGCGGCGATCTCGACGATCGCAGGCTCGCCCTGCGTGCCGCGCGTTGTCATCTCGGACACGATTGGCGCAATGGCCAGAGGTCCAGCGAAGCCGGCGGCGCAAGCGAGCAGCAATTTGAGCTTGAATGCAATCAGCATGGTCGTTTCCCGAAACAAGAAGGGGCCGGTGGTGGCCGGCCCCTCGTCGCCTCTAGTTCGTGTTGGCGGCCGGTATGTCCGCAGGCGCCTTCACCTGGGTCATCAGATCGTCGTTCCACTTGCCCTCGACCTTGAAGTGCGCGGTGGCGCCGAGGTCGGCGGCTTCGATCAGATTATGCGTGACATAGGCGTAGATGCCGGGTTGCAGGAACTTGTACATCGCCGCTCCCGCGGAGCCGCCGCGGATGAACCAGGTCTCGAGCCCCGTCTCCGGCGGGTTGGAGAATTTTCCGGTCTCCCAGACGTAATCGCCATGGCCGCCGATCAGGTGCGGACGGCTGTCGCGGTTGGCCTGCGAATGAACGATCAGGACGTTCTCGCCGACATTCGCCGTCAGCGCGTTCTTGCCGGTGAGAGCGCCGACCTTGCCGTTGAACACGACGTGGGAGGGGATGAGCTTCTTCATCACCTCTTCGGTGTCGGTGAAGGCTTCGCCCGGCGAGTCGTAGGACTTGAAATTGCCCTTCTCGTCGCGCGGCACGTACATGTCCTGCTCGCCGATATAATAGACCTTGTCGTATTTCAACGCGTGGCCCTTGCCGTCGTTCAATCCGTCGCGCGGCAGCACCATCACGGCACCGTTCATGCCCGAGACGACGTGCCAGGGAATCATCGGGCCACCCGGTGCGCAATGATAGACGAACACGCCGGTCCGCGTGGCCTTCCAGCGCAGCACGACCTGCTCGCCGGGGTTGATCAAAGTCAGCGCCGCGCCACCGAGTGCGCCGGTCGCGGAGTGGAAGTCGATGTTGTGCGGCATGGAGTTGGTCGCGGGATTGACCAATGTCACTTCGA
This sequence comes from uncultured Bradyrhizobium sp., assembly GCF_936928535.1. Taxonomy (GTDB): domain Bacteria; phylum Pseudomonadota; class Alphaproteobacteria; order Rhizobiales; family Xanthobacteraceae; genus Bradyrhizobium. The sequence goes on along the minus strand of NZ_CAKZHY010000057.1, from coordinate 26,547 downwards.
CATAATCACCCTCATGCACGACCATGAGCGGGCCAGGCATCGAGCCGTTGAATGTCATGGCCTGGAAGGTGGTGCCCTTCTCGTCGATGACGACCTTCTTCTCCTCGATGGTAAGCGTGAACTCCATGATCTTGGGGCCCTGCTTGGTCGCCTGCTCGTGCGCATGCACGAAGGGCGGGGCAACCAACTCCACCTTCTGCCGCGGCAGGTTGAGATCGTTGGCGGCGAAAGCGGGTGCTGCCAGCATCAGGGCGGTCGCGGCGGCGCTGATCAATGCGGCTCTGCGGGTGAACATTTGGAAGCATCCTTCATCTGAAAAGGGTTTTGATGACGGATGCAGTGTGCGCCTGTTGCGGCAAGCGTGTTTGCGCTGCGACAAGCTTTTGCTGGAATAGGCTCCGGTGAATTCCTTAAGGGCGGCGCCGAACGTCACTGGGGTCGCGATCCGGCGAGCTGGACTTTGAGCAAGCGCAAGGCCGACCGGCGGAAAACAGGTCATCCTCTGCGATCCAAGGTTGCTGCGACTGCAGGCAGCATCAATTTATGAATGGGTAACATATGAGGACCGACCTCGCAGCGAGCTATGGCGAAGAGAGATTGCCGCGCTACACGAGCTACCCGACCGCGCCGCATTTCTCGCCGCAGATCGGTGCCGGCACCTACTCGCGCTGGCTGTCCGAGCTTCCCCCGGGCGCCAGTGCTTCGCTCTATTTGCATGTGCCGTTCTGCCGCGAGATGTGCTGGTACTGCGGCTGCCATACCCAGATCGTCCGCCGGGATGAGCTTGTCGCGTCCTATCAGCGCACTCTCCTCAGCGAGATCGCGCAGGTCGCGGACACCATCGGTCGCCGCATCAATGTCGAGCACATTCATTTCGGCGGTGGTACGCCGACGATCATGGCGCCTGAGGCCTTTGCCGAGATGATGGCGGCGATGCGCCGCGCCTTCTTCGTACTGCCCTCGGCCGAGATCGCGGTCGAGATCGACCCGCGCACCCTGACATCAGAGATGGTCGAGGCCATACGCCGCTCCGGCGTCAATCGCGCCAGCCTCGGCGTGCAAAGCTTCGATCCCGTCGTTCAGCGCGCGATCAACCGCGTGCAGAGCTATGAGCAGACCGCCTCCGTCGTCGACAGGCTTCGGCAGGCCGGCATCGGAGGAATCAATTTCGATCTGATCTACGGCCTGCCGCACCAGACCATCGCATCTTGCCTGGACACAGTGCGCCGCTCGCTCGAGCTCGAGCCCGACCGCTTTTCGGTGTTCGGCTACGCGCACGTGCCTGATTTCAAGAAGCACCAGCGCATGATCGACGAGATCCATTTGCCGGACGGTCTTGCACGCCACGACCAGGCCTGCGCCATCGCCAACGCGCTGAAGGAGGCCGGCTATGTGCAGATCGGCCTCGATCATTTCGCAAGACCCGACGATGCCATGGCCGTGGCTTACGCGCAGGGGACGTTGCGGCGCAATTTCCAGGGCTATACCACCGACCAAAGCGAGGTCCTGCTCGGCTTCGGCGCCAGCGCAATCGGACATCTGCCGCAGGGCTACGTCCAGAACGAGGTGCAGATCGGCGCCTATCAGCAGAGCATCGCAGAAGGTCGCCTCGCCACCGCGAAGGGCTATGAGCTTACGGACGACGATCGGCTGCGTGCGGATATCATCGAACGGATCATGTGCGAGTTCGGCGCCGATCTCGGCGACATCTGCGCACGCCATGGCACCGAGCCGGGGACGATGCTGCAATCGGCGTCGCGGCTGAAGTCGCTGATCTCGGACGGTGTGGTGAGGTTGGAAGGCCACCGTCTGGCGGTCGCGAACGACTCGCGCTTCCTGGTCCGCAGCGTCGCCGCCGCATTCGACGCGCATCTGGATTCGGGCAGGCAGCTGCACAGCCGGGCGGTGTAGTAGCGGCCAGCTTGCGCTCCAACAAAGAACCTCCGGCCAACCCCGTTATCGTCAGCTCGGAATGGAGTTGTCCATGCCCTTCCGATCTGACGATCTGGTCGATGATATCATGCGCAACGCGCCGCACACGATCCGTGTGTTTCTCGCCTTCAGGATGGCCTGTGTCGGCTGTCCGATTGCGACCTTTCACACCGTGGACGACGCCTGCCGCGAGCATGGCATCGACAGCGACAAATTCCTGACGGCGCTGAGTGATCACGTGCCGGCGTGAGAGGAATCGGAATCTGCACAGGGGTGTGCGGATTCCCGGGTGAGGGAGCGCTTTCGCCGTAAGCGAATGCGCCCTCACCATATCGTCAAGCGCCGCTGTCTGGGTTCCGCTCCGCCAGCACGACGATCTTGTGCGGCTCGCGCAGGATGATGCGTTGCCGGCCGCTCTCGACGAGACCCTGGCTCTCCCATCCGCTGAGGATGCGGCTGACCGTGTGCAGCGTGGTGCCGGTCATCTGTGCGATGTCCTGGCGGCTGATCGGGAAGTCGATCTCGATACCGTGGTCGAGCTTCTTGCCGGATTGATTGGCGAGCCGCAGCAGCGCATGCGCGACGCGTTGCTCGACCTGCTGGGTCGACATTTCCAGGATACGGGTGTGGCTCTCCTGCAGCCGCTTGCCGACGGTCTGCATCGTGTTGGCGGCAAGCGCGGGAAACCGCTCGATCAGACGCGGCCAGGCGCCCGTGGGCCAGATCAGGACGACGCTGTCGTCGACCGCGAGCGCGGTTGCCGGGTAGTGCGCGGCTCCGATCGCCATCGCCAGCCCAAACGTCTCGCCGGGCGCGACATAGCGCACCACGATCTGCTCGCCGGTCGGCGTGGTCTTGGCCGCACGGACATGGCCGTGCAGCAGCAGGAAAAAGGATTGTGCCTCCGCGCCCTGCTCGAAGATGGCGCTGCTTCTAGGATAGCGAACCGAGCGGGCCTCGCGCAGAATTTCGTCGAGGTCCTCCGGCTTGACACCGGCAAACAGCGGCAAATGCGCAACCAGCGATGTGTCGACCTTGGCCATTCCGCCTCCTTGGCATCGGAGAGTGTGATGGCACCTGCAATCATCCGGCAGTTTGCGATAGCGCAAGAACGGACCAGCTGCGCGGCAGTATTTTTCCAGGCAACAGTCTGAAACTCCTGGAGTTGTTGCGATGGCCGGCGTTCGATCTCGTGATTTTCAGGGCTGGCCGCTGTTTGCGAACAGCTTTCGGCCCTTCTTCCTGTTCGCTGCCATTCAGGCCGGGCTGTCGATCCTGGTCTGGCTGCCCATGTTTTATGGTGAACTGTCGGTCATTTCAGCCTTTGCGCCTCGGGACTGGCACGTCCATGAGATGCTCTACGGCTTCCTGCCGGCCGTCATCACCGGGTTTCTGTTCACCGCGATCCCGAACTGGACCGGGCGGCTGCCGATCCAGGGCACGTCGCTGGGTGCGTTGCTGGTCGTCTGGCTGGCCGGACGTGCGGCGGTGGCCCTGTCAGCCGAGATCGGCTGGGCGTTCGCACTTGCCGTCGATGCCGCCTTCCTGGCGCTGGTGGTCGCGGCTGCAATGCGCGAGATCATCGCGGGCGGCAATTGGCGCAATCTGCCTGTCGTAGGGCTCGTGCTGGTGCTGCTCGGTGGCAACGTCGCCTTCCATCTCGAAGCGCATTTCAGCGGTGCGGCCGATATCAGCATCCGAATCGGCATCAGCGTGGTCGTGCTGCTGATCTCGCTGATCGGCGGTCGCATCATTCCGAGCTTCACCCGCAACTGGCTGGTCAAGTTCAATCCCGGTCGCGTGCCGGTGCCGTTCGGACGGTTTGACGGCGTGGTGATCGGATTGAGCGCGCTGGCGCTGATTGCATGGATCCTGATCCCCCTGAACCTGATCGCTGGCGCGGTGATGGCGCTGGTCGGTATGCTGCATCTGGTACGGCTGGCGCGTTGGGCCGGCGATCGCACCACGCGCGAACGGCTGCTTGTGATCCTGCATATCGGCTACGCCTTCGTGCCATCGGGCTTCCTTCTCAACGCCCTGGCCGGCTTCGGCGTGCTGCCGCCGAGCGCGGGCATCCACGCCTGGATGACGGGGGCAGCCGGGGTCATGACGCTCGCGGTGATGACGCGCGCGAGCCTCGGTCACACCGGGCAGGCGTTGACGGCCTCGCTTGCGACGAAAGGCATCTATCTCGCGATCATCGTTGCGGCGCTGGCGCGCGTTGCTGCCGTGCTGTTGCCCTCGCATAGCGATGTGCTGCTGCATATCGCCGCCTGCGGCTGGATCGTCGCGTTCCTCGGCTTTGCCGTCGCATTCGGCCCGCTGCTGTCGGGCAACCCCCGGCTCGCGCTGGCCACCAGGGGCATGCCGGCCCCAGCCCGCTGAAAGTTCTGGTAGCGGTGTAACAAGCGCCGTCATCGGTCCGAACCTATCATTCGAGCTGCGTCTGCTGTTTACTTGGCGTGGAAGCGCGAATGAGGAATGGATCGAAAATGATCGGCGAAGTCGTGGTGATCGGCGGCCTGAACCTGCGGGATGGCGTGTCGCTCGAGGAGTATGGTCGGCTCGGCGAGCGCATGTACAACATTGTCAGCAGTATTCCGGGCTTTCTCTCCGTCAAGTCATTCAAGGCCGACGACGGTGAGGAGCTGACCGTGTTTCGCTTCGCGTCGGAGGAGGCACTCGAGGTCTGGCGCACCCATCCGGAACATGTCGAGGCGATGAAGCGAGGACATGCGGAATTCTATGCGAGCGGCCGCTTGCAGATCTGCAAGGTCATCCGCGAAGTCGGCCCGTTCGAGCACGCCTGATGTGCGCGTGAGCTAGGCCGCGGTGGCCGGTGCTACACCGGCGGGCTGTGCCTGTGGCCGCACACCCCGCCGCCATTCCGTGATGGTGCAGCCGAAGCGACCGCGAAACCAGCGGGCCATGGCGCTTTGCGCGGAGAAGCCGAGCTGTGCGGCAATATCCACCAGCGGCCGGTCGGGATCCTCGATCAGCTGGATCACGAGATCGGCGCGTTGCGCCTCGAGGATCGCCGAGAAGCTGGTGCCTGATGCGGCGAGGTGGCGGTGGATGGTGCGGCGGGTGCAGGCCAGATGCGCGGCAACGCGCTCGACAGTACAGTCGCCGCTCGCGAGCAGACTGCGCACGACCTCCTCGACCTTCTCCTCCCAGCTTGCGGGGCGGTGTTCGATGGCCTCGATCCGCTTGCGTAAGTAGCTCGCGATGAGGGGATGCGCGCTTGGAACGCGGCGCTCCATGTCGTGTGCCGACATCAGGATCGCGTCCTCGTCCGCGTTGAAGATCACGCGGCAACCGAAGAAGTCGCGGTAGCGTTTGCGGTCGTGCGGCGGCGGGTAGTGCAGGTGAACCTCGTGAGGCCGCCAGTCGCTGCCGAACAGCGACTGGATGATGCGGTGGATGCTGCCGAGCGCCATGTCGATCGATTGGCGCGGCGCGGTCGGTTGCCGGCCGCGCAGATGCAGCCTGATCGTCACGGTCTGCTTCTCCCTGAGAACGTTGAGCTTCATGCCATCGTGGTGGACATGGATGAAGCGGGAGAAAGCTTCGATCGCCTCGCCGACCGTCGCCTGTTCGCGCACGATCAGGCCGACTGCGCCGAAATTGGTGAGGCCGCCGCGCTCGGCGAGCCGCAAGCCGAAATCTTCGGCACCTGACTCCGCTGCCGATATCTCGAGCAGGCGACGCAGGGCCGGGACAGCGATGGGCGTATCGGGCTTGTCCAGGATGGTCAGCGGCAATCTGACCTTGCGCATCATCTGCCTGGGGTCGAGCCCGACCGACCGGGCGACCTCCGGATAACTGCTCAAGCCTGCACTGCGAATGAGGTCGGTCATGCGACCAGTTCCTGTCAGCCATTCCCGCAGATGTCCCGAAATGTAAAGTTTCTGTCCCGATCCGTCAAATCCCGGAACCGGATGGAACATACATAAGGGAAAGCGCGGGCGCGAATGCCGTGCTGTTGACGGCGGGGCGCGATGAGGCCCCCGGCCGTCGCTTCCCATTTGACCAAGACATTGCTGGATCTGGATATGCCGGGAAACACGTTTTCCAAGGGTGAGGTATTTGTCATTGAAACCGACGCCGCCGCCCGCGAACTATTGTCCGACGCGCTTCAAGAGAGCGCCTATGACGTGATCTGCTTCGCCGACGGCGCTTCGCTGCTGTCGGAAGCAAAAGCGCGAATGCCAGCCTGTGTGCTGCTGGAGATGCCGCAGGATCGCTCCGGCCTCGACGTGCTCAAGCGCCTGCGCGAGGAAAATTGCATGGCGCCGGTGCTGGTGACGTCAGCGAACGGCAGCATCGCCATGGCGGTGGATGCCATCAAGAGCGGCGCAGCTGACTTCATCGAGAAGCCGTTCCGCACCCACGATATCGTCGGCCGGATCGACGCCGCAATCGACGAGTTTGCTCAGCCGGAACCGACCAGGCACTGGTGGTTGCCTGGTTGCGAGCCCCTGACCGCGCGCGAAAATGACGTGCTCACGCATCTGGCCGCCGGCCTCACCAACAAGGAGGTCGCCCGCCGCATGCATCTGAGTGCGCGCACGGTCGAAGGCTATCGCGCCAGCATTCTGAAGAAGGCCGGCGCCAAGAACGTGACCGATCTGCTCCGTCGCATCTTCGGCCAGGGTTCACCCAGCCAGGTCTGAGCTCGGCGCTTGCGACGAGCTTGTGCCGCGGCGCGACGACGCGTTCCGCGGCCATGGTGCCGCCGCAGCGGCGCCTAATGGAAACCCCAATCGAACCGGTTCCTTCCCTGCCGCGTCTCACCACGATGGCGTGGCATGTTTTCGCAGCGTCCGGCTGGCGACGCAGCGATATCGGCAGGGAGAAGTTTGATGCGCATCACCGCAAGATGTCTGGCAACGACGAGCCTGGTCCTGGTGACCACGGCACTCGCCGCGCCCTCATGGGCCGCCGATGTGGACGCCACATCGGCGATCGACACCGTCACCGTCTATCCTGATGGCGCGACGGTCACGCGCGTGATCGCGATCGACCTCGCCTCCGGGGATAGCACGCTGGTCGCAAAGGATTTTCCGCTCTCGCTTGATCCATCCTCCTTGCGCGTCGAGGGCGAGGCCGGCGCAAAGCTCACCATCGGCACCATCGACGCGCGGCCGCCGCGCGCGGCGCCGCCGGTCAATCTTCCCGAGCTCGACAAGCGCATCGAGGCGCTCAAGGACGAGCGAGCCGATCTGCAAGGCGCGATCGATGCGGCAACCGCCCGGCGCAAATTCGCCGAACGCTTTGCCGAAGCCTCACCCGCCGGCCTCGGCGAAAAAGGCGAGGCGCGGCCGATCACCGAGTGGCGCGCGGCCTTCACCGCCGTGGCCGAGGAAGTCGCGGCCGCAGATTCCGCGATCCGCGATGCCACGCGAAAGCAGCGCGAGATCGACCGCCAGATCGCGCAACTCGAAGCCGATCGTTCGGCCAAGCCACCGAGCAAGCTCGAGGTGCGCATCGACGTCGCCTCCGCTGCCGCGACCAAGGCGACGCTGCGCGTGACTTATGCCGTCCGCAACGCGCGCTGGCTGCCGCTCTACGACGCCCGGCTCGACAGCGGCGCCAAGGACCGCAAGCCGCAGCTCGAGCTGGTCCGGCGCGCCGAGGTCACGCAGTCGACGGGCGAGGATTGGTCCGACGTCTCGCTCGGCGTTTCCACCGTGCGCATCGCTCGCGGCGGCAGCGCTCCGGAGCTGGGGTCGCTGGTGGCGCAATATCCCCAGGTGCCGAAGCCGCAGATGGACTTGGCGATGCCCGCGCCGGCATCGGCGCCTTTGTTGCGAAAGATGGAGCCCCAGCAGCAGGCTGCCGGGGGACGGGCCAGAGAGGATATTGCCTCACAGATCCAGCGTGCCGAAGAGCAGCAGGCGGCCGCCGAAATCGGCGGCTTCCAGGCCACCTTCAGGATTCCCGGCCGCGTCAGCCTTGGCGCCGCCGAGGGCGCCAAGAGCTTGCGTATCGCCTCGATGAGCGTGCCTGCTGATCTGTCGGTGCGCGCCGCACCGGTGCAGGACCCCACCGCCTTCCTCGAAGCCAGCTTCAGGCAGACCGACGAGGCGACGTTGCTGCCAGGCAAAGTCGCGATCTACCGTGACGGCGTCTTCGTCGGACGCGGCAAGCTCTCGGCATCAGTCAAGGACGACATCGTGCGGCTCGGCTTCGGCGCTGATGACAAGGTCAAGATCGAGCGTGCGGTGCTGAAGCGCAACGAAGGCTCGGCCGGCCTGATCGTGACGACATCGAAGACCGACGAGCGCGCCTTCAAGACCACTGTCTGAAACGGCCACGACTTCCCGATTCACGTCGCGATCGAGGACCAGCTGCCGGTCAGCGAGAATGACGAGATCGTGGTCGAGATGCTGCCCGCGACCACGCTGCCCACGGCAAAGGACATCCGCGACAAGCGCGGCGTGCTGGAATGGTCGTTCGACGCCAAGCCCGGCGAGGTCCGCGACATCAACTTCGCCTGGCGCGTTCGCTGGCCGAAGGACAAGAGCATGGTGATCGTGCCGTCGGGCTAGGATGCTGGCTCTTCCCCGCTCCCGCATCAATCTCGCTGTCATGCCCCGCGAAAGCGGGGCATCCCAGTACTGCGCGGCATTTCCGCATCACACGACTGCCGCCGCGTACTTACTCCTTCACCGCTTGCCGCCGCTCACGCGGTTTCATAGACTAGTCTGGTGAAGTAGCCGGGGTCGACCAGGAACTGTCCCCACTTCGCGTCGAACGCAGCCGTCGGCTTGGCGGCAACCGTCTCGTCGCGTGTCTTTCCCTGTTTCTTAAGATTGCCGACGTTATCCCTGATGGCGACCAGCATGTCGCGGAATTGCTGCAGCTCGGCCTTGTTGCTGACCGGCTTGCCGTGACCGGGGATGATGATGGTGTCGTTGTTGGCCATCGCCAGATTGGCGCCGCAGACCGCGATCATGCCGTCGATACTGCCGCCGGTCGAATGGTCGATGAAGGGATAGATGCCGTTCCAGAAGGTGTCGCCCATATGAAGGATGTTGGCCTCCGTGAACATGACCGAGATGTCGCCATCCGTATGCGCCGGGCCATGATATTTCAACGCAATGGAAGCGCCGTTGACCTTGAGATGATGGTCCTTGGCGAAGACCTCCGTTGGAATAGCCTTGGCCGCCAGCGGCAGGAAATTGTAGTCCCAGTCCTCGACCCTCTGCACAACGGAGAGGTGCTTGCGGGTGTTTTCGTGAGCGATGATCTTCGCGCCCGCAGCGCCCACCCATTCATTGCCGTCCGCATGGTCGAAGTGCCAATGCGTGTTGATCAGATGCGCGATCGGCTCGCTGCCAAGTTCGGCAAGCGTCTTGCTCAGCTGCGGGCGCGAGACGCCGATACCGGCATCGACGAGCAGCTTGCCGTCAGGTCCGGTGAGGACGGCAATGTTGCCGCCCGATCCTTCGAGCACGCTGATGTTGTTACGCAGATTGTACACCTTGATCGGCGATGCCGCCGCGCTGTCCTTGATCAGGCTGACGAGGCCGCGCGCTTCTGCGTAGGCTTGTCGAGGGCTGAGCCATCCCCCGGTGGCTGCGAAGGTCGCGCCGCCGACGCAACAGAGGCAAAAACCGCGTCGCGACATTGAGCGAAGATTTGGCGTATCCATGCAATTCTCGCTTTCTTAAGCGGTGATTGACGGCGCCAACTGGTTGGTCCCACCGTCAGTACGGAAGGTGGGATCAATGAGCCATGTGATCTATCAGGATTGCACGATCGGATCGCGATTCGCCTGTGAGCGGCGAGCTACTCCTTTACCGCGCCGGTGAGCGAGGACACGTAGTAATCCACGAACAGCGAGTAGAAGATCGCAACCGGCAGCGAGCCGAGCAGCGAGCCCGCCATCAGTGCGCCCCACTGGTAGACGTCTCCGGTGATGAGCTCGGTCAGGATCGCGACCGGCACGGTCTTGTTGGCGCCGCTCTGGATGAAGGCGAGCGCGTAGATGAACTCGTTCCAGGACAGCGTGAACGAGAAGATGCCGGCGGAGATCAGGCCGGGCACGGCGAGCGGCAGCGTGATACGGCGCAGGATCTGCAGTCGCGTCGCGCCATCGACCAGCGCGCATTCCTCGAGCTCATAGGGGATCGACTTGAAATAGCCGATCAGGAGCCAGGTGCAGAACGGCACCAGGAAGGTCGGATAGACCAAGATCAGCGCCAGCGGAGAATCGAACAGGCCGAACTGCACCACGACGGTTGCGAGCGGAATGAACAGGATCGACGGCGGCACCAGATAGGCGAGGTAGATGCCGAGGCCGACATAGGGACTGCCGCGGAAGCGCAGGCGCTCGATCGCGTAAGCGGCAAGCGTGCTGGCGACCAGCGACAGCGTGGTGGCCCCGATCGCAACCAGCATCGTGGTCCACAGCCAGCGCGGATAGGCAGTGTCGAACAAGAGGTGCTTGATGTGTACCAGCGTCGGCGAGGTGATCCAGAACGGGTTGTGCTCCCGGTAATTCAGCAGCTCCGCATTCGGTTTGAACGAGGTGATCGCCATCCAGTAGAACGGAAACAGCAGGATCAGCACGAAGCAGCCGAGCGGCAAATAGATCATCATCAGCCGCCGCAGCCCGGAATCCCAGGCCATGGTGTCGGGCGCTGCTTTGGCGTTGGCGACGGAGGCTTGCGCGACGGTATCAGTCATTGGCCTCTCCCTGCTGCCATTTGCGGCGCGCCAGGCCGAAATAGGAGAACAGCGTCGCGAACACCAGGAACGGGATCATCGACACCGCGATCGCCGCGCCTTCGCCGAGCTCGCCACCGGCGATGCCGCGCTGGAACGCCAGCGTTGCGAGCAGGTGGGTCGAGTTCACCGGGCCGCCGCGGGTGATGGCGTAGACCAGCTGGAAGTCCGTGAAGGTGAAGATGATCGAGAACGTCATGACGATGGCGAGGATCGGCATCATCATCGGAAAGGTGATGTAGCGGAAGCGCTGCCAGGAGCTGGCGCCGTCGAGCATGGCTGCCTCGTAGAGCGAGGGCGAGATGGTTTGCAGCCCCGCCAGCAGCGAGATCGCGACGAAAGGAATGCCGCGCCAGATGTTGGCCGCGATCAGCGAGAACCGCGCCGGCCAGGGCGAGCCGAGAAAATCGATATTGCTGGTGCGCCAGTGCAGCACGTCGACCAGCAGATAGGAGATGATCGAGAATTGCGGATCGTAGATCCACCAGAACGCCAGCGCCGAGAGCACCGTCGGCACGATCCAGGGCAGCAGCACGATGGCGCGCAACAGGCTCTTGAACGGAAAATGATTGTTGAGCAGCAGCGCGAGCCAGAAGCCGAGCGCGAACTTTCCGAAGGTCGCGATCCCCGTGTAGACCACGCTGTAGAACACCGCGTTCCACCACAGGGGATCGGTGAGCAGATATTGGAAGTTCTCGAAGCCGATGAACTGGCCCCTTCGACCGATCGTGGCGTCGGTGAAGGCGAGCCAGATGCCGAGGCCGAGCGGATAGGTCAGGAATACCGCGAGCAGCCCGATCGCGGGCGCAAGGCACATCACGATCAGGAACGGCTTGTAGTCGAACAGCCGCACCAGCCAGTTCGGCTGCCGCTGGGTCAGCGTCGGGGACGAGAGGGTGGTCACGGACATCAGGGCGTTGTCCTGTCGTTGAAGATTCACTCCACCGTCATTGCGAGCGACTTGTCCGCCGTAGCTCGAAGAGCAACGGCGGAAGTGAAGCAATCCAATCCTTCTCTGCTGACAAAGTCTGGATTGCTTCTCCGCTCCTTGCTCTGACCGTGGTTGCGTTTGCTACCGGCGGAAATACCGCTTCGCGCGACGCTCCGCTTCGGCGGCTGCCTGCTCCGGTGTTGCAGCATCGGTCGCGACCGAGGCGCACATCTGCACCAGCACATAATCGGCATTAACGGCGCCTGTCGCGGTCGATATCGGGCCATTATAGCCGTTATAGTAGGAGCTCTTCATCGTATCCTTGAAGATGGCCACCTTGGGGTCGCCTGTCCAAACGGCTGCGTCGGCATAGGCTGCCAGCGGCTGCGCCCAGTAGCCGGAATTGGCGTTGAGCCAGGGTTCATACTGCTCCTTCTCCAGCATGAATTGCAGGAAGGCCTTTGCCGCATTCGGATACGGGCTGTGCTTGAACACCATCGCGTTCAGCGTAAGCCCCGACATCGGAGAGATCGGTGCGACACCCTTGGGCAGGAACTGATGCTCGGTGTCGTCGGCGATCGGCTTGGTCGCGGGATCGTTCTTCAGCGAGAAGTAAAGTGAGACGCCGTTGGCGGTCAGCGCAATTTCCTGCGAGGAATAGGCGCGATTGTTGGAAACGTCGTTCCACGAGGGCGTGCCGGCGATGAAGGTGGGGTAGAGCTCCTTCAGATATTTGAGTGCCGCCACCGTTTCCTTGCTGTTGATGATGAGATTGCCTTCGGGGTCGAGCAGGGCCGCGCCGTGCGACCACAGCAGCCACTGGGCAAAGCCATTGCCGTCGCCGACGGCATTGCCGAGTGCGAAGCCGGCAGGCTTGCCCGCCTTCTGCAATTTCCGGCAGACGTCGAGCACGCCAGCGTGGTCATCCGGCACCTTGTCGAAGCCAACCGACTGCAGAATCGATTTGCGGTAGACGAGGGGACCGCCCGAGGCGCCGAATGGCAGGCCGATCCAGTTGTTGGATTTGGCACGTTTGCCATAGGTCTGTGCCAGCGTGAGCCAGCCGCCGTAACGCTTGCCGACATAGTCGGCGACGTCGGTCAGCTCGATCAGTTTGTCGATATAGATGTGCGGTGCATCGCCGAAGCCGATGATGATGTCGGGCCCGGCGCCGGAATTGGCCGTGACCGCGGTCTGCTGGTTGATGTCTTCCCAGCCGACGAAGTCGACCTTGACCTCGACGCCGGTCTCCTTGGTGAATTTTGCCGCGTTGGCGCGGAACACGTCCTCGTCGGCCTGGACGAAGCGCACCGGCCGCAGCATGCGAAGCGTCGCGCCCTTCTCGATCGGCAGTTTCGGCGCGGGGACGTCGGCGGCCTTGATGTTCGAAGTTTGCGCTGCAGCACCCGTGGCGGCGAACGTCGCAGCAGACAGGCCCAGCGCCAAGGCATCACGACGCGTGATGTCGTTCCTCATCGGTTCCTCCCTATGATGTCTCCCTTCCCGGCGTTGATCGCCGGTGAAGGGCCGTTTCGTTCTCTTGCCGTCTCTCGGCGCGTGTTGCGCCGCCCGCCTTAGCTGTTCGGGCCGCGGTCCATGCCGACAGGTTGCCAGCGGCGGAGCGCGGTGTCTTGCAGCACCGACGGGTTCACGCAGCTTACCGGCCACATGCCCTGAAGCACCAGTGACAATTCGTAGCCTACGCGGCGCTTGCGCGCCTCGTCGAACCGTGCCGAGGCCGAGGCGACGTGGGCGGTTAGGGTCACGTTCTCCATGCCGAGAAGCGGGTTGTTGTGCGAAGGGGGTTCCTTCTCCAGCACGTCGAGGGCGGCATGCGCGATCCAGCCCTCCTGCAGCGCCTTGATCAGGCTTTCCTCGTCGACAGTGGCGCCGCGCCCGGTATTGATGAAGATCGAGCCCTTCTTCATCTGCCGGAAGTGCTTTTCAGTGAGCATGTGATGCACTTCGGGCCGGGCAGGGGCGTGCATCGAGACGAAGTCGGACTGCGACAGCACCTCGTTCAGCGTCGCCGGGATGACGCCGTGGTCCCACATCAGCGTTTCCTGGATGAAGGGATCGTAGGCCATCATGCGCAGGCCGAAGGGAGCTGCGCGCTTCGCAACCGCACGCGCGACGCGGCCGAACGAGACGAAGCCGAGCGTCTGGCCCATCAGTCGTGGAATCTTCAGGAGCGCCGGCCGGCCCTCGGCCCAGCGGCCGCTGCGCACCATCTTGTCCTGCTCGACCAGGCGGCGGAACCCCGACAGCAGCAGCATCATGGCGTGGTCGGCGACTTCCTCGATGAAGGTATCGGGAATGTTGGTGACGGGAATGCCGCGGGCGGTTGCCGCCTTCACATCGACACTGTCGACGCCGACCGAGCCCAGCGTGATGACCTTGCAGTTCTGCAGGCTGTCGATGATGGTCTTGCTGATCGGGATGCCCTTGGCGTAGATCGCGTCGGCATTCTTGGCGGCGGCGATGAACTCGGCCTCATTGGCGGGCGCCTCGATGATCTCGGCATCGATCGGATCGAGCGCCTCGCGCTCGTACGAATAGTCGCTGCCGGCGACCGTGAAGCTCGCGCCCTTTGGCGTCACCACCCTGTATTTCGGCATTTTCTGCTCCCGATTTAGCTTGTCGGTTCTTGTTGCGACCCGCACCTTCCGGGCGGGCCTTTACGTCTTTTACGCGAAATCGACGGGAGTGCGTACAATTCCCGGTTGTCGCCTCAGCGATTATTTGCCGTTTTACCCGGCATCGTACGGGCTTCTACGGAGGCCTGTAAGGAACTTGCTAAGAGGTCTCCCCCTAAAAGTTAATTCAATTTCGATCGATTCTGTCGCGTGCCCGTATCTCTTTTCTCCGGAGTCCATCTCGTGAAGTTGAGCAATCTGAAGATCGCCCCCAAGCTAGGCATTCTTGTGGGCGTCACCTTGTTCGGCCTGTGCGTCGCCGGATTTCTTGCCGGCTACCTGATGAAGCGCGAGATGGTCAATGCGCGCATCGATCAGGCCAAGGCCATCGTCGAGATGGGGCGCAACTATGCGCTCACGCTGAAGAAGCGTGTCGATGCCGGCGAGATGACAAAGGACGCGGCGATGGCCGATCTTCGTCGCTACGGCAATGCGATGACCTATGACAACGGTTCGGGCTATCTTTTCGGCACGTCTTATGACGGCATCACCCAACTCGCGCCCGATCCGAAGCAGATCGGCACCAATCGGATGGAGGTCGAGACCAACGGCCGCAAGCTCTCCAAGGAGCTGATGGACGGCGCGAAGACCAACGGCTCGATCCTGTTGCACTACGAATATGCCAAGCCGGGTGCGGAAGGACTGATCCGCAAGATTGGCTACGCCGTCGCGGTCCCCGGCCTCGACATGTATCTCGGTACAGGCGCCTATCTTGATGACATCGACGCCAAGATGAGCCCGGTGTTCTGGTCGCTCGGCCTCGCCATGCTCGCCATCCTGATCGTCTCTGGGGGCGTCGCCTGGCTGCTCGGCCGCAGCATCAGTGGTCCGCTCACGCAACTCGGGGTCCGCATGAAGGACCTCGCCGATGGCAAGCTCGACGGCGAGATTCCCGGCGTCGGCCGTGGCGACGAGGTCGGCGCGATGGCTTCGACCGTCCAGATCTTCAAGGACAATGCGGTCCGCATCCGCGAGATCGAGAAGAGCGAAGCGGACGCAAAGGATCGGGCCATGGCGGATCGCCGCCGCGCGATGGAAGATATCGCCAACGACTTCGAACGCAGCGTCAACGGCATCGTCCGCTCGGTCTCCTCGGCCGCAGCCGGCATGCAGTCGACGGCGCAGTCGATGACTTCGACCGCCAGCGACGCTTCCTCGCGCGCAGCGACCGTCGGCGCGGCCTCGCAGAAAGCCTCCGGCAATGTCGGCACGGTTGCCGCCGCGGCCGAAGAGCTGTCCAGCTCGGTCGCGGAAATCTCCCGCCAGGTGACGCGTTCGACCGAAGTCGCGAGCCGCGCGGTCAGCGACGCCGAGCGTACCAACGCCACGGTGCAGGAGCTCTCGACCGGTGCCGAGAAGATCGGCGAGGTCGTCAAGCTCATTCACTCGATCGCGGCGCAGACCAATTTGCTTGCGCTCAACGCCACCATCGAGGCGGCGCGCGCCGGTGAGTCCGGCCGCGGCTTCGCCGTCGTCGCCTCCGAGGTGAAGGCGCTGGCCAACCAGACCGCCAAGGCGACCGAGGAAATCTCCGCCCAGGTCGCGGCGATGCAGACCTCGACCAGCGATGCGGTCGCAGCGATCGGCGGCATCACCCAGACCATCGCCGAGATGAGCGAGATCACCGCCGGCATTTCGGCCTCGATCGAGCAGCAGGGCGAAGCGACCCGCGAGATCGCGCGCAACATCCAGTCGGTCGCGGCCGGCTCGAGCGAGATCAACGCTCATATCGGCAGCGTCACCTCGGCCGCGGAAGCGACCGGCACCGCGGCCGGCGACGTGCTGACCAACGCCCGCGAGCTGGATCACCAGTCCGGCGCGCTGCGCAGCGCGGTGGACGGCTTCCTCGCCAAGGTTCGTGCGGCGTAAGCTTTTGCGTTGAGTTGTGTAAGGTGGGCAAAGGCGCGACAGCGCCGTGCCCACCTTTTCTTTTTGAAGCGCCGGGCTACTTCACCGCCGAACCCTGGCGCGAGGCGATGACGACGCCGGCGAGCACCAGCGCATAGCCGATCAGGTGAAACGGCTGGAGCCTTTCACCGAGCAGTACGATCGCCATCGCCGAGCCGAACACCGGCACAAGATGGAAGAACGGCGCGGCGCGGTTTGGCCCGATCAGTGCGACCCCGCGGTTGAAGAAGAGGTAGGCGAGCGTCGAGGGGAAGATCAGGATGTAGCTGAACGCCATCAGCGTCACGGTGTCGAAATGCAGCACCCTGCCGCTCCAACCCTCCCAGATCGCGGCCGGCAGCAGCATGATGGCGCCGCAACAGGTGGTGAACGACAGGAACGACAGCTGATGAACCTTCGGTCGCCGCGGGATGAAGGCCGAATAGAGTCCGAACGCCACCAGTGAGGAGGCGAACATGATGTCGCCCCGGTTGAACGAGATGCTCGCCAGCGCCGCCAGATCGCCGCGCAGGATGATGATCAGCACGCCGATCAGCGAGATTGCGATGCCGGCGAGCTGCCCAGCCGTGAGCCGCACGCCAAACAACACCAGCGACCATAGCGCCACGAACAGGGGACCTGCCGACTGGATCAGCAGCGCGTTCAGCGCCTCGGTGTACTGCAGGGCCCAGTATGAGATCGCGTTGTTGAAGGCGAAGCCGACCAGCGACAGGAACAGCATCAGCGGCAGGCTCTTGCGCAAGGCGGGCCAGTCGCGCTTCAGATGCGGCCAGGAGAACGGCAGCAGGATCAGGAACACGCCGAACCAGCGGATCGTCGTCACCGTCAGCGGCGGCACATGCGCGCCGACATGGCGCGCGATCACGATGTTGCCGGCCCAGAACAGCGAGCTCAGGCTGAGGAGCAGATAAGGCTGGTTGTTGAGCCAGCTGGCCGGATTCGAGGCCGCTGGCGCGGGCGATGCAATCGTCATTGGCGTCGCGCATGACCTTGCGCGGATGGTCGTCTTGACACAAGTCCCGCCGCCGCAATGCTACAATGCAGGCATGACCTGAGGAGGTGCCATTGGCGGTTAATATGTTGAACATCCAGGGCCTGGAACGGCTCGACCAGCATGCGCCGGTGGTGATGCTGAACCTGATGCGTTTCCACGCCCGTTCGCGCGACGGCGGCGGATCCGGCTGGGATGCGTATTTGCGCTACAGCGCGATCACCGTGCCCATGATCAAGGCGCGTGGTGGCACGCTGTTGTGGACCGGCGAGGCGAAGGCGATCGCGCTCGGCCCGCACGCGGGCAACGAATGGGATTTCGTCGCGCTGGTCTACTATCCGTCCGTCGCGGCGTTCCTCGACATGATGACGTCGCAAGCCTACGAGCGCGATGCCGATCCGCATCGTGTCAACGGCTGTGCCGAGCACGTCATCATTGCGACCAGCGAGGCCTACAGCAAGATCGGGGCGAAGTAGCGCATTTCCTTCAAACGACCAGTTTTTCCCTTCTCCCACAAGGGAAGAAGGAAGACCTAACTCGCCTGCTTCCGCGACGCCACGAAAACGCCCGACAGCACCAGGGCGAAACCGATGAAGTGGAAGGCCTGCGGCAGTTCGCCGAGGAAGACCATGGCCATGATCGAGCCGAACACCGGCACGACGTGGAAGAACGGTGCGGCGCGATTGGCGCCGATCAGGCGGACGCCGCGGTTGAAGCAGAGATAGGCGAGTGTCGAGGGAAACACCGAGACGTAGAACAGGGTGAGCAGGTTCGGCCCGTCGAGCTTCATGACGGGGCGCGCGGATAGCTCCCAGATCTCCAGCGGAATGAGGCAGGCCGCGCCGGCGCCGAAGGTGAAGGCGAGGAACGACAGGCCGTGGATCGGGGGTCGCTTCAGCGTCAGCACCGAATAGAGCGCGAAGATGATCAGCGCGACGATGAAGATCAAATCGCCCTTGTTGAAGGCGATGTTAGACAGCGTGGTAAGATCGCCGTGCAGCAGGATGATCAGCACGCCGCACATCGAGAGCAGCACGCCGAAGGCCTGCGCGCCGGTGAGCCTGATTCCGAGGATGACCAGCGACCAGAGCGCCACGATCAGGGGCGCGGCTGACTGCAACAGCAGCGTATTGAGCGCCTGGGTATGCTCCAGCGCCCAATATTGCAGTGTATTGAAGGCGCCGATGCCGGTGATCGAGATCACGATCATGAGGCCGAGCTTGTCGCGGATGGCCGGCCAGTCCTGGGCGAGGTGTTTCCAGGCGAACGGCAGCACCAGCAGGAAGGCGAAGCTCCAGCGCAGGAAGGACAGCGTCACCGGCGGGATGTGGCCGGCCGCGAGCCGCCCCACGACCGCATTGCCCGCCCAGCACATCGCGGTGATGCTGAGCAGGAGATAAGGCTGGTTGGCGATCCAGCTGTGGCTGGATGTTTCGGCGCTCGTGGTCTGGCCGGTAGCGGACATCGTGATTGTTATGGCCCCGCGTCATGCACCAGGGCTCCCGGCCCGGCTCTGCCCAAAGACACGGAAACGAGCCCGATATCAATGGCGCGCGGCGCATCGCCATCATGCGCGGGGCGGTGCAACAGGAACCTCAGCCCGTCGGTCCCGTGCGGATCGCGAACGGCTTCAGCAGCTCAGCGCAGGCGAGATAGACGACGACGAGCAGCGCGATGCCGGCCATCATGGCCGGCGGGGGCGCGACGAAGCCGAACCAGGTCCCAAGCGGCGTGAACGGCAGAGCGATCGCGGCGAACAGGGCGATCAGCGAAGAGGCCGCAAGCACGGGATCGGGCCAGTTGCGCCAGGGCCGTCCATAGGTGCGGATGACGAAGATCACCAGGATCTGCGTTGCCATCGATTCGACGAACCAGGCCGTGCGGAATTCGTCCGGCGAGGCGTTGAACAAATAGAGCAGCGCGCCAAAGGTGAGAAAGTCGAATACCGACGACAGCGGCCCCATGATCGCGGCAAAGCGCACCAGGCGCGACATGCTCCACACCTGCGGCTTCGCCGTTGCCTGCGCCGAGACCCGGTCGAAGGGGATGCCGAGCTCGGAAAGATCGTAGAGCAGGTTGTTGAGCAGGATCTGCGTCGGCAGCATCGGCAGGAACGGCAGTGCGATCGAGGCCGCCGCCATCGACAGCATGTTGCCGAAATTCGAGCTCGCGCCCATGCGGACATATTTGAGGATGTTGGCGAAGGTGCGCCGGCCTTCCTCGACGCCGTCAGCGACGACTTCGAGATCCGACGCCAGCAGGATCATGTCCGCAGCGGCCTGCGCCACGCCGGTGGCGCCGTCGACCGAAAGGCCGACATCGGCAACCTTCAGCGCCGGCGCATCGTTGATGCCGTCGCCGAGGAAGCCGACCACCTCGCCGCCGGCCTGAAGCGCCTTCACGATGCGCGATTTCTGGTCCGGCGCGAGCCGGCCGAACGCATCGGCGGAGCGCACCTGCACGGCAAGCGCCTCGTCGCTGAGCTCGGCAATGTCGGCGCCCGACAGCACGCGCTCGGCGTTGAGCCCGACAAGGCCAGCGAGCCGCTTCACCACCACCGGATCGTCACCCGAGAGGATCTTCAGGCTCACGCCGCCCGCCGCGAGCCGGGCGATCGCGGCCGCGGCTGTCGGCTTCGGCGGATCGGCGAAGGCGCATAGACCCTCGAAGACGAGGTCGGTTTCGTCCTCGGTCTCGACCTCGCGCAGCGCGCCGCTCCACGCCCGCGAGGCGATGGCGACCGTACGCAAGCCCTCGGTCGCGAGCGCGTGGACGCGGGCGATAGTCGCCTCGCATGCATGTTCGTCCATCGTGCACAATTCCAGCACGGCCTCCGGCGCGCCCTTGACGATCAGTTGCGCGCCTTCGGGGCCGGTGGCGAGCACCGATCCCAGCCGGCGTGAGAAATCGAAAGCCTGCCGTCCGGCGAGCGTCCAGCCCTGGGCAGCCTCCGGTCGGCCGGCGACGAGGGCGGCATCGAGTGCGCCACGGTCGCCGCCGAGCGAGGCCGCGATGGCGCCGAGCCGCGCGGCACGCGCATCGTCCTTGCCGGCGGCATCGAGGCTTCTGGCGAGCGTGATCTCGGCCGATGTCAGAGTGCCCGTCTTGTCCGTGCATAGCACGGTCATGGCGCCGAGGTCGTGGATGGCGGCGAGCCGCTTCACGATCACCTTGCGGCCGGCCATGCGCAGCGCACCGCGCGACAGCGTCACCGTCGTGATCATCGGCAGCAGTTCCGGCGTCAGCCCGACCGCGAGCGCGACGGCGAACAGGAGCGAATCGAGCACGGGGCGGCCGAACACGACGCGGATGGTGAGCACGACCAGCACCAGTGCCAGCGTGGCGCGCGCGATTACGAGGCCGAATTCGCGCAAGTCCCGTTCGAACGGAGAGGGCGCCTGCGTCTCGGCGAGCGCGGAGGCCGCCGCTCCGAACACGGTGTCGCGGCCGGTCCTGACCACGAGTGCGATCGCCTCGCCGGTTTGCGCCACGGCGCCACGGAACAGCGCATTCGAGGTGTCTTCGGGGCCGGCGCATGGTCCGGCGCGCTTCTGCACCGGATAGGGCTCGCCGGTGAGCGCGGCTTCACCCGCGGTGAAGGCGGTGCTCTCCAGGATCAGGGCATCGGCCGGGATGATGTCGCCGGCGCGGACGCGCAAGAGATCGCCGGGCACGACGTGCTCGACATCGATATCGACAAACGCGCCGTCGCGGCTGACCTCGGCCTTCAGGGCCACCGAGCGGCGCAGAATCTCGGCGGCGCGGACCGCGTGTCCCTCCTGGATGGTGTCGAGGCCGATCGAGAGCGCGAGGATCAGGACGATGATGAGGCCGCCAATCTCGTCGCCGGTCATCATCGAGATGACGCCGGCCACCAGCAGGATCAGCGACAATGGTTCGAGCAACCGACGCAGGATCGCGCGCGCCGCGCCCTCGATCCGCGGCGGCGCATCGGTGTTCGGCCCGAAACGGTCGAGACGTTCGCGGGCCTGCGCCGCCGACAAACCGGCGAGCCCGCAGCCCAGTCGACTGCCGAGCTCAGGGGGTGACAGACGCCAGAAATTGGTGTCGGCGCGGGTGGGACTGTCCAGCAAGCGAAGCTCCCGGTTTCAGGGCGTCTTGTGGCGGCCAGATGCCTCCAAATTCGTCGTAACCTATTGACCTAAAGCAATCTCGAATCCCGACGGCACGTTAGCGTCGCAAGCAATCACCCCGGCGTTGCCGGGCCAGCAATCGAAATCGAGACGTGAATCCGCCCGCTAGCGCGGCGCGATTTGCATGGTGTCTTCATGGTCGAGCAAACAATCATCCTGCCGCAGCATAAAAGCCGGTTTTCCGCTGCGGCGCTATGGTCGGGATTCCTCGCTCACAAATGGTTCATCCTCGCGGTCTTTGTTCTGCTGGCCTTCGGGGCCTGGCAGAGCGTGCGCATGATTCTAGGACCGGCGGTCGTCGTCGACCAGGCGAAGCGCGGCCGTCTGATCGAGACGGTGGTGGCCAGCGGCCATGTCGAGACGCCCTATCGGGTCGAGATCGGTAGCCAGATCATCGGCACGGTGGAAGAGGTGCTGGTGCAGGAGGGCGAAAGGGTCACCAAGGGCCAGCCGCTCATCTCGCTGGAGTCGCGCGAGCTGAAGGCGACCGTTGTTCAAGCGCAAGGCGCGGTGGCGCAGGCGGAGGCGCGGATAAGACAGCTCGACGAACTGACGCTGCCGTCGGCCAAGGAAGCTCTGACGCAGGCGGACGCGACGCTGCTCAATGCCCAGCAGACTTATGACCGTACCGCCCAGCTCGAGCACAACGGCTACGCGACGCGCGCAGCGCTCGACGATGCGCAGAAGACTCTGGATGTCGCGCGCGCTGTGAAGCGCGCGGCGGAATTCCAAGTCTATACTGCAAGCCCCGGCGGCAGCGACTACGTGATGGCGCAGACCCAGCTCAATCAGGCGCGCGCCAATCTCGACACGGCGGACTCCCGCCTCGGCTATGCGACGGTCGCCGCCCCCCGCGACGGCGTCCTGATCAGCCGCAGCGTCGAGCGCGGCACGGTCGTGCAGCCGGGCAAGGCGCTGTTCGTGCTCGCGCCGACCGGCGAGCTGCAACTCGTCCTGCAGATCGACGAACGCAATCTCGGCAAGCTGGTGTTGGGGCAGAAGGCGCAGGCGTCGGCGGATGCCTATCCGGACCGGCGCTTCGTAGCGACCGTCACCTACATCAATCCCGGCGTCGATATCTCGCGCGCCACCGTCGAGGTGAAGCTGACGGTGGCCGATCCGCCGGACTATCTGCGTCAGGACATGACGGTGTCCGTGGATATCGAGGTTGCGGCGAAGGATGGCGCCCTAGTGCTTCCGGTGCGTTCGGTGCATGACGCCCTCTCGGGGCAGCCCTGGGTGCTCGGCGTCAAGGACGGGCGCGCGACCAAGCGCCCGGTGAAGCTCGGCCTGCGTGGCAACAGCCACATCGAAATCACCGAAGGTCTTGCCGCGGGCGACGTCGCGATCCCGCAGAGCTCCGGTGTCCTCACCGGCCAGCGTCTGCGGCCCGTCTTGCCATGAACCGCTGGCTACCGTTCGAATGGATCGCGGCCGTGCGCTTCCTGCGTGAAGGCCGGCTGCAGACCATCTTCATCATCGGCGGCATCTCGATCGGCGTCGGCGTCATCGTCTTCATGTCCGCGATGCTCGCCGGCCTCGAGGCGAATTTCATCAAGCGCGTGCTGACCTCGCAGCCGCAGATCCAGCTGCTGACGCGCGACCAGATCGCGCGTCCGCTTCGCAACGGAGCCCATGAGGTCGAGGACGCAGTGGTGCAGCGTCCGAGCCAGCGGGTCATTTCGATCGATCAGTGGCCGAAGATCAGGAGCCAGATGCTGGCGATGTCCGAGGTCACCGCAGTCTCGCCGACCATCGCCGGCTCGGTGCTGGCCGTGCGCGGCGATGCCAGCCGCGCCGTCACGCTCACCGGGATCGAGCCGGACTCCTATTTCAACATCGTCAGAGTCCCGGACTACATCACGGTTGGCGAAGCTCGCCTGACAAGCGAGGACATCATCATCGGCATCGAGCTCGCCAAGAATCTCGGCGCCACCGTCGGCGACAAGCTCAACCTTCAGGCGGCCGGCGGTGCCAATCGGGTGCTGACCATCACCGGGCTCGTCGATTTCGGCAACAAGGGCGTCAACCAGCGCACGACCTTCGTCGCGCTGCGAACCGGGCAGTCGCTGCTCGGCATGATCGGCGGCGTCACCACGATCGACATGACGATCAAGGACATCTATGCGGCGGAGGATATCGCCCAGCAGATCCAGGCGGCGACCGAAGTCGAGGCCGATAGCTGGATCGCGACCAATGCGCAGTTCTTCACCGCGGTGCAGGCACAGGCTTACACCAACACCCTGATCCGTCTGTTTGTCGGCCTTTCGGTGGCCTTCGGCATCGCCGCAGTGCTGATCGTCTCAGTGATCCAGCGTTCCAAGGAGATCGGCATCCTGCGCGCGATGGGCACGTCGCGCGGCCAGATCCTCCGCGTATTCTTGGTGCAGGGCGGTGTTCTCGGCTTCGTCGGCTCGCTGTTCGGCGCGGCGTTGGGCGCGTTTGCGCTGGTCTACTGGCATGCGGTGGCGCGCCAGGCGGACGGCACGGAATTGTTTCCGCTGATCCTGGAGCGGAGCCTGTTCGTCTACACGGCGCTGCTCGCCACGATCACCGGCCTGCTCGCGGCGATGGCGCCGGCGGTGCGGGCCGCGAAACTCGATCCGGTGGTGGCGATCCGTGGCTGAGGAAATCCTGAAGCTCGAGAAAGTGTGCAAGGCCTATAATATCGGCCTGCCGACCGAGACCGAGGTGCTGCACGACATCGACCTCAAGCTCGACCATGGCGAGTTCCTTGCGCTGATCGGACCATCCGGCTCGGGCAAGAGCACGCTGCTCAACATCGTCGGGCTGCTCGACCAGCCGACCTCGGGCCGGCTGCTGATCAAGGGCCAGGACATCGCTGCTCTCGGCGACGCCGAGATCACCCACCTGCGCGGGCACACCATCGGCTTCGTCTTCCAGTACCATCTTCTCATCTCGGCCTTTACCGCGCGGGAGAATGTCATGATGCCGATGCTGGCCGACCGCGGCTTTCCGTCGGCGGAGATCGAGGCGCGGGCGGACCGGCTGCTGGCGCAGGTCGGGCTGGAGAAATTCGCCGGCAACCTCGCCAACAACATGTCGGGCGGACAGCAGCAGCGGGTGGCCGTGGCGCGCGCCCTGGCCATGAACCCGGATCTCGTGCTTGCGGACGAGCCGACCGGCAATCTCGACACCAAGTCGGCCGATGCCGTGTTCGAGCTGATGCGGCAGGTCAACCGCGACAGCGGCACGAGCTTCCTGCTCGTCACCCATAATATGGATCTGGCGCGGCGCTGCGACCGCATCATCGAAGTGGTCGACGGCCGCATCCGCGCCTAACGTCGTAGAAGGCGTCCGGCAAGGCGGATTTTTAGGGGATATCAAAGGCTTGGATCGCGTATTGGGCCTGAAAAAAGTCCCGTTCTTGCTTGCCTAGAGAGGCTGCTTCCTTTATCCGGTGGGGCTGCCTCGCATGCGAACGGCCTCGGGCCGGGACTTGGGCTGGGCGCAGGCATGATCCCGGACATCTGGGTCCCGGTTTTCCGTTTGGGTCGTGCCTATTACAGAGAATTCTTCGAAGGATTATCCGCGAATGGCCAATGTTGTCGTCGTCGGCGCCCAGTGGGGCGACGAAGGAAAGGGCAAGATCGTCGACTGGTTGTCGGAGCAGGCGGACATCGTCGCGCGCTTCCAGGGCGGCCATAACGCCGGCCACACGCTGGTCATCAACGGCGAGACCTACAAGCTCGCGCTGTTGCCCTCGGGCGTCCTGCGCCCTTCGAAGCTGGCGGTGATCGGCAACGGCGTGGTGTTCGATGCGCAGGCCTTCCTCGACGAGGTGACCAAGTTGCGGGGCCAGGGCGTTGCGGTCGGCCCGGAGAATCTGCGCGTTGCGGAGAACGTCACCCTGATCCTGCCGCTGCATCGCGAGCTCGATGCGCTTCGTGAGTCCTCCAATTCGGCGACCGCGATCGGCACCACGCGCCGCGGCATCGGCCCTGCCTACGAGGACAAGGTTGGCCGCCGCGCGATCCGCCTGATGGACCTCGCCGATCTCGACACGCTG
Source organism: uncultured Bradyrhizobium sp. (assembly GCF_936928535.1). Lineage (GTDB taxonomy): Bacteria > Pseudomonadota > Alphaproteobacteria > Rhizobiales > Xanthobacteraceae > Bradyrhizobium. The sequence goes on along the minus strand of NZ_CAKZHY010000057.1, from coordinate 1,169 downwards.
CCGCACAAGATCGATCGCCTCCTGGCGCACCACAACGCGCTGCGGCGCGGCCTCAACCTGCCGGAGTTCGACGGCAAGGAGATCCTGAAGGAACTCACCGCGCTGGCGCCGCAGCTGCTGCCTTATGCGGAGACCGTCTGGCGTCTGCTCGATACCGAGCGGCGTGCCGGCAAGCGCATCCTGTTCGAAGGCGCGCAGGGCGCGCTGCTGGACGTCGACCACGGCACTTACCCTTACGTCACCTCGTCCAACACGGTGGCGGCGCAGGCCGCGACCGGAACGGGCCTCGGCCCGAATGCGGTCGGCTACGTGCTCGGCATCTGCAAGGCGTATACGACCCGCGTCGGCCAGGGGCCGTTCCCGACCGAACTGCTGAACGAGATCGGCGAGGAGATCGGCCGCAGGGGCCGCGAGTTCGGGGTCAATACCGGGCGCAAGCGCCGCTGCGGCTGGTTCGACGCCGTGCTGGTCCGCCAGACCGTGCGGACTTGCGGCATCACCGGCCTGGCGCTCACCAAGCTCGACATCCTCGACGGCTTCGACACGATCGAGGTCTGCGTCGGCTACAAGCTCGACGGCAAGGAGATCGATTATTTCCCGGCCGGTGAGGGCGCTCAGGCGCGGGTCGAGCCGATCTATGAGACCATCGAGGGCTGGAAGGAGCCGACCGCCCATGCGCGGTCCTGGGCTGACCTGCCGGCCCAGGCCATCAAATATGTCCGGCGGATCGAGGAATTGGTCGGGTGCCCGGTCGCACTGCTTTCCACCAGCCCCGAACGCGAGGATACTATCCTGGTGCAAAACCCGTTTGAGGCTTAACGATCTCTTACCAGGACGCGGGTATAGTTGAGTTGAAATGGCTGATTACTATCCGCTGATCGCCCGCGCTATTGCGGCCCTGGACCCCACCGCTCCCGGCGAGAGCCGGCGCGCGCTCTATGAACGGGCGCGCACGGCGTTGATCGCGCAGTTGCGCAGCGTGCAGCCCCCGCTCTCCGAATCCGAGATCACGCGCGAGCGGCTGTCGCTGGAAGAGGCCGTCCGCAAGGTCGAATCGGAGGCCGCCCAGCGCGCCCGCGAGGCCTCGCGCCCCGGCGGTGGTGCCCGCGCTGGCGGTGGCAGCGGCGATGCGTTCCGCCGGGCCAGCGCCCGTGCGACTGAAAACAACC
>NZ_CAKZHY010000056.1 GCF_936928535.1 uncultured Bradyrhizobium sp. | reverse complement strand
TCAGCGCATCCAGCGGCTGGCCCTCCAGCATCGCTTCCACCCGTTCGCGCAATTGTCTCGGCAGTTCCATCGTCGTCGTCCGTTTCGGTTCCGCTGGCCATACAGCCGTGTACCGGTAAAGCCAAGCGCGGCACTTGGCATGCACCTTGCTTCTTATTTGGCAGAGGTCCAGAGGGGACTTTGAAAAGAGCGCCAAAAATGGCGCCGTTTCGGCCAGCCGCCGTCCAGCATTGTCGATGCGTTTCCTCATGCATCTGGTCGCTGGCGGCGGCTGTTGCTTTTTTGTGACGGCAGGTTCGGGATCATCGCCGCCCCCCAATTATTAGTGTGCTTTAGGCTCTGGTCATTTTGGGCCATTGCGCTAGGTGGGTCTGATCGCTTTGGTTTTCGGGGAGACCGTTGCGGCCATCTAGGCGAAAGCCTGGCGGACCAGATGGCCGCAACGGAATTCGATTGCGCGATTTCCGTTTCCCTCAATGATGATTTCGTTTGGCGAAGGCGCAGCCCTCCACTATCTACGTGTCACAAAGATACGCGTGAGGAATGCATGACTGAGGTCACCAAGGAACAGGTTCTCGAAACGCTGAAGACCGTGCGCGGTCCCGATCTCGAACATAATATTGTCGAGCTCGGCATGGTGTCGGATGTCTTCATCTCCGACGGCAAGGTGTATTTCTCGATCACAGTGCCTGCCGAACGGGCAAAGGAGCTTGAGCCGCTGCGTCAGGCCGCCGAGCGCGTCATCAAGGAAATGCCGGGCGTCAAGGGCGCGCTGGTGGCGCTGACGGCGGACAAGAAGGCTGCCTCGGCATCTGCTCCCGCCGCCCGTCCGGCTGCCGCATCGCATGCCGGCCACGATCACCACGGCCATTCCCATTCGCACGCCCCGCAGGCCCAGCAGCCGCGCTCCGGCAAGATCGGCGTCCCCGGCATCGGCGCGATTATCGCCGTCGCCTCCGGCAAGGGCGGCGTCGGCAAGTCGACCACCGCGCTCAACCTGGCGCTGGGCTTGCGCGACCTCGGCCTCAAGGTCGGGCTGCTCGACGCCGACATCTACGGCCCCTCGGTGCCGCGCCTGACCGGCCTGCACGAGAAGCCGGAGCTGGACGGCGAGCGCAAGATGATTCCGCTCAGGCGCTTCGGCCTCGCCATCATGTCGATCGGCTTCCTAGTCGAGGAAGAGACCGCGATGATCTGGCGCGGTCCGATGGTGATGTCGGCGGTGACGCAGATGCTGCGCGATGTTGCATGGGGCGCGCTCGACGTGCTCGTCGTCGACATGCCGCCGGGCACCGGCGATGCCCAGCTGACGCTGGCGCAGAACGTGCCGCTGAAGGGCGCCGTGATCGTCTCGACCCCGCAGGACCTGTCGCTGATCGACGCGCGGCGTGGCCTTGCCATGTTCAAGAAGGTCAACGTGCCGGTGCTCGGCATCGTCGAGAACATGAGCTACTTCCAGTGCCCGCATTGCGGCACGAAATCCGACATCTTCGGCCACGGCGGCGCGCGCCACGAGGCGGAGAAGCTCGGAGTACCGTTCCTGGGCGAGATCCCGCTGCACATGGCGATTCGCGCCACATCGGACGCCGGCAATCCCGTCGTCGACAGCGAGCCGGACGGACCCCATGCGGCGATCTATCGCGCCATCGCTGGACAGGTCCGCGACCAGCTCAAGGGCACGGTTTCCGCAGCCTGAGGCCGATCATCTGGGGACATGCGACTTTCGTCGCCCCCTGTCATGCCATTGTCGCGTTCCGTGGCAAGGGCTTCCGTGTTAAACGCCACGGCAGCAAAGCCCCACCGGTTCGACGCGGGAAGATCGCCTCGCCGGAATGAGCGGCAACAAAGAGGAAGTTCGGGGACACGCCCCAGCAAGGAGAGACCTGAAGATGAAGCGTCGTGATTTTCTGAAAGTGTCGGCAGCAGGCGCGGCGGCATCAGCCGCGGTAGCCTCGCCGGCGATTGCGCAGTCCTCGCCCGAGATCAAGTGGCGCATGACGTCGAGCTTCCCGAAGTCGCTCGACACAATCTATGGCGGCGGTGAGCAGGTGGCGAAATACGTCGCCGAGATGACCGACAACAAGTTCCAGATCCAGGTGTTCGCCGGTGGTGAAATCGTCCCCGGCCTGCAGGCGCTCGACGCGACCACCAGCGGCACGGTCGAGATGTGCCACACCGTCTCCTACTATTATGTCGGCAAGGACCCGACCTGGGCGATCTACGCCTCGGTGCCGTTCGGCCTGAACGCGCGCCAGCAGAACTCCTGGTGGTACCAGGGCGGCGGCCAGGAGCTCGGCAACGAGTTCTTCAAGAAGTCGAACGTGATCGGCTTTGCCTGCGGCAACACCGGCACCCAGATGGGCGGCTGGTTCCGCAAGGAGATCAAGACCGTTGCTGATCTCTCCGGCCTGAAATTCCGCATCGGCGGCATTGCCGGCCAAGTGCTGCAGAAGGTCGGCGTGGTGCCGCAGCAGCTCGCCGGCGGCGACATCTATCCGGCGCTGGAGAAGGGCACCATCGACGCAGCCGAGTGGGTCGGCCCGTACGATGACGAGAAGCTCGGCTTCGCGAAGGTCGCCAAGTACTACTATTACCCGGGCTTCTGGGAAGGCGGCCCGATGGTCCATGCCTTTGCCAACCTCGACAAGTGGAATTCGCTCCCGAAGAGCTACCAGGCGATCCTCGCCAACGCGACGGCCAACGCCAACAGCTGGATGGCTGCGCGTTACGACATGCAGAACCCGGCGGCGCTGAAGCGTCTGGTCGCCGGCGGCACGCAGCTTCGTCCCTTCACCAACGAAGTGCTCGAAGCCTGCCTCAAGGCGACCAACGAGCTGTGGGGCGAGATCTCGGCCAAGAATCCCGACTTCAAGAAGTCGATCGACGCGATGCAGGCCTACCGCTCCGACGAATATCTGTGGTGGCAGGTCGCCGAATACACCTACGACAGCTTCATGATCCGCTCGCGCACCCGCGGCTGATCGTAGAGCAAGTCGCAAGAGGACAGAGCCCGGCCTCGTTCGCGAGGCCGGGCTTTTTCGTGGGCGACACCCAGGCCGCACTCAAAACCGCAAAACAACCCCATGCACAGTAGAGCCGGTGAGGGCGCGACTCATGATCGATTATCCAGCGTCATTGCGAGTGAATGGAGTCGAGCTTGACCCGTCGGGCAAAACAGTGGCATAAGACGATAATCGAATAATCCGAAATTTCGACCTGCCGGTCATTGTTTGATGAGCTTCGATTCCGATGATTTTCGATGCGCGCTGCGACGCGAAAGGCCAGAAGAAGCGCAAGTCAGCGCGTGGCTGAGAGAGGCGCCAACCAGTTCTTGGACAAGTCGCTGTCGGCCATCGCTAATCGTCCTTACTTCTCACCTGCCGGCTTTGCCGCGCCCTCTCGCGCTAACCGCTCCGCTCTAAGACGTCTGTGGTTTTCGTGGAACTCTGGATCGGCCTGACTGTCCGCAATCGTTTGCCGCGCTCCGTTTGGGTTTTGCGCCTTGCGGTCCGCCTCGTCGGCGATTTGCTGCTGGGCGGAGCGTTTCCGTGGGCTCATTGTTAGATCCTTGCACTCATTGATCAGGGCCGTATCGCCTTGCAAGGGTGGTTGGAGGAAGAAGGCATCATATCACTTCGCGTAACCTTGTGATCGGAGCCACGCGATCCGACGCTCTCCATTCATCCAATCGTCAATGTCGGCTTTGCTCGTAAAGCCGGTGATCTCTCGGGGTTCTGCGCCTGGGTACTCGGCGATCACAACCCAGTCATGTTCAGACTTACGGAGTGGTTTGAAGCTTACTTTTACTTTTGCCATGCCGCACTTTGCAGGAAAGTGCGCAAGAAGGGAACCTCCTCAAAGCAATTCATCAGTCACTAGGTTCGAGCGGTTCTTAACAGCCGAACAAGTCCAGCAACCAAGACGAGAAGGACCATTGGTTTCTTCTTGAATTTCCTCAACTGCTGATGTATGGATTGCGGCATCGATACTTGCCGAACAACTGTTCCGCTTTCGCCTCAGATCCTGACGGCGCGCACGTTTCAGACATTCTCCAACATCGATCAACTGGAACACTGGCCGCAACTCCGCGTGCCAGCTCCTGCGCGTATACGAAAGGACGACCTGATGAACACAGGTACAGTGAAGTGGTTTAACAGCCAAAAGGGCTTCGGCTTTATCCAGCCGAACAACGGCAGCAACGACGTTTTTGTTCATATCAGCGCGGTCGAACGCGCCGGCATGGGCACTCTCAGCGAAGGTCAGACGGTGTCTTATGACGTCGTCGCAGACCGTCGTACGGGCAAGTCCGCCGCCGAAAATCTTCGTGCTGCTGCTTAAGTAAGAGCACGACAGACCTGTCGCTCTCGCCACGGATGTACTGGCAGAGCTTGTGGTCATGCCCCGTTCCCAAATCGTTGGGAGCGGGGTTTTTGATGGACCCCAGTCAAAGCGATACATAACTGAGTTCATCGGTAGCTTCGCGTCAAAATCATCACGCGTAGTCACCCAGGGAAGAGCCGACAACCTGTTCCGGACTGCGTTCGTCAAGCCAACTCAAGCGTGACGTTGGGACTGGCGGCGACCTCGATCGCTGGGCGGCTGAATCGTCGCTCGATCCCTGGCGAAAAGCAGCAAAGGCTGTTCGAAGAGCCAAATGACGAGCGATGCTCACGGACAGCGGGAGTCCCCCGCTGCCGGTGATGCCTTTCATGTCGTTTATGTTCGCTGCCTTGGCCTGAGGCGGCCTGTTCAACCTCTTCAAGAAACGATTCGTTTGTGCATTGGGCGGCCGTGCCGTTCGACATACGTGTAGATTAAGCGCAAAGCAGGAGATCTAATGAGTATTGTAAAGCGGCATCTGGCCGAGCAGGAAGAGCGCCTGGTCCTGGTCGAGGAAATCTGCATCGATAAAGGAGCGCTCGTCTTGGATACCGCCACAGACGAAGTCTACTTTTCTGCGGATGAAGAGGCTTACAGGAACGCTTACGTCGCCGTATTTCAGGCGTGGGCGAAGGGCACAATCAAGGGCACGGCTGAACAGATATTCGACGCTACAAAATCCATACTCGAGGAATAACGAACCCGAGCGTGCCAGGATCCGGAAGCCACAGGATGCATTCAGCCCCGCTGGAGCAGCCGCAACCGTGAGGTCAACACATGTCCCATGCATATAAGCTGAATGAAGACGTTCGCCACCAACCCCAAGGCCCACAAGGACGGACCGGTACCGAACGGCCAGCGATCTACACAGTCGTACAGCATATGCCCATCGAGTCCGATGGACGGGTAAGGTACCGCATCAAGTGCAAGTCCGAGAAGATCGAGCGAGTCGTTACGGAAGATCAGCTTTCGTACCTTCAGTGACCTCCAGCGGTTGATCGATCGCGAGAATGTCCTGAGAGCGCGAGCCCTGTTACGCAAAAGGCGGTGCCTCGACCAGCGTTCCGATCAATCGCAACAATGCTTGCTGTTCGGGCTCACTTCCGTGACGCAAGAACTCACCCAACCCGACCTGAGATAGGCGGCCGCCAGAGGGGCATTGGGCTGGTGGTAATGGCTCGACCCGCCGGAGACATGCGGTCCCGCACCACCCGTTACGACGGCCCTAGACGAAAGATCGATCCTTTCGTTTTTTGCCCCTTTTCCGAATATGGGAGCAGGTTCGAGTCCCTGACCAAATTCTCCAACGACAGCTATGCCTGGTTCCAGGTTGGAGAAGTCGGTTACGACATCTTCATGTCGCGGCGCTCGCAGGGCTGAGTGCCTCAACTGTCAGATCGTCATGCCCGCGACGAGCGCGGCATGACGATCGTCCTCAGGCGCCATCGGCAAGCTATTTGGAAATTATCGCTATGACGCGGCTGCAAGTGTGCCTGGGTTCAGGACACTTGGCCGTGTACCCGTATACTCGCAGCCTGATGCAAGTGGTGACTACGTCCGCCTTGCTCCGAAAGCCACCGTATTATTGCGCCGCGGCGAACAACGCGAAGGGCGCCAAAAGCAGATATTTCTTGAACATCCATTTTGGTACGCTACTTGCGCCGCCATGACTCGATCAGCGCCGCGAGCTTGCTGTCTAGTACCTCATCCCCCTCTGCCACGCTCGCCCCGTATTCAATCCAATAATTGTCCACCAGCGCGTGAGTTCTGCAGAACTTCTCGTTGCTTCCGCGACAGACGACAAGTCGCGTGAGCTGTCCATCCGGGGTCAGCCGAGCGAAGTAGTGGTAAACCAGCGGGTGTCCGCTAGGCAGCGTCACGCTCAACTCGAATGATTTGTGGCCGCTACGGTCCGGGTCTGGAGTCATCTGGGACCGGTACTCGCGCCATGATTTCAAGTCGAGATCGGCCTCGCTGTTCTCGCTGGGTAAAAAATGGACCTCCTGACGAGCATTGCATCCTATGTCATTGCGCCCTCCGAGATTGGAAAGACAGAGACTCGCAGAGAAACCAATTTCCTTGGGCATTTTGTCCGGGGGCACTCCAGGGCTAGTCGTCACGTATTTCCAAGGCACCAGAAAAACATCCTGGCCGACGTGCCGCTCGAAGTAATCCGGTCCGGGTTTCACAAACAAACGAGCAACCGAGAGGCCGGCAATGCTAACAGTCGAAACCACAACCACCAACGCGGACGCGGTGGCTCGAAATTTAAAAGCAAGCGCGATTGAAGACGCAACCGCGGCAAAAGCGACAGAGGTAAGAAATATCCACGAAGCGTTGTTATCGTACTTGTCGAGCGGGATATGTGGGCTTGCGGCGAAGTAAGTCAGGCTGATAGCCGTCCCCGCGACGACCGAGAGGGAAATCGGAATCGACACCAAGAAGAGAAGCCAGCCGATGACGACGAACGTCGGGGCGCGGCGCCGAAGAATTTTCCGACTTGCACTAAAAACATCCAAGAGTTGTGGATCAATTGTCGACAACCCCTTACCGGAAGACGCCGGTAATGGCTAATAATATCGTGACGCTCGCAAGGTGCTTTCGGCTACGGGCCACACTCAGACGATCTGCGGAATGCGCCGAAAGGTCTGCTTAGGGTGTCGTCGGGTGGCGACGCGCTACGACAGGTTTGCCCCCAACGACCTTGCCTTCGTCCAGCTCGCATCTATCCGACTATGGCTGGCCTGGCGCTATGAGTCTGCGCCCTAGCCGAGCATCGATCGGTCGGGCTGATGCAGGGACATCTTTGCATGACCTATCATCGCGCGATGGGTTTCGTCTGAGCGCAACTCGGGAAAATCAGTTGCTGTCGAGCACAGCACCATCCATGTGCGCGGCGGGTGAGGGCTCTCGCCGCGCAGAGACACACTTGGCAAATTCTTAACAATCCGAACGCGGAGATGCGGGCTCGCCAACCTTTCAGCGCGAGCGGCGCTCGCTGCGCTCCGTAAGTGCGGGAGGGAAGCCAGTGCCAATGCCACCGCATCGCGTAGCTGCATCTCTGCGCAGCAGAATGCGGTCAAATTGCACCGAGAGCAATGTTGTTATTGTACTGGATCATGCATCGGAGCATATTCCGGGCAATCACGAGATTGCACCTCGTTCGCCCGGAACTACGGAGCTACGGAGCTACGCACATGCACCCCAGTTATTTCGACCTGTTTCTCGCATTCATTGGATTGTTGTTTGGCGTGCCTTCAGCGCTGCCCCGCCTGCTTTTTCGGATTGAAGACAACTCGGGCAGGTAGTTTCTGTAGAGACATTGAGGGTGAGAGCGGCCAGGTCATGTCGGAGAGGCCGATATGGAGATGACTCTCACTACCGTCCTCGTCGCCTTCGCCGGCGTGTTCCTGATCTGCTTCATGAAGGGCGCCTTCGGCGGAGGCTTTTCCATCGTCGGCATTCCGCTCCTGTCCATCGTCATGGACCCGGTGACGGCCGGTGGCCTGCTCGCGCCGCTGTTCATCGCGATGGATTTGTTCGCGCTGCGCTACTGGAAGCCATCGACCTGGTCGAAGCCTGATCTGAAGCTGCTGTTGCCCGGGCTCGTGATCGGTATCGGGCTTGGTTATCTGTTGTTTCGCGTCCTCGACCATCGCGCCGTCGCGATCATGATGGCGGTCGTGACCCTGATCTTCGTCGGCCTTTGGCTCGTGAGCGAACCGAAGCTGATCATTGCGCCGCGCTCGACGCCGAAGGCGGTCGCAGCCGGTCTTGCCTCCGGTGTGACGACCATGGTCGCTCATTCCGGCGGACCGCCGCTGGCAATGTACCTGCTGCCGCTCGGTCTCACCAAGGAGGTCTATGCGGGAACGACCAGCCTGTTCTTCACCGTTGGCAACGCCACCAAGGCGGTGCCCTGGCTGCTGCTGACGCATCCCAGGGGCAACGAATGGATCGTGATGACGATTTGCCTCCTCGCCATTCCCACCGGGGTCTGGCTCGGCTGGCTCCTGCATGGGCGGCTCGATCAGCAGCAGGTTTTTCGCGCCTGCTACGGATTGCTGGTGGTGACCGCGCTGAAACTATTGTGGGACGGCGTGTCAGGCTATCTCGCCTGAGAGGCCGCATTCGACCGGCGTGCACCTCGTCGCGATCACTTTCGTCACCATTCCCATGATCGCAAGCTTGGGCATGACGGGTTCTTCTTTGCGCGCGCCGCGGGTGTGATCAGGTTGTGCTGCGTAGCGAGCGGAAGGCGTCGCGAACTTCGCGGCTGAAGATTGCCGGCTGCTCCCATGCCGCGAAGTGACCGCCAGCCTCGGCCTGATGGAAGTAGATCAGCTTGCGGTAGGCCCGTTCGGCCCAGCTCCGCGGCGCGACGAAGCTTTCGCCGGGAAACGCCGTCACGGCGGCCGGGATGGTGACATTGGCCGGCAGATAAAGATTGATCTTGTTCTCCCAGTACAGGCGAGCCGAGGAGATTGCGGTGTTGGTCAGCCAGTACAGCGAGATATTGTCGAGCACGTCATCGCGCGTCAGCGCGCCTGCGGAATGGCCGTTGACGGGATGTCCGGCCACGGCCGAGGCGATCGCCGCGGCCGGCTGGGCGTAGCCGTCGCCGTGATCGAGCAGCCAGGCGGCGAGGCCGGCCGGGGAATCTGCAAGGCCCGACAACGTCTGCGGTCGCGTTCCCATGATCTGCGCATAAGCGCGGCGCTTCGTGAACTGAGTCTTGAGCTGGGCGAAGACGTGCTTTTCTTCGTCGGTCAGGTCGGCTGGCGCGGGATCGCCCGAGGCCACCGCCTTGAATATCTCCGGGGGCACGACGCCGGGCAGGTTAACGTGTATGCCGATCAGTTCCGGTGCGCCGAGCTTGGCCATCTCGTTCGAGACGGGCGAGCCCCAATCGCCGCCCTGCGCGACGAACCTGGTGTAGCCGAGGCGCTTCATCAGCACGACCCAGGCCCGCGCGATGCGCTGCGGATCCCAGCCCGTGCAGGTCGGCTTGCCCGAGAATCCATAGCCGGGCATCGAGGGGATGACGAGATCAAAGGCGTCATCGGCGCTGCCGCCATGCGCGGTGGGATTGGTCAAGGGATCGATGATCTTGAGCTGCTCAATGACCGATCCGGGCCAGCCGTGCGTCACGATCATCGGCAGCGCGTTCGGATGTTTCGAGCGGACATGCAGGAAGTGAATGTCGAGGCCGTCGATCTCGGTCAGGAATTGCGGCAGCGCGTTGAGCCGTGCCTCGACCTTGCGCCAGTCGTAGTCGGTCTGCCAGTAACGGACCAGCGCCTGCTGCGTCGCCTGCGGCACGCCTTGCGAATCGTCATCGACGGTCTCCTTGTCGGGCCAGCGGGTCATGGCGAGGCGATGGCGCAGATCGGCGAGCGCCTTGTCGGGGATGTTGATCCTGAAGGGGCGGATCGCATCGCCGCTTGCCGCAAGGACCTCGCCGCCGGGAAACAGGCCGGTGGCGCCAGCGGCCACGATCCCTGCGGTCGCGGTCGTCATGAACCGGCGCCTGCCACGATCGATCGCCGTGCGCTCGCGCGGATAATGGGTTGTGGTCATGATCATCTCCTTTGCGCTATCGGGTGTCCAATGGCGTGGCGCTCACGCGGATTTCTTTTTGGCCGCTCTGTTCGCGCGCGAGATGACAGGCGTACCAGTCCGGCCAATTTTCATCCCGCGCGCCGGTCTGTCTTTCATGTTCGCCGTGCGCAGCGGCCGGGCGCCGCAATGCGGCGGCGAGATCAGCGTGCGAATTGAAAATCGTCTGGTCGCCGCTGAGGCGTCCTGACATCGGCGCCTCTCGCGATCAGCTGTGCGCGCGCCGCCTCGATGGTGAGCTGAACGGCGCGCGACCCGTCAGGCCTGACGAAGTCGCTGCGGCGCGAGGAATCGGCCGCGGAGCCCGCACGCAAATACCGCAAGGAGCGCAAGGCGCGATGGGAGGCCTTCAAGGCGAGCCGTTAAAGATGCGCCCGGAAAAACGCAAGGGCGGCCGCATTGAACGCGCCGTGGAAGGCGAGCCGGTCAAATCCTGGCCTGTCGGTGCAGATGTTGGGGCGTTTTTTCGCCAGCTCTTCTGTGCACGGCGGAAGGAAGGCGAAATGACCGGCATTTTGCACCAGATGAAAGTCGACCTTCACCGGCAGGTCGCGCATGATCGTTGTCACATAATCCAGCGTGACTTCGCCGCCGGTCCTGTCCTCTCCGCTCAGCGCGGAGGCCCAGAGCTGGATCGGGGCTTTCACATCCTTCAAACCGTCCGGATCGAACAGCGGACCAAAAGCAGGGTCGGCAATGACAAGCGCCTTGATGCGCGGATCATGTGTGAAGGCCAGCGCCGGGATCTCATTGCGTCGCACTTGTGCGCAATCGGGCTTGGGAGAATCTTCCGGACACAAGACGATCATCTTGCGCAGATCGGGATCGCCGCCCGCGGCGACGAGGCCGGTGTAGCCCCCGCGCGAAAAGCCGAAGAAGCCGATATGTTCGGGTGCGAGCTTTGCATGATCAGGCCATGCGGTCAGCATGTAGTCGATCACGCGCTCGATGTCGGCGGGCCGCTCGGTGAACGCGGCAAGCGTGTCCGCACGGCTCATGTCACTGCTGCCGGCATCGACGGGATGACTTAGCGCGACCACGACGAAGCCGCTGTTCGCAAGCGTTTCGGCCGTATCGTGGTGAGCGGTGAAGCCGCCGCCATAGCCATGCGAGATCACGATCAACGGCAACTTGTCGCCTGAGATCGCGCAGTTCTCCGTCGCGGGCAACACCATCGTGCGAATCTTGATCTCGCCGACCGGCCCAGCGCAGGGCGACCACACCGCCGCCTGGATCGCCGGAGAGCCGGCCTCGGCCGGCACGGTGACGAAGCGAAAGCCGGCAGCATGGGCCAGCGTCGGCATGAGGCCGAAGGCCGATATGAGCGCGAATTTCAGAAAATGCATGCGCTGCTGCTCCCGCGCCTGGTTCGCCACGACCGCATCACCGTGACAGCAATTTGACCTCGCTCCTTGATGGCAGCGACCGGCGGATCCGCCAACACACATTTCCGCCAGACCTGGGGTGGTCTGGCCGCGCACGGGTCGGCAACCGCGCCTCAACCTCGCAAGCGCCATTTTTTGCTGGCTCAATCCACCGATTGGTGGGAGAGATCGTCCATCGCGGCGTGTGCCGCGCCTTCGGGAATACCGGAAATCAGGTTTACCGCATGCGCCTTCTGATCGTCGAGGATAATGTCGAGCTGTCGCGGCTCGTTGCCAACGGGCTGGCAGCGGCCGGTTATGAGAGCGATATCGTCGGCAGCACCGAGGAGGCGCGCGAGGCGGTGCATAACGTGACCTACGCCGCGATGGTCCTGGATCTCGGCCTGCCCGACGGCGACGGCCTGTCGGTGCTGCGCGAGCTGCGACGGCAGATGGAGCCGCTGCCGGTGCTGGTGCTGACCGCGCGTGGCGGCCTGCAGGACCGCGTCAACGGCCTGCGCAGCGGCGCCGACGACTATCTGGCAAAGCCGTTCGCGATGGAGGAACTGGTGGCGCGGCTGGAGGCCATCCTGCGGCGTCCGGGCCAATTGCTCGGCCGTTCGTTGCGGCTTGCCAATCTCGTCTACGACACCGAAAGCCGGCAAATTTTCGTCGATGACAAGCCGCGGATCATCTCCTCGCGCGAAACCTCCGTGCTGGAGATCCTGCTGCGGCGTCAGGGGCGGGTGGTGCCGAAGAAGAATGTCGAAGATCACATCTTCGGGCTCGAGGGCGAGGTCGCTTCCAACGCGGTCGAGGTCTATGTCTCCCGGCTGCGCAAGCAGCTCACCGAACACGGCGCCAAGGTCGTGATCCATACGATCCGCGGCGTCGGCTACATGATGGCCGAGGAGAAATAGCGTGGCCCGGTTCGGATTCCAGATCGGGTCCAGGACTGGATACCTGACCGGATCCATAGTCCGGGCCCCGTCGTTCAAATCGCTGATCTCGCGCATCGTGTTCCTGCACATCATCGCGGTCGCGGTGGTCGCGATCTTCCTGCCGCTGGTGCTGTTCTGGCTGTTGAACTCGGAGATCGACCAGCTGCATCGCGCGGCGATGCGGGCCCAGGCCGAGACGCTTGCCGAGCGAATTGCCGTCAACGCAGACGGCAAGGTGACGTTCAATCTGCCGGAGAGTCTGCGGGGTCTGTATTCGGAAGCCTATGGTCGCTACCAGTACGACATCCGCGATGACGACGGCCGCCTGCTGTTCTCGTCGCACAAGAAGACCGGTGACGTGACGTCGGACACGATTTCAGGCGCCGAAGTGAAGCAGACGATCGACGGCACCACCGTTCGCATCAGGGTCGGGGAAGACCTGTCTCACCGCGACGTCATTACCGACGATATCGTGTCCAACTTCTTCCGCCGGGTCGGATGGATCACCATTCCCATTCTTCTGATCTTGCTCGCGATCGACATCATCATCTTCCGCCGCGCCATCGCGCCGCTCTGGAAGGCCTCGGAAGAGGCCAGCAATATCGGCCCGTCGCGCACGGACGTCCGTTTGCCGACGCACCAGATTCCGCGTGAGATCATGCCGCTCGTCACCGCTGTGAACCAGGCCCTCGACCGTCTCGAGGACGGCTTTCGCCTGCAGCGCCAGTTCACCGCCGATGCCGCCCATCAGCTGCGCACGCCGCTCGCGATCCTGCGCACGCGGGTCGAGACGCTCGGCGACAGTGCGGTCAGACAGCTCCTGCACGACGACATCGAGGGCATGAGCCGGATCGTCGCCCAGCTCCTGGAGATCGCCGAGCTCGACACGCTGGTGCTCGATCCGGGCGAGACCGCGGATCTGCGGGCCGTCTGTGCCGAGGTGGTCGGCGCGATCGCACCGCTCGCGATTGCGCAGCACAAGGGCATCGCGCTCAAAGGCGCCGAGACGCCCGTGTTGATCCACGGCAATTCCGAGATGCTGCAGCGCGCGATCTTCAACCTCGCCGAAAACGCCATCAAGTTCACCGCGCAGGACACTTCGGTCGACGTCGAGGTGAACGATGAGGGCGAGGTGTGCGTGCGCGATTGCGGGCCGGGCATCACGGAAGCCGAGCGTGACCTGATCTTCCAGCGCTTCTGGCGCCGCGACCGCCAGCGCAGCGACGGCGCGGGTCTGGGGCTGTCGATCGTGCGCGGCGTGGCGGAGGATCACGACGCGACGATTCTCGTGGAGAGTGCGCCTGCCGGTGGCGCGCAGTTCACACTGCGTTTCAGGCTTGTGGACGCGTCATCTCGCTTCATGGACAAGATCGAGGCGCATCGTCTCATGTGAGCCGGGCGGGCTTCCCGGGACACCGCCTCCCGCGGCCGACCTAAGCCTAAAGTCTTAGAGCAGAAAGCACTGTGAAGCCGGGCATTTCACCTCCGTCACCCTGATCGGGATGGAAATCCGCAAGGCAATGTTCCATGCTGGGGATCCAAGCCTCGGCAAGAAGGCCAATCATCACAATCCATCGGGGTAGGAAACCAATGAAGAGAAGAGATTTCATCAAGGTCACCGGACTTGGCGCGGTTGGAGCCGCGACGCTCGCCGCGCCGGCGATCGCTCAGTCGATGCCCGAAATCAAATGGCGTATGCCGACGAGCTGGCCGAAATCGCTCGATACGCTGTATGGCGGCGCCGAGATGATGGCAAAGTCAGTGGCCGAAGCGACCGACAATAAGTTCCAGATCCAGACCTTCGCCGGCGGCGAAATCGTCCCGGGTCTGCAAGTGCTCGATGCTGTGCAGAACGGCACCTGCGAGATCGGCCACACCGCGTCGTACTACTATTTTGGCAAGGATCCGACCTTCACCTTCGGCTCATCGGTGCCTTTTGGTCCCAACATGCGTGTCAACCAGGCTTGGTACATGCTGGGTGGGGGCAAGGAAGTCCTCAACGAATTCTACAAGAGCTACAACGTCACCTCGCTGCTTGCCGGCAACACCGGCTGTCAGATGGGTGGCTGGTTCCGCAAGGAGATCAAGACCGTTGCAGACCTCTCCGGCTTGAAATTCCGCATCGGCGGCTTTGCCGGAAAGGTGCTGGCGAAGCTCGGTGCCGTGCCGCAGCAGATCGCCGGGGGTGACATCTATCCCGCACTGGAGAAGGGTACGATCGACGGCGCGGAGTGGGTTGGACCATATGATGACGAGAAGCTCGGCTTCTACAAGGTCGCGCCGCATTACTATTATCCGGGGTGGTGGGAAGGCGGTCCAATCCTGCTGGCCTTCGTCAATCTCGATAAGTGGAACGCTCTGCCGAAATATTATCAGAGCGTTCTCGAGCAGGCTGGACACCTCTCCAACAACTGGATGATGGCGAAGTATGACCAGGCCAATCCGCCGGCGCTGCGCCGCTTGCTGGCAGGCGGTACGAAGCTGCATGCCTTCCCGCCCGAGGTCATGGAGGCTTCCTTCAAGGCGGCCAAGTCGTTGCACAGCGAGATTGCTACGACGAATCCGAACTTCAAGAAGGTCTACGAGTCGCTGACCAGCTTCTCGAACACTGACTATTCGTGGTTCCAGGTGGCCGAGCTCGCCTACGACAGCTTCATGGCGCGTCACGCCCAGAGCTGATCGTCTGCATCAAGTCGAGAACAGCCCCGGAGCCAAGCTCCGGGGCTGTTCTTATTCTGAGGCAACAAACCTGGGCGCGGCGTCTTGACGCGATCACGGGCCGGAGACCGGTCCGGCTATTGTTTCGGCGGCCCAAAATCCAACGGTGGCAGTTCGATCTGCGGTACCTCGATCTTGATGCTGTTGGGATCGATGTTGGATTGCACGCCCTTGTAGTGCATCACCATCGACGGGAACATGATCACCAACAACACCATGACGACCTGAATGACCACGAACGGTATCGCGCCCCAATAGATCTGACCCGTCGTGACCGGCTCCATGCGCTTCTTGGTGACGCGGTCGATATAGGATTCCTTCGGAGCAACCGAGCGCAGATAGAACAATGCGAAGCCGAACGGCGGATGCATGAACGAGGTCTGCATGTTGACGCCGAGGATGACGCCGAACCAGATCAGATCGATGCCGAGATGTTCGGCCGCAGGCCCGAGCAGCGGGATCACGATGAAGGCGAGCTCGAAGAAGTCGAGGAAGAACGCCAGCACGAACACGAAGGCGTTGACGAAGATCAGGAAGCCGATCTGGCCGCCGGGCAGCGAGGTGAGGAGGTGCTCGACCCAGACATGGCCGTTGACGCCGTAGAAGGTCAGCGAGAACACGCGGGCGCCAACCAGAATGAAGACGACGAAGGCAGACAGCTTTGCCGTCGATTCCGTCGCCTGGCGAACCAGGTCCCAGGTCAGCCGCCGCTTCATGGCGCCGAGAATGAGGGCGCCGGCTGCGCCCATGGCGCCGCCTTCGGTCGGCGTCGCGATGCCGATGAAGATGGTGCCGAGCACCAGGAAGATGAGGAACAGCGGTGGCACCATCACAAAGGTGGTCTGCTGCGCCATCTTCGAGAGGAAACGGAAGCCAAGGAACCGGTCGGTGATCCAGTTCAATACGGCGACGAAGAAGGCGAACAGAATGCCGAAGAACATGCTGAGCACGACGAAATCGGCACCATGGGTTTCCGAGCCCCGCATCATGAACCAGCCGAACGCGCAGCTCGCTAGGAACAACACGCCCAGCGATCGCAGGCCGCGGTCACCGTTGTCTTCGCGGAAGCCGATTGCTTCCTTCGGCAGGCCCGGAGCGGCCTTCGGGAAGATCAGGGTGACGAGGAACGCGTAACCGGCATAGAGGCCGGCGAGCACCAGGCCCGGAATGAACGCGCCTTCGTACATGTCGCCCACGGACTTGCCGAGCTGGTCGGCCATCACGATCAGGACGAGCGAGGGCGGGATGATCTGCGCCAGCGTACCGGAGGCCGCGATGATGCCGGTGGCCATGCGGCGGTCATAGCCGTAGCGCAGCATGATCGGTAGCGAGATCAGGCCCATCGAGATCACGGAGGCCGCGACCACACCCGTTGTCGCCGCAAGCAGCGCGCCGACGAACACGACCGCATAGGCGAGGCCGCCGCGGATGGTGCCGAACAGCTGGCCGATGGTGTCGAGCAGATCTTCGGCCATGCCGGATCGCTCCAGCACCAGGCCCATGAACGTGAAGAACGGAATCGCGAGCAGCGTGTCGTTGTTCATCACGCCGTAGACACGCTCGGGCAGGGCTTGCAGGAAGTCCGGGCGAAATTCGCCGAGCTGGATTCCGATCACTGCGAAGATGAGCCCGACGGCGCCGAGTGAAAATGCTGCGGGATAGCCGAGCAGCAGCACGACGACCAGAGACGCAAACATGATCGGCGCCATATTGGCGATGAGAAACGCGGTCATAAATTCCCCCGAAAAACGCCGCTGGCGCTCACTTCTTTTCGATCGCTTCGACGAGGTGCTCGACCTCGGCTTCGATCGCCTTCACCTGCGACTCGTGAGCATCGGGAATCAGCCCGCGCATCACCGCAATCCGCTTGATCAGTTCGGAAACGCCTTGGACCAGCAGGAAGGCGAAGGCGATCATGATCAGCGACTTGGCCGGCCATTGCGGCAGGCCGCCGGCATTGCCGGACTGTTCGTTGATGTGGAACGAGCGGAGAAAGAACGGTACACCAGTAATGATCATCACGACCGTCAGCGGCAGCAGGAAAAACAAATGGCCGATGACGTCGATGATGTTGCGCGCCTTCTTCGGCATCATGGCGTTCACAATGTCGATCCGGATGTGCTCGTTGTCGAGCAGGGTCCATGGCGAGCAGAGCAGGAAGACAATGCTGAAAAGCACCCACTGTAGCTCGAGCCAGGAATTGGATGATATATCGAACGCCTTGCGGACGATCGCGTTGGCGGCCGAGATGATCACGGCGACCAGAATCAGCCATGCCAGGCGTCTGCCGGTCCAGCGTGTGAACGCGTCGATCCCGTGGCTCAGCTTTAAGAGCGCTTGCAACGATAGGTCCTCCCCCGATTTTGCCCTAACCGTCTTGGGTCTACGCCGACTAGGCGCGTCGGCTTGTCCCGCCGCGAAGGCTTAAAGGCAGCCGCACAAAACCAGCGGCGCTGCCGCCAGTCAATCGGAAGTTTGTTGATAGTTAAGGGGAATAGGGCCGCAGACCGGCCATACTCAGCCGCCGGTGACGCTCATATGCCGGGAGACGCTGGGGCGGTCGTGGCGGCGGTCGATGATGAAATCGTGGCCCTTGGGCTTCAGCCCGATGGCACGGTCGATGCTCGCGGCGAGCAGGGTGTCGTCGCTGGATGCACGCAGAGGTTTGCGCAGATCGGACGCGTCCTCGTGGCCGAGGCAGGTGTGCAGGGTACCGGTGCAGGTGACGCGCACGCGATTGCAGGATTCACAGAAATTATGGGTCATCGGCGTGATGAAGCCGAGCTTGCCGCTGGTCTCGGCCACGCTGACATAGCGCGCCGGCCCGCCGGTGCTCTCGGCCAGATCCGTCAGCGTGAATTGCTGGGCGAGGCGCGCGCGCACCAGCGAGAGCGGCAGATATTGGTCGATGCGGCCCGAGCCGATCTCGCCCATCGGCATCACCTCGATCAAGGTCAGCCCCATGCCCTTGCCATGGGCCCAGCGCATCAGATCGGGAAGCTCGTCCTCGTTCAGATTCTTCAGCGCCACCGCGTTAATCTTCACGGCAAGCCCCGCAGCGCGCGCCGCTTCGATGCCTTCCAGCACCTTGTCGATCTCGCCCCAGCGCGTGATCTCGCGAAACTTCTTCGGATCGAGCGTGTCGAGCGAGACGTTGATGCGGCGGACGCCGCAATCGGCAAGCTCCTGCGCATGTTTTGCCAGCTGCGTGCCGTTGGTGGTCAGCGTGAGCTCGCCCAGCGCACCGCTCGCCAGATGGCGCGAGAGCGAGCGCACCAGGGTCATCACGTTGCGACGGACCAGCGGCTCGCCGCCCGTGAGGCGCAGCTTCTTCACGCCCTTGGCGATGAAGGCCGAGCAGAGCCGGTCGAGTTCCTCCAGGCTCAGCAGGTCCGCCTTGGGCAGGAACGTCATGTCTTCCGACATGCAATAGAAGCAGCGCAAATCGCAGCGATCGGTGACGGAGACGCGCAGATAAGAGATGGTGCGACCGAACGGATCGGTCATCGGGCTCGACAGCGCGGCGAGGGGACTCGCAGAGGATCCGTTCATACCAAATGCCTTGCCAATTACCTTGCCACTGACGGCGACGGGCGCACCTTTGCTTCAGTGGTGCAGGAGGCCCAATCTAAGCATCGGACGCGGCTGAGACAATCGGGTGGTATACCTCAATTGACAGCTGGCTCAGCGCTTGCCCGCGTTCGGATCGGGGAACGGCGTGCCAGCCGCGGGCGCTGCAGCATCGGCCGGCGCCGCGGCAGGCGCGGCTGCGGCCGGTTTCGGCTTCTTCGGCCGGTGCGGCTTCTTCCTCACGGGCTTCGGCGGCACAGCCGGCTGGAGCTCCGCAAACACCGGGTTCGGATCGGTGGTCACCGTAGCCGGCGTGGTGAAATTGCCGGCGTCCTTGATGACGTTCACCGGCACGCTGACCGGCTGGTACTTCGGCAGCGCGAATGCCACCGTGAACGGGGCGTCGGGGGCGGGAACCGAGACGGAGCAGGGGGTCTTGCAGCCCGGCCCGAGCGAGGTCGTAGCGTCAGCCCCCGGCGGGTTGGATTCAAGCCGGACCTGCGCGGTCGGCGGCGTCGATTTGAACATGTCCCAAGAAACCGAGGAGCAGCCACCAAGACTTGTTGCTCCCAGGAGGCTCGCTCCCGCTAACGCAATCGCGATGACACGACGCATGACCATCCACTCTACTGCGACGAACCGCCACATAACCCCGCGAGGGACCTTAGGAGCGTCGTTCCGGGCAAGCAACCGCCGGACTTCGCATAGTTAATAGATGGTTAACGCGGGGTTCCGCGGGGATCCTTACGTGATCTCAGGGACTTGTCGGCCGCTGCGGGATCATCAGGCTATCGGCGGCGGCCGGCAGGTCGCGCATGTGATGGATCAGCCGGTCCGGTTTCAGGTCGGCGATGGGCACGTCCGTATAGCCGAAGCTGACCCCGATCACGGGCACCCCGGCGCGCCGGGCCACGCCGACGTCGGTTCCGGCATCCCCGACCATGATGCTGGCTTTGACCTCACCGCCCGCCCGCGCCACGGTCTGCCGAAAAATGGTCGGATCCGGCTTCTGGACGCCAAACGTATCGGCGCCGCAGATCGCCGCGAAGCGGCGGCTCAGGTCAAGCTGGTCCAAAAGCCGCTTCGACAGCCATTCCAGCTTGTTGGTGCAGACAGCGAGCCGATGCCCCTGCGCGGCGAACAGGTCGAGCGCGTCAAGCAGCCCCTCGAAAGGGCGGGATTCGACGGCGATATGGTCGGCATAATACGCGATGAAATCGGCCGTCATCCGGTCCATGTCATCAGGCGTGACCGTCCGCCCCTCGGCCTCCAGGCCCCGCTCGATCAGCTTGCGGGCGCCGGCGCCAATCATATTGCGGGCCGAGGCCATCGGTACCGGCGGCAGGCCTTCACGGTCGAGCACGTGGTTCAGTGCCGTGATCAGGTCGGGCGCCGTATCCACAAGCGTGCCGTCGAGGTCGAAGACGAGGGTGTAGGGGCCGGTCTTGTCTGGGGAGGTCATGCAAAAAGCGCTATCGGTCCGCCAGGGCTGGCGCAAGGGGCAGGGCCATAAGATCAGCTTATAGGCCGGTTTCCGGGCCCTGTTCTCTCGATGAAAACGAGGCTACATAGGCCGCCGCAAGTGACTCGACCGGCGGCACACCTGAGAGGCGGGCGCAAACGTGACCATGGACCAGTTGAAGCGGCAGGCCGCGGCGCGCGCGCTGGACGAGGTGCGCGACGGGATGCAGCTCGGGCTCGGAACCGGGTCGACGGCCAAGCATTTCGTCGAGCTGCTGGGAGAACGCGTTGCCGCCGGGCTCAAGGTGATCGGTGTGCCGACCTCGGAAGCGACCCGCGCTGACGCGCAGCGCTGTGGCGTGCCGCTCACCACGCTTGATGACATTGACCGTCTCGACATCACCGTCGACGGCGCCGACGAGATCGACCCCCAGCTCAACCTGATCAAGGGCGGCGGTGGGGCATTGCTGCGCGAGAAGATCGTGGCGGCTGCCTCGGACCGCATGATCGTGATTGCCGACGACACCAAATGGGTGCCGACGCTCGGTCGCTTTCCGCTGCCGGTCGAGGTGATCCCGTTCGGGCTGGGAGCGACCCGCCGCGCCATCGAGAAGGCATTTGCAGAATGCGGCGTTTCCGGGCAAATGGCGGTCCGCAAGGCCAAAGATGGCCACGTTTTCGTCACCGATGGCGGCCACTGGATCGTCGATGCCCAGCTCGGACGTATTGCCGATCCGGCGAGCCTCGCCCAGGCGCTGAGCGCGATCCCCGGCGTGGTCGAGCATGGGTTGTTCATCGGCTTGGCCAGCTCGGCTGTTTTGGCGGGTGGCGAGGGAATCCGCGTGATTGAACGGCGATAAGCCGCCGAAAGGAGACTAGGAATGAAGAGCGCTTTGAAGATCGTGCCCGCCGTTTGCCTCGCCTTTGCGTTGGCCCTGGGGGCGGCGACCGCGCAACAGCAGCCGAAGCCGGAGCCACTGACCCCGGGGGCCATTGCCGCAGCAAGAGAGATTCTGCAGCTGAAGAATGCCAGCGCGATGTACGCCGGCGCCGTGCCCGGCATGGTGGAGAAGGTCAAGGCCACGCTGATCGGACAGAACCTCAACTACCAGAAGGACCTCAACGAGCTTGCCCCCGTTATCGCCAAGCAGCTGGCTGGCCGCGAGCAGGAGATCGGTGACGGCATGGTGGGGGTCTATGCCGGCGAGTTCACCGAGCAGGAGCTGAAGGATCTCGTCACGTTCTACAAGTCGCCGCTCGGCCAGAAGCTGCTCACCAACGAACCCAAGGCCATCAACCTCAGCATGCAGGTCATGAACGAGTGGGCGCAGCACTTCTCGGAGGTCGTCGCGGCCGCCTTCCGTGCAGAGATGAAGAAGCGTGGCAAGGATATCTGACAATACCTATCTGATCAGAAATCCCTGAAGCGCGTCATCGCGCTTTGGGCTCTTATTTGAGCATGATCTTTCTCGGAAAACCGCTCCACACTTTGCGCTGGCGCGGCCCTTCGGGTCCGGATCATGCTCTCGGGGTCGGAGTGGACAATGGCTGAATTCGACGTCGACCTCTTTGTCATCGGTGGCGGTTCGGGCGGCGTGCGTGCCGCCCGCATCGCGGCCGGGTACGGCGCCCGCGTGACGATCGCGGAAGAGTACCGCATGGGCGGCACCTGCGTGATCCGCGGCTGTGTGCCGAAGAAGCTGTTCGTGATCGGCTCGCATGTCCGTCACGAACTCGAGGATGCTGCCGGCTTCGGCTGGACCGTGCCGCCCGCGAGCTTCGATTGGCCGACCTTGATCGCCAACAAGGACAAGGAGATCGCACGGCTGGAAGCGGCCTACACGACCAATGTCGAGAAGTCGGGCGCGCAGGTCGTCAAGAGCCGCGCCGTGATAGAAGACAAGCACACCGTTCGTCTGCTCTCAGACGACAGGAAGATCACCGCGAAATACATCCTGATCGCGACTGGCGGCGCGCCCAACCATGGCGCGGCGATTCCCGGCATCGAGCATGTGATTTCGTCCAACGAGGCGTTTCATCTCAAGAAGCTGCCGAAGCGGATCGTGATCCAGGGCGGCGGCTATATCGCGCTGGAATTCGCCGGCATTTTCGCCGGCTTCGGCTCCGACGTCACCGTGATCTATCGCGGCGACAACATTCTTCGCGGTTTCGACGAAGACGTGCGGGCTCATGTCCGCAGCGAAATGGAAAAGCAGGGCATCACCATTCTCACCGGCTGCACGGTGACCAAGGTCGATCGTCACGGCGAGGAATTCACCACGCATCTGTCCAACGGATCGAGCGTTGCCTCTGATCAGGTCATGTTCGCGATCGGCCGCCACCCCAACGTCGCCAATCTCGGGCTGGACAAGGCCGGCGTCGCCATCAACCCGAAGAACGGCGGCATCGCGGTCGATCATTTCTCGAAGAGCTCGGTCGACAGCATCTATGCGATCGGCGACGTCACCCATCGCTTCAACCTGACGCCGGTCGCGATCCGAGAGGGCCATGCCTTCGCCGACACCGTGTTCGGCAAGCGCGAGGTGCAGGTCGATCATTCCAACATCCCGACGGCGGTGTTCTCGCAGCCGGAGGTTGGTACGGTCGGCCTGACCGAAACCGAGGCGCGCGCGCAGTTCAGCCACGTCGACATCTACAAGACGACGTTCCGCCCGATCAAGGCGACGATGTCGGGTCGCGATACCCGCGTGCTGATGAAGCTCGTGGTCGACGGTTCGACCGATCGCGTGCTCGGCTGCCATATCGTCGGCGATTGCGCCGCCGAGGTGACGCAAGCCGTCGCGATCGCGGTGAAGATGAAGGCGACCAAGGCCGATTTCGACGCGACCATCGCGCTGCATCCGACCGCGGCCGAGGAGCTCGTGACAATGCGCACGCCGACCGCGCGCCACGTGCGCCAGGCGGCGGAGTAGAGCGGATAAAGCGGCTCTCAAGCGAATTAAATTGGCCGGGCTGGCACGCTTTCCCTCTCCCCTTGCGGGAGAGGGTGGCACGCCGCGGAGCGGCGAGACGGGTGAGGGGTATCTTTCCTCCCGAACAGTGCATCGAGGGGAGAGGACCCCTCATCCGGCGCTTCGCGCCACCTTCTCCCACAAGGGGAGAGGGAAGAAGACTTGGGGCGCCTCGCTGCGAACCGCCTAGCCGTACAGATATCCGACCGGTTTGCCTTCAGTGCGCAGCGGACGAATGTCCCGGTGCGTGATGATCTGGCTTGCCAGGCCGTCAATCGCCTCGCGCTGCGTCGGTGTCCAGCTGCGCAGATCGTTGATGCCCTTGAGAAGACCGAGCCGAAGCAGCTGCGTGTTGTCGCTGAGGCCGACGAGGCTGATCGAATCCTTGCCCGATGTGACCACATCGCCGGCAGAGAGCTCGAAGCGCTCGCCATCCTTCTTCTTGAACTCGGCGCTGCCGCGGATGACGCGATAGATCACGACCTCGCCCTTGGCAAAGCAGGTCGCATCCGCCGGGGCAGCCGTGCTCTTCGGCAACAGTGCGTGCCCACGCGGATCGGTTGCGATAACGTGGCCGGTCACGAGATGACCACTCGGAATCTCGATCCCGATATCGCGCACGTAAACCTGCATGGCCGATTTGACCGAACCGTCCGTGAGCGGCTTGTAGAGCGCATCGAGCGCGAGGGGATCCTGGAGCCAGAAGCCGGCATCGGCGGGACGATCATGCAGCGGATGGCTCCAGGCCACGCGCGGCGTTTCGTCTTCATTGATCTTATCAGGTCCGACGATGGTCGGGTTCGGGAAGGTGGTGGGATCGGTGATGAAGGCTTCGAGGAATTTGCCGGAATAGCCCATCGAAATCGGATCCGGGACTACGGTCTGCGGCGTCTTCAAGTTCTCTTCGGTCGACAGGCCCGACCAGGTGTAGAACAGCTGGCGGTGCACGATCGCGCTTTGCAGCATCACCGCGCCGGGGCCGACATTGTACCACCGCCCGTCATAGTCGAAGGTGAACGCGCCCGAGGTGACCAGCACGAGCTGAAAGCCGCCGGGCGGCAGATGCAGATGGAAGTCGGTGGGTCCGGTGTCGGGACGATAGATCGGCAGGTTGGTTGCGACTTCGTGGAGCAGGAAGGTCTCGTTGTTGGCGTGAAAGCCTTCGTTTGCGCGATTGTAGAGCGCTTGCGGCCGGTAGGTGGCTTCGAACTTCGCATTCCTGTCGCGATCGATCGCAACGAAATCCTGGGCGTTGAGGCAGAGGGGGGCGCCGTTCGGATGGGTGAGGCCTGATGTCCTGAGATCGCCCGCAGCATGCACGTTCATGACGTTCTCCGCTCTGCGCCATTGCTTCGCTTGCAATGTCATTGCGAATTTTGGGCCAGTTGACTCGCACAGCAGCAAGGGTGTGGGGCGCGTCGATGCGGTGAGGGGAAATCCAGTGACTGCACCTGAGGTTAGATCGCGTGCTCGCTTGGACGGTACGACCCTGCCCCAAGGTTCGCGCTTCCCAGGCGGCGACGTTCTTTGTCTAATTTGTCAGCAAGCTCGACGCCCGCGCGAGCACGCAGCGATTGACAGATTGTTCATGTTTTGTTCTTATGCTGCGACCGTAATGGAGGGCCGCCATGAACAACAATATCAACGAACTCCGCAGAACCATCAGAGCACTGCGCGTCAGCATGCGCGAGGCTGAGGCGATCATGCATGAGCAGATCAATCGCGACGAGGACTGTAGCTTCGTGGCGCAGGAAATCATCAAGATGCGGTCGGTGATGAGCCTGCTCGTGAAGGAGCGGACGGCGCTCGGCGATCACGAGCCGATCATCGTGAGCAGCTTCTTCATTCCGCGGCGCCGGTCGGCGCGAAGGCCAGTCGCTGCTCCTGCGCCAACTGTCGAATCCGTTTTCCGCCCACGCCTGGTGGCGCGGGCGCTATGACGGTGCTGGGGCGCTGCGCCCGATCGGCGCGCTCATGCCTGAGATCGTCGATGTCGCGATCCATCGTGACACGGCCGCGATATCGTCGCCGTTGTCGCGATAGGCGCGAAGCTGGAATTCGGCCGAGCTGCCGCGGTCTACAATGGTGCGGCAGTGCTCGATCTCGGCAGCGCAGCCCAATGCGTCGGCGTCCTCGGCGGTATCGTCGATGATTCGCGAGAGCATCTCCGAGATGGTCACCGCACCGTCCCTTGATGCAAAGATGCAATCCGTGCCGTAGCGCTGGGCGCGCCACTTGTTCTCGACCGCAATCGCGCGTTCGACCGCGGTGACCTCTTTCGACAGATGCGGCCGCAGGTAGAGGTGCCGCGTCAGACAGCGATACAGCGAGGCGATGGCGACGGCGTCGTCGACGAAAGTGCAGGTGTCGGGCGCGCGAAGCTCCAGTGTCGGATGCTTCATCGATGGCCGCATCGCCCACCAGATGTGGCTCTCGTCGGAGATCACGCCGGAGCGCTGCAATGCGCCGACATAGTCGTCGAATTCGCTTTTGCCGTCGAACAGCTCGGGCAGGCCGGTGCGCGGCAACTCGGAATAGGCCGCAAGCCGGTAACCTTTCAGTCCGGTCTTGTGCGAATTCCAGAACGGCGAGGACGCAGCCAGCGCAATGAACAGTGGCAGATGCGGCAGCATCGCCCGCATCACCGCCATCCGCTTCTCGGGATCCGGCAATTGAACATGCACGTGCATACCGCACATCATGTTGCGATGGCCGATGCTGCGCAGATCCTCGATCATCTCCTCGTAGCGCGGCTTCGGGCTCGGCTGCGACATGCGCCACACCGCCGTGGGGTGCGTGCCGCAGGCCATGATCACAAAGCCATACTGCGCGGCGACATTGGCGACCTCGCGGCGCAGGAACCTCAACTCTTCCCGTGCGTCATTGACGTCGACGTGAACATTGGTGGCGACCTCGAGCTGCGACTGCAGCATCTCGCGCATGGCCTGGCCACCGGTCGACCAGTTGGCTGATTCGAACAGCTCGTTCGGAGTCTGGATTGCGACCTCGAGGGTACGGCGATCGGCAAGGAAGTACTCCTCCTCGATGCCGAAGGAATATTCGGCCGCCTTGCCGCGGCCGCCGGCCGAGCGAATGACGAGATGCTGCTTGTCGTCGGAGGAATCGAGGCGCAGCAATTTCAAAACATCCAAAGCAATCGTCATCGTGCCACCCGGCGATGGTACTACCTGCGGGCGATAATCCGTCTGATAGGGGCGGGTTCCGCCTCGGAGCCCCTGGAAATTGAGAGGTCGAATGGAACAATTTTCGCGGCTTCGGATGCGCGCGCGATCAGCGCGTGATTCGCGGGCACCTCCGTCCAGTCCGTTTCCTTGTCGAACGGCTCTGACACGACGACGACCTGGTCGCCAGCCTCGCGGAAATAGAGCGTGTTGGCGGCATCGTTGACGGCGACACGAAATGCGTAGAGATCGCGCCCGTTGGCGATCGCGCTGGTGAAGCGCAGCCGCTCGCGAAGCTGGCCTTCGTTGACGAGACCGACGAGCGACTGCAGCACGGCCTTGGTTGCGCCGAGCGGATCGGCGTCGAGGCCGGCACCCATCATCGCGAGGAACACGGCCTCGGAATCGGTCGTTCCCGTTCGGGACGGGTAATAGGCGTCCGGAATCAGCGCCTCGACCTTCCGCCGCAACCTGTTCCAGCTTCCGACAAAACCGTTATGCATGAACATCCACTGGCCGCAGGCGAATGGATGGCAATTCTGCCGCGTCACCGCGGTGCCAGTGGCGGCGCGCACATGGGCAAAGAACAGATGCGAGCGCAGGTGGCGACAGAGGTAGCGCAGATTCTCATCCGACCAGGCCGGCCGCGTCTCACGATAAAGACCAGGCTCCGGATGCTCGCCATACCAGCCGAGACCAAAGCCGTCGCCGTTCGATCCCGCCGTCGACTGCAGCGAGCGGATGCTCTGCGCGATCAGCGAATGCTCGGGCTCGGTGACATAAGGTTCGAACGAGGTGGTCTCGCCCCGATATGCGATCCAGCGGCACATGCGGCCTTCCTGTCAGGTTTCCTGCTGAGATGCCCCAACACGCCTGACAGGATGATTGTTCCGGGGAACAACCGCTCAGCTTGGCAGCGGGATCAGGGGCGCGACCTCGCGATCGGTATGGTTCTCGCTTGCCGCGAGACCAGCCGCGACGCCGATACGATCGGCCTCCGGCCGGTTCTGGCTCATCTTGCGCTTGCCTTCGAACCGCACCACGGGGATGCGCACGCCGACGATCCCGCGCAGCTGCGCGGCGATGAAATCGGCAGGCGCGTCACTGACCGCCCACGGTTCTGCGCGCGCGCCTTCGTGCTTGCTCGTCAGCCGCGTCACGACCTCGAGCAGGCGCTCCGGCTCCTGGAAGAATTCCACCGGGCCATAGGCGAGCACGGCGATGTAATTCCAGGTCGGCACGACCTTTTCGGTCTCCTGCTTGGTCGCGTACCAGGATGGCGTCACATAGGCATCGGGACCTGCGAAGATCGCAAGTGCGTCGCCGATCGGCTGCAGCTTCCATTGCGGGTTGGCCTTCGCAACATGTCCGTACAGCACGCCGTGCTCGCCGTCGTTCTCATCGAGGAAGAGCGGCAACGGGGTCGCGACCAGCCCCTCTGTGGTGGCCGTGACGAGGCTTGCGAGACGGGCGGCGCGAATGGTTGCGCGGATGCTCTCGATGTCGTCGTCCCTGAAAGCCGGGGGGATATACATGGTGATCTCCGTTCCTGACACGGAGATAGCCGGAATCCGGCCCGCCATAAACTGCCAGTTTTGGACGATCTCATCAGCCCGGCTCGGCAATCGCCTGCGTCGGACTATAGTTTCTAGCCCTGTTCGCCGAGCGTTTCGACGTAAGCCTTGCCATAGGGGTAGAAATGCTCCTTGTGGCCCGCATCCCATTGCGCCTTAAATCCGGGCGCGGTGATGTCCCAATCCGGACGGCAGCTCATGCTGACGGCTCTGAGATCATGGCGAAGCTCTTCGACGGTCGGCCGACCGAAGAACCAGTAGCCATTATAGATCTTGTGAATACGCAAGCCGGGCTCGAGCACGATGACATGCGGGATCATCGGATTGTGGACGGGATCGGTATATTCGGCGATGTCGAGATCCTTCTGCACGATCCGCCTGGGATCGGACAGGAAAGGCCAGTGCGCTCCCGCTCCTGACCGGTATTCGTTGGTCTGGGTGATGGTGTCGGTGGTGATGGTCACCAGCCGGCAATAGCCGACCTCCATCTCGCGATGGAGTTGCACCAGCCCCTCGGTCTGCCGACGGTCCTTCGGACAATATCCGCCGCGACCGAGCACGACGATCATCGGATCGATGCCTTGCAACTCGGAAAGCTTGCGATGTTTGCCGGTGTGGTCGCTGAGCTCGTAGTCCGGGAAGGTCACTCCCGGCACCATGTCGGTTCGCATGCGGCTCTCCTGTAGTCTCAGAGATCGATCACAATGTCGCTGTGTGGTCGGGCGCAGCAGATCAGGACATTTCCGTCCGCCGGTCGGTCGAGCGGATCGGGCTGATAGCTGACGCCGCCCGCAATCAGCCCGCTCTCGCAGTTGTGGCACACTCCCGTTCGGCACGACCAGCGCACGGGGACGTCGCAGGCCTCGGCGAGCTCGAGTAGGCTCGCATATGATGGCGCCCAGCAGACATTGAGGCCGCTGCGGGCGAAAGACACCATGGGTCCGGGGCCGCGCGAGCCGACCGGCGGATGCGGGCGCGGCTTCGCCGACGCCTTGATGCCGGGCGTCAGCGACGGTCTCGCGCCAAACAACTCCGTGTGGATGCGATCGGATGCGACGCCCCATTCGTGGAGGCCCGAGGTGAGGTCGCTCATGAAGGTGGCCGGTCCGCACAGGTAGAAGTCGCCGTTTTGCGGCAAGTTGAGTTGCCGCAGCAGGGCAGCGTCCAGATGTCCGACGCTGTCGAAATCCATCTCGATCCGATCGCCGGGATCGGGCTTGCTGTAACAGACATGGCTGTGATGGTGAGGAAGTCTGGCCAGGAGCTCGCGCACCTCGCCGGCGAACGCGTGCTCGCGGCCATTGCGGGTGCCGTGCAGCCACCAGATGTCTCGTGACGATCCTTCTGCTGCGAGCGCGTGAAGCATGGCGAGCACCGGCGTCGCGCCTATGCCGGCGCTCAGCAGAACGACCGGCCGCTTGTCCTTTCGTAGTGTAAAGCTGCCGCGGGGCGCGCCGAGTTGCACGATGTCGCCGGACCGGAGCTCGTCGGCGACGTATGCGCTGGCAATGCCGTGCGGCTCCCGCTTGATGCTGAGACGATAGGACGCCGCGTCGACCTGGCTCGACAGCGAATAGCTGCGCGTCATCGGCGGCGTATTGGAAGGCCCGAGCCTGATGGTGACGAATTGACCGGGCAGGGCGGCCGCCCCGGCATGTCCATCCGCGGGTTCTAGGACCAACGACGTCACGTCGTTGGTTTCGACGATCTTGTGCGCAACGCGAAACGGTCGGAATCCGTGCCACGCCGGAGGCGGGCTTGCAGCGGGGCCGAGACCGGCGTTGCCGGCCGCCGCATTCTGGCCAAGCAGCGCCTCGAAGGCACGATGCCAGCCACGGCTCAGCGCCGGAATCTTCAGCGCGCGTTCAAGACCGTCGCGCGGGTGAGGGGGCAGGTAAAGCAACGCGTTGATCTCGGACACGCTCATCCCTTCAGGCCCACTCGCGACCCGAACGATCTCGTCGCCGGCCCCGACGTCACCTTCCTCGATCACGCGACAATAGAAGCCGGGCCGGCCGTGCTTGACCAGCAGCGCAGCCATGTCGGGCTCCCGCATGCGAATGCCAAGCCGGTAGCATGTGACGCGCGGCTGCGTCACCTCGAACAGGGCAGAGCCGATCCTGTAACGATCTCCGATGAAGACGTCGGCGTCGGCCAAGCCTTCAACCGTGAAGTTCTCACCGAATTGGCCAGGGACGAGGTTCGAGCGCCCCAGATGTTTTTGCCAATAACGATAGGACTCATCCTGATAGACGTAGACAGCGCGCTGTTCGCCGCCGTGACCTGCGGCATCGCCCTGGCCATCGCCGTCGATGTTGAGCCGTCGCGCCCTGCGCCGGCCTTCGACGGGAGACTTCCAGATGCCGGTATGGACCGTCCTGCCTTGCCAGGTGACGTCGCCCGGCAGGCCAACATTGACGGACAGCAAGCGTGCCATTTCTGTTCTCCGGCGTGACCAGAGCCGCGCTTCGACCCGGCGGATTCCGGATCGAGGCAGGTGCCAATCTGCATCCGGTTCGTGGCTTTGGCACGTTAGGCGTTGTTAGACTTTGCTAGATCGTCTTGCCGCCGGCCGTCTGCACGCCGATTTAAAGGCAGGTCATCGCAAAGCGGGAGGTCGCAATGGACGACAATGCCACGCGGACAGCGCTCCAGCGCCACTGGGACGCCTCGGACGCGAACGATTTCGAGGCGGAGCACGACATCTATCGCGAGGATGCCGTGCTCGACTATCCGCAGTCCGGCGAGCGCATTCACGGTCGCCGCAACATCAAGGAAAGCCGCTTTGTGCAGCCGAACAAGAAGCGCTTCACGGTGCGGCGGATCATCGGCGGTGGTGATCTCTGGGTCAGCGAATTCGTCCTGACCTATGACGGCATACCGTCCTATGTCGTCAGCATCATGGAATTCCGTGACGGGCTGGTAACGCACGAAACGCAATATTTCGGCGATAGGTTCGATCCGTCGCCATCGCGCGCGCATCTCGTGGAGCGATTGGGTTAAGCACGCTGATGTCTTGATCAGGTTTGACACCACGGAACCCGATGCGGCGGCTGGTCGCAGCCCGATGCCTTGATTCCGGCCCACCCATCGTTATTTCTGAAGCGAACAAGAATCCGGGCCCCTCTGGCGAGGACGCTGATCATGTCAGCAAAACCTCGCGATGTCGGATGACCTGTCCCGCGCGAATGCGATGGATCGGCCGATTGTCGGGCCCTCTTGAGTTCCCTCCGACCCGATCGTCCCCATCGCTAGCCCCGCGGCCATTTCGCAAGCAAAGGGAGCAACGATGTCTGACGCTATCCATTCCAATCCCATCGAACCCGAAATCACCGAGCCGTCGCGTTTCAGCGAGCAGGCTGCGGCTGCACTGGTGATATCAGGCGCGCTGGTTGCCGTCGCTGACCGGCGCGTGTCCCCGGTCGAGCGCGACGAGGTGATCCGCTTCATCAGGGAGCGCGGTCTGGCGCCGCACATCAGCGATGACCGCTTGTCGTCCATGTTCGATGAGCTCGCCGCACGGCTCGAGGAGCCTGACTTCGCTAATGTCGTCATCGACACGCTGCGTCCGGTCTCGGACCTGCCGCTGTCGTCCCATCTCATCGAGCTGTCGGAGCGCGTCGCCGCCGCTGACGAAGACGTGCATCCGCACGAAGTGCAGGCGATCAAGCTGTTGCGACTGCTGACGCTGGTGCTGCCGCGCGCCAAGCCGGTGGCTGCGGTCAGCGTCGCCGCGAAGGAATGATCATGAGTGCAGCGTCGGACGAGCAGCGGACGAAATTCGAGGGCGCCGGTAGCGGGCCTGCCGGTGGCGACCCGCGGCTCGATGCGCTTGTCCATCGATTGCCGCCGCGCCTTGCCGGCACTGTCGACTATCTCCTGCAACCATCCAGCCGCTGGGTCCGGATTCCCGCTGGGATGCTGCTTATCGTCGGGGGCACGCTGTCCTTCCTGCCGGTGCTCGGGATCTGGATGCTGCCGCTGGGCCTCGCGCTGCTCGCCGAGGATGTGCCGGCGCTGCGCGCCTCGCGCTCGAAAGTCTTCGACTGGATCGAGCGCCGCAAGCCGCACTGGCTGGATCCGTCCGCTCCGAAGAATGATGGGACATGATTGACTTCACCACGGCCGACGCGCTGACCGCGCTGCTGCAGGTCGTTCTGATCGACCTCGTGCTCGCCGGCGACAACGCCGTCGTCATCGGTCTTGCCGCCGCCGGCCTGCCGCCCGATCAGCGCCGCCGCGCCATCGTCGTCGGCATCATCGCGGCCACTGGCCTGCGCATTGCTTTTGCCGGCGTCGCGACCCAGCTTCTGCAGGTGATCGGCCTGCTGCTGGCCGGCGGCGTGCTGCTGCTATGGGTGTGCTGGAAGATGTGGCGTGAGCTGCGCGAGCAGGCCGCACAGTCCAGTCAGCTTGCGTTCAACCATGGCGGGGGCGCGACCGGCGTGGCGGTGACCCGGAAAACCTTCGGGCAGGCGGCGATGCAGATCGTTGCGGCCGACGTCTCGATGTCGCTCGATAACGTGCTCGCGGTTGCGGGTGCGGCGCGCGAGCATCCCTACATCCTGGCGTTCGGCCTGCTGCTGTCGGTCGCGCTGATGGGCGTTGCCGCCGACCTGCTCGGGCGCGTGCTGCAGAAGCAGCGCTGGATTGCCTATGTCGGTCTCGCCATCATCGTCTACGTCGCCTTCGAGATGATCTATCGCGGCTCGCTCGAGCTCGCGCCTGTCATCGCCAGTCTCTAACCCCTGCTTTCGTCTTCCTGCCTTCGTCTTCCTGGAGTGATCGATGTCGTCCGAATCCAAAGCACCTTTGGCGAACCCGCCGATCGGCCTGTTTCCGCGGCTGATCTTCGGCTCCCGCTGGCTGCAATTGCCGCTCTATGTCGGCCTCATCGTCGCGCAGGCGGTCTATGTGCTGCTGTTCCTGAAGGAGCTCTGGCACCTGGTCGCGCATTCGTTCGATGCCAGCGAGCAGCAGATCATGCTGGTCGTGCTCGGCCTGATCGACGTCGTCATGATCTCGAACCTGCTCGTGATGGTGATCGTCGGCGGCTACGAGACCTTCGTCTCGCGCCTGAACCTGCGCGGCCATCCGGACGAGCCGGAATGGCTGAGCCACGTCAATGCCAGCGTCCTCAAGATCAAGCTCGCAATGGCGATCGTCGGCATCTCCTCGATCTCGCTGCTGAGGACTTTCATCGAGGCCGGCAATCTCGGCACCACCCGCAGCAATTTCACCGAGACCGGTGTGATGTGGCAGGTGCTGATCCACCTGACCTTCATCATCTCCGCGATCGGCATCGCCTGGGTCGACCGTCTCAGCGACAACGGGCATCGCAAGGAGAACGGGCACGCCTGACGTGAGCCGGCCTGATCAGAGACGCCGGCTCCGCGCCAGTGTCTCGGAGGGCATCTCTCCGAACGCCAGCCGGTAGCCGCGGGAGAAGTCGCCGAGGTGCCAGAAGCCGTTGCCTAGCGCTGCGGCCTTGACGCTCAAGCCGGAAAGGCCGGACATGAGTTGAATGCGGGTGGACCACAGCCGCTTGAGCCGCAGATAATGATGCAAGCTCACGCCGTGCACCGCATGCGTCGCGGTCTGGAGCGTGCGCACCGAGATGTTGAGGGCGGCGGCGAGGTCTTCGCTGTAGAGCGGGCGGCTGCCGAACATCGCCGCCACTTCGTCGAGCTGCGCGATCAGCTTGCGGTGCTTGTCGAACGATCCTGCTCGTGCACGGAGACTGTCGGTCGGCACCAGCGTGTCGTCGAGGCAGGCGAGCAGCGTCTCCTGGATCGGCCGGTTGAGCAATGCGAACTCCCTGGGGTCGTCGAGGCTGGAGGCCAGGCTGAACATGCTCGTGATCGCGGTGCGCAAGCGTGCCATCGCCGCGTCGTGCGGGCGGTAGTAGGTAAGCCCGCTGGTGTAATCAGCCCAGCCGCGATGGCGCATCTCCGAGTTGAAGCGCATCATCAAGTACGTGTTGGTGCCATGCGCGAGGGAATCGATCGGGACCTTGCCGCGCACGACGTTGACCATGGAGCTGTCGATCTCACTGCCGTTGGTGATCGAGTGAAACGAGAACGGCACCGTGAGGCCGATGCCCTGGTCGGTGCCGACCTCGGCCTCCAGGCGGCGAGCGAAGGCACGCTGCAGCACGAACAGTCCGTCCTGCAGCGGCAGGATGGCGCGCGTCAGCGAGACGTCTTTCGGACGGAGCGGCGTGCTGACGCCGAGACCGAGCACGTCATTGGCGCGAAACGCGTCGAAGTCCGAGAAGCGCTCGATGCGAAGGATGCGCGAAGCTGTGAGCTGACGTACCGGCATGTCTGGATACCGAGCGGTGCCAGGAGAAGCAAGAATAGCACCGGCGGAAGGTATCAGGTAGCCGGTCCTCGGCCCTATTCCGGAAAACTACTGCGGCGCTTTATCAGGCGATTTGCGCATAGGCGGCATTCTCGCGCCGCTCACGCTCGCCCAGTTCGCGCACCAGCTCCTGAAGAAATGCGTCCGTGAAGGCGGGCAGGGTGCGCTCGGCGCGAACATAGATGCCGAGATCCGACCACACCGGGCTTCCGGCATTGTCGAGCGGCAGGAACACGAGCTGGCTGTCGCGTGACAGCCTGATAATGCCGAGCTGGGTCTGGAAGGCGACGCCGACGCCGCGCGCGGCGAGCTCGCGCATCAAATCGATCGAGTTGGCCTGGATCGCCGGTTCCGGCGTCTCGGAAAGCTGCGCGATCAATGGCTGCAGCAAATGATAGATCGACAGCTCCGGCAGCGCCTGAATGACGGGGAAGGCGAGACATTGCTCCAGCGTCACGGTCTTGCGGCGTGCCAGCGGATGCTCGCGGGCGACCAGCGCGCCGAGGCGGAACCGCTTCAATGCGACCTGGCGCAGGTCGGGCGGATGCCTGAGCGCGATGGCGATGCCGATGTCGGCCTCGCCCCGGCGCAGGGCTTCGAGCACGTCGGACGATCCCATCACCTCGGTGGTGAAGCTGACGCGCCGGGCCCGGCTGCGATGCGAGGCGATCAAATCCGGCAACACCGATTCCGTGAGGGACTCGATACAGGCGATGCTGATCGTGCCGCGCCAGGCGCCTGATAGTGATGCCACGTCGGAGCGGAAGCGATCGAGGTCCTGCAGCACGTTCATGACGTGGCGGGCCAGCATCTCGCCGACTGTCGTCAGCGTCAGGCCACGGGCGGTTCGCTCGAATAAGGGTGATCCAACCTCTTGTTCAAGTTTGAGAATTTGGCGGCTAACGGCTGACGAGGCGACGTTCAAAAGACGCGCCGCGGCTCGGATCGAGCCGGTGCGGCGGACGGCGTGAAAGTACTGGATGGCCGGTGAATGAAAGCGCATGGGACCCCCGGCGACCACTATAGCTGTTGCCGAAACGGCAGCAACATGTGCGAAAATCTCTGCCTTTTGAGAGCACTGTTTTCACCCTAGTGTCATCTGCCGACGGGCCCTCGGGCCCGCGCGGCAACGTGCCCGCAACGATGCGGCAGGGGGATTTGGGGTGAACGAGACGATCGCTTGCGAGCTGGAGCACGGGGATGCCCGTCTGGTCGACCGCCGCCGCGCGGCTGCCTATGTCGGCGTGACCGCCGGCCGCTTCGAGCAGCTGGTGCGCGACAATGTCGTGCCGGCGCCTGTCATGGTCGACAACAAGCGGCGCTGGCCGATCGCGCTGCTCGACGTTGCCCGGGACGCGGTCGGCAGCAGCCTGCCGTCACCCCCGGCAGTGAAAGCCAATGTCGAGGCGCGTCCGTGCGATCGCGACGCCGTCCCGTCTTCGCGAGAGCTGCCCGATGCGGCCTGGTTCGAGCAGCGCGCGAGCTTCGTGCAGCGCGTCCGCCGCTCGCTGCTTTCGGGCAACGAGATCCGACTGCTGCGCGAGTTCAAGCTGCTCAGGCAGAGCCAGATCAGCATGTACGGCTACTACGGCAGCTTCGAAGCGCTGATGGTGCGCGGCTACATCGTCGAGATCGACCGCAAGCCGCCATCGAGCCGCCCGCTGGTCAGCTACCGCCTGACGGCGCAAGGCGAGCAGGTGATCGCCGCGCTGAGAGACGAGCCGGTGTTCTGACCGAACGCGCGACGATCGTTCGAGAAGTTCCAGAAAACACGACTGGACCATCTCGGCACTCACGCTATATATTCGCGAATATAGCGTGGAACGCGCGAGGATTTGCGATGGAGATCAAAGTCAAGTCACTGACGACTTGCGAAGTCGCCGAGGACGGCGGTGCGATCTCGCTGGGCTTCGAGGATGCGACAGGCAATCCCGCCGCGGTCAGCATCTCGCTCAACCAGGTCGGCGCGCTCATCATGACGCTGCCGGGATTGCTCGAGGCCGCGCTCAAGGCCCGCTACGGCGACCACAGCCTGCGCTACGCCTATCCGCTGGCCTCATGGGTGCTGGAACAGTCGACCGATACGACCCAGCGCATCATCACGCTGGAAACCGAGGACGGCTTCAAGGTTCGCTTTTCAATCCCGAAGGACGAGCAAAGCCTGCTCGGCGAGGCGCTGACCCAGCCGATGCCTGAGATGACGGCGCGGCCGAACTAGAGCTTGCTGACTCGAGAACAACTGCTCCGCCAGTCTGCTCGCGAGCGCGCGCAGCTAAGGTATCGCCCTTCCGGTCACGACTTGCGGGAACGGGCGATGTCGCTCCTCAGCGCTTCAAGATCCTTGTGCACGGCGCGTGCGGCGTCGCGCTCGATCTTGCGGTATCGCGCCACGAGCTTTTCGCCGAACGGGGTGAGCATCGCGCCGCCGCCGTTCTTGCCGCCGGCCTGAGGCTCGACCGCGGGATGTCCGCAGATGCGGTTGATCTCGTCGACGAGATCCCAGGCGCGCTTGTACGACATGTCCATGGCACGGCCGGCCGCCGAAATCGAGCCTTGATCGCGGATCTGCTCCAGCAGCTCGATCTTGCCCGGCCCGATCCGATCCTCGCTGTCGATGTCGATGCGAAGGCTGAGCTGGGGCAACGATCTGGCGCTTGCGCGCGACATGATGGCTCTCTTGAATGACTCTAAACCGAGATTGCCATTCTTGCCCGTCGCGAACAAGGCGGCATCCGCATCACCGTACGGCGTGCAACTCCAGGAATGCCTTCACGCCTGTCACTTCGCCGGTGTCGGATGCGGTGTAGCCGGGCAGGGTGGCGATAGCCGCGCGGAAATCGTGGCTGCGGATGATGTCGAGGATGCGCCGCATCGGCTCGGTCTCGAGGAAGGCGCGCTTGCAGACGAAGAAATAATCCTCGGTGAGGATGCGGATGAAGTCGAGGCCGAACTGGCGGGCGGCCGCCTCGACGCCGAAGCAGACATCGGCCATGCCGCTTGCGACATAGGCCGCAACCGCGGCGTGGGTGAATTCGATCTGCTGGGCGCCGTTGATCTTGCTCTCGTCGATGCCGTGGGCGGTGAGCAATTGATCGAACAGCAGGCGCGTGCCGGAATCGTGATCGCGGTTGACGAAGCGGGCGTTTGGCTTGGTGAGGTCATGGAGTGAGGCAATGCGCAGCGGATTGCCGCGTGCGACCATCAGGCCCATCTCGCGCGTCACAAAGCTGATGATGCGATCCTCGCGCGGGTCGAGCCACTCGCGCGCGGCCTTGATGCCCTGGGCGCGCAGCGCGCCGTGCGGCAGATGCAGGCCGGAGAGGTCGCAAGCGCCCTGCGCCAGCGACACCAGCGAGTGCTGGTTGCTGACATAGCGCAGGTCGACGCCGATGCCGGGCTCGCGGTCGAGGAATTCGCGCAGCTTTGCCACCGCAAAGCCGTGGCTGGCGTGGACGCGGATCACGGAGGGGCGCTGCTCCAGGAACGGCTTGATCTCGCTTGCAAGCTCCTGCGCGAGGTTTTCCAGCTGCGGTCCGAGCCGCGCCTGCATGCGCTCGCCCGCCCACACCAGCCGCTCGCCGAACGGCGTCAGCTTCGAGCCCTTGCCGCGCTGGGTTTCCACCAGTGGCGTTCCGAAGAACTCCGACCATTGCTCGATCAGATTCCAGACATGCCGGTAAGAGAGGTGGGCATCGCTGGCCGCGCTCGTGATCTTCCCGGTCTTCCTGATTTCGTTGAGTACGTTGAGCATGACGACCGCAGTGCGCGGATTGCCCTCGCGGCGAAATCGCCAGACGGCCTCGATCTCAACCTGAAGCATCGCAGATCCTTATGAACTTCGCTTCATATGCAGAGCGGCCATCGGCAAACCATATCATATTTACTCGGCTACCTACGTGCCTAATCTGGCATACCAGATCAGGAGGAAATATGATGTCTGTTGCATATGACTTTGTGTGTTCGCCGGCCACTGAGTTCATGGCCCGGCCGCAGCATCTGCTTATTGACGGGCGCCGCGTGCCCGCGAGTTCCGGCCGCACCTTCAAGTCCCTCAATCCTGCGACCGGGCAGGTCATCGCCACCATCGCCGAGGGCGGCGAGGCTGATGTCGAGATCGCCGTGGCCGCGGCCCGCCGCGCCTTCGAAGGTCCGTGGCGCACGATGCGCGCCTCCGAGCGCGGCCAGATATTGATGCGCTGGGCGGAGCTGCTCAAGCGCAACGCCGATGAGATCATCGAGCTGGAATCGATCGATGCCGGCAAGCCGATCTCAGCGACGACGCGCCAGGACTTTCCGGCCGCTCTGGACACGCTGACCTACTATGCCGGCTGGGCCGACAAGATCACCGGCGATGTCGTGCCGGTGCGCGACGATGCCCTGACCTACACCATGCGCGAGCCGGTCGGCGTGGTCGCGGCGATCGTGCCGTGGAATTTCCCGTTGATGATCGGCATGTGGAAGCTCGCCCCGGCGCTCGCCTGCGGCTGCACCATCGTGATGAAGCCGGCCGAGCTGACCTCGC
Organism: uncultured Bradyrhizobium sp.; assembly: GCF_936928535.1. Lineage (GTDB taxonomy): Bacteria > Pseudomonadota > Alphaproteobacteria > Rhizobiales > Xanthobacteraceae > Bradyrhizobium. The sequence continues at coordinate 41,453 of NZ_CAKZHY010000056.1, read as the reverse complement.
TGTCGGCGCTGCGCATCGCCGAGCTCGCGCTCGAAGCCGGCCTGCCGGCGGGTGTCTTCAATGTCGTCACGGGGCCGGGTCGTGTCGTCGGCGACGCGCTGGTCAACCACCCGGACGTAGACAAGGTCACCTTCACGGGGTCGCCGGGTGTGGGGCGCGGAATCATGAAGGGCGCGGCGAGCAACTTCAAACGCGTCTCGCTCGAGCTTGGCGGCAAGTCGGCCAACGTCATCTTTGATGACGCCGATCTTGAAGCCGCCAGCAAGGCTGCGGCCTCCGGCATCTTCTTCAATGCGGGCCAGGTCTGCTCGGCCGGCTCGCGCGTGCTGGTGCAGGCAAAGGCCTATGACGAGGTCGTCGAGCGCCTCGCCGCGCGCGCGAAGTCGATCAGGATCGGCGATCCGCTCGATCGCAAGACCGCGCTCGGGCCCGTCATTTCCGAGAAGCAGATGAAGTCGATTCTCGACTATGTCGAGATCGGCCAGAAGGAAGGGGCAAGGCTCGTCACCGGTGGCGAGAGGGTCAGCGAGCGCGGTTATTTCATCAGCCCGACCGTGTTCGCCGACGTTGCGCACGAGATGCGGATTTCGCAGGAGGAAATCTTCGGGCCGGTCGTCAGCGTCATCAAGTTCACCGACGAGGCCGATGCTTTACGGATCGCTAACGGCACGGCCTACAGCCTTGCCGCCGGCGTCTGGAGCCGCGATGTCGGCAAGCTGCAGCGCTTCGTCAAGCGGGCGCGGGCCGGCACGGTCTGGATGAACACCTATGGCTATACCGACGTGCGGCTGCCTTGGGGCGGCGAGCGCGATTCCGGCCTCGGCCGTGAGCACGGCACCGCCGCGCTCGACAATTTCACCGAGCCCAAGGCCCTCTGGATGAACTTGGCCGTCTGATACCTCCCGAGCGGCCAAACCCTGGAGCCCGCCTGATCCGCCCGATCAGGCGGGCTCTTTTTGAGATCGATAAAATTGTCTGGAGTCCGCTCAGGTGCGGCAAACCCTGCAGAGAAGAAGCGCGGCAGCTTAAACCAGAGTTTTGGAACCGACCTGCATTCTGCCGCAAAAGGGCAGGGCATCAACATGTCAGTTCTCAAGGAGGTCGTCGCTGCAGTCGTGGGGGTCTATGCGCTCCTGTTTGCGTGCGACGCATGGTTCGGGGTCGGCGAGGCGCGCTTCGACGATTCCTATTACAGCGCCAGCTTCTACGCGCCGAAGCCGCAGGAATTCCGCTTCAAGGGCGACACGCCGCCGGCGACCAGGGTCAGCGACGCATTTGCGCAGTTCTCGGCGGCTGAAGCCAAGCCGAACAAGCGCTACTCGTCGCTGACGACGATTATCCGCTAGGCGCGCTCGGCTGCCTGGTTCTCGCCCGGATGCTGTCCCGCGCGTTGCGGGATCAGCAGCAGGCAAACCACCATGAATGCCGCGATCACGGCGGACGCCAGCGGCCGGCTCAAGGCTAGTCCGCCATGATCGAGCGGCTTGTCGAGGAAATCGCCGACCGTTGCGCCCAGCGGACGCGTCAGGATGAAGGCGGCCCAGAACAGGGTCACGCGAGAAACGCGGGTCCAGAAGTAGAACCCTGCAACGACGGCAAGCGCCGCGGCGAAGATCAATGCGCCGCCGCGATAACCCATATCGCCGGTGTCGGCGATCCAGTCGCCGAGCGCGGTGCCCAGCGTCTGCGAGAAGGTGATCGCGCCCCAATAAAAGGCTTCGACGCGCGGCGTGCTGACGCTATTGACCGAGATCGTTCCCTCCGAGCGATACCAGAGGCCGAGCACCAGCACGAGACAAGCGAGCAACAGCGTTGCGCCGCCGGTGTAGCCGATGCCGAGCGAGCGGTCGGCAAAGTCGGCCATGGTTGTGCCGAAGGTGGTCGAAGCCACGATCGTCGCCCAGTACAGCGCCGGGTGGAATCTGCTTGCGCGGATTTGCGCGGCGACCAGGACGATCATCGCCGCCAGGAACAGGCACGTGCCCGCAAAGTAGCCCCAGTTGAGCGTCATGGTGACGGTGTCGCCGCCGGTCTCGCCCAGCGTGGTCGCCGCGATCTTGATGATCCAGAAGCCGAGCGTGACTTCGGGGACCTTGCTCTCGCTGAGAATGCCGCTCTTGGTGGGATCTTGCATGAAACTCCTCGCCGCGTCCGACATGCGGCGAACGCGATCAATCGTGTTGCCGACGATGTGACGGCTGACATACGGCGACGGTGGACATCAGTTTCACCGTGATTGGTGACGGGAAGGTGGCGGCTCCCTTCAACAAGGCGTGACGCTCACTCCCCCTGGATCCATTCCGCAACCCCGCGCCACAGCGTGTCGCGGTGTTCGGGGCGGAAGAAGCCGAAATGGCCGATCGCCTTGGCGCCGACATCAGACGGGTTGACGGTCAGCACCTCCGGCTTGATGCCGCTGAAGCCCGACGCGAGCAGCTCGACGGCTGGTCGCGTTGCCCAGGGATCGTCGGAGAAGCAGAGCGCGCGCAGCTCGCCTTTGAACCTGGCAAAGTTCTCCAGCGCCGGCAATTTTGAATCGAACAGATAGCGCGGGCTCGAAACCCAATCGGCCCATTGCAGGAACACGCCCTTGGGCAAATCCTCGCCGATGCCGACCCAGCCTGGCGCGTAGCCGAGTGCGTGGACCAGCGGCACGCCGACGAAATTCATGAAGGCGAAGACGCGATATCTTTCCGGCGAGGTCATCAGTCGCCAGGTCGCGGCCTGCGAGGCCACGAACGCCGCGCGCGAAATCTCGCTGTTGTTCTCGATCAGCCCGAGCGCCTGACCTCCGAAGGAATGGCCGATGTAGGCGAGCGGCAGGCCATGATAGCGCTCGCGCATCCAGCGCACTGCCGCGGTGACATCAAGCGCGGCCCAGTCCGACATCGAGGCCTTGAAGCCGACCAGCGATTTCGGCTGGTTGTAGCCGACCATCGCCGGCAGGCGGGAGTCGCCGATGCCGCGATAATCATAAGTGAGCACCGCGCAGCCGCGATGGGCGAGGTAGGAGGCGAAGCCCTTGTAGATCTTGCGCGGGACGGCGGTCGCCGAATTGATCAGGACGGCTTGGCGCTTGGCGCCGCGCGGCAGGAACAGCGTGCCTGATAGCGCATACCCGTCGGTCGCCGGGAAGCTGATCTCGTCGATGAAAGCGTCGTCCAGTGGCGCGTCCATGGTGGATGCTGTCTTGCCGGGTTTGCTCTGCCGCCCCCTAGCAAATGCGAATTCGGCTTTGCCCGCAAGGGTTTGCCTTGCGAAATGGATTTACAACTGGCGGTGTCGTGCCAGCCTGTGTATAAGGCGGCCCTCGCAACCCACAGATCAGGTTGCACTTTTCGCTTCACGGAGAGATTGCGATGTCCGAGCGGTGGACGCCCGAGTCCTGGCGCAGCAAGCCGGTGCTACAGGTGCCCGATTATCCCGACGCCAAGGCTTTGGCCGACGTCGAGGCGCAGCTTGCAACCTTTCCGCCGCTGGTCTTCGCCGGCGAGGCGCGCAACCTGAAGAAGGCACTGGCTCGCGTTGCGGCCGGTGACGCCTTCCTGCTGCAGGGCGGCGATTGCGCCGAGAGCTTTGCCGAGCATGGCGCCAACAACATCCGCGATTTCTTCCGCGTGCTGCTGCAGATGGCTGTCGTGCTGACCTATGCCGGCGCCGTGCCGGTGGTGAAGGTCGGTCGCATCGCCGGCCAGTTCGCCAAGCCGCGCTCATCGCCGACCGAGAAGGTTGGTGGCGTCGAGCTGCCGAGCTATCGCGGCGACATCGTCAACGACATCGCCTTCACCAAGGAAGCGCGCATACCGGATCCGCAGCGCCAATTGATGGCCTATCGCCAGTCGGCCGCGACGCTGAACCTGCTCCGCGCGTTCGCGACCGGCGGCTACGCCAATCTCGGCAGCGTGCACGAGTGGATGCTCGGCTTCCTGAAGGATTCACCGCAGTCCCGCCGCTACAAGGAGCTGGCCGACCGCATCTCGGACGCGCTCAACTTCATGCGCGCCTGCGGCCTCGATCTCGAAAGCCATCCGGAGCTGCGCGCCACCGATTTCTACACCAGCCATGAGGCGCTGCTGCTCGGCTACGAGCAGGCCATGACCCGCGTCGATTCCACGACCGGCGACTGGTATGCGACCTCGGGCCACATGATCTGGATCGGCGACCGTACCCGCCAGCTCGATCATGGCCATGTCGAATATTTCCGCGGCATCAAGAACCCGATCGGGTTGAAGTGCGGCCCGTCGCTGAAGCCCGACGAGCTGTTGAAGCTGATCGACGTGCTCAATCCCGACAACGAGCCCGGCCGGCTGACGCTGATCAACCGCTTCGGCTCCGACAAGGTCGCCGATCATCTGCCGGGCCTGATCCGCGCGGTGAAGCGCGAGGGCAGGGTGGTGGTCTGGTCGTGCGATCCGATGCACGGCAACACCATCACCTCGACCACGGGCTACAAGACGCGGCCGTTCGATCGCGTGCTGTCGGAGGTGAAGTCGTTCTTCACCATCCACGCCGCCGAAGGCACCCATGCCGGCGGCGTGCATCTGGAGATGACGGGCCAGGACGTCACCGAGTGCATCGGCGGCGCCCGCGCCATCACCGACGAGGATCTCAACGACCGCTATCACACGGTGTGCGATCCCCGTCTCAATGCGGAGCAATCCATCGATATGGCCTTCCTGGTCGCCGAACTGCTGAAGCAGGAACGCGCCGGCAAGGTTCGGCCGATTCCGGCCGCGGCGGGGCTCTAAGACCTTGCTGCGCATCTGGAAGGCGACGATCAATTCCCGCAACGGAATGGCCTTTGCGTTCCGTTCGGAGCAGGCCATCCGCGAGGAGGTCTTTGCGCTGATCCTGTCGCTGCCGGTGGCGTGGTTCGTCGCCGCCACCGCGATGCGGGCAGTCGAGCTGGTGTGTGCGGTTGCGTTCGTGCTGGTCGTCGAGCTGCTGAACACGGCGATCGAGAAGCTCGCCGATCGCCTGACCATGGATCACGACAAGCAGATCGGCCGGGTCAAGGACATGGGCTCGGCCGCAGTTGGCGTCGCGCTGCTGATGGCCGGCGCATTCTGGATCATCGCCGTCATCGAGCGATTGGGATTCCTCTAGCCCGAGGGCGGCGGCCATGACCGAACGTCTCAACGCATTCGCGGTCACGCTCGCCCAGCTCAATCCGACCATGGGCGATATCGAGGGCAACGCGGCGAAGGCTCGCGTCGCACGCTCGCGCGCCATCGCCGACAGCGCCGATCTCGTGCTGTTTCCGGAATTGTTCATCGCCGGCTATCCGCCGGAGGATCTGGTGCAGAAGCCGGCCTTCCAGGCCGCCTGCCGCGCCGCGATCGAAGCGCTCGCGCGCGAGACCGCCGACGGCGGTCCGGCCATGCTCATCGGCACGCCCTGGGTCGAGGACGGCAAGCTCTACAATGCCTGCGCGCTGCTCGATGGCGGGCGCATTGCGGCGCTGCGCTTCAAGTGCAATCTGCCGAATTACGGCGTGTTCGACGAGAAGCGGCTGTTTTCGCGCGGCCCCGCGTCCGGTCCCGTCACGGTGCGCGGCGTGCGGATCGGCGTGCCGATTTGCGAGGACATCTGGTTGGAAGAGTCCGAGGATTACGAGAATTTGGTCGAGACGCTGGCCGAGACCGGCGCCGAGATCATCCTGGTGCCGAACGGCTCGCCCTATGCCCGCGACAAGAACGACGTGCGTCTGTCGGTGGCGGTTGCGCGGGTCACCGAAAGCGGCTTGCCGCTGGTCTATCTCAATCAGGTCGGCGGCCAGGACGAGCTCGTGTTCGACGGCGCCTCGTTCGCGCTCAACGGCGATCTCTCGCTCGCGGCGCAACTGCCTGCGTTCGCGGAGAGCATCACCACATTGCGTTTCACCAGGACCGGCGGCGACTGGCGCTGCACCGGTCCGATCGCGGAGCAGCCCGAAGGCGACCGCGCCGATTACGCGGCCTGCGTGCTCGGCTTGCGCGACTATGTCAGCAAGAACGGCTTTCCCGGCGTGCTGCTCGGCATTTCCGGCGGCATCGACTCCGCGCTGTGTGCCGCGATCGCGGTCGATGCGCTCGGGGTCGACCAGGTGCATGGCGTGATGCTGCCGTATCGCTACACGGCGGCTCACTCGATTGCCGATGCCGGCGAGCTCGCCGGCCATCTCGGCATCCGCTACGAGGTGTTGCCGATCGCCGAAGCGGTGAACGGCTTCGAGACCATCTTGTCCGGCCTCTTCAAGAACCTGCCGCCTGACATCACCGAGGAAAACTTGCAGGCCCGCACCCGCGGCACGCTGCTGATGGCGATCTCCAACAAGACCGGGCTGATGGTGGTGACGACCGGCAACAAGTCGGAGATGTCGGTCGGCTATGCCACGCTCTATGGCGACATGAATGGCGGCTTCAATCCGATCAAGGACATCTACAAGACGCAGGTGTTCCGTCTCGCGAGCTTGCGCAATTCATGGAAACCAGACGGCGCGCTCGGACCGACGGGCGAGGTGATCCCGTCTGACATCATCACACGCCCGCCGACGGCGGAGCTGCGCGAGAACCAGACCGATCAGGATTCTCTGCCGCCCTACGACGTGCTCGATGCGATCCTCGAGCGTCTTGTCGAACGCGAGGAGCCGCTCGACCAGATCATCGCCGCCGGTTTCGACCGCGAGACGGTGACCCGGATCGACCATCTGCTCAACGTCGCCGAATACAAGCGCCGCCAAGCCGCGCCCGGCGTCAAGGTGACGCGCAAGAATTTCGGCCGCGACCGCCGCTATCCCATCACCAATCGCTTCCGCGATCGGGGCGAGAAGCTGCCAGTGCCGGACGAGACGCTGGTCTCACGCGGCAACAAGGCGTCAATCGACGCGTTCGAGGGGTGAGGCGAGACGTGGTGAGCAAGTGGTCTCGCCACCTGTGACGCTGTCATCATCCGCGAAGGCGGATGATCCAGTACGCCGCGGCGGACATTGTGAAAACTAACTTCTGCCCCGAAGTACTGGATGCCCCGCCTTCGCGGGGCATGACAGTTGAGTTTGTGGCAGCCTACTTCTGCTGCGGCAGGAAGGTCGGGCCGACCGAGCGGATCGGCTTGTTCTCCGATGTGGTCGCGGCGTTCGCATCCGCAGGCGGCGCTGCAGCCGGCGCGGCGGCGGTCGTCGGCGCGGGAGCTGCGCCCTTCTTGCCATTCGCAGGCGTGCCCCTGGTGAGCTGGCGCTGCTGCATCTTCTTGGCGCTCTCCTCGGTGACGATGATGTCACCCTGCTGCTCGACGGCCGCCTTGTCGTCGGCCGATTTCAGCGCGTCGGCCCAGCTCTGGCCGGCCGCCTTGCAGGAGCAGGACGGGTTGAACTCGCTGCGGAATTTGAAAGCGTTCGGCAGCGACGTGTAGGGCTGGCCGCTGATCGAGACCGCGGAGTTCATGTCCTCGCCGGGATTGCGGTGGGCATAGAGCACGGCTTCGGCCGCCGGACACAGCGCCTTGCAGGTCTTCTCGTCGTCGGGGAAGCGCGCCGGCACGGTCGCAAACGAGATCGGGAAATAGGCGCCGTCGCAGGTGCGCACGCACACGGTGCGATAGGTGCCGGACTGCGGGCCGAGATCGGATGGCGGCACAGGTTGCGGATTATTCAGGTTGTTGCCGCCGCCGAACAGATTGCTCAGGAAGTTGCCGCCCTGCGACTGCGCGGCATTGGCGTATTGGGGGCCGCAATTGTTCTGCGCGAGAGCGACCAGCACGGAGCGACGCTGGCTGTCGCGCTCGGGGTTGCCGCCGCCCGGGCCGCCACCGCGCAGGCGCTCGAGATTGCCAGTGATCTGGTCCAGATTGGCGCGCATCTGCTGGATCTGGGTGTTGACCGGACCGCATTGCGCGGACTGGCCGTTGAACAGCGAGAAGAAGCCGGTGGAGTCGCAGCCCATGCGCTTGGCCTGCATGGTGACGCGGTCGAGTTCGGCCTGCTGCTTGGCCTGGGAATCCTGGTAGCGGCGGATCTGGTCCTCGCGCGCGGGATCGCTGCTGCCGCCGCGGTCGAGCGCGGCGAGCTGGCCTTCCAGGCGCACGCACATCGGGTTCGGTCCGAGGCCGCCCTGAGCAGGCGGAGGCGGCGCCGCGCCCGGCGGGCCAGCCTGCGCGAAGGCATCAGTGGCGAGCACGACGCCGAGAAGCACGGTGCAGGCAAGGAGGAAGCGGGGACGGGACAGGGACAAAAGTTCAGGCATATCCGCCATTCTAGCGAGGTCACGGCCCCAAGTGACTTTCCAATACGATTGGGGGCACGACGCGCGCCCTCCAATAGCCGCTTCCCGCGGCATCGTCACGTCGTTTCAGGGGCCGTAAACGGGTCCTAAGGTCCGCCAGTTCCGAGCGAATTCAGCGCTGGCAGGTGATTGCGACATATTCGTCGCAATGGCCATGGGAGCAGTTTGCGCCGGATTTGGGGACAGAGCCGGTAATTTCGTCGGGATCGACCCGGCGGTAGGCTGATGCCTGTGCAAAGTCTCGTGATTGGCAATAGGTGCGGGCGACCTGAGCGCCGCACTTGTCGCCCTTGGCCAGGCACTGGTCGACGCCATAGCCGTTGGCCTGGTTTTCAATGATGAAGATGCGGGTCTCAGCGCAGGCGCTGGATGCAGCAAGGATCGAGGCGCAAGAAATCAGCGCGTGCAAGGTTCGCATGAAAACACCTTGGGGCATAAAAGGAGGAACTGCCGGTTCCAGAATGGGCTCAAATGGTTAAGGATGATGAACCATCAGGGCGGGGCGGCCGCGCTTTGCGGAAATAAGGCGGCATTTCCGTGGCTCTCTTGACGAAAGCCGGCTTCGTGGCCCATATGGCCGGCATGAACGGTCTCCTCGCCATCTGCATTATTTGCCGCGAGATTACGAGCTAGCGATTCGCTGGCTGGAGCCGTCTTTTCTCAAAACACATTGAGAGCACTGGACGCCCGGCCAACAGCCGACGGGTGTCCATATGGAATTGCGTCTTTACGATACGTTGAGCCGGGAGAAGCGCACCTTCGTGCCGCTCGATGCGAACAACGTCCGCATGTATGTCTGCGGACCGACCGTCTATGACTTCGCCCATATCGGCAACGCCCGGCCGGTGATCGTGTTCGACGTGCTGTTTCGGTTGCTCCGCCATCTCTATGGCGAGGCCCACGTTACATACGTCCGCAACATCACCGACGTTGACGACAAGATCAACGACCGCGCAGGCCGGGACTTTCCCGGCCTGCCGCTGAACGAGGCGATCCGCAAGGTCACGGAAGCCACGGGCAAGCAGTTTCACGCCGACGTCGATGCGCTGGGTGCGCTGCGCCCGAGCGTCGAACCGCGTGCGACCGAGCATATCGGCGAGATGCGCGAGATCATTGAAAGGCTGATTGCCGGCGGCTTTGCTTATGTTGCGGAGGACCACGTGCTGTTCTCGCCGCAGGCGATGAACGCGGCCAATTCGGACCTGCCGCGCTATGGCGCGCTGTCGAAGCGCTCACTCGACGAAATGATCGCCGGCGCGCGGGTCGACGTGGCGCCCTACAAGAAGGATTCGACCGACTTCGTGCTGTGGAAGCCGTCCAAGCTCGGCGAACCGTCCTGGCCTTCGCCGGCCGGCATCAAGGCCGAGGGGCGTCCGGGCTGGCACATCGAGTGCTCGGCCATGGCCTGGAAACATCTCGGCGAGCAGTTCGATGTCCATGGCGGCGGCATCGATCTCGTGTTTCCACATCACGAGAACGAGGTGGCGCAGACCTGCTGCGCCTTCCACCAGCAGCGCATGGCGAACTACTGGATGCACAACGGCTTCCTGCAGGTCGAGAGTGAGAAGATGTCGAAGTCGCTCGGCAACTTCATCACGATCCACGAACTGCTCAAGGACTGGCCGGGTGAAGTGCTGCGCCTCAACATGCTGAAGACGCACTACACCTCGCCGATCGACTGGACCATGAAGTCGCTGGAGGAGAGTGGCAAGACGCTTGACGACTGGTATCGGACCGCCGCCGACGTCGAATCCGGCAAGCCGGCTGCGTCCGTGGTCGACGCGCTGCTCGACGATCTCAACACACCGCTGGCGATCGCGGCGCTGCACAGCCTGCGCGGCAGTGACGTGCCCGCGCTTGCGGGCTCGTTGCGGCTGCTCGGCTTCCTCTCCGAGAGCGCTGCGCAATGGACGGATCGCAAGCAGCAGGCGAGCGGCGTTGACGTCAAGGAGGTCGAACGCCTGATCTCGGAGCGGACGGCGGCGCGGGCGCGCAAGGATTTCGCCGAGTCCGACCGCATCCGCGATCAGCTCGCCGCCATGGGCGTCGCGATCAAGGACTCCAAGGACGGGACAACCTGGGAGATCGTGCGATGACGCGGCCCGATACGCCGTTTCCGCGGCACTGGCTCTATTACATCGCGCTGAAGATCCTGCTGCTCGGGGCCGCCGTGGCGATCGTGCTGAAACTCTACGGGATGTGGTGAAGACGATGGCACAGGCGCATCCCAAGCCCGGTCTGCGGCCGTTTCTGCCTGATGACGTGCCGATGCTGGCCGCGATCTTCGTCGCCAGCATCCAGGAGCTGACCGGGGACGACTACAGCGAGGCGCAGCAGGAGGCCTGGATGGGGGCGGCCGAGACCGAAGAGTTCGGCAAGCGGCTCGCGTCCGACCTGACGCTGATCGCGACGCTGGACGGCTCGCCGGTCGGCTTCGCCTCGCTGCGCGGCGCCGATCACATCCGCATGCTCTATGTGCATCCGGCCGTGGGGCGGCAGGGTATCGCGACCATGCTGGTCGATGCGCTGGAGAAGCTCGCCGGCGGTCGCGGCGCCGCGGCCCTCACGGTGGACGCGAGCGAAACCGCCCAGAACTTCTTCGCCAAGCGCGGCTACACCGCCCAGCAGCGCAACAGCGTTACCATCAATGACGAATGGCTCGCCAACACCACCATGAAAAAGACGCTCGGAGCGCCGCAATGAGTAAAGAGCGCCTTTATCTGTTCGACACCACGCTGCGCGACGGCGCGCAGACCAACGGCGTCGATTTCACCCTGGCCGACAAGCAGGTCATCGCGGCGATGCTCGACGACCTCGGCATCGACTATGTCGAGGGCGGCTATCCCGGCGCCAATCCGCTCGACACGGAGTTCTTTGGCGCCAAGCCGAAGCTCAACCATGCGCGCTTCACCGCCTTCGGCATGACGCGGCGGGCAGGGCGCTCGGTCTCCAACGATCCCGGTGTCGCCGGCCTCTTGGAAGCCAAGGCGGACGCGATCTGCTTCGTCGCGAAGTCGTCCGCCTATCAGGTGCGCGTCGCGCTCGAGACGACGAAGGAAGAGAATCTCGCCTCGATCCGTGACAGCGTCGCAGCCGCAAAGGCCGCCGGCCGAGAAGTCATGCTCGACTGCGAGCATTTCTTCGACGGCTACAAGGAAGATGCCGGTTTTGCGCTCGCCTGCGCCAAGGCGGCCTTCGATGCCGGTGCGCGCTGGGTGGTGTTGTGCGACACCAATGGCGGCACCATGCCGAACGAGGTGGAAGCCATCGTCACTGAAGTGACAAAACACATCCCCGGCGATCACGTCGGCATCCACGCCCATAACGATACCGAGCAGGCGGTGGCGAACTCGCTCGCCGCGGTCCGTGCCGGTGCGCGGCAGATCCAGGGCACGCTGAACGGGCTTGGCGAGCGCTGCGGCAATGCCAATCTCTGTTCGCTGATCCCGACGTTGAAATTGAAGAAGGAGTTTTCCGACGCCTTCGAGATTTCGGTGACACCGGAGAAGCTGGCGACCCTCGTCAAGGTTTCGCGCACGCTCGATGACATGCTCAATCGCGTGCCGAACCGCCATGCGGCCTATGTCGGCGAGAGCGCCTTCGTCACCAAGACAGGCATCCATGCCTCCGCCGTGATGAAGGATCCGCAGACTTACGAGCACGTGTTGCCGGAGCTGGTCGGCAACCATCGCAAGGTGCTGGTGTCGGACCAGGCCGGCCGCTCCAACGTCATGGCCGAGCTCGATCGTGCCGGCATCGCCTATGAGAAGAGCGATCCGAAGCTGACGCGGCTGGTCGAGGAATTGAAGGAGCGCGAGGCCCAGGGCTACGCCTATGAATCCGCCAATGCCTCGTTCGATCTTTTGGCGCGCCGGACACTGGGCAAAGTGCCGCATTATTTCGAGGTCGAGCAGTTCGACGTCAATGTCGAGCAGCGCTACAACGCGCTCGGCGAGCGGGTCACTGTGGCACTCGCGGTGGTCAAGGTCGATGTCGCCGGCGAGCATCTGATCTCGGCCGCGGAAGGCAACGGCCCCGTCAACGCACTCGACGTTGCCTTGCGCAAGGACCTCGGCAAGTACCAGAAATATATCGAGGGCCTGACGCTGATCGACTATCGCGTTCGTATCCTCAATGGCGGCACCGGCGCGGTGACGCGCGTGCTGATCGAGAGCGAGGACGAGAACGGCGATCGCTGGACCACCGTCGGCGTGTCCCCGAACATCATCGACGCCTCGTTCCAGGCGCTGATGGATTCGGTGATCTACAAGCTCGTGAAATCGGGCGCGCCGGCGTAGGCTAGGGCGTGGGGCACTGGCGGTGCCACAAACACCGTCATTGCGAGCCTCCGGGCCCGCGCGCAGCGCGGCCCGATGACAGGCTCCGCGAAGCAATCAGACTGTCTCCGCGGAGGGATTCTGGATTGCTTCGCTGCGCTCGCAATGACGAGGAGGAGAGGGCAAGGGAATGATCGACCACATCTCCGTCGGCGTCAGTGAGCTCGAGCGATCCGTAAAATTCTACGAGGCTACGCTCGCCGCGCTCGGCCTCACGCGCCTCGTCACGCGGCCGCGCACGGTCGGTTTCGGCAAGGCCTATCCCGAATTCTGGATCAATCTGCGGGAGGGGATGCCGCGCGTAGGTCCTTCGAGCGGCGTGCACATCTGCTTGCGGGCGAAGACGATCGGCGAAGTCGATGCGTTTCATGCCGCCGCGCTTGCGAGCGGCGGCGCCTCGGACGGCGCACCTGGCATCCGCCCGCACGATCGCGTTCGCTATTACGCGGCTTTCGTCACCGACCCCGATGGCAACAGGATCGAGGCGGTGACTTTTCCAGCGGAATGATCAGAGCTTGCGCGCGACGTCCGGGGCCATCTGCTTTTCCGCCTCGGCGATCTGCGCCGCCGCTGACCTCAGCTTCGGCAGAATATCCTCGACCCGTTCGGCCTTGAGGATGTCGACCGAAAGGCCGGCGCGGATGAACTCGGTCTGGCGCATATGCGACAGCAGCGAGAACAGCGGCTCCCAGAAATTGTCGATGTTGGCGAGCAACACCGGCTTGGCGTGCCGGCCGAGCTGCTTCCAGGTCAATTGCTCGACCAGCTCCTCCAGCGTGCCGACGCCGCCCGGCAGCGCCACGAAGGCGTCGGAGCGCTCGAACATCAACCGCTTGCGCTCGTGCATGTCGGGGGTGACGATCATCTCCTGTACACGGGTCAGCGCGTTCTCGCGCTTGCGCAGGAATTCGGGGATGATGCCGGTGACGGTGCCGCCGTGATCCAGCACGGAGGTTGCGACCGAGCCCATCAGGCCCAGCGAGCCGCCGCCATAGACCAGGCGGATGTTGTTCTCGGCGAGCGCCTTGCCGAACGCCTTGGCGCCTTCGGTGAAGTGGGGATTGGTTCCGGGACCGGAGCCGCAATAGACACAGACGGTTTTGATCGTGCTCATTGGCACCATGATGCATTGCAGCGAAGGGCCGTCAAGCCCTTCAGGTGATTCGGACTACCCGGAAATCTACCGGTAAATGGCGACAAACAATCGAAGATTCGCCATCTGGCGGGGTGCGCTTGGCCCCGGAAGCTTCTATATGACGAGCGAAAACAGTTAATCGCAACGCGCCCGCATCCGGCGGACCCTCCAGGTTTCTTCATGAGCCCACCTCATTCGCCCGACGTGCCTGAGCCCGCAGCCGGTCCGCTGGAGCGGGCCACGCTGATCGGCACGCTGGCGCATCTGTGGCCCTATATCTGGCCGAGCGACCGCTTCGACCTGAAAATGCGGGTGGTCTGGTCGATGGTGCTGCTGCTCGCGGCCAAGCTGATCACGCTGACGGTACCGTTCAGCTTCAAATGGGCCACGGATGCGCTCACCGGGGCCAACACTGCGCCGGTGCAGGCCGGCAACTGGCACCTCTGGGTGGTTGCATCGCCGCTGCTGCTGACGGCGAGCTACGGCGTCATGCGCATCGTGATGGCGGTGCTGACGCAATGGCGCGACGGCATCTTTGCGCGCGTCGCCATGCATGCGGTGCGCAAGCTCGCGAACATCACTTTCATCCATATGCACGAGCTCTCGCTGCGTTTTCACCTCGAGCGCAAGACCGGCGGCCTGACGCGCGTCCTCGAGCGCGGCCGCGCCGGCATCGAGGTGATCGTGCGCATGGTGATTCTCCAGCTGATCCCGACCATTGTCGAGGTCTCGCTGCTGATGGCGGTGCTGCTCTGGCACTTCGATTGGCGCTACGTGGTCGCGACGCTGATCACGGTGGCGGTCTACATGTACTACACCTACGTCGCGACCGAGTGGCGGATCGGCATCCGTCGCAAGATGAACGATTCCGACACAGAGGCGAACACCAAGGCGATCGACTCGCTGCTCAATTACGAGACCGTCAAGTATTTCAGTGCCGAGGCACGCGAGGCGCAACGCTACGACCGCTCGGTCGCGCGCTACGAGGAGTCGAGCGTCCAGGCCTATACGTCGCTCGCCGTCCTCAACACGGGGCAGGCCGTGATCTTCACGCTCGGGCTGACCGCCACCATGCTGATGTGCGCGATCGGCGTGCGCAACGGCACCAACACGGTCGGCGATTTCGTGCTGGTCAACGCCATGATGATCCAGCTCTACCAGCCCCTGAATTTCATGGGCATGGTCTATCGCGAGATCAAGCAGGCGATCATCGACATTGAGAAGATGTTCAGCGTGATCCACCGCGAGGCCGAGATCAACGACGTCCCGGGTGCGCAGCCGCTGGTCGTTTCCGCGGGCACAGTGCGCTTCGAGGACGTGCGCTTTGCCTATGAGCCGAAGCGGCCGATCCTCAAAGGCATCAGTTTCGAGGTGCCGGCCGGCAAGACGGTGGCGATCGTCGGCCCCTCCGGCGCCGGCAAGTCGACGATCTCGCGGCTGCTGTTCCGCCTCTACGACGTCTCCGGCGGAAAGATCCTGATCGACGGCCAGGACATCAGCGAGGTGACGCAGTCGAGCTTGCGCGCCTCCATCGGCATGGTGCCGCAGGACACGGTGCTGTTCAACGATACCATCCGCTACAACATCCGCTACGGCCGTTGGGATGCGACCGACGCCGAAGTCGAGGAGGCGGCAAGCCTTGCACAGATCGACCGTTTCATCCGCATGGCGCCGATGGGCTACGAGACCCAGGTCGGCGAGCGTGGCCTGAAATTGTCAGGCGGCGAGAAGCAACGCGTCGCGATCGCGCGCACCGTGTTGAAGGCGCCGCCGATCCTGGTGCTTGACGAGGCGACCTCGGCGCTCGACACCCACACCGAGCACGAGATCCAGGGCGCGCTCGAACGCGTTGCGAAGAACCGCACCTCGCTGGTGATCGCGCACCGGCTCTCGACCATCGTGGGCGCCGACGAGATCATCGTGCTGGACCAGGGCCGCATCGCCGAGCGCGGCACCCATGCCAGCCTGCTCGCGCAGGACGGTCTCTACGCCAGCATGTGGAACAGGCAGCGCGAGGCCGAGGCCGCGCGCGAGAAACTGGCCCGTATGGCCGACAGCGGCGAGGCGCCCAACCGGGAGCCGCCGCCTGTGGAGGACGCCCTCACGGCCCAGGCGGCCGCGGAGTGAGCTTGTCTCCGGTCCCAACTCTGGCCTAAACAGGCCCGCGCGACGACCCGTGCCATAACCCCGAGCGGCAGATACCGATGTCCATCCTCGATTCGATCCAACGTCAGATCCCGCCGATCCACAAGGAGGGCTATCCCTTCATCGGCATCTTCGCGGCTGTCAGCATTATCTTGATGTGGCTGTGGTCGCCGCTGGGCTGGATCGGCACCATCCTCACCGTGTGGTGTGCGCTGTTCTTCCGCGATCCCGTGCGCGTGACGCCGCAGCGCGACGGGCTCGTGGTGTCGCCGGCCGACGGGCGGGTGTCGATGATCACCATGGCGCTGCCGCCGGCCGAGCTCGGGCTCGGCGACCGGCCGCTGCCGCGCATCTCCGTGTTCATGAGCGTGTTCAACTGCCACGTGAATCGCAGCCCGGTGGCCGGCAGGGTGGACCGCATCGCCTATCGGCCGGGGCTCTTCATCAATGCCGAACTCGACAAGGCGAGCGAGGACAATGAGCGCAATTCGCTCGTCATCTCGACCCCGCAGGGCCGTATCGGCGTGATCCAGATCGCGGGCCTCGTGGCCAAGCGCATCGTCTGCTTCGTGAAGGAAGGGCAGGCGGTCGGCGCCGGCGAGCGGTTCGGCCTGATCCGTTTCGGCTCGCGGCTCGACGTCTACCTGCCTGTCGGCACCAAGGCGCTGGTCTCGGAGGGGCAGGCTGCGATCGCCGGCGAGACCATCCTGGCCGACCTCACCGGCGATGATCCCGGCCGCACCTATCGCGCCAATTAACCAAGAAGCCGCTGTCGGGGGACTTCCGCCGCAATGGCGGAGGGAAGCACGGCTTGCTATATCTCGCCTGCAGGTGAGGACGAGCCAATGACGCCCTACGACTACCGAGATCCCGATATTCGCCGACGGCGGTTCCGCCCGATCCCGGTGCGGATGCTGGTGCCCAACGTCATCACGCTGCTGGCGATCTGCGCCGGCTTGACCTCGATCCGGCTGTCGATCGAGGGGCGGATGACGCTCGCCGTCTATGCCATTGTCTTCGCGGCCGCGCTCGACGGCATCGACGGCCGCGTCGCGCGGATGATCAAGGGCCAGTCGAAGTTCGGCGCCGAGCTCGATAGCCTCGCCGACTTCGTCAATTTCGGCGTCGCTCCGGGCCTGATGCTGTACTTCTGGCAGTTGCACGAGCTCGGCAATGCCGGCTGGATCGCCGCGATGGTGTTCGCGATCTCAGGCGGCTTGAGGCTGGCGCGCTTCAACGCCACCATGGACGATCCGAACAAGCCGGCATTCGCCGCCAATTTCTTCACGGGCGTGCCGGCGCCGGCTGGCGCCATCACCGTGCTGCTGCCGATCTATGTCGCGTTTCTCGAGCTTGGCCGGGCGCCGGCGGCGCTGACCGCGGCCTATACGCTGCTGATCGCTTTCCTGATGGTCTCGCGCCTGCCGGTGTTCTCCGGCAAGACCAAGCGCATGCGCGTGTCGCCAGAGCTGGTGTTGCCGGCGTTCGTCGCTGTCATCGTCTTCATCGCGATCCTGATTGCCTATCCCTGGCACGTGCTGTCGGTCGGCACGGCGCTGTATCTGCTCTGCCTGCCGCTCGGCTACAAATCCTACCGCGATCAGGCACGCGCGCTGGAAGCTACGGCGCCTGCCGGCGGCGAGGTCCCGTCGCCGCCTTCTGCTCCAACGATGGCAAGCCTGTCCGAGCCGCCGCACGACGACGACCGGCCCGGACGGCTGCACTGAGCGATCGCACGCGGATATCTGCCAGGATACCTGCCAAGATACCTGCCATGAGAGCGCCTTGGTTGGGTTGAGGCCCGATCTCGGCTATATCGCCATGTGACGGCGGCATCGCGTCAATCAGCCGCCAATCTGGGAGAAATGCCGTGACCAAGACCGCGACCGGGCCGCTGCCCGCTTCCGTCCTCGAAGCGCTGGGCCGCTATGACACGCCGACGATCTGCAATGCTATGGAGATCGTGGCGCCGGAGCGCCGCCTGATCGGCTACACCACCAAGCAGTTGGTCTGCCCGTTCCCGGATCTGCCGCCGATGGTCGGCTATGCCCGCACAGTCGCGATCCGCTCGGTGCTGAAATCGTCGCTGCCAGCCGAAGAGCAGTCGAAGCGCCGCATCGAATATTACGAATATGTCGGCACCGGCCACGGTCCGCGCATCTCGGTGATCCAGGACATCGATGGCCCCGACGTCGGCTATGGCGCGTTCTGGGGTGAGGTGCAAAGCAACGTGCACAAGGCGCTCGGCTGTCTCGGTGTCATCACCGACGGCTCGATCCGCGACATCCCGCAATGGGCGCCGGGCTTCCAGGCGCTGGCTGGTTCGATCGGCCCGTCGCATGCCTGGGTGCATGCCGAGAGCTTTGGCGGCGAGGTGCGCGTCGCCGGCATGACCGTGAAGTCGGACGATCTGATCCATGCCGACCGGCATGGCGCCATCGTGATCCCGCTCGACATCGCTGCGAAACTCCCTGAAGCCGCCGAGCTCTGCGGCCGTCGCGAGACGCCGATCCTCGAGATCGCCCGCAGCCCCGACTTCTCGCTGGAGAAGTTGAAAGCCGCGTTGAAGCGCTCGGCGGAGATCCACTAAAGCGCGAATCATCGCGCTTTAGGTTTTTCTCTGGAGCATGATCTCGCCGGAAAACCGCTTCACACTTTTCCGGATCATGCTCTGGCCCGGGATGACGTCATGGACATGCGCGGCAAGACGGTGCTGATCACGGGCTCGACCGATGGCGTCGGGCGCTATGTTGCAACCCGCCTTGCCGCCGAAGGTGCCAACGTCCTGATCCATGGCCGCAATGCCGAGCGCGCAAAGGGGCTGATCGATGAGATCGTGAAGGCCGGGCACGCTGCGCCGACCTTCTATCAGGCCGATCTATCGTCGATGGCAGGTGCGCGCGGCCTTGCCGCGGCGGTGATCGGAGATCACAAGCGTCTCGACGTCTTCGTCAGTAACGCCGGCATTGGCTCGCAGAACGACGGGCCGCATCGGCAGGAGAGCCGTGATGGTCACGAGCTGCGCTTTGCCGTGAACTATCTCTCAGGCTTCCTGCTCGTCCATCTGCTGAGGCCATTGCTGAAGGCTGCTGCGCCCTCGCGCATCGTCAATGTCGCCTCGCTTGGCCAGCATCCGATCGACTTCGACGATGTCATGATCACGAAGGGCTATAGCGGCTCGCGCGCCTATGCGCAGAGCAAGCTGTCGCAGATCATGTTCACGATCGATCTCGCCGAGGAATTGAGAGGCGACCGGATCACCGTGAACGCGCTGCATCCGGCGACCTATATGAACACCACCATGGTCCGCGCCGGCGGTATCACTCCGATGTCGACGGTGGAGCAGGGCGGCGCGGCGATCCTGCATCTGGTCGAAGGCGATGATGTTGCCGCTCGAAGCGGCCTGTTCTTCAACGGCATGAACGAGGCGCGCGCCAATCCGCAGGCCTATGATGCCGATGCGCGCCGCCGCCTGCGCGCGCTCAGCCTGGAGCTGACAGGACTGTCGTCCTGACCCGCCTCCTTTATGGTTAGCAAAGTGTTGAGATTGATGTCGCAGAACGGCAAAGCCGCGGTCGTTCCGTCACCTTGCGCCGCTCGGTCGCATCGGCTGAACTTAACCTTTACGCAGCTTTAAGGGCGGCGCTCTACGGTTTCCAATGCGGTTCGGGGTTGGGCCGCACCACCGGCCAGGATGGCCGTTGTCGCGTACGCGTTGGAGTCTTCCATGGATATCATGACGGGCGTCGGCCTCGTGGCGGGCATTATCGTCATTGCGACGATGATGCTGCTGGGCGGCGATCTTCACATGTTCGTCTCCGAGCACGCGATGATCATCATCTTCGGTGGATCGACCGCCGCGACCATGATCCGCTTTCCGCTCTCGGCGCTGATGCATGGCCTGCCGCTCGGCGCCAAGTTCGCCTTCACCATGAGCCGGCTGTCGGCGCACGACCTCGTCGACGAGCTCGCCCGCATCGCCGAGATCGCCCGCAAGCAGGGGCCTGTGGGATTGGAAAAGGTCGAGACCGACGAGCCGTTCCTCGCCAAGGGCATCCGCTACGTCGCCGACGGTTATGACCTCGATTTCATCCGCGACAATCTCGAGCGCGACCGCGACAATTTCCTGATGCATCTGGACGAAGGCAGCAAGATCTATCGCGCCGTCGGCGATTGCGCCCCTGCCTTCGGCATGGTCGGCACCCTGATCGGCATGGTGCAGATGTTCGCCAACATGACCGACCCCTCCAAGCTCGGTCCGTTCATGGCGACCGCGCTGCTCGCAACACTCTACGGCGCGCTGGTCGCGAACCTGTTCTGCATCCCGATCGCCGACAAGCTGCACGGCAAGCTCTTGGACGAAGAGACCAACCGCACGCTGATCATCGATGGCATTTTGATGATCCGCGACTCCAAGAGCCCGACGCTGGTGCGCGAAATGCTGCTGGCCTATCTGCCGGAGAAGCATCGCCACGCCGAAGGCGAGCCGGTGCCGGCGTAACACCGCCCCGCGGGATTTAGGACATGGCCAAGAAGAAGCGCGGCGATGCTCACGGCGGCGGTCACGGCTGGTTCGTGACCTTCGCCGACCTGATGGGCCTGATGATGAGCTTCTTCGTCATGCTCGTTGCGTTCTCGACCCAGGACGCCAACAAGCTCAAGGTCGTCGCGGGCTCCATGCGCGATGCCTTTGGCGTGCAGAGCGAAGCGCGCTACGCCGGCATCGTCGAGTCGGACGGTCTGCCGACCCGGCCGCGGCTCAAGAACGTCGACCACATCGAGCCCGAGGACGCCTCGAACACGCCGACCCCGGACCAGGAAGATCGCGACCGGACCCAGGGCGCGAAGATGAAGATCGATCGCAATTTTGCGCTGGCTGCCGCTTCTCTGCGTCAGGCGTTGCAGGACATGCCGGAACTGACCGAGATGTCCAAGCATGTCATGTTCGAAGAGACCAAGCAGGGCCTCAACCTCGAGATCGTCGACCAGGATGGCCGTTCGATGTTCGCGGACGGATCCAAGGTGCCTTACGATCGCACCCGCCGCCTGATCGAGAAGCTCGCGGTCCCGCTCAAGGCCACACCCTTGCGCGTCTCCATTGCCGGCCACACCGCGGCGGGCTTCGTGCCGACGCGCAGCGACTATGGTGCCTTCGACCTGTCGGCCGATCGCGCCAATGCGGTGCGCCAGATCCTCGAGCGCGAGGGCCTGCCGCCGTCGCACATCTTCGCAGTCTCCGGCAAGGCGGACACCCAGCCGTTGTTCCCGGACGATCCATCGCTCGCCGCGAACCGCCGCGTCACCATCACCCTGATGCGCGAAGATCCGCCGTTGCCGCCGAACTTGAAGCCCTAAGGGTCTTGCGCTACCATTTTACCTGTCGCCAATCGCGATGGCGGCGAGCGTGGCTGCGCCGTCACAGCATCTGCCGTGGCGCCTGCTATGGTGACCCTCCGATTGCCAGGTGCGCCGGAAGCGCCGAGGGCACCGGATCAATTCCAGGGACGAAGCGTTTTCCACCCTTATGACGGCGAGCATCACACAGGCCGAGACCCAGGAGGGGCCGGCCACATCAGGTTTTTGGGCCCTGACGCTTGGGAGCATCGGCGTCGTCTTCGGCGACATCGGCACCTCACCACTCTACGCGTTCCATGAGGCGGTGAGGGGCGCGGCTCACGGCGCGCCGGTGACGCGGCTAATGGTGCTCGGCGTGCTGTCGCTGATCCTGTGGGCGCTGCTGATCGTCGTCACGACCAAATACGTGCTGCTGCTGCTGCGCGCCGACAATAACGGGGAGGGCGGCACGCTCTCGCTGATGGCGCTCGGCCAGCGCGCGCTGGGGCGCCGCAGCTGGCCCCTGCTGGCACTCGGCGTCGTCGGCGCCTCGATGTTCATCGGTGATTCCATGATTACGCCGGCGATCTCGGTGCTGTCGGCGGTCGACGGACTGAAGCTCGCAACACCAGCATTCGAGCATTACGTCGTGCCGCTCACGGTGCTGATCCTGCTGCTGCTGTTCGCGGTCCAGAGCAAGGGCACGGCGCTGGTGGCCTCGGCCTTCGGCCCGGTGATGGTGATCTGGTTCACGTGTCTTGCCGTGTTGGGTGTCATTCACATCGCCGACGATCCGTCGGTGCTGGTTGCGATCAATCCCTATTACGCGCTGCAATTCCTGCTGTCGCACGGCACGATTGGCCTGGTGACGCTTGGCGCCGTGTTCCTCGCCGTGACCGGCGGCGAAGCGCTCTATGCCGATCTCGGTCATTTCGGCCGCAAGCCGATCCAATCGGCCTGGATGTTTTTCGTGCTGCCCTCGCTGCTGATCAACTATTTCGGGCAGGGCGCGCTGGTGCTGTCCGATCCGAGCGCAATCGAGCATTCGTTCTATCGCATGGTGCCCGAGCATCTGGTGCTGCCGCTGGTCGGGCTCGCGACGGCTGCGACCGTCATCGCGAGCCAGGCGGTAATCACAGGTGCCTATTCGCTGGTCTATCAGGCCGTGCAGCTGGGCCTCCTGCCGCGCTTCGAGGTGCGCTACACGTCGGAGACCCATGCGGGCCAGATCTATCTGCCGCGCGTCAACCGGCTGCTGCTGATCGGCGTGATGCTGCTGGTGCTGCTGTTCCACACACCCAGCAATCTCGCTTCGGCCTATGGCATCGCGGTCTCCACCACCATGGTCGCCGACGGCATCATGGGCTTCGTGGTGATCTGGAAATTGTGGAACTGGAAGGCTGCTGCGGCGGCGGCCGTGATCCTGCCCCTTGTCATGGTCGATATCACCTTCTTCAGCGCCAATTTGCTGAAGCTGCTCGAAGGCGCCTGGGTCCCGTTGCTGTTCGGCGTGGCGATGGCTGGGACGATCTGGACCTGGCGGCGCGGCTCGGGAATCCTGATCCAGAAGACGCGCCGCATCGAGGTGCCGCTGGAAGACCTGATCAGGAGCCTGGAGAAGCGGCCACCGCACATCGTCAAGGGCACGGCAGTGTTCCTGACCAGCGATCCCGCTTTCGTGCCGACGGCGCTGTTGCACAACCTCAAGCACAACAAGGTGCTGCATGAGCACAACGTGATCCTGACCATCGAGACCGCGCACACGCCGCGGGTCGATCTCTCCGAGCGCTTCAAGATGGAGAAGATCAGCGAGAAGTTCTCCAAGGTCCGGTTGCGCTTCGGCTTCATGGAGCAGCCCAACGTGCCCAAGGCGCTGGCGATCGCACGCAAGCAGGGCTGGCAGTTCGACATCATGTCGACGTCGTTCTTCGTGTCGCGGCGCTCGCTGAAGGCCTCGGCGCAATCGGGCATGCCGCTGTGGCAGGACCATCTGTTCATCGCGCTCAGCCGCTCGGCCAATGACGCCACCGACTATTTCCAGATTCCGACCGGCCGGGTGGTTGAAGTCGGAACCCAGGTCACCATCTGAACGGAAATTGGGACGCAATGGCGGACCCATGCAAAATTTGCATGCCAAGGGCCCAGAATCGGGCTAGGCTATGCCGGCAGCGCAGGACTATAAGCCGCGCGCTCTCTTCAGCCGTTGTGCAGTGAAGCATTTTTAGAGGCCACCAGGCTCTCCCATGACAAGTGACGTAGCAGTTCCCGCCCCGGAAACGGCGGCGGCCAATGGGCATGGCGATGCCCACACCACCGCCGGCTTTGGCGCGCTGACGCTCGGCAGCATCGGCGTCGTCTATGGCGATATCGGCACCAGCCCGCTCTACGCGTTCCGTGAGGCGGTGATGGCGGCGTCCGGCGCCGAAGGCGCGCCGACGTCGGCGGCTGTCCTCGGCGTGGCGTCGCTGATCCTGTGGGCGCTGATCGTCGTGGTGACGCTCAAATACGTCGTGATTCTCCTGCGCGCCGACAACAACGGCGAGGGCGGCACCCTGGCCCTGATGGCGCTGGCCCAGCGTGCGGTCGGCACGGGCGGGGCGACCATTGTCATGCTTGGCATCATTTCGGGCGCGCTGTTCTACGGCGATGCCGTGATCACGCCGGCAGTGTCGGTGCTGTCGGCCCTCGAGGGCATGAAGGACGTCACGCTGCGGTTCGAGCCCTACATCATTCCGCTCACAGTGCTGATCCTGGTCGTCCTGTTCGCCGTTCAATCGCGCGGCACCGCCCGCGTCGCGGCGTTCTTTGGACCGGTGATGTGCGTCTGGTTTGGCGTGATCGCGGCCGCTGCGATCGGTCCGATCATTCAGCAGCCGCAGGTGCTGCTGGCGCTGAACCCGTTCTATGCGGTCTCGTTCATGCTCCACCACGGCATCATCGGCTTCGTCACGCTGGGTGCGGTGTTCCTGGCCGTCACCGGCGCCGAGGCGCTGTATGCCGACCTTGGCCATTTCGGCAAGCGGCCGATCCAGACCGCCTGGCTGTTCATCGTGCTGCCCTCGCTCGCGCTGAACTATCTGGGGCAGGGCGCGCTCGTCCTCGGCGATCCCGCCGCGATCGAGAGCCCGTTCTTCCAGCTCTTCCCGCAAGGGATCATTCGCGGCAGCATGGTCGTACTGGCCACCGCCGCCACCGTCATCGCGAGCCAGGCCGTCATCACTGGCGCCTATTCGCTGACGCGGCAGGCGATTCAGCTTGGGCTGCTGCCGCGCTTCGAAATTCGCCATACGTCTGAAGCCCATTCCGGCCAGATATTCATCCCGCGCATCAACCAGCTGCTGCTGGTGGCCGTGATCATGATGGTGCTGCTGTTCCGCTCCTCCAGCGCGCTGGCCTCCGCCTATGGCATCGCCGTGACCGGCACCATGGTGGTCACCGGCCTGATGGGCTTTGTCGTGATCTGGAAAGCCTGGAAGTGGTCGCCGCTGTGGGCTGCGGCCCTGATCGCGCCGTTCCTGTTCCTCGACCTGACGTTCCTCGCCGCCAACCTGCTCAAGGTGTTCGAGGGCGGCTGGGTGCCGCTCGCGCTCGGCTCCCTCATGATCATCATGATGTACACGTGGCGGCGCGGTAGCAGGCTCCTGTTCGACAAGTCGCGCAAGCTCGAATTCCCGCTCGCCGACCTCGTGGCGATGCTGGAGAAGCGGCCGCCGCAGCGGGTCCCAGGAACCGCCGTGTTCCTGACCAGCGATCCCCTGAGCGCGCCGACCGCGCTGATGCATAGTCTGAAGCACTACAAGGTGCTTCACGAGAAGAATGTCATTCTCACCATAGAGACGGCGCAGACCCCGCGCATCGATCCGGCCGAGCGGGTGAAGCTGGAGGCGATCAGCCCGACCTTCTCCAAGGTGACGCTGAAGTTCGGCTTCATGGAATCGCCCAACGTGCCGAAGGCCCTGGCGATCGCCCGCAAGCTCGGCTGGCAGTTCGACATCATGTCGACGTCGTTCTTCCTGTCGCGCAGGGCGCTGAAGCCCGCCGTCCATTCGGGCATGCCGCGCTGGCAGGACCGGCTGTTCATCTCGCTCAGCCGCTCCGCCAACGACGCGACCGACTATTTCCAGATCCCTTCGGGGCGCGTCGTCGAGGTCGGCACGCAGGTCACGATCTAGGGGCGGGATTCAAAGCCGCACTTCAAGTCGCTGCGATTTAGCTTTAACTTGCGCAAGGCAGCTCAAGCCTTTGTAGCGCTTGATTTTCGCATGCCGAGAGGCGAGGTTGCCGCCGGCCGGGAGCGCCCGGCGACGGGCCCCGCGACGTTGGAGGATGATGTGGCAAATCAAGTACAGGATCTGACCCCCGAGGAGGTTTCCAAGGGTGTCACGGAGGGCCGCTATCTGCTCGTCGACGTCCGGGAGCCGAACGAGGTCGAGGCCGAGGCCTATCCTTATGGCGTCGTCGTGCCGCTCTCGACCTTCGATCCCAAGGCGATCCCCGATCCCCAAGGCAAGGAGGTCGTGTTCGCCTGCCGCTCCGGCAAGCGCTCGGTGACCGCCTCGCTCGCCGCCCAGGCCGCGGGCCTGCCTTACGACAAGCATCTGGCCGGCGGCATGCTCGGCTGGAAGGCTGCGGGTCTTCCCAGCAAGGTCGGTGGCTGATCGGGTCGATGTCCAAAAGCTCTTCCTTGAACAAGGTCTTCGCCGACCTTCCCGTCACCATCTTCGAGGCGATGTCGCAAGCCGCACGCGACAACAACGCCATCAATCTCGGCCAGGGCTTCCCTGACGACCCCGGCCCCGAGGATATCCGCCGCGCCGCGGCCGACGCCTCGCTCAACGGCTACAACCAGTACCCGTCGATGATGGGTATCCCTGAACTGCGCCAGGCGATCGCGACCCATTACGACCACTGGCACGGCCTCAAGCTCGATCCGATGAGCGAGGTGATGGTGACGTCAGGCGGCACCGAGGCGCTGACCTCGGCCATTCTCGCGGTGGTCCAGCCCGGCGACGAGGTGGTCTGCTTCCAGCCGGTCTATGACTCCTACTTGCCGATCATCCGCCAGGCCGGCGGCATTCCGCGCCTGGTGCGGCTCGAGCCGCCGGGCTGGCGATTGAATGAGGACATGCTGAAAAGCGTCTTCAATTCAAAGACCAAGGCGGTGCTGTTCAACAATCCCCTGAATCCGTCCGCGGTGGTCTATCCGCGCGAGGACCTCGAGCTGCTCGCACGCTACTGCCAGGAGTTCGACGTCATCGCGATCTGCGACGAGGTTTGGGAGCACGTCACCTTCGACGAGCACAAGCACATCCCGCTGATCACCATCCCCGGCATGCGTGAGCGCACCATCAAGGTCGGTTCGGCGGGCAAGATCTTCTCGCTGACCGGCTGGAAGATCGGCTTCGTCTGCGCCGCGCCGCCGCTGCTGCGCGTCGCCGCCAAGGTGCACCAGTTCCTGACCTTCACCACCGCGCCGAACCTGCAGGCTGCCGTCGCCTACGGCCTCGGCAAGCCCGACGAGTACTTCCTGTCGATGCGCAAGGATCTGACCCGGAGCAGGGACCGCCTGACCAAGGGGCTGGAGAGCCTCGGGTTCCCCGTTCTGAAGTCGCAAGGAACCTACTTCCTTACCGTTGATCTCTCTCCGCTCGGACTCAACGAGAGCGATGCCGAGTTCTGCTGGCGGATCGTGAAAGACTACAAGGTCGCGGCGATCCCGGTCTCGGCGTTCTACGAGCAGGATCCGGTGACCTCGGTGGTCCGCTTCTGCTTTGCCAAGAAGGACCAGACGCTCGACACCGCGCTGGAGCGGCTGTCAGACGCGATCCGCGGACGCAAGAGGTAGACAGCGATGACTGACGTCAGCCGCTTCAGGCTTTGCCTTGGTTTTGCAATCGCCGCAGCCCTGACGTTCGCCTCGCCTCCCGCCGGGGCCGAGGAGCGGGTCGTCAACTTCTACAACTGGTCGAACTACATGGCGCCCGACGTCCTTGAGGCTTTCACCAAGGAGACCGGCATCAAGGTGGTCTACGACACGTTCGATGCCAACGAGACGCTGGAGACGCGCCTGATGGCCGGCAAGTCCGGCTACGACGTCGTGGTGCCCACCGCTTATTTCCTGCAGCGCCAGATCAAGGCGAACATCTTCCAGAAGCTCGACAAGTCGAAGCTGCCGAACCTTGCCAATGCCTGGCCGATGGTGACCAGGAATCTCGCGACCTACGATCCCGGCAACGTCTACGCTGCGAACTACATGTGGGGCACGACGGGCATCGGCTTCAACGTCGCCAAGGTGAAGCAGATCCTCGGGCCTGACGCGAAGATCGACAGCTGGGACATCGTCTTCAAGCCGGAGAACCTCGCAAAATTCAAAGACTGCGGCGTGCACATGCTCGACTCCGCCGACGACATCTTTCCGGCGGCGCTGAACTATCTCGGGCTCGATCCGAACTCGACCAAGCAGTCGGACCTCGAGAAGGCCGCCGATGTCGTCGCCAAGGTCCGTCCCTTCGTGCGCAAGTTTCACTCCTCCGAATATCTGAGCGCACTCGCGACCGGCGAGATCTGCTTCGTGGTCGGCTGGTCCGGCGACATCATGCAGGCCCGCGCGCGTGCGGCGGAAGCCAAGAACGGCATCGAGATCGGCTACGCGATTCCGAAGGAGGGCGCGCAGATGTTCTTCGACAATCTCGCGATCCCCGCGGATGCCAAGAATGTCAACGAAGCCTACGAGCTGATCAACTACCTCTACCGCCCCGACGTCGCCGCCAAGAACTCGGACTTCCTGTCCTACGCCAATGGCAACCTCGCCAGCCAGAAGCTGGTCGATCCGAAGATCCTCAACGACAAGAACATCTATCCGGACGAGGCGACGCTCTCAAAACTATTCGTCATCACAGCGCGCGACCCCGCCACCCAGCGCATCATCAACCGGCTCTGGACCAAGGTGAAGACGGGGCGGTGAGGACGACGGACCGGTGGTTACCGCCACCTTCTATGCAGCCAAAGCCATTGGTCCGGATATTCCCGCACCCAGCCTTCGATCACCGACGTCACCGCCTGCATGGTGCCCTGGATGTCGATATTGCCGGCGGCGTCGCGCACCGGCTTCACTTCTTCGGTGAGCTCGGCGCGAAAACGATGGTCGGGAAGGCGGATAATGCGAACGCCGTGGATCGGGCATTCAACCTGTCGGATGAGGCGCGCCAGCGTCGGGTTGGCCTTGGTCTTGCGGCCGAAGAAAGTGACGTCGACGCCGTTGGTGAACCACTGGTCTACCAGCATGGCAACGTGCTGGCCGTTCTGTAGCGCCTGCCCGAGCTTGAGCGGCGCCTCGCGTCCGGCCGCGACCAGCGTGCCCATCTTGACCGCACGCGTGCGCTCGATGGCGCGGTCGGCCGCCTCGCTGTTGGGACGGCGAAACAGGATCGCGCAGTCGAGGCCGTGGGCGACGGCGCCGAGCGCCGGGATTTCCCAATTGCCAGTGTGGCTGGCGAAGAAAATCGCGGGCTTGCCGTCGTCGCGTAAGCTGTCAAACAGCTGCTTGGTGCGGGCGTCGAACTCGATCCGGCTCGGCTTGTCCGGATGGTCGACGTCGTAATCCCAGATGTGGTCGAGATGGGCGAACTCGGCGCCGATGCGGCCAAGATTGTGCCAGACGCCGGTCAGGATCTGCTCGATCTCCTCCGGCGATTTTTCCGGGAATGCAGCCTTCAGATTTTCGCGGCCGATGCGGTCTTCCCGCAGGAAGCGGCCGATCAAGCGCGCAGAGCGGGCGAAGAATTCCGCGGTCTTGTCCGGATCGAAATAGCGCGTGGTGCGCAGCAGCGCGATCGTCAGCCCGCCGACCGCGGCCTCGGACACCGGCTTGAGGGCATCGCGCAGGCGCGCCCGGGAGCGGAGGAGCAGGCGGTTCATCGCGGAGGGGACGCGCGGAGCCGGCCTTAGGCCGGTTCGCGGGTCAGGATCAGCGAGGCGTTCTGGCCGCCGAAGCCGAACGAGTTCGACATCACCGCGGTGACGCGGGCGTCGCGCGCCTTGTTGCCGACCACGTTGAACAGGATCGTGGGATCCGGCGTCTCGTAGTTGATGGTCGGCGGAATGCGCTGATGCTCGAGCGTCAGCAGCGAGAAGATCGCCTCAACGGCGCCTGCGGCCGAGATGGTGTGGCCGACCATCGACTTGTTGGAGGTGACCGGGATCTTCTGCGCGAGATCGCCGAACACGGCCGATGTCGTGTTGAACTCCATCTTGTCGTTCTCGGGCGTCGCGGTGCCGTGCGCGTTGATGTGGTCGATCTGATCAGGCGTCATGCCGGCATCGGCCAGCGTCTTGTTCATGCAGCCGATGATCGGCTTGCCGTCGGGCGAGGAGCGGGTGCGGTGGAACGAGTCCGTGAGCTCGCCGCAGCCGGCGATCACGCCGAGAATCTTTGCACCGCGCGCGGTGGCCGCCTCGTAGCTTTCGAGCACCAGCGCGCCGGCGCCCTCGGCCATGACGAATCCGTCGCGGTTCTTGGAGAAGGGGCGGGAGGCCGCCTGCGGCGGATCGTTCTGGGTCGACAACGCCGAGAGCAGGGAGAAGCGCACCAGCGCTTCCGGATTCACCGTGCCGTCGGTCGCGACGCACAGCGCCGCATCGGTTTCGCCGCGGCGGATCGCCTCGACGCCGAGCTGGATCGAGGTGGCGCCGGATGCGCAGGCCGTCGACAGCGAGATCGGCGAGCCCTTGGTGCCAAAGGTCTCAGCGAGGTGGGCTGCGACCGAGCCGAACATGAAGCGGTGATGATAGGCGTTGTACTTGCCGCCGCCGGAGATGCGCAGCAAATCGTCATAGTTGAAATCGGCCTTGCCGACGGCGCGTCCGAGCTCGCGGCGCTGCGGCCACTCAACTTCAACAGGTGCGACCGCGAGGAAGAGCGGCCCGGGGAAATCGCCCTTGGCGCCGATGCCGGCCTGCTCGAGCGCTTCCTGAGTGACAAGCTCGGCCATCCGCTCCGACAGGCCGGTCGAGGAGAACGGATCGACGCTGACGAAATCGACCGTGCCGGCCATCGTGGTCTTCAGGCCGTCGATCGGAAAGCGAGTGATGGTGCGGATGCCGGATTCGCCGGCGACCAGCTTCGACCAATTGTCGGCCTTGCCGGCGCCGAGCGAGGTCGTGATGCCCATGCCGGTAACGACGACGACGGGACGTCCGAGTTTGTCGCGTGGTGCAGTCATGTGGATCGTCCCCCGATAGAGCTAGAGCATGATCCGGAAAAGTGTAACGCGGTTTTCCGACCAGATCATGCTCAAACAACAACGAGCTAAAGCGCTGGGCGCTTTAGCCAACAGCCTCGACTAGCGCCATGCCTTCGCCGCGCCAGTGCCCGGCTCCCACCACCACAATCTGGGTGGGCGCGCCCTGCATTTCAATCTCGGTCCCGGTCGAATCGTTCGGCGGGAACAGCGCGCCACGCGAGATTGAGAGCGCCGCGAGCGCAATGCCGAGCGGAAACTGCGTTTCCATGGTGTGCCCGAACATCGTACCGGTCGCGCGGACCGGGAAATCGGCGTGCTTCTTCAGGAAGTCGCGCTCCTCCGAGGTCGCCGGCTCTGCGCCCGATGCGCCCGAGATGATCGCGCCCTTGCCGTCGCGCTTGGGCAGCTCGCCCCAAAGCTTCTCCAGCGTCGCTGCCATGTCTCCGGACTGCTTGCGCCGGGCAAGATCAGTCACGACGCTCGACAGCTTCGCGTACGGCTTGGCGCCGCGCGCTTCCGCATGCGTCTTGGATTCCAGCACCAGGAAAGCGCCGGCCGAGCCGAGCGCGAAACCGGCGTGATCCTTGCGCGCCCACACGGGGGCAAACTTGTCCTTCAGGTTGAAATCGCCGAATTCGTAGAGCACCAAGAGGTCCTTGCGCTCGCCATTGTGCGAGCCGCCGACCAGCGCAATGTCGCTCTCGCCCGAGGCGATGCGCGACAGCGCGATGCGCGCCGCATCGGCGCCCGCAACCTCTTCGCCCATGAAGGTGCGCGAGGTGCCGCCGAGACCGTTGACGATGGCGATGTTGCCCGCGAGCAGATTGGATAGCTGCGCCAGGAACAACGTGGGGCGCAAATCGCTCATCAGCCGTTCGTTGAGGAAGCCGGGCGCATTGGCGCCCTTGGCTTCGGCGGTGAGCACGCCGGTATCGACGTTCAGGTCGCGCTCGCCGCCGCCGGCCGCCACGACCATGTCGATCTTCGACAGGATGTCCTTGTTGCCCTTGATGCCGGCCGAATCGAGCGCGAGGCCGGCGGCATAGACGCCAATGCGCTGCCAGGCTTCCATCTGGCGCTGGTCGCCCTTCTTCGGGATCTGGCTGTCGAAGGAGACGGGCAGCAGCGGGTGCACGATGAAGGGCGCAAAACCCTTCTCGTCGACATTGATGCGCTTCTCGGCAAGCGCGGCCCAGTTGGCGTCGAGCCCTTCGCCGAGCGAAGTGGCAAGACCAATACCGGTGATCCAGACTTCCGTCTGGCCGGGCTTCGAAGCAGTGTCAGTCATGGTGAGACGGCCTGTTGCGGAAAGCCGACGCGGGTTGCGACCGCGTCCATGTAGCCGCGCATATCCGAATTGGGGAAGGGGATCAGCGTGAAGGTCAGCGTCGAATTCGCGCGCAGCTTGCCGCCGACGCGGATCTTCGCCTCGGTGATCGCATAGCCCGAGCCCTCATGGACGACGCTCGCCTCGAGCGTCATGAGGTCGCCCGGAAACACGGAGCCGCGTACCTTGGCTTCCTTCACGGCGGCGAGAATCGGCATGCGCTCGAACTTGAGCACGCCAAGCAGCAGAAAGCCCGAAGCCTGCGCCATCGATTCGATCAGCAGCACGCCGGGCATCAGGGGATAGCCCGGGAAGTGGCCCTCGAAGATGGTGCTCTTCTGGGGAACCTGGGCCTCGACGACGATCGTCTTTTCGTCGACCTTGAGGTCGACGATGCGATCGATCATGTGAAAGTATTCGAGTTGCATGGTCGCCCGATTAGGCGCTCGCGCCCTTGGCGGCAACCAGCTCGTCGATGCGCGCGCAGAGGTTCTTCAGTACGAAATACTGCTCGGTGGTGGCCTTGCCGTCGTTGACCTCCTGGGTCCACTTTTCCAGCGGCAGCTTGATGCCGAACTGCTTGTCGATCGCGAACGCGATGTCCAGGAAATCGAGGCTGTCGATGCCGAGGTCATCGATGGCATGGCTATCCGGCGTGATCGTGTCGCGCGGGATGTCGCAGGTTTCAGCGATGATCGTAGCGACCTGATCGAATGTGGAGGACATCACTAAGCCTTTGATATATTGCGGGTATTTGTCAGAAATCCAGGAGTGGAACGGTGGGTGGGCATCGCGCCCCTGATGACGCCCTCAAACCCCCCTCTGGACGGGTCGAGAGCCCGTATATCGGAGCGCCGCCCTGAGTTCAATGGAGCCGGACAGGGGTGGGACAGGGCTGGGGATGCCCGCCCGTGGGCCTTTTGCCCGGGGACGGGGCCTAGATATGGGGCGTCGTGATCTTGACGCAGTCCCGCCGGCCCATCAGCACGCAATCCTGGGTGCGGCGCAAATCGGCGATGCTGACCGCGAGCCAGATCCCGATCGCAGTCAGGGCGATGGTAAAGGCGAGCGCGGCGATATTGGCGAGCATGCGATGCCGGAAATCGTCGGGCTCTGCGCGGGGCTGCTCGTAGCGCGACAGGTCGAGTGGTTCGGGCGTCGCCGCATGCAGCTTCTGGACGACACCGCTGCCCCGATGGATCACCGGAGAAGGCGTCGTTCGCGGCCTGAACTGGAGCACCTGGTGCTCGTCGTCCGAGGTTATGGGCCGCTGGGATTTCATGGGGTGGGGATTACTCCGAAGCAGCGATTTTTAGATAGCACAGGGGACGCCGGGGAGTGCAGAAAATCTTCTCAACGCGAACGTTCATTGCGCGTTCGCAGGGTCTTCCAGGACAGCGGCTCGCCAGCATGGGAGCCGGTTGTTATCCCGGCGTCAGGGGCCTCAGGGTTGCGCTGCAGCACCGCCGGTGGGACCGCATTTTCCTGTCTCGAACGCGTGTTGCCGCCGCAAGGCCGATGGCATAATCGGGAACCCAGACGACAGCCTGCAACCAGACAAGAGGCCCTCGATCATGACGACCAACGCGCGCGAGCCGAGAGTGCACCCGGTACCGATCCTGTCGCTTCGTCCGACGCAGATGACGGTCGGCATGCGCGAGGTCAAGGAGAAGCGCAAGCGCTGGCGCGAGCACGGCAAGCAGAAGCAGTCCGACCTGCTGGGCACTCACATGGTCCCCGTCGTCGCCGGCCCTGACGGGCGCTACTACGTGATCGACCATCACCATCTCGGCCGCGCGCTGCACGACGAGGGCATCAAGCAGGTGCTGGTGACGGTGGTCGGCGATCTGCGCATGGTCGAGCGCGAGGCGTTCTGGGGCGTGATGGACAACAAGCGCTGGGTCTATCCTTACGACTCCAAGGGCGAGCGTCGGCCTTTCCGCGATCTGCCGAAATCGGTCGCCGACCTCAAGGATGATCCGTTCCGCAGCCTCGCCGGCGAGCTCCGCCGTATGGGCGGCTTCGCCAAGGACACCACGCCGTTCTCCGAATTTCTGTGGGCTGATTTCCTGCGTCGCAAGCTGACGCGCAAGGCCGTGGACGCCAATTTCGACAAGGCTTTGGAGAAGGCGCTCGCCGCGGCCAAGAGCAAGGATGCAATCTACCTGCCCGGCTGGTGCGGGCCGGCATCGGACGATTAGGCGCGCAATACTCGCATCAGTCGCGCTGGAAGATCTTGGCGCCGGGATAAGCGCGCCTGGCGTAGGTTACGACCAGCGCGCGGTCCTGGGTCTCCAGGAAGGGCGTACGGATTCGATACGACCCGACGATGAGGTGCCACAGGCCATTGAGCCTTTGAATGACGATTTTCATCTCAGTATCCTCGAAGACGCTGCACGCGAGCAGCTCCTGCTTGTCGCGGCCGTCTTGCGAGTCTCGATCATCGTCGCAGGCGTGAAATTCCCGATACGGCCTGCGCCGGCTGCAAGACGTCAGCCACTATTGTTAGTTGGTTACGGCGTGCTGCGCCGTGAGCCGGATCGGATCACAGCCGCTTGAACGCAATCATTTTCCGCGCCGATGAAGCCGTCCTGAAACAGAGCGAGCCCACTAACTGGTGGTAGTCGAGCTCACACAGGAGGCTCACATGCGTCGTCTGCTTTTCGGAATTGCGTTGGTCGTGGTTGCTTCAGCAGGCATCTCGGCGTCGTTCGCCGCAGTCCACCAGGCCAGGACCTTGACGTTTGAGGAGCGCTTCGCGCCCGCGCTCCCCTTGATGGTCAAGCACTAGCGGTCTCGCGGCTCGGCGCAATTATTTCGGGCTTTGCGGGCCGGGCGGGGAGAGCCAACGCTCCATCTCCGCGGCGGCCTCGCCGTCGCGGACCTTTTGCAGCAACTCGCGACGCTCGACGCCGGCCGGGAGATTCTTGGCCGCGGCGCGGGCGTTCTGCGTGAACCTGACAAGGCGTTCCTGGAGGGACAGGGCCGGTCGCGTACGATTGCGCTTCTTCATGGTGAATTGCCCTTTCGAGCGCCAAGCCAACCATGTGACGCCAAGACGCGTCCTTAACTTTTGTTGGAACCGGGTAAGGCGATCGCGGGTTTTTGTCCTGGCGGCGCTGCGGCGCTACGAGTTCCATCTCCACGACGGGAGCCAATCGAAGTGCCCAGCGACGCGATCCGCGCGGCGCTCATCAAGCGCCTGCGTCTTTCGTCCGCGATCGCGGACGAGGACATCAAGGAAATCGAAGCCTTGCCGATCTCGGTCCGGCATTATCCCGCCGAAACGGCGGTGGTGCGCGATGGCGAGCGCGCGACCGATTGCTGCCTGATCGCGGACGGATTCTGCGTGCGCTCCAAGACCATTGCCAACGGCAAGCGGCAGATTCTTTCGATTCACATTCCCGGCGAGATCCCCGATCTCATGAGCCTGTTCCTTCACGTTATGGATCATGATCTGTCGACGCTGACGCCCTCGACGCTCGGCTTCATCAGCCATGAGACGCTGCAAAAGCTGCACCGCCGCAGCCCTGGCATCGCCGAAATGTTCTGGCGGGACACGCTGATCGATTCCGCCATGTTCCGCGAATGGATCGTCAATGTCGGCCAGCGGCCGGCGCCGGCGCGCCTCGCTCATGTCATGATCGAACTGCGCGAACGGCTCAGGGTCATCGGCCGCGTGGACGGCGGCAATTTCGAGATGCCGCTGACCCAGGAGCAGATCGGCGAAGCCCTGGGTATCACCGCGGTTCACGCCAACCGTGTGATCAGGCAGCTGCGCCAGGAGGGGATCGTCGAGTTCAATCGCGGCCGGGTCACCGTCCTGGACGAGCGGAAATTTCAGGAACTTGCGGATTTCGACAACCGTTACCTCCACCAATCGCCAACACTCTGAGGCGAACACGACCATTGAGTCGACGAAGCGATCAAATGGCTCAAGCTCGCGTACGCTCCGGCGAGCCAGGTCGTCATAACGATCGGGATGCGACGACATCCGGATCACGACATCAGCAGCGTGACGCCGGCGGCGTCGATAGGAACGAAACCAACATGGGTTACTTGACCCGTCATCGTTCCCGCGACGGTGAATTTGTGATGCCCAGATTCTACTTCAACGTCCGCAACGGCGATCGGATGAATGACCGCGACGAGCTTGGCCAGGAACTTCCGGATCGACGCGCAGCCTGGGAAATTGCGACCCGTTACGCCGGCGACAGCTTGCGAGACCTCGATGGCGATTTGCAGCCTGACGATGACTGGCGCCTCGAGGTGCAGACCGAGGACGGCGCACGCATCTTCCAGATATCGATCCGCGCACGCCTCGGCTGAGGACGGCCGCTCAAACGCAACGCAACTATGACCTAGTTTGCCAGGATGGCCCCGCAGCGCGCCAAGAAGACACCTGCGGAGGGCGATTTCGGGCCTACGTCGTGAGCGTTGGTCGATGCTCGCTTACGACTTCCGCTGGCTCCAATAGTCGTCGAGCGTCGGCGTTTCCATGTCGAAACGGTCGCGAATGGTGGAGCATGTGCTGCCGCCGAGCCTTGCGATGGCGTCGAGCTTCGCTGGATCGATATGCAGGCGCTCGGCATCCACGACGTCGGAATGGTAATGCGCGAACAGGATCTCGCCCATGATGATCTGGCGCGACTTGCCGAGTTCGAGCGTGATGTGGCGGCGGCATTCGAATGCGGCCGGCGCCTCCTTGATCCAGGGTGACGCGACGGTCTTGCCCGGCATGGCGGTCAAGCCTGCGGCCTTGAGTTCATCATCCTCCGGCGCGAACGGCACGGCGCAGACATGCATCGCTTCGGCAATGGCGTGCGAGACGATGTTGACGGTGAAGACCTCGGTCAGGCGGATGTTGAGGCCGGTGTCCTTGAACCGCATGTCCGGGTGGTTCTCGACGCCGAGCGCAAGGATCGGCGGATCGGCCGACAGGCAGTTGAAGAAGCTGAACGGCGCCGCGTTGATCTTGCCTTGCGGATCGACCGTCGTCACCAGTGCGATCGGCCGCGGTACGACGGTGCCGATCAGCAGCTTGTATTTGTCGCGCGCCGACAGGGCGCGGAAGTCGAACGTCACATCGCCAGGGGCGTGAGCACTACTGTCCATCATGTCTCTCGGGTTCGAACGGTCGGCGCCGGCTGACGGCCCGCGAAATCTTTAGCGGCAATTATCAGAGCTCCAGACCAATAGGCGAGCGGAAGATTTGAGCAAGGCCTGCTAGGCCTGCCTGTTGTCCTCGTGCGGCTCGTCTTTGCCGCCGAGCATGCGGTGGACGTGGCGCTCGATCCTGCGGCCAACCGTAAGCAGCACGAAGGCGAGTGCCAGCGCGACCGCGACGATCTTCCATTGCCCGGCGCCGCAAACCACGCCGAGGCAGGCGGCAAGGAAGGTGCAGGCGGCGCTGGTCAGGCCACGGACGCGAAACCGCTCGCTTTCATGGACGATGACGCCGGCGCCGAGAAATCCGATGCCGGTGAGGATGCCCTGGATGACGCGGCTGGTGGCATCGACGACCTTGCCGGGCTCGGAGAGCTGCAGCGCCAGCAGCACCACGGTTGCGGTGGAGAGGCCGACGACGCCGAGCGTCTTCAACCCGAGCGGCTTGCCCTGCAGATCGCGATTGAGCCCAATCGCGGCCCCGGCAAGCGTCGCAACGCTGAGGCGCAGCAGGATTTCGGGCCAGTCGAGGTCGGTCATTGCTTCGGCAGTCGTCCCATCAAATAGAATTCCTCATTCGGTCGCATGCTGGTGAAATTCGCCAGCCGGTTCGACAGGCCGAAGAAGGCGGAGATCGCGGCGATGTCCCAGACGTCGTCGTCGCTGAAGCCGTGCTGGGCAAGGGTTGCAAAATCCTCCTCCGAGCTCCGCTGCGCATCCGTCGAGATCTTCATCGCGAAATCGAGCATCGCCTTCTGCCGTGGCGTGATGTCGGCCTTGCGATAGTTGGTCGCGATCTGGTCGGCAATCAGCGGGTTCTTGGCGCGGATGCGCAGGATCGCGCCATGGGCGATCACGCAATATTGGCACTGGTTGGCGGACGAAGTCGCCACCACGATCATCTCGCGCTCGGCCTTGGTGAGGCCGCCATCCTTCTCCATCAGCGCGTCGTGGTAGGCGAAGAAGGCGCGGAACTCGTCGGGCCGGTACGCCAGCGTCAGGAACACGTTGGGCACGAAGCCGCTCTTCTCCTGCACCGCAAGGAGGCGCGTGCGGATGTCGTCGGGCAGGCTGTCGATGGCGGGTGCGGGGAAGCGTGTCGCGGGCTTTGTCATGGGCATGGATTTCCGGCTTGGGGGCGGGAAACCATAGTCGATGCGGGCGGCGGGCTCAATCTGCCGTAGCGGCCGCGACGAAGGTGTGCGTTAGCAGCACAGCTCTATCCGCCGTCATTGCGAGCGCAGCGAAGCAATCCAGAATCCCGCCGCGGAAGACTCTGGATTGCTTCGCTACGCTCGCAATGACGATGTGGATAGAGCGAGGCCTTACCGCAGCGGCTTCTTCAGCAGCGAGAAGCGGTCCGGGTCGAGGCCCAGCGAGGGCTGCAGCATCGGCGATTCGGCCGGCGCGAGCGTCTTGGCGGGCGGCGCCGCGAACACCGGATCGTTCGGTACGTCGCGCTGCGAGGTCGCACCGCGCCAGCGCTCGAGCACGGCGCCGACGAAATGCATGTCGTGACCGGCGGAAATCGACGGCACGCTCGAAATGGTGGCCTCGCCGCGCGGCAATTGATGCGGCGGCACTTCCTTGAAGCGCAGGCGCGTCGGCAGTGCGACGCCTTCGCCGAACGCCAGCACCTCGCGGGTGCCGAGCGACGGCACGAACGACAGCAGGTTTGCGGCCGCATCCGAGACGGCGGCGCGCAGCAGGGCCTGGTCGCGGTCGTTGGCAAGACGCATCGTGAACAGCGTGTTGCACTGGGAAATGATGGTGGCGTCGAGCTCGGCGGGGCGCTGCGTGATCAGCCCGAGATAGACGCCGTATTTGCGGCCTTCCTTGGCGATACGCGAGACCGCCTTGCGGGTCGGGCCGAAACCGATATTGCGATCGGCGGAGGCGTAGCGGTGCGCTTCCTCGCAGACGAACAGCATCGGCGAGACGCCGTCGCTCCACAGGCCGAAGTCGAACGCCATGCGGCACAGCACCGAAACGACGGAATCGATGACCTCGGCCGGGAAGCCGGCCAGCTGCATCACCGTCATCGGCTTGCCGTTGGCGGGCAGGCGGAACAGATGGCTGATGACTTCGGCCATGGTGTCGCCGCCGACATTGGCGTTGTCGAACATGAAGGCGTAGCGCGGATCGTTCTTCACGGCTTCGATGCGCGAGATCAGCTTGTGATAGATGATGCGCGAGGAGCGGTTTTCCAGCTTGCCCATGCGCTCGTCGATCAGCGAGACCAGATCGACCAGGCGGTACGGCACGGGCGTGTCGACGGTGAAGCCGATCTGCTTGGGATCGATGCGCTTCAGGCCGAGGCGATCGGTGTTCTGATATTGCGTGTAGATGCCCTTGGCGATCGGGATGACCTCGGCGAGCACGTCGAGCTCCTCGGGCACGCCGGCGCGGCCGCCGAACAGCACGTCGACGATCTCCTCGAAATTGAACAGCCAGAACGGCAGCTTCAGGTTTCGCGGGTTGAGCACCAGCGCGCGGTCGCCGAAGCAGCGGCCGTATTCGTTGTGCACGTCGAGCAGGAAGATGCGCAGGTTCGGGCGCGCCTTCAGAATCTCGTTGAGCAGCAGCGACACGCCGGTCGACTTGCCGACGCCGGTCGATCCCAGCACCGCAAAATGCTTGGACAGCATTTCCTCGATGTCGACATAGGCGATGACCGAGCGGTCCTGCTGGAGGAAGCCGACATTGATCTGGTCCGACCCGGTCGGTGCGTAGATCGTGCGCAGCTCCTGGCTCGTGATCAGATCGACCGCATCACCGATGGTCGGATAATTGGTGACGCCGCGCTGAAATTTCGCCTTGTCGGCGGCGTTGAGGATTTCGCCGAGCAGGTCGACCGAGGCGACCGCGATGTATTCGCCGGTGCTTGCGAGGTTCTCGCAGGACACTTCGGTGATCATGGCGACGATGACCGAACTGGCGCAGCGGATGCTGACGAAGCGGCCGACGGTAGCCCGTACCTCCGAGATCGACATCTGGCTTTGCGCCAGAAGCCCGACCCGGGCGAGCGATCCACGTACCGAAATCACGCGTCCAAAAGATGTCACGATGGATGAACCTGAAAAGTCAGACTGTTTCTGAGACTATGCGGGTCGCGGCTGCACAAACGGTTAAACAGCAGCCGCGGTGGCTTTGTTAAATCCGCTACAATTCGGCCAATAGCTTTGTTCCGAATGCATACTTATGGGCGGAATCTGCCTCAGAATGCTGGGTTTATAGGCCTGGAAGCCGCAATTCGCGTTAAGGAAAATTTTACCATCCGGACAGCCATCCGCCATTCGGAGAGAGCTGTTCGAATCCGAGGGCCGATTTGTTGACGGGACCTAATCATTTGTACATTGGTACAAATGATCCCGCAGGCCGACGGCCACCCGCACGCCCGTTGCCCCACGCGCGATCGCGCGATTCCGCAAGACGGATCGCAGCCAGTTTTGGAGGAACCATGCAGAGCGAACCGATCCTCGATCTCGCCCATCTCGGCCACATGGAGCTGCTGACGCCCAAGCCCGATGAGAGCCTGAAATTCTTCGTCGACGTCATGGGCATGACCGTGAGCGGACGAAAGGGCGAGTCGGTGTACTTGCGCGGCTGGGATGACTACGAGCGCTATTCGCTCAAGCTCACGGCCTCGAAGACCTCAGGCATGGAGCACATGGCGCTGCGGGCGCGCAGCCAGCAGGCGCTGGAACGCCGCGTCGCTGCGCTCAAGGGCTCGGGCTTCGATATCGGCTGGATCGACGGCGACATGGGGCAGGGGCCGACGTTCCGTTGCCGCGACCCCGACGGCCACATCGTCGAGCTCTATTACGAGACCGAATGGTATCAGGCGCCGCCGGAGCTGAAGCCCGCGCTGAAGAACCAGGCGCAGCGCTTCCCCGCGCGCGGTGTCAATGTCCGCCGCCTCGATCATCTCAACTGCCTCGCCGTCGACATCAAGGCCAACCGCGAGTTCTTCGAAAGCTATCTCGGCTGCCGTCTCACCGAGCAGATCGTGCTCAATGACGGACGGGAAGCGGCGATGTGGCTGACCATGTCGAACAAGAGCTACGATTTCGCCTATTCGCTCGACCATTCCGGCACGCCCGGTCGCTTCCACCACGTCACCTACGCGCTCGACAGCCGCGAGGAGATCCTTCGCGCCGCCGACATCTTCCTGGAGAACGGCGTGCACATCGAGACCGGCCCGCACAAGCACGCGATCCAGCAGACCTTCTTCCTCTATGTCTACGAACCCGGCGGCAACCGCGTCGAGGTCGCCAATGCCGGCGCGCGCCTCATCCTCGCGCCGGACTGGAAGCCGATCGTGTGGACGGAAGAGGAGCGCAAGAAGGGGCAGGCGTGGGGCCTCAAGACGATCGAGTCCTTCCACACCCACGGCACGCCGCCGGTGGAGATGAAGAAGCACGGGTAAGTTGACGCACGTCAGCTTGGTGGGATCTGAGCAAGCGCCTCGTCCTTCGAGACGACCGCTTCGCGGTCTCCTCAGGATGA
>NZ_CAKZHY010000055.1 GCF_936928535.1 uncultured Bradyrhizobium sp. | reverse complement strand
GACAACCTCATTCTGGCACACTGATGCCGTAGGGGGCCGTCCACCCCATCACCGCGGAATTTATCGATGGCGGAAGGTATGAGATGCGCGGGTTGGCAGTCTTCGCAAAACCACTCCCTGGGGTTATGGGTCCCTGCGTTCGCAGGGACGACAGGGAGTTTGTCGCGAGAGCATCGCTCCTATGACATGAGTGTGATTGACCTGCTGTCGTGCGCTCGGCAGTTTGCATCCAGACACTCCTAACGCCTCCGACCCCTCCATGTTCACCGTCACCAGCCTCTGGATTCCCTTCACCGTCATCGCCGCGCTCGGCCAGGTCGCGCGCAATGCGATGCAGCGGTCGCTGACCAAGCCGCTGGGGACCTGGGGCGCGACCAATATCCGCTTCCTGTTCGGCTTCCCGTTCTCGCTGCTGTTCCTGGGCGCCGTGCTGGTTGCGACCGGCGACCATATCGGCATGCCGCCATCGATGTTCTGGCCGTGGTTGCTGCTGGGCGCGCTCAGCCAGATCATCGCGACCGGCCTGATGCTGCTCGCCATGAACGACCGCTCTTTCGTGGTGACGAC
Organism: uncultured Bradyrhizobium sp.; assembly: GCF_936928535.1. Lineage (GTDB taxonomy): Bacteria > Pseudomonadota > Alphaproteobacteria > Rhizobiales > Xanthobacteraceae > Bradyrhizobium. The sequence goes on along the minus strand of NZ_CAKZHY010000055.1, from coordinate 96,971 downwards.
GGCCTATTTGAAAACCGAGGCGATCCAAACCGCGATCTTCGGTTTTGTCTTCCTGGGCGATCACCTGACCTGGCTGAGGGTGCTGGCGATCGTGATCGCGACCGTTGGCGTCGTTGTCACCGCATTGCGTCCGGGTGGTGAGAAGAGTTTTGCGGAGCTGAAGCCGACCATCACGGGTCTCGTCGCCGCAGCGGCGTTCGCGCTGTCGGCGGTCGGCTTCCGCGGCGCCATCATCACCGTGCCGAACGTGTCCTTCGTGACGGCATCGTCGTTCACGCTGGTGCTCGGCCTGTTCGTGCAGACGCTGATCCTGACGGTTTATCTGCTCTGGCGTGCGCCACAGATACTTCAATCGATCCTGGGATTATGGCGGCCGTCGCTGCTTGCGGGCTTCATGGGCGCCTTCGCCTCGCAGTTCTGGTTCCTGGCGTTCGCGCTGACGGCCGCCGCCAATGTCCGCACGCTCGCCTTGATCGAGGTGCTGTTCGCGCAAGCCGTGGCGTATTACTCGTTCAAGCAGCCGATCGCACCGCGCGAGATTGTTGGGATCGTGCTGATCGTGGTCGGCGTGGCGCTGCTGGTGGGCGTGTAGCTGTTTCGTCGTCATTCCGGGGCGCTCGCAGGGCGAACCCGGAATCTCGAGATCCCGGATCTGGTCCTTCGGACCATCCGGGATGACACGCTTCGCGTGTCAGTTCCGGTCTTCCGGCAGGGTCGGCAGCGGCGAGACGTCGATGCCTTCGTCGATCAGCGACTTCGCTTCGTCAGGCGAGGCCTCGCCGTAGATCGGGCGGTGCTCCTTGTCGCCGTAATGCATGGCGCGGGCTTCGTTCGCAAAGCGCTCGCCGACATTGTCGGCATTCTTGACGATGTGATCGCGCAGCTCTTTCAGCTTGGAGCGCAGCTCGCGCTCCTGCGCCATCATCAGCGAGGTCGGTCCTGACGGCGCAGCCTCGGGCGCGGCTGTCGTCGCCGGCTCCGGCGGCGGCGTGGCAGGGCCACGGCCCTTCTTGCCGACGATACGCGGCGCCATGATCGCCTTGTCGACCTTGGCCGAGCCGCAGATCGGGCAGGTCACGAGCTTGCGCTTGACCTGCTGGTCATAGGCCGACGAGCTTTGGAACCAGCTCTCGAACTCATGGTTGCGGTCGCAATGCAGCGCGTAGCGGATCATGCCGAGCCCCGCACCAGATGCAGATGATCCGGCCCGGCCTTGGGGTCGGCGACACCGAAGCGGCGGCCGTGCTGGAGTGATGGAATCGCCCTGCGCGCGGTCTCGACCTTGGCCGGGTCGATCTTGGCCATGATGATGCCCGGCTCGACATCGCCCTCGGCAAGGATCTCGCCCCAGGGGTCGATGATCAGCGAGTGGCCATAGGTCTCGCGCTTGTTCTCATGGGTACCTGCCTGGGCCGCCGCGAAGATGAAGCAGCCGGTCTCGATCGCGCGCGCGCGCAGCAGGATGTGCCAGTGCGCCTCGCCGGTCTTGCGGGTGAAGGCCGACGGCACGGTGATGAAGGACGCGCCGCTCTCGGCCAGTGCGCGATAGAGCGCGGGGAAGCGCACGTCGTAGCAGATCGTGAGGCCGACGCGGCCCCAGGGGAGGTCGGAGATCACGGCGGTTTCGCCGGGCTGGTAATTGGCGGATTCGCGGTAGCTCTCGCCGTCCGGCAGCTCGATGTCGAACATGTGGATCTTGTCGTAGCTCGCGAGCACATTGCCCTCGGGCCCGATCAGGAAGGAGCGGTTGACCGCCTTTTCGGGCGAGAAGCGCAGCGCCAGCGAGCCGACATGGATGTGAATCTTCAGCTCGGCCGCAAGCGCGCGATAGGCCTTCAGCGAGGCGTCGTCCTCCTCGCTCTGCAGATGTTCGAACAGCGCCTTGCGGTTCAGCTGCATCATGTTGCTGACTTCGGGTGTCTGCACGTAGTCGGCGCCCTTGGCCGCCGCTTCCCGGATCAGTTTCGTCGCCTGTGCGAGGCTCGGCTGCGGCATCAGACCGGTGCGCATCTGCACCATGGCGGCGGTGAAGGTCCTGTCCTCACTCATGAGATTGCCTTCACGCTTTCGAGCAGGCCGTCGAGCTTGCCCTCACGGTCGAGCGCGTAGAGGTCGTCGCAGCCGCCGATATGGGTGCCGCCGATCCAGATCTGCGGGAAGGTCGAGCCCGCGCCGGCGCGGTCGTACATCTCCTCGCGCCAGGACGGGTTCTGGGCGACGTCGAATTCCGTGAAGGCCGCCTTCTTGCGGGTCAGAAGCGACCTCGCGGCGGAACAATAGCCGCATCCCGGCCTAGTGTAGATCTCGACAGCGGCGGTCATGGGATCAAGCGCTCTCATGTCATGAATTTATTGAATTATATGGGGGTTTACCTGGTCTCGACAACCCGGGCAAAGACCAGGACGTCGACCTGGGCGGCCTTGGCGCGCAGCAAAGCGCGGGCGCAGGCGTCCAGGGTCGCACCCGATGTCAGGACATCGTCGACCAGGACGATGCGTCGGCCCTGGACCTCGGACTGACGGTCGGGGGATACCTGGAATGCGCCCTGCACATTAGTGGCGCGCTGGGCCCGCGACAGGCCGATCTGCTGCTCGGTGGCGCGCACCCGGCGCAGCACCTCAGCTCGCACTTTCACCCCGCTCTGCCGAGCGATGATCTGGGCCAGCGCGCCCGACTGGTTGTAGCGGCGGCGCCAGGCCCGCCGCCAATGCAGGGGCACCGGCACCAGCATGTCGGCGCCGTCGAGCAGTTCGCCGCCCGCGCGCGCCATCCAGCGGCCCATGGCGGGCGCGAGATCGGTGCGGTCCTGGTATTTCAGCGCATGCACCAGCGTGCGCGCGACATCGTCATAGCGCACCGCCGCACGGGCGCGCTGATAGGCCGGCGGGCTCGCGATCGCCTCCATCGACAGCATGTCGGGGCCGGGATCGTAGACGAAGGGTATGCCGAGCCGCGGACAATAGGGCCGTTCGATGAACGACAGCCGCGACCAGCACGCAGCGCACACGCCCTCGCCATCGACAGGCTCGCGGCAGGACACGCACAGCGTCGGCAGCGCAATGTCGAGCGCGAGCTTCGCCACATGCGACATTGCGTGGCGGCCAGCCGTCCACGCGGCACGCAAGGGTGCGGCGATGGGGCGGGTGGGGGCGGCGTCGGCGTCCATGAGGGGAAGGCTAGCGCCGCACGCAACGGATTGCCAGAACCGTCGTGATCGGCGTAACCAGCGGCATGGCTCAGACCCCGCAGACCCCGCCCGCCTTGTTCGATCGCGCCTTGCTGCATGCGCGGCAGCGGCGTGCGCAGGCTCAAGGCGAGGTGACGTTCCTGCTCGACCGGGCCGCCGAGGATATGTCCGATCGGCTGGCGGCGGTGATGCGGGAATTTCATGCTCCGGCTGATCTGTGGACACCTGGCGAAGGGATCGCCGTGCTTCGCGCGCGGCTGCCTTCGATCGAACGGATCGCGCTCGATGCGGCCGGCTCGGAAAAATTGCCCGTCGCGCCCGAAAGCCTCGATCTCGTCGTCTCCGCGCTGGCGCTGCAATTCGTGAATGATCTGCCCGGCGTGCTCGCGCAAATCCGCCGCGCGCTGAAGCCGGACGGATTGCTGCTCGCTGCGATGATCGGCGGCGACAGCCTGACCGAGCTGCGGCAGGCCTTCGCCGCGGCGGAGGCCGAATGCGAAGGCGGCGTCTCCCCGCGCGTCGCGCCGTTCGCCGATCTCAGGGACATCGGCGCGCTGTTGCAGCGGGCGGGCTTTGCGCTGCCTGTTACCGACGTCGATCGTGTCGTGGTGCGCTATTCCAACGCGTTCGCGCTGATGCAGGACCTCCGTCGCATGGGCGCGGCCAATGTGCTGATCGAACGGCGGCGCACGCCGAGCCGTCGCGCGACATTGCTCCGCATGGCCGAAATCTATGCCGAGCGCTTTGCCGATGCCGACGGCCGCATTCGCGCGACGTTCGACATCATCTGGCTGTCCGGCTGGGCGCCGCATGCGAGCCAGCAGCAGCCGTTGAAGCCTGGTTCGGCGAAGGCGAGCCTCGCGGAGGCGGTGAAGAAGGCTGGAGAGACGTAGACCTATTAGCGCCGTCATTCCGGGGCGGTCCGCAGGACCGAACGCGGAATCCAGATGTTGTGGCGCGAGATTCCGGGTTCGCGCTATCGCGCGCCCCGGAATGACGATGCAAGAGCATCGTCACATCAGCAAATCGATCAAATGCGGGATCAGCGGAATGTCCGCGGGCGGCATCGGATAGTCGCGCAGCTTGTTGGCGCGGACCCAGGCGAGGTTTTGCCCCTCGCGCGGCGTGACCACACCTTCCCAGCGCCGGCAGATATAGAGCGGCATCAACAAATGAAACGTCTCGTAGCCGTAGCTGGCGAAGGTCAATGGCGCGAGGCACGGCTCGGCAACGGTGATGCCGAGCTCCTCGTGGAGCTCGCGGATCAGGCTCTGCTCCGGACGCTCGCCCGGTTCACACTTGCCGCCGGGAAACTCCCAGAGGCCGGCGAGCGTCTTGCCCTCCGGGCGCTGCGCGATCAGGACGCGCTTGTCGGCGTCGACGAGCGCGCAGGCCACCACCAGTGTCAGCTTCAGCTCGGCCATGACCCTTAAGACCGGTAATCGCCGTTGATCGCGACATATTCCTTGGTGAGGTCGCAGGTCAGCACGCGGTCGCGGCCCTTGCCGAGGCCGAGCGAAACCAGAATCGCGATCTCCGGCGCCTTCATCGCTTCCGACACCTGCGCTTCGTCATAGGAGGGATCGCGCGCGCCGCTCTTGGCGACGCGGATACCGTTGAAGGAGATCGACAGCTTGTCGCGATCGGCCGGCTCGCCGGCCTTGCCGACCGCCATCACCACGCGACCCCAATTGGCGTCCTCGCCCGCGATCGCAGTCTTCACCAGCGGCGAGTTGGCGATCGACATCGCGATTTTGCGCGCGGAGGCCTTGGTCTTGGCTCCCTCGACGGTGATCTCGACCAGTTTTCGCGCGCCTTCGCCGTCGCGGGCGACTTGCTCGGAAAGATTTGCGAGGATCTGGTTGAAGGCTTTCACGAACGCCTTCAGGCGCGGGTCGCTGGCGCGGCTGATTTTTGGTGCGCCGTGCTCGGCCGCAGCGCCCGTCGCGAACGCCAGCAGCGTGTCGGAGGTCGAGGTATCGCCGTCGATCGTGACCGCATTGAACGTGTCCTCGACACCGGCCTTGAGCAGCGCCTGCAGCGCGGCGGGCGCGATCGGCGCGTCGGTGAAGATGAAGGACAGCATCGTCGCCATGTCGGGGGCGATCATGCCGGCGCCCTTGGCCATGCCGTTGATGGTGACCTTGGCCTTGCCGAGCTTCACCGTCGCGGTCGCGACCTTGGGGAACGTGTCGGTGGTCATGATCGCCTTGGCGGCGGCGAGGTAATCGCCGGCTTCCGCTGATGCGGCGAGGTTGCCCAGCACGCCGTCGAACTTGGTCGCGTCCAGCGGCTCGCCGATCACGCCGGTCGAGGCCAGGAAAATCTCGCTCTCGCTGCAGCCGACCGCCTTGGCCGCGATCTTCGCGGTCATCGCGGTGGAGCTGCGGCCCGTCTTGCCGGTGAAAGCATTGGCATTGCCGGAATTGACGACCAGTGCCCGCGCCTTGCCGCCTTTGAGTTTCGCACGGCACCATTCGACCGGCGCGGAGGGGCACTTCGACTTGGTGAAGACGCCGGCGACCGCCGTGCCCTTGTCCATGATCGCCAGCAGCACGTCGGTGCGGTTCTTGTAGCGGATGCCGGCCTCGGCCGTCGCAAGGCGGACGCCCGCGATCACGGGCATATCAGGAACGTTCTTGGGGGCGAGCGGAGAGACGGAGGAGGACATCGCGGGTGCCTTGGCTTGTGCCTTGGTGAGGTCTGGATATGCAGATGCCCGGCCCCTCTGTGCGGGGCCGGGCATCTGGTAGGCTTAGATACTCTTCGCGTCACCGAAGTGACAGCGAATTCTTACTTCTTGGCGGGCGGCGCCATCTTGCTGTCGGCGGGCTTGGCTGCGTCGGCCGGCTTGGCTGCGTCGGTCGGCTTGGCTGCGTCGGCCGGCTTGGCATCCTTGGAGGCGTCCGCCGCCGGCTGGTCCATGCGCTCGACCTTGGCTTCGGCGCGGAGCTTGGCGACGTAATCGGCCTGGGCCTTGCGGGTGACGTACTGCTCGATCTGGGGCTTGACCTGATCGAACTCCGGCGCCTTGCGGTTACGCTTTTCCTCGACCTTGATGACGTGCCAGCCGAACTGCGACTTCACGGGGTCGGAGATCTTGCCCGGCTCGAGCGCGAAGGCCACGGCCGAGAATTCCGGCACCATCTGTTCCTTGGTGAAGAAGCCGAGGTCGCCGCCGTCGGCCGAGCCCGGATCCTTGGACTTCTTTTTGGCGAGCTCGGCGAAATCGGCGCCCTTGTCGAGCTCGGCCTTGACCGCCTTGGCCTCGTCCTCGGTCTCGACCAGGATGTGGCGGGCGCGCACTTCCTGCTCGCCGGTGATCTGCTTGGAGGCCTCCTCATAGACCTTCTTCATGGCGTCGTCGTTGGTCGCCGCCTTGCCTTCCTGGGCCAGCAGGCTGTCCATCAGCAGCCGGTTGCGGGCGAATGCCATACGCCTCTTGAAATCCTCGCCATCGGCGACCTTCTTGTCCTCGGCGGCCTTGGACACGATCTTCATGTCGATCAGGAACGACAGGACGTTCTCGTCCTTGGTCGCCGGATCCATCTGGGCGAGGCTCGGTCCGAGCTCTTCCTCGGCCATGGTGACGTCGCTCTTCTTGATTTCAGCGCCATTGACCTTCGCCAGGACCGGATCATCGGCCGCCCGGAGCGGGCCTGCGAACGCCAGGGTCAGCGCCAAGCAGGCTGCCAGTCCCAGGGAGCCAGCCAGGGCGGACGCATGGCGAAAACGCTGGCCGGTGGTTACCGGGAACGAGGTGGTCATGGAAAATCCTTATGTTGAAGCAGGGTCTGCTCGAGCGGGGCGGACACTCGCCCAATCACGGGGGCTTGGCAACGCGAAAAGTCTGTCAAAATGATGAATTAGCGGCAATGCGCCCGCCGTTGACAAGGCCCTGACCGGGCCATATCTCTGCCCGGTCGCGACCATGGCGATGGCGTTTATTTTGCTGCGTTTTTGGCCGTTGAACCCAGACTAGCCCAATTCCCACCCATATGGCGGATGACCTCCCGCAGTCCGGGCTCTGGCGCCATAAGGCGTCACGGTGAGTTGATAGGCCGGAGGGTGACAACTTCTTGGCTGCAACGCGGTTAAATCGCGAACACAGGAACTAGGCATGATCGGCGCGCTCGCCCGTAAGTTTTTCGGCTCCGCCAACGACCGGCGGGTGAAGGGATATCAGTCCCGCGTCAGCGCGATCAATGCGCTGGAGCCCGAGGTATCAAAACTCTCCGACGAGGCGCTCAAGGCCCGCACCGCCGAGTTCAAGAAGCAGCTTGCCGAGGGCAAGACGCTCGACGACCTGTTGGTGCCCGCCTTCGCCACCGTGCGCGAGGCCGCCAAGCGCACGCTCGGCCAGCGCCATTTCGACGTTCAGCTGATCGGCGGCATGGTGCTGCACGAGGGCGACATCGCCGAGATGAAGACCGGTGAAGGCAAGACGCTGGTCGCGACCCTCGCCGTCTACCTCAACGCGCTCGCCGGCAAGGGCGTCCACGTCGTCACCGTCAACGATTACCTCGCCCGCCGCGACTCCGGCTGGATGGGCCAGATCTACGGCTTCCTCGGTCTGACCACGGGCGTGATCGTCCATGGCCTCGACGATGCCGAGCGCAAGGCCGCCTATGCCTGCGACATCACCTACGGCACCAACAACGAATACGGCTTCGACTACTTACGCGACAACATGAAGTACCGCCTCGAGGACATGGTCCAGCGGCCGCACTTCTTCGCCATCGTCGACGAAGTCGACTCCATCCTGATCGACGAAGCGCGCACGCCGCTGATCATTTCCGGTCCGCTCGACGACCGCTCGGACTTCTACAACACCATCGATTCGTTCCTGCCCAAGCTCGACAAGGCCGACTACGAGGTCGACGAGAAGCAGCGCACGGTGACGCTCACCGAAGGCGGCATGGAGAAGATCGAGGGGTTGCTGCGCGATGCCGGCCAGCTCAAGGGCGAGTCGCTCTACGACGTCGAGAACGTCTCCGTCGTGCACCACATCAACCAGGCGCTGCGCGCCCACACGCTGTTCACGCGCGACAAGGACTACATCGTCCGCGACGACGAGGTGGTGATCATCGACGAGTTCACCGGCCGCATGATGCAGGGCCGCCGCTATTCGGAAGGCCTGCATCAGGCCCTGGAAGCCAAGGAGCACGTTACGGTTCAGCCCGAGAACCAGACGCTGGCCTCGATTACTTTCCAGAACTACTTCCGCATGTACGAGAAGCTCGCCGGCATGACCGGTACGGCGCTGACGGAAGCCGACGAACTGTTCGACATCTACAAGCTCGAGGTCGTGGAAATCCCGACCAATCTGCCGATCGCGCGCCTCGACGAGGACGATGAGGTCTATCGCACCCAGAACGAGAAATACGCCGCGATCCTCGCCGAGATCGAGCGCGCCAATTCGCGGCTGCAGCCGGTGCTGGTCGGCACGGCCTCGATCGAGAAGTCGGAAGTGATCGCCGAATATCTCAAGAAGCACGGCTACCGGCAGATCGACTTCGGCAACGAGAATTCGATGCAGAAGCTGTACGCGGCGGCCCGCGCCAACAAACCGGCAAAGCTGTTCGCGGTGCTGAACGCACGCTTCCACGAGCAGGAAGCCTATATCGTCGCCGAGGCCGGCGTGCCCGGTGCGATCACGATCGCGACCAACATGGCTGGCCGCGGTACCGACATCAAGCTCGGCGGCTCGCTCGACATGCGCATTCAGCAGGAAACGGCCGATATCACCGACGAAGCCGAGAAGGCCAAGAAGATCGAGCAGATCAAGGCCGACATTGAGCATTTCCGCGACATCGTGCTCAAGGCCGAGGAGACCGTCGAGATCGAACCGGCCAAGGGCAGCAAGCCGGCCAAGACCGTGAAGAAGCCTGGCGGCCTCTACATCATCGGCTCCGAGCGGCATGAGTCCCGCCGCATCGACAACCAGCTCCGCGGTCGTTCCGGCCGTCAGGGCGACCCCGGCCGCTCGAAATTCTTCCTGTCGCTGGAAGACGATCTGATGCGCATCTTCGGCTCGGATCGTCTCGACAGCATGCTGCAGCGTCTCGGCCTGCAGGAGGGCGAGGCGATCATCCATCCCTGGATCAACAAGGCGCTGGAGAAGGCGCAGCAGAAGGTCGAGGCCCGCAACTTCGACATCCGCAAGAACCTGCTCAAGTTCGATAACGTCCAGAACGACCAGCGCAAGGTGATCTTCGACCAGCGCGTCGACCTGATGAAGGACGAGAGCGTCGCCGAGACCGTCGCCGACATGCGCCATGCCTTCATTGAGGATCTCGTCGCCAAGCACGTGCCCGAGCATGCCTATGCCGAGCAGTGGGACACAGCCGGCCTGAAGGACGAATTGAAGCGCGTGCTCGATCTCGACCTGCCGGTCCAGGACTGGGCCAAGGAAGAGGGCATCGCCGACGAGGAACTGCTCAACCGCATCGAGACCAAGGCCGATGAGCACATGGCGGCCAAGGTGGGGCAATGGGGTCCCGACGTGATGCGTTACGTCGAGAAGACCATCCTGTTGCAGACGCTCGACCATCTCTGGCGCGAGCACCTGATCATGCTCGACCATTTGCGCCAGGTCATCGGCCTGCGCGGCTACGGCCAGCGCGATCCCTTGCAGGAGTACAAGACCGAGGCCTTCAACCTCTTCCAGGAGATGAGCGCCCACTTGCGCGAGGCCGTCACGGCGCAGCTGATGCGGGTCGAGATCGTGCCGCCGGAGCAGGAAGCCCCCATGCTGCCGCAGATGGAAGCGCACAAGCTCAACCCGGACACCGGCGAAGACGAAATGGCCCTCGCCAGCGTCACGCTGGCCCCGCAGGCCACCGACGCCGCGTTGCGCGATCCCAAGAACCCTGCCAGCTGGGGCAAGGTCGGCCGCAACGAGGATTGCCCCTGCGGCTCAGGCAAGAAGTTCAAGCACTGCCACGGGCGGTACGGTTAGCCAGTAATTCGACGGGTTAAATATTGCGGCCGTTCAGAACTCGGTCGTTTTTATCTAACGCTTGAAAGCGCTTCGTCTCCTTGCTGATCTTCAGGGGCGCCATGAGTGGACGGCGCTCGCTATCGTGAGGATGGCAAAATTACAGTTGAACGCCACGCGCGCGCACCGCTTGGATTTGCGCTTGCGCACTCGGCGGTACGTCCTCGCGGCAACAGCCTGAGTCATTGCGTCAGTCGGACAAGCCGGCCGCTCCGCGCTCAAATCCGAGACGGTTGTTAGGGCATAGGCCTCATCGGGCCGCAATGACCGGCCCCATTAGGAAAGCGTTATTGCCTTCAGGCAATAATTTCTTATCCGGCTAGATGAAGGTAGTTCGACTTGGGGCCGCTCCTGAAGGGTCAATGGGCCATCGCGGCCTGCGTATTCGCTACGGCCTCGATTTTCGCGATGGTCTATTGGGTTGTCGGAGGAGCTGTATTCCCGACGGATGATGCCTTCATCAACTTGCACAATGCGCAGGTTATTCACCAGGGCCACGATGAGAATTATCTCGGAGTTCCCGCCCTCGTTGGGGCCACGAGTGGTGTGCATCTCGCTCTGCTGCTGGCTATCGAGAAAGCCACCCTCTCAGACACTTTCGCATTGTACGTGCTCGGCGCGCTTTGCGGCGTCTCGTATGTGCTCGGCTTATTTTTCAGCTGCATCAACGTTGGATGCACCCGCCGGGAGGCGACGCTCGTCGCTCTCGGCGGCCTGATCTTTGCGGGCACGCTGTTTCAGCTCTTGAACGGAATGGACACCGGGCTCGCGATGGCTGCGGTGGCTTGGAACATCAAGCTGCTCACAGACAAGAGAAGGACGATCTGGCTCTCTCTTCTTTGCGGGATCATGCCCTTTGTTCGGCCGGAGCTTGGTCTTCTGTCTGTCGGATCGATGTTCATCTTGCTTCGGGACAGCGGTCACTCGTCCCGCTTCAAGATCAGCGCATGCGCGACCGCGCTTCTAAGTGCTGTGCCGTTCCTCGTTTGGTACTGGGTCGACACGGGCTCGTTGATTCCCAGCACTGTCGGCGCCAAAACGTACTACTTCGCGGACCGATACGCAGATTGGTCGACCAAATTGCTCTTCGTGTCATTGGCAATGGCTCGAGCTGCGGTGGCCTGCTTCCCTCTTTTTCTGTGCGTTCGTTTCGTACGGCCGCGCTCGGTCGGGATTCTGCTGGCCGTGTTCGCGGCCATTTTCATAGGCTCGTATTTCTGGAAACTCCCTAGCGGCCTCTCCCATAATGGCAGTCGATATCTCTACATATTTGCGCCGATCATACTCTTTGCAGTTGCGTGCGGCCTCACGTCGGCGGCGCGCGCGAAAACGCTTCGATTTATCGGGATTTCGGCTTTCTTTCTGCCATTGGCCTTCGGTTGGCAACTTTCCAACTATTGGACGCACATAACGGGCAATCAGAAAAGCCTTTACGACGCCGTGCAGTGGATCAATGAGAATTTGCCTGATCGACCGACAATACTTGTCCATGACGCTGGCTATGTCGCATATGCCGGACATGTTCCGCTTGTCGACCTCGTGGGACTGAAGACACCGGCCGCGATCGAATTTCACAAGCAGCTGACGTACCCAAGTGTCGGGGCCCTGAGGCCAAAGGCGATCTCCGCCATCGCTCGGTCGTTTGACGCGCAATATCTGTTGGCGCTCCAAGAGTGGAACGAGACGTTCGGACTTGTCGATGGTTTGCGCGAAGAGGGTTGGGCGGTGGAGGAAGTGTACGCCGGAAAAGCCTCCGCAGGCACGCCCGCTTCGGACGTCTACCGCCTCTACAAGCTGGGTAGACCAGCCTCGACTACCGGCCAGAGCTAGCAAATGCCTTCAGTGAATGAAGGTGTAGTTGCCGCATAGGTTGACTGGTTTGGCCCGGCTGTCCGAGGCGCCGCGGCCTCTCAGTTCAATCGCCATCGCGTCGCAACTCTCACGATTAGCCTTCCCTCAATTCGAGCTATCGATCAAGCTCTCCAGCAGCCGCTTCAATTCGCTCGTCGACTTGTCGCCGTAGCTCTCCAGGATGTGCTCCTCCTGGTCCACCGCGAGCGAGTTGAGCTTCTTGCACAGCACCTTGCCGCGGTCGGAGATGAACATCAGGACCTTGCGGCGGTCATTGGGGTCCTGGACGCGATAGACCAGCGTGTCGGAAACCATGCGGTCGATCATCTTGGTCAGCGTCGGATGGTTGAGCAGCACCGCGTCCGCAAGCTCGCCCATCGAATGGCCGTCGCCATCAGACAGCACTTTCAGGATGCGCCATTGCTCGACGGGAACCCCCTCCTTGCTGAGCCGCAGTTCTAACTGCCGGTTGATCTCCCGGTTGGCTTGCGCGAGCAGGTAGGCGAGGTGTTCGGTGATGGGAGCGTTCGATTTTGCCACGGCTAAGACTTCGTCTTGACCCAAATGAGTGAATGTCTTGCAATCAATGCTGCATCTATATGCACTTCAATTGTTGAATATTCAATATTTTCAAAATAGGATCATTGCCCAACAAAAGGGCGGATGCCGCGGCCGCCTGCTCAATGTGCTTTCAGGTCTGGTGCCAGACAGGAGTTGGCGTGCGCGCGACGGTAAACTTCCCGGCTCACGGCGGTCCGGCGTTGCCGCCGTCCTTGCTGTTCAGGAATCTGTCGTCATCGGCGGCTGACGGTTCGTTGTCGCCGAGCGATCACGCCTTCTTCAAGCGGCGCGGCACCAACAGGCTGCGTGTCGGCGGCTTCATCTGCTGCACGGGATCTCCGGGGGTCTGGGGTCCCTGCGCGACCAACTCCGCGCAGCTCGCGGTTGCCGAAATCAACAAGCGTGGCGGCATTCTCGGTCGCGAGGTCGAGTTTTCCGTCTACGACGCCGGCGGTCCGCTGGACGAGGTGCTGAACCGCGCCGAGCAGGCGATCGCCTACGACGAACTCGATCTCATCGTCGGCCTGCACACCAGCGCGGTTCGCGTGGCCTTGCGCGACATCACCACGCGTCATCGCATCCCCTATATCTACACGCCGGTCTATGAAGGCGGCGAGCGCACGCCGGGCGTGATGGCGATCGGCGAGACGCCGCGCTGGCAAAGCCGGCCGTCGATCCACTGGCTCGCGGACGTCAAGAAGGCCAAGCGCTGGTACCTGATCGGCAGCGATTACGTCTGGCCCTGGCAGTCGCACCGCGCGGTGAAGAACTACATCAAGGAAACCGGCGGCCACGTCGTCGGCGAGGAGTTCGTCCCCTTGGGCGAGGACAATCACGAGCCGCACCTGGCGCGCATCCGCGCCGCACGGCCCGACGTGGTGCTGATCTCGCTGATCGGCACTGACAGTAGCGCCTTCAATCGCGCCTTCGGCGAATGCGGCCTGGGGGGCACCACGCTGCGGCTTGCCGGCGCCATGGACGACACCGTCCTGCTCGGTATCGGGGCCGACAACAGCGAGAACATGTTCTGTGCGTCCGGCTATTTCACCGGCACCGGCGCGCGCGCCAATGACGACTTTCAGAGCCGCTATCGCGCGATGTTCGGGCCGAATGCACCGCCGATCGGTTCGGTCGGGCAGTCCGGCTATGAAGGCATGCGCTTTCTCGAAGCGGTCGCCAACAAGGCGGGCTCATTGGCGATGGGGCCGATGCTCGCGGCCGGCCGCAACATCGTCTACAGCGGCGCCCGCGGAACGGTCACCGTTCGCAACGGGCGCGCGCGGATGCCGATGCATCTCGCCGAGGCCGATGGCCTCGACTTCAAGCTGATCAAGCCGATCTGACTCGCACGGGCGATCCGCCGGGCGCATCAGGGGCAAAATAATACTTGAAAAGGAAAATATTTCCGTTTTGAATGTTTCGGCGAGGCCGGTGGTGCGTCGCGCCGGGGCGGCCACGCCCAAGGATCGTTTCAAGAAACTTCAGGAGAGCGCCGTGACAGTTGTCCTTCCCACGCCAGCCCAACTTCGCGATGTCGCCAAGCAGTGCGGCCTTTCGCTGACCGACGATGACGTCGCTTCGTTCCGCGGCCTGATGCAGGGCTCAATCGAGGCCTACAATCTCGTCGCCGCAATGCCCGACGAGGTGCCCGAGGTGAAATACCCGCGCACGCCGGGCTATCGGCCGTCCGCGGAGGAGAACCCTCGCAATGCCTGGTACCGCAAATCGACCGTGAAGGGCGCCGCCAGCGGCAAGCTCAAGGGCAAGACGGTGGCCCTGAAGGACAACATCATGCTGGCCGGCGTTCCCATGACCAATGGTTCGTCGACCCTGGAAGGCTATGTGCCCGATTTCGACGCGACCATCGTCACGCGCATGCTGGACGCCGGCGCCGAGATCAAGGGCAAGGTGCATTGCGAGCATTTCTGCCTGTCCGGCGGCAGCCACACCGGCTCCTATGGGCCGGTGCATAACCCGCACAAGATGGGTTACTCGGCCGGTGGCTCGTCGTCGGGGTCGGGCGTCGTCGTGGCTCTCGGGGAGGTGGACATGGCGATCGGCGGCGACCAGGGCGGCTCGATCCGCATGCCGTCCTCGTTCTGCGGCATCTACGGCATGAAGCCGACCTGGGGTCTGGTGCCGTACACCGGGATCATGCCGATCGAGATCTATGTCGACCATACCGGCCCGATGACGGCGACGGTTGCCGACAACGCGCTGCTGCTCGAAGTGCTCGCCGGCGACGACGGCTACGATCCGCGCATCAAGTCGCCGACGGTCGAGGAGTACACCAAGGCGCTCGGCCAGGGCGTCAAGGGCATGAAGATCGGGATCGTCAAGGAAGGCTTCGAGCAGCCGGGCGCCGAGGCCGCGGTCAATGAAAGCGTTCGCGAGGCGGCGAAGCGCTTCAAGGATCTTGGCGCCAGCGTGGAGACGGTATCGATCCCGATGCACCTGCTGGGCGGCGCGATCTGGACTCCGATCGGCACCGAAGGCCTGACCCAGACCATGATGTTCGGTGATGGTTACGGGCTTTCCCGCGGCGATCTCTATTCGACCTCGCTGATGGATTTTCACCGTGGCTGGCGCCGGCAGGCCGACTCGCTGTCGGAGACCACGAAATTGTTCATGATGCTCGGCACCTACATCAACAATAATTTCGGTCCGCGCTTCTATGGCAAGGCGCTCAACATCTCGCGACGGCTGACCGCGGCCTACGACAAGGCGTTCAGCGACTATGATCTGCTGCTGATGCCGACGACGCCGATGAAGGCGACCAAGCTGCCGGAGCCCCACGCCAGCCGCGAGGAGTATGTCGCCCGCGCGCTGGAGATGATCTCCAACACGGCACCGTTCGACATCACCCACCATCCCGCGATGTCGCTGCCTTGCGGCATGGTCGATGGCTTGCCTGCCGGCCTGATGCTGGTCGGCCGCATGTTCGAGGAATCCACCATCTACCGCGCCGCGCATGCCTTCGAGCAGATCGGCGACTGGAAGAAGATGTGAGCGGGGAATTGATCCTGGCGGGCGGGACAGCAAAGCGTTTTCGAGCGAAGTGGATCCCGGTTCGCGTGAAGAAAACGCGTCAAAACAAGAAATGATCGCATGGCTAACGCGTTCGTCGCGGCGTTCGAAATCCTGAGCTTCGGCGCGATCATCGTGTTGATCGTGCTGGGGCTCGGGATCATCGCCAGCATGATGGGTATCTTTAACTTCGCGCAGGGCGAGTTTGTCCTGCTCGGGGCCTACATCACCTATCTCGCTTATGCCAAGGGCCTGCCGATCTGGGCCGGCATGGTCGCCGCGCCTTTCCTGGTCGGCGCGCTCGGCTTCGTGCTGGAGGCGCTGATTATCAGGCGCTTCTACGCCGCGCCGATCGTCGCCATGCTCGGCACTTACGCGCTCGGCCTGATCATCCGCGAATCCGTGCGCGGGCTGATCGGCGGCTTCTATCTCACCGTGCCCGAGCCGATCGGCGGCTCGATCGATATCGGCACCATGCACATCTCGGCCTGGCGCTTCACCATCATCGTCATCACGCTGCTCGTGATGGTCGGGTGCTATTTGTTGCTATCGCGCACCAGCTTTGGTCTGCGCATGCGCGCCACGCTGGAGAATCCGTCGCTGGCGCGGGCCTCGGGCATTTCCACGCCTCTGATGTACGGCGCCACGTTTGCGTTCGGCTCGGCGCTCGCCGGCCTTGCCGGCGCGCTGATCGTGCCGGTGTTCAGCCTCTATGCCGATCTCGGCATCCGCTTCCTGATCCAGGGCTTTGTCGCCGTCATGGTCGGCGGGGTCGGCTCCTTCATCGGTCCCGTTGCCGGCGCCGGCGTCATCGGCACGCTCAGCGCCGCGCTGCCGTGGATCATGGCGCCTGTCGTCGCCGATGTCCTCGTCTTCGTCCTTGCCATTGCCTTCATCAAATTCCGGCCGCAGGGCCTCATCGCTGGAAAAGGGGTTTAGTCATATGTTTGATCGTCAACTCTCACGCCGCCGCTTCCTGTCCAATTTCGCTTTCGCCTCCGGCGCGGTCGCGACCGGCGTCGGCAGCTGGGTGATCCCGGCGCCCTGGGCCAATGCCGCCGAAGCCCCGATCAAGGTCGGCATCGCGACCGACCTCACCGGCCCGATCGCCTACGCCGGCAACGCCGACGCCAATGTCGCCAAGATGGTGATCAAGGACATCAACGCAGCAGGTGGCCTGCTCGGCCGCCCGCTCGAGCTTTACATCGAGGACACCGCGTCGAACGAATCCGTTGCGGTCGGCAACGTGCGAAAGCTGATCCAGCGCGACAAGGTCGACATGGTGCTGGGCGGCATCACCTCGTCGATGCGCAACGCGATCAAGGATCCGATCGTGGCGCGCGGCAAGACGCTCTACATCTATCCGCAACTCTACGAGGGCAAGGAGTGCACGCCCTATCTGTTCTGCACCGGCCCGACGCCGGCGCAGCAATGCGACGAGTTCATTCCCTGGCTGATCAAGAACGGCGGCAAGAAGTTCGCGCTGCCAAGCGCCAACTATGTCTGGCCGCATACGCTCAACGTCTATGCGCGCAAGGTGATCGAATCCAACGGCGGCGAGGTCGTGTTCGAGGAATACTATCCGCTCGACCAGATCGACTTCTCCGCGACCGTCAACCGCATCATCTCCAACAAGGTCGACGTCGTCTTCAACACCGTCATCCCGCCTGGTGTCGGTCCTTTCTTCAAGCAGCTCTATGAAGCCGGCTTCCTCAAGAACGGCGGGCGTCTCGCCTGCGTCTACTATGACGAGAACACGCTCAACATCAATCAGGCCAACGAGATCGAGGGCCTTGCGAGCTGCCTCGATTATTTCAAGGTGCTGACCAAGGAGAACCCGTTCGACGCCAAGATCCAGGCGGCCTACGAGAAGGATTTTCCGGGCAACTTCCTGTTCGCCGCCGGCAGCGCGGCGACCGGCACCTATCGCGGCCTGAAGCTGTGGGAAGCCGCCGTCAAGGAAGCCGGCAAGATCGACCGTGAATCGGTCGCCGCTGCGCTCGACCACGCCAAGATCGCCGAAGGTCCGGGCGGGCCGGCCGAGATGGTGCCGGGCAAGCGGCACTGCAAGATGAAGATGTACACCGCGGTCGCCAAGGGCGGGAACTACGAGATCGTCGGACGCAGCGACGGTCTGGTCGATCCCAAGGAATGCTGAGACGCAATGCCGAGAGGGAATGCTAAGCTCGCATGTCGAAGTCGATGAGCGCGGTGAAACAGGCGATCCCCGCCGAGATCGGCGGGGGGACGGACGTCGCAATGACTGAAGGCGGTGCGACGGCGCAGGCCGTCGCGGGACGAAAGATCCTGCCGGTCGTGGAGGGCGTGGTGCTGGTCGCCGCGCTCATCGCGCCGCTGGTGCTGCAGGATTACCTGACGGTGTTCGCGACGCGCGTGATCATCCTCGCGCTGTTCGCGCTGTCGTTCGACCTGGTCTGGGGCTATGCCGGCATCATGAGCTTCGGTCAGGCCCTGTTCTTCGGCTCTGCCGGCTATGGCGTGGCATTGCTCGCGCGCGACCTCGACATCACCAACATCTTCCTGGTGCTCCCCGCGGGCACGCTGATCGGCCTGACCTTCGCGCTGCTGCTCGGCGGCTTCCTGCTGCTGGGCCGGCATCCCTCCAGCGTGATCTTCGTGTCGCTGGGCACGCTCACCGGCTCCTATGCCGCCGATCGCCTGGCGCGCGGCTGGTATTATCTCGGTGGCCAGAACGGCATTCCCTCGATCTCATCCATGACGCTTGGGGGCTACGAATTCTCGGAAGGGCCGGCGTTCTATTATCTCGTGCTCGGCATCCTCGTCGTGGTCTATCTGCTCTGCCGCTTCCTGGTGCGCTCTCAGTTCGGCCTTGCGCTCGCGGGCCTGCGTGAGAATGAGCAGCGCATCGCCTTCTTCGGCTACAAGGCGCAGCACCTCAAGGCGATCATCTTCGCGATCGGCGGCGCCATCGCAGGGCTCGCCGGCAGCCTTTACGCCTTCCACGAGGGTTTCGTCTGGCCCAACATGGTTGGCGTCGTCGTCTCGACGCAGGTCGTGCTGTACGTGTTGTTCGGCGGCTCCGGCACGCTGATCGGCGCCGTGATCGGCACCGTCATCGTCGAGGGCGTCAGCTTCTGGCTGTCGGACAATTATCGCGACATCTGGCCGATCATTCTGGGCGTGTTGCTGCTGCTCGTGATCCTGTTCCGGCCGCTCGGCCTGATCAGCTTTGTGCTGGGCGAACGCGAGCGGGTCGGCAGCTTTGGCGCCAGCCGTAAGGAGACCGACAAGGAGAAGCGCCATGCCGCTCCTTGAGGCCGCGGGCATCTCGAAAATATTCGGCAAGCTCACCGCGCTCGACGGCGCCGCGCTCACCGTCGGTGAGAACGAGTTTCACGGCCTGATCGGTCCGAACGGCTCGGGCAAGAGCACCCTGATGAAGTGCATCGCCGGCGCGGAGGTGCCGACGCAAGGCAAGGTGAGCTTCGTCAACACCGACATCACCGCGTTCACGCCGACCGAGCGCGCCCGGGCCGGCATGAGCCTGAAATTCCAGATCACCTCCGTGCTGCCGTCGCTGACGCTGTACGACAACATCCTGCTCGCGCTGCAGGCGCACTCCTCGCTGTTCGACCTCGTATTCTCGCGCACCAGAGGCGCGCTGCACGATCAGGTCATGACCATGCTCAGGCAATTCCGCCTCGCCGACCGCGCGTTCGATGCGGCCGCCGCACTCTCGCACGGCCAGCAGCAATGGCTGGAGATCGCGATGGCGCTCGCGGGCAAGCCCAAGCTTCTTTTGCTCGACGAGCCGACCGGCGGCATGAGTCTCGAGGAGCGCCGCGTCACCGGCGAATTGCTCCAGCCGATCAAGAAGCATTGCTCGCTCGTCATCGTCGAGCACGACCTCGATTTCATCCGCGACATCTGTGATCGTCTGACCGTGCTCGACCAGGGCAGGGTGCTGGCCTCGGGCACCGTGTCGGAGATCCAGGCCAACTCGTCCGTCCAGGAGATCTATCTGCGCCGTGCCTGAATTTTTGGACATCAAGCATCTCGACACGGGTTATGGCCGCAGCCAGGTCCTGTTCGACGTCAACCTCGGCATTCCCTGGCGTGGCGGCGTCGCCGTGCTCGGGCGCAACGGCGCCGGCAAGACCACGCTGATGAAGACCATCGTCGGCGAACTGCCGGCGTGGAACGGCGAGGTCGGCTTCGACGGCCGCGACATCAGCCGCCGCCGGCCCGAGGAGCGCGTCCGCGCCGGCATCGGCTACGTGCCGCAGGAGCATTCGGTGTTCGCGCGCCTCTCGGTGCGCGACAATCTCGCGGTCGGCTCGCTCTTCAACAAGGATGCCACCGCGGTCGACCGCGTGCTGGCGATCTTCCCGAAACTCGGCCAGCGTCTCGATCAGCCCGCCGGCACGCTCTCCGGCGGCGAGCGCAAGATGCTCGCCATCGGCCGCGCCATGCTGGGCGATCCAAAGCTGCTGCTGCTGGACGAGCCGACCGAAGGCGTCTGGATCGGCGTGATCGAGGAGATCACCGAGCGCCTGATCGAGCTCGCCAAGACCATCGCTGTCATCATCGTCGAGCAGCACCTCGACCTCGCATTGCGCGTCGCCGACTACGCCTATGTGCTCGACCGCGGCCGCGTCGCCCTGCAGGGCGCAGCGGGCGAGGTGAGGGGCAATCCGGAGCTGATGCGGTATCTGGCGCCGTAGGAAGCGGCGGGCGAACGCCCGCCTACTTCAGCGCGCCAAAACGGCTGTCGAACGAGTTTGCCGACACGACCGGCGCGGCGCCGGCCATTTGGCCGCTGTCGCCACCGCCATCGGCCGCCGACGGCTTCAGTGCGGGACGTGTTGCAGCGACCCTGGTCTCCGCGGGCTTCGCGGCAACAACGGCCGGCTTGTCCTTCGCGGGTTCGCGATGGACGAGGTGGGTCACCGCGGCCTTCAGCTTGGAGGCCGTGCTCGGCGCGGCCGGAGCTGGGGCCGGTGCCACCGATGCGGTTGCTTGCGGCGGCGGCGTGGTCGCCGTGGTGTCGGCGGTGCCAAAGCCCATCTTGCGACCGAGGCCCGAGAAGAAGCCGGACTTCTCGGCAGGCTGAGCCGAGGCGACGCGGGCGTTGGTCGCGGGCGCGCTGACGGCAACGACCGGCTCTTGCTGCGGCGTGGAGGCGACCGGCTCGAGATTCGGCTTCGGCGGGTTGACGGTGCCGGGGATCGTGCCGGGGGCCTTCGACATCGCCAGCATCTGCAGCGTATTGCCTTCGGCGCCTTCCGACAGGCCCGTCGAGCCTTCCGGAATCTTGGCCGCGAAGATTTTGTTCATGCCACCGTCGATGCCGGTGTTCATCCGCGCGACCGGAATGTTCTTGGCGACGAGCTTGGCGTACTCGGCCTCGTCGCGCTGCTGCTTCTCGCGCACGGCGCTGGCGATGTCCTCGGGGATCACATAGGCCGGGCACTTGGCCGCGGCGTCGAACACGGGATCGTGCTTGGCATCGGGCGCCTTCGCCGCGTCGAACACGTATTTCTTCTCGCAGAAGTCGACCTTCGGCTCCTGCCGCGTCACCTCGAAATGATCATAGCCTTCCTTGATCATCTTCCAGAAGGCCATGTTCGGATTGTTGCGGTGCTTGGCCATGTTCACCGGCGTCATCCGGAATGGATAGGCCTGGAACTGGAACGCCTTCTGGCCGCCGAAGAACGACTCGCGTCCAAGCGAATAGATCTCCGCGATCTGCTCGTCGGTCATGGCGTAGCAGCCGCGCGACGAACAATCGCCATGCACCATCAGCTGCGAGCCGGTGCGACCGAGCGCCTTGTCGAACGCGTTGGGGAAGCCGGTGTTGAACGAGAGGTAATAGGCCGACTGCGGATTCATCTGGCTCGGATTGATCGAGTAGAATCCCTCCGGCGCCTGGCGGTCGCCTTCGCGCACCTTCGGTCCCAAATCGCCGGACCAGCGGCAGATCGGATAGGTCTTGAGCAGCGCGAACTGGCCGTTGCGGGTCTGCTTCCAGATCTCGAGCTCGGCTTCCTGCTTGAACAGGCGGATCAGGATCGGCGAATTCAGATCCATGTCCTTCTCGGCCATCGCGGCGACGAGCTTTGGCGAGACCGGCTGGTTGGCCTTGGCATTGGTCGCCAGCGACACCTGATCGGTATCGCAGCCGGCGAGCAAAATGCTGGCGGCCAGCGCAACCGAAGCCAAGAGCGCGCGAGCAAGCGAACGAGAATTCAAGATGGACCCCACAACGTGCCGGGCGGAAGCGCGAACCCCGATTTCAGAGCTTGGCCTGACCGGACAGCCGGATTTGTTCAGACCAAGCCCCAGCGCTTATGCCCTGAAGCCATTGATTAAAATTCTAACCTCCGCCCCTTGAGGTCGCAACCCGACCGGGGATCACGAGCCCGTTGGCGCGGCGGCGTGGTCAACAGAGACTTAAACTGGGCCGGAACTTGGACTTTGCAGCCAAACCAGTACTGAGATCGCCGATTTGGGCAAAAAAAGGGTTAACGCGGGGTTACCGGGTGCTCCGGGGAGGTGCTGTAGGGTGGGCAAAGGCGCGCTTGCGCCGTGCCCACGAGCTGTTTCGACGGCCCAGGATCCGTGGGCACGCTTCGCTTTGCCCACCCTACGGTACCGAATCCGGTCAAAACCAGCCCGAATCAGCCCAGTTTCCGGCCGATATCGAGGAATTTCTGCCGGCGCTGCTTGCGGATGGCCTCGCCGTCCATGCCGCGGAGCTCGTCGAAAGCCTTGGCGATGGCGTCCCCGGTGGTGGCGATCATGGCGGCGGGGTCGCGGTGGGCGCCGCCGACCGGCTCCTTCAGAATGCTGTCGATCACCCCGAAGCGCAGCATGTCCTGGGCGGTGATCTTCATGTTGTTGGCGGCTTCCTGCGCCTTGGAGCCGTCGCGCCAGAGGATCGAGGAGGCGGCTTCCGGCGAGATCACGCTGTAGATCGCGTGCTCCAGCATCAAGACCTTGTTGGCGGTGGTGATGGCGATGGCCCCGCCCGACATGCCCTCGCCGGTGATGATGGCGACGTTCGGCACGGTCAATGCCATGCAGGCATCGGTCGAGCGCGCGATGGCTTCGGCCTGGCCGCGCTCCTCGGCGCCGATGCCGGGATAGGCGCCGGCGGAATCGGCCAGCGACAGCACCGGCAGGCCGAACCGCTCGGCCATCTCCATCAGCCGCACGCATTTGCGATAACCCTCAGGCCGCGCCATGCCGAAATTGTGCTTGATGCGGCTCTCGGTGGAATCGCCCTTTTCCTGGCCCATCACGCAGATGGCTTCGCCGCGGAAACGGCCGAAGCCCGCAACCAGCGCCTCGTCCTCGCCGAACTTGCGGTCGCCGGCGAGCGGAGTGAACTCGGTGATCAGGCCCTTGATGAAGTCGTTGAAATGCGGCCGCTGCGGATGTCGCGCCACCAGCGTCTTCTGCCACGGCGTCAGGTTGAGATAGAGGTCGGCCAGCGCCTGCGCGGCCTTGTCCTCGATCCGGCCGATCTCCTCGGCAATGTCGGTGCCGGAGGCAGCGAGCGTGCGCAATTCGTCGACCTTGGAGTCGAGCTCGGCGACGGGCTTTTCGAAGTCGAGATAGCTGCGCATCTGGTCTGGCATCGTTTCAATATAGGGGGACAGGACGACGAGGCGAAGCGAGGTTGGCTTCAGATAAAGAAGTGTAGCTTCTTCAAGGGCTTGACCTGTGTGCTCGTGCGAGGGCGCCAAATCAAGAATAAGGCCACGGCTCTTTCTGCGGAGATGTGGCCGAAGTCAAGGCGGTTTCATCGGTCGCCCCGGCTGAGCTCTCGTGTCCCGGACGCGCTGCAGCACTTCTACAGTGCTGCTGCGCAGAGCCGGGACCCAGTAAGCGGCGGCGGAATGGGCCCCGGCTCAGCAGCGCATCACTGCGTGCTGCGCCGCGTCCGGGGCACGAGACCCGTCTACTTCTCCGCCAGCGGGTGCAGGTCGCGCACCAGGCTCTTCAGCCGCTCTTCGACCACATGGGTGTAGATCTGGGTGGTCGAGATGTCGGTGTGGCCGAGCAAGGTTTGCACGATGCGCAAATCGGCGCCGTTGTGCAGGAGATGGCTGGCGAACGCATGCCGCAGCACGTGCGGGGACACCAGCCGCGCCTGCAGCCCCGAGGCGACCGCGAGCTCCTTGAGGTCGCGGGCAAAATGCTGCCTCGTCAAATGCCCGCTCTCGCCGAACGAGGGAAACAGCCATTTCGAGGCGGCGAGGCTGCCCTTCTTCTCGCCCTTCGCAGCTTCGGTTGCGCTGAGATAATCCGCCATCGCCTGCCGCGAGGCTTCGTTGAGCGGCACCAGCCGTTCCTTGTCGCCCTTGCCGCGCACCACGATCATGCGGGCGTCACGCTTGGCAGCCGAGCGCGGCAGCGACACCAGCTCGGAGACGCGCAGTCCCGTGGCGTAGAGCACCTCGAGCAGGCAATAGAGCCGCAAAGCCCGCAGCCGCTGCGAGGGCGAAGCGTCCGCCGCCTCGCTCATTTCCTTGGCGCGGCGGAGCATGCGGTCGACATCCGATATCGACAGCACCTTCGGCAGGCCGCGGCCGCGCTTCGGACCTGACAGGATTGCCGCGGGATCTTCGGTTCGGATGCGCTCGTTCAGCAGGAAGCGGAACAGGTGCCGCATCGCTGACAGCCGCCGCGCGACGCTGGAGGATTTGAAGCCGCGCGTGTCGAGATCGGCAAGATAATCGCGCAGCACTTGCGTCTCGGCGTCCACAAAGCTGTGGCCGACGCGGCTGAGAAACTCGGAGAAATCGGTGAGGTCGCGCCTGTAGGCATCGAGCGTATTCGCCCCGGCGCCTTGTTCCGCCGCAAGCATGTCGAGGAACAGGCCGGTGAGCTTGGCATCAGAGGGCTTGGCGGAGGATTTTCGCATGCCCTTCAGGCTAGCTCCTATTTCTTGAGAAATTTATCCGGCGGGATCGTCACCGTCATTTCGCGCGGCTTCGGATTGACGAAGTTGGCCAGCGCAAACACCACGCCATAGACGATGCCGGCGATCACGGCGACGACCGTCAGGAAGCGGAACAGGCTGGGCATCGGGCAAGGTCTCGGCGAGGGACTTGAACGGGCAAATTAACCAATGAAATCATCCAACATGTTCGCCGTTTCGTGGCAAGAGTCCTCTGGCGAGGGCCCCGAGGGGGTCGTATAGGTGGCCGGGATGCCGCCTTTGGCGGCAGTTTGAGCGAGATCCAATCGAGCGAAATATGTCCGACGCCGTAGTGCCAGCACAAGCGAGCCCCGAGGCCGACATCCTGTCGGCCCTGGGGGCGCGTTCGATCGTGCTGGTCGGCATGATGGGTGTCGGCAAATCGACCATTGGCCGCCGGATGGCTGCCAGGCTGAAGCTGCCCTTTGTCGACGCCGACACCGAAATCGAGGCGGCGGCTGGCATGACCATACCGGAGATCTTCGAGCGCCATGGCGAGCAGCACTTTCGCGATGGTGAGGTGCGGGTGATCGCGCGCCTGCTCGAGGGCGGGCCGGTGGTGCTGGCGACCGGCGGCGGCGCCTTCATGCGCGAGGAGACGCGCAACCGCATCGCTGCGAAGGCGGTCTCGATCTGGCTCAGGGCGGACCATGACGTGATCATGCGCCGCGTGCGCCGTCGCGCGGATCGCCCGTTGCTGCAAACCGCCGACCCCGAGGGAACCGTGACGCGCCTGCTCACCGAGCGCGAGCCTGTTTATGGCAAGGCCAACCTCACCATCGCCTCGCGCGACGTGCCGCATGACAAGATCGTCGAGGAATGCATCGAGACGCTGCACGCGTATCTCTGTAGTCCACCACCAGCCGATGTCGCGAGTGCCGTTCGATGACCGCCCCCTTGAAACATTCCGATCCTGTCAACGTCGACGTCGCGCTCGGTGACCGCGCCTATGACATCGTCATCGGCCGCGGCGTGCTGTCCTCGCTCGGGATGCGGGTTGCCGCGTTGCGCCCCGGTGTGCGCACAGCCATCGTCACCGACCGCACCGTCGCAAAATACTGGCTCGAGCCGACGGAGGCCTCGCTCGCGGCGAGCGGCATTCCGACCTCGCGCGTCATCGTCGAGGAAGGCGAGATTTCAAAGACCTATGCCGGCCTCGAAAAGGTCAGCGAGGCGCTGATCGCGGCCAAGATCGAGCGCAACGATCTCGTCATCGCGCTCGGCGGCGGCGTCGTCGGCGATCTCGCCGGCTTTGCCGCTGCGATCTTGCGCCGCGGCGTCGATTTCGTGCAGGTGCCGACCTCGCTGCTGGCGCAGGTCGATTCCTCCGTCGGCGGCAAGACCGGCATCAACTCGCCGCAGGGCAAGAATCTGCTCGGCGCCTTTCACCAGCCTGTGCTCGTCGTCGCCGATACCGCCGTGCTCGACACGCTGTCGCCGCGGCAATTCCGCGCTGGCTATGCCGAGGTCGCCAAATACGGCGTGCTTGGTGACGAAGCCTTCTTCACCTGGCTTGAGAAGAACCACGCTGACATCTTCAAGGGTGGCTCGGCGCGCGAGCACGCGGTCGCGACCTCGTGCCGAGCCAAGGCCGGCGTGGTGTCGCGCGACGAGCGCGAGACCGGCGAGCGCGCGCTGCTCAATCTCGGCCACACCTTCGGTCACGCGCTGGAAGCCGCGACCGGTTTCTCGGATCGCCTGTTCCACGGCGAGGGCGTCGCGATCGGCATGACGCTGGCGGCGCAATTTTCCGCAAGGCTCGGCATGATCGGCGAGCTCGAGGCGACCCGGGTCGAGCGGCATCTGATCGAGGCCGGCTTGCCGACGCGCTTGCAGGACATCGCCGGTTTCTCGCAGGAAGGTCTCGCCGATGCCGACGCGCTGATGGCGCTGATGGCGCAGGACAAGAAGGTCAAGCGCGGCAAGCTCACTTTCATCCTGCTGGAGGCTGTGGGGCGCGCAGTGATCGCGAAAGATGTCGAGCCCGGCCCGGTGCGCGACTTCCTGCAAGAGAAGCTCGCGCAAGAGGCGTGACCCGCTGAACGTCTGTTGAGTGCTGCATGGATTGGCTCGGCTTCACCATCGTCATCATCTGCCTGCTGGTCTCGGGCTTCTTCGCCGCGAGCGAGACCGCGCTGACCGGCGCCTCCCGCGCCAGCATGCTGCGGCTGTCCAAGCAGGGCAATCGCGACGCCGACGTGGTCTCGCAATTGCTCGACATGCGCGAGCGCCTGATCGGCGCGCTGCTGCTCGGCAATAACATCGCCAATATCACCGCCTCAGCGCTGGCGACCTCCATCTTCACCGCCTGGTTCGGCGATGTCGGCGTGCTCTATGCCACCGGCATGATGACGGCGCTGGTCGTGATCTTCGCGGAAGTGCTGCCCAAGACCATCGCGATCAACGCGCCTGACCGCATGGCGCTCGCGGTCGCGCGCCCGATGCGGTTGACGATGTACGTGCTCGGGCCGCTGCTGCGGGTGGTGGAAGTCATCGTGCGCCTGTTGATGCGCGGCTTCGGCCTTGCCGGCGAGCACCAGGCCATCCTGTCGCCGACCGAACGTCTGCGCGGTGCGGTCGACCTCTTGCATCACGAGGGCAAGGTCGAAAAGCAGGACCGCGACATGCTCGGCGGCCTCCTGGATTTGCGCGAGCTCCAGGTTTCCGACGTCATGATCCATCGCACCGAGATGATGATGATCAACGCCGATCTGCCGCCGGAGGAACTGGTGCGCGAGGTGCTGGCGACCGAATACACCCGCATCCCGCTGTGGCGCGAGAAGCCGGAGAACATCATCGGCGTGCTCCACGCCAAGGATCTCCTGCGGGCGATCCGCGCCTCCGATGGCGACACCTCCCGCATCGACGTCTCCACCATCGCGCTGCCGCCCTGGTTCGTGCCGGAGATGCGGCCCGTCTCCGAGCAGCTCAAGGCGTTCCGACGCCGCAAGACCCATTTCGCGCTCGTGGTCGACGAGTACGGCGAAGTTGAAGGTCTCGTGACGCTGGAAGACATTCTGGAAGAGATTGTCGGCGACATCTCCGACGAGCACGACGTCGTTGTCGCCGGCGTGCGCGCCCAGCCTGACGGCTCAGTCGTGGTCGATGGCTCGGTGCCGATCCGTGACCTCAACCGCGCCATGGACTGGCGCCTGCCTGATGAAGAGGCAACCACCGTCGCCGGCCTCGTGATTCACGAGGCGCGCTCGATCCCCGATCGCGGCCAGAGCTTCACCTTCCACGGCTTCCGCTTCCGCGTGCTCCGCCGCGAACGCAACCGCATCACCGCGCTCCGTATTTCACCGGTCCCGCGTGACGCCGAGATGGAAGAGGCCAAGCCGAGACGGGCGGGGACGTCGTTCTAGCCCCTCATGGTGAGGAGCGCCGCAAGGCGCGTCTCGAACCATGCAGGCCAAGATGCCGCAGCGGGGCCTCGATCCTTCGAGACGCGCGCAAAAGCGCGCTCCTCAGGATGAGGGAAAAATCACCTGATTTGCCGCTCATTTGGCGGAGACTACGTCCCGCCTTCCCCCGGCGCCTGCGCGTGGATGGCCAGGGCATGCACGCTGCCTGAGAGTTCCGCTGATAGCGCCGCATTTATCATGCGGTGACGGTCGACCCGGCTCTTCCCTTTGAAGGCCTGGGACACGATATAAACGCGGAAGTGCGTCTCGCCGCTCGGCCGATGGCCGGCGTGGCCCTCATGCAAATGTGACTCGTCAACGACTTGCAGGCTTTCCGGCGTGAAAGCTTCCTGCAACTTGTTGCTGATAGTGTCTTTCATAACCATGAGCGTCATTAAATCCTGCGATCGCACTCCGTCAACACCCGGGGTTTCAAGCTAATTGCAATGTCAAGACTTGAAGGTTTTTGCATTGCGTAGTCAAAGTCAGCCATGCCGATCGATTCATCAAAGTTCTTCGACTCCATCCGCGTGAAGCCGCGGGGCAAGCAGCCCGAGGTGAAGCCGCGCGACACCATCGTGGCCTGCGAATGGGCCGGATGTCAGAACAAGGGCGCGCACCGCGCGCCGAAGGGACGCGAGAACCAGCGCGAGTACTGGCACTTCTGCCTGGACCACGTCCGAGAGTACAATCAGAACTACAATTTCTTCTCCGGCATGAATGCCGACGCCGTCGCGCGCTATCAGAAGGATGCGCTGACTGGCCACCGCCCGACCTGGAAGATGGGCGCCAATGGCGGCAAGAAGGGTCCGGAAGCCGAGATCGACATGGCGTCCGATCCGTTCAGCATGTTCAGCGAGATCAACGGCCGCGCCAACTGGCGGAAGGGTCCGGAGGCCGAGCCCAAGGCCGAAACGCGCAAGGTGATGAACGCCGAGCGCAAGGCGCTCCAGGTCATGGGCCTCGGCCCGAATTCCACGCTCGCCGACGTCAAGAGCAAGTACAAGGCGCTGGTGAAGCAGCACCACCCCGACGCCAATGGCGGCGACCGCTCCACCGAAGATCGCCTGATCGAGATCATCAAGGCGTATAATTATTTGAAGACCGTGGTGCGGGAGGCGTAAGAGCCTCTTGCCACGGTTGTAGCCAAACTCCCGGTGTCGTCCCGGATAAGCGTAGCGAAGCGGAGCGCAGATCCGGGACCCATACGCCGCAGCAATAGTTTGGCGAAGACAGGCAATGACCATCTCACGCAAAAACGGCTGCTGCGGCGTATGGGTCCCGGCCTTCGCCGGGACGACAGCGGAGCGATAGGCTCCGCCGTCGCGCTTCATTTACGCCCTCACCCCTCCGGCATCGCCCCCACATAGGACGAGCTCGGCCTAATCAACCGCCCATTCCGTTGCTGCTCGCGTGCATGCGCGGTCCAGCCTGCGCTACGCGCCACCGCGAAGATCGGCGTGAAGGCCTGCCGCGGGATCGCCAGCGCATCGAGCAGGATCGCGGTGAAGAACTCCACATTGGTCTCCAGCGGCCGCTCCGGGTTCTTCTTGCGCAAGGCGGCGCGGATATAGGCTTCGACCTCGCCGGCAAACGGCAGATCGGTGCCGTTCGAGGCCAGCGCTTCGACCGCGGTCTTGAGCACGTCCGCGCGCGGATCCCGCACGCGATAGACGCGGTGGCCAAAGCCCATCATCCGCTCGCCGCGCGCCAGTGCCGCATCGACCCAGGGCTGGATGCGCTCGCGCGTGCCGATCGCATCCAGCATTTCCAGCACCGGCTCTGGCGCACCGCCATGCAGCGGGCCGGTCAGGGCGCAATAGCCGGCGGTGACGGCCGCAAACAGATTGGCTTGCGTCGAGGCCACGACGCGCGCGGTGAAGGTCGAGGCGTTCATGCCGTGGTCGCTGGCGGTGACGAGATAGGCATCGAGCGCGGTCACTTCGCGCGCGGCGGGCGTGCGCCCGTGCAGCATGCGCAACGTATCGGCGGCATGGCTCACGGTCGGATCTGGTGCGATAGGGTCCAGCCCCTTTGCGCGCCGGACCAGCGCGCCCGCAATGACAGGAAATGCGCCGACGATGGTCGCCTCATGCTCCAGCCCGTGCTCGGCGCGAAGTCCTGCGACTGCCGCACGGAAGCCGTCGATGATCCCCATGCCGCGCGTTGCCGGCAGCAACTCGTCCAGTCGTCCAAAGGCCCGCTCGCGCGCCGCGCCGAGGCTCGCCCGGACATTGGCTTCCGTGAGGGTGGTCTTGCTCGCGCCGTTCCAAAGCCGGGCGGTGACGCCCTCGAAGCTCGAGACTGCGGCGAGGCGGCCGACATGCTCGCCGGCGATGATCAGTTCGCCGCGTTCGCCGTCGACATGGCTCAGCACGGTTTCGGCTGCGGGAATGCCGTCCAGCCCGATCTGGCTCTTGGTGAGGTGGATGTTCATGGCCCAAATCTCCCATTTTGCACTGCACGGTAAGAAAATCGGGCCACTCGACAGATTGATCAATCTTGATTACATAAATCAATATGAATAATTCCGAAGAGCTCTATCTCTCCGCCCGGGAAGCCGCGGCCGAGCTCGCGATCTCGCCGGCAACCCTCTACGCCTATGTCAGCCGCGGCCTGATCCGCTCCGAGCCGACGCCGGATTCGCGCAAGAACCGCTACCGCGCCGAGGACGTCCGCGCCCTGAAGGAGCGTCGGGTGCCGTCGCCCGAGCCGCGTGGCCTGCGCAGCTTCGACGCGGATCTGCCCGTCATGGACACGGAGATCTCGACCATCACCGAGGAGGGGGCGATCTATCGCGGCGTCAACTGCATCGATCTCGCCGAAAACGACACGTTGGAGCACACCGCAACGCTGCTCTGGGACGTCTCCGATGTCGATCCCTTCGCGCCCGACAATCAGCCGAAGATCTCCGACGAGATGCGCGCGATCGCGGAAGCGGCGCGCCGCGCAGCGCCGATCGATCGCGCCATCGCTGTGCTCGCATTGGCTGCTAGCGCCGATTCCCGCGCTTTCACCCGTGCCCCCGATGGCCGCGCGCTGGTCGGCGCGCGCATCGTCCGGCTTCTGGTTGCCACGATGCTGAATTCCGAGCCGTCATCCGAGCCGCTGCACCAGCAGATCGCGCGCATCTGGGCGGCCGACAACAAGCACGCGCCTGATCTGATCCGCCGCACCCTGGTGCTGCTCGCCGACCACGAATTGAATGCGTCGACCTTCACCGCGCGCTGCGCGGCCTCGACCGGGCTCAATCTCTATGACGCCGTGATCGCGGGCCTCGCCGCGCTGAAAGGCCCAAAGCACGGCGGCGCCGGCGTGCTGGCCTCGCAGCTCGTCAAGACGCTGATCGATCGCGACGTCGAGCCGATGGTGCGCGAGCGCGTTGCGCTCGGCGAGCGTTTTCCGGGCTTCGGCCATGGCGTTTACAAGCGCGGCGATCCCCGCGCGCAATCGCTGTTGAACGCGCTGGCTCGCGCCGGCGCGCCGCGCAAATTCACCAAAGAGGTGCCGGAGCGGATTGCGGAGGCGACCGGCGAGTTCGTCAACATCGACTACGTGCTCGCCGTGCTCGTGCACGCGCTGCGGCTACCTGCCGGCAGCGAACTCGCGCTGTTCGCCATGGCTCGCAGCGTCGGCTGGATCGCGCATGCCAGCGAGCAATTGCAGTTCGGCAAGCTGATCCGGCCGCGGGCGCGGTATGTGGGGCCGGCGCCGGGAAGAAGGGCTGCGAGTTAGAAAACCGGGAGCGCGCCATTTTCTCCGCCGTCGTCCTGGCGAAAGCCAGGACGACGCGGGGAGATGCCTACGCGCGCGGCTTCGCCTCTGCGACGACGCCGTTCTGTCGGCGGCGGTAGTACCAGACGCCGAGGCCGCCGATGATGGCCACCGCGACCACGGTCAAAATCCAGAGATGCTTGCCCGGATGCCCGTCGTGCGACACGCCGAAATATTCGTGGAAGGCGGACACCGCCAGCACGCCCGGCAGCACATGGGCGGGCGCCCAGACCAGGATTGCCGGGATGTTGACCGCGTAGAATTTTGCGGGCGGCATGTCGAGCGCACCCGCAGTGATGGGCACGAAAGCGCGGATCGGCGGCACGAAGCGGGCGAAGAACACGGCCCAAGTGCCGAAGCGGTGGAAGAAGGTCTCGCTCTCCTCGACCACGCGCGGGTAATTGGTCAGCGGCCAGGTGTTGAGGATCTTGCGCTGCTGCCGGTGCCCGAGCCAGTAGGCCGAGCCGTCACCGATCACGGCGCCGCTGGCGGCCGCGAGCAGCACCCATTGCAGCTTCAGATCGCCGCCCGGAACTAGTGCGCTCAGTGCCAGGATGATGGTCGAGCCGGGAATGACCGAGCCCACCACCGGGACTGCTTCGAGCAGTGCGGCCAGGAATAAGGTCAGGTAGGCCAGCCACGCATGGACTGAGACAAACGATATCAGGGGATCAAGGAAGGACGTCACGAGGTCTCTGTAGCGGGCTGGAGCGATTGGGTTCAGAGCCTTACATAAATAGGGCCGGGCACTGAAAGTGCCATTCGCGCTGTTCCTTTGGGCAGGAAGCCTGTCCAGGGCGAAATTTGGGCGGGATTTGCATTGCAGCCTTCCCAAAATCGCGTTCCTTACCTATCTAAATGAAAAGACAACGGAACTTTGATTGCGGGGCGGGCTTCTGCCGGCACGTTGTCTCTGATAGGTTCGCAGTCGCACCCAGCCGCAGCCAACGTGCAAATAACTGGTCTCGGGACCGCCCGGGGCCTCGGAGGATTGATGACGACCGCCGCGATGTCCAAAGTTGAGGAAGTTTCCGGTTTGCCCGACATGAAGGTGTCGGTGCGCCAGGTGTTCGGGATCGACAGCGATCTCGAAGTGCCGGCCTATTCCGAAGTCGATCCTCACGTTCCTGAAGTCGATTCCGACTACCGTTTCGACCGCGCCACCACGCTCGCCATTCTCGCCGGCTTCGCCCGCAACCGCCGCGTGATGGTGACAGGCTATCACGGCACCGGAAAATCCACCCATATCGAGCAGGTCGCCGCCCGCCTGAACTGGCCCTGCGTGCGCGTCAACCTCGACAGCCACATCAGCCGTATCGACCTCGTCGGCAAGGACTCGATCGTGGTCCGCGACGGCAAGCAGGTCACCGAATTCCGTGACGGCATTTTGCCCTGGGCGCTCCAGCACAACATCGCGCTGGTGTTCGACGAATACGACGCCGGCCGCCCGGACGTGATGTTCGTGATCCAGCGCGTGCTGGAAGTCTCCGGCCGCCTGACGCTGCTCGACCAGAACAAAGTGATCAAGCCGCACCCGGCGTTCCGCCTGTTTGCGACCGCCAACACGGTCGGCCTCGGCGACACTTCCGGCCTCTATCACGGCACCCAGCAGATCAACCAGGGCCAGATGGACCGCTGGTCGATCGTCACCACGCTCAATTACCTCAGCCACGACGAGGAAGTGGAGATCGTGCTTGCGAAGGCCAAGCACTATCGCACCCAGGAAGGCCGCGACATCGTCAACAAGATGGTGCGCCTTGCCGACCTCACCCGTAACGCCTTCGCCAATGGCGATCTGTCGACGGTGATGAGCCCGCGCACGGTGATCACCTGGGCCGAGAACGCCGACATCTTCGGCGATATCGGCTTCGCCTTCCGCGTCACCTTCCTCAACAAGTGCGACGAGCTCGAGCGTCCCCTGGTCGCCGAGTTCTATCAGCGCTGCTTCAACGCGGAGCTGCCGGAATCGGCCGTCAACGTGGCGCTCAGCTGATCTCTTCGCGGCATGTCGTCCCGGCCTTCGCCGGGACGATGGATTAAGGCGATATGAGCACACCCTCCAACTCCAAATTTCGCAACACCAAGGAAGCCCCGACCGAGCCGTTCAAGCGCTCGGTGGCCTCCTGCCTGAAGGCGATCGCGAAAGCGCCCGAGCTCGACGTCTCATTCGCCGCCGAGCGCCCGGGACTCGCGCCCGGCAAGGCGCGGCTGCCCGAGCCTGCGCGCAAGATGACCAAGCGCGATGCGGCGATCGTGCGCGGCCATGCTGATTCCATCGCGCTCAAGCTCGCCTGTCACGACGCAAAACTGCATCGCAAGCTGATGCCCGGCAATCCGCAGGCGCGCGGCGTGTTCGAGGCGGTGGAGCAGGCGAGGGTCGAGGCGATCGGCGCGCGCCGCATGGCGGGCGTTGCCAAGAACCTCACCGCGATGCTCGACGACCATTTCCATCGCGGCAAGTTCGACGAGATCACCGACCGTGCCGACGCGCCGCTCGCCGACGCGCTGGCGATGCTGGTGCGCGAACGCCTCACGGGTTTGGCGCCGCCCGCGGCCGCCAAGAAGATGGTCGATCTCTGGCGGCCGATCCTCGAAGACAAGATCGGCAAGCGGCTCGACCGGCTCGACGGCGTGGTCGAGGACCAGACCAAGTTCGGCGATGCCGTGCATGATCTCCTGACCGCGCTCGAGCTCGGCGACGAGCGCAGCGCCGACAGCGAGGACGACGAAGACAACGACGAGAACCAGGACGGCGACAACGACCAGTCCGGTGCCGAGGGCTCGCCCGATTCCGACGCCGCGCAGGAGATGAGCGCCGACCAGGCGCAGGCCTCGTCGGAAGAGATGAGCGAGAGCGCGATGGAAAGCGCGCAGGCCTCGACCTCCGACACCTTCGACGACGGCGAGCTCGGCGACGACGAGACGCCGGGCGAGGCGACGCGTCCGAATTCGCACGGCAAGAACGAGCCGCGCGGGCCGGAATACCACGCCTTCGCGCCCAAGTTCGACGAGGTCATCGCCGCCGAGGATCTCTGCGACCATGACGAGCTGGAGCGCCTGCGCGCCTATCTCGACAAGCAGCTCGCGCATCTGCAAGGCATCGTGGCGCGCCTCGCCAACCGGCTTCAGAGGCGTTTGATGGCGCAGCAGAACCGCGCCTGGGAGTTCGACCTCGAAGAGGGCATCCTCGACCCCGCGCGCCTCTCGCGCGTCGTCACCGATCCCTATCATCCGCTGTCCTTCATGCACGAGAAGGAGGCGACGTTCCGCGATACGGTCGTCACGCTGCTGCTCGACAATTCCGGTTCGATGCGCGGGAGGCCCATCACGGTCGCCGCCACCTGCGCCGACATTCTCGCGCGCACGCTGGAGCGATGCGGCGTCAAGGTCGAGATCCTCGGCTTCACCACGCGCGCCTGGAAGGGCGGGCAATCGCGCGAGGCGTGGCTTGCCGCCGGCAAGCCGGCCAATCCCGGCCGCCTCAACGATCTCCGCCACATCATCTACAAGTCGGCGGATGCCCCGTGGCGTCGCGCGCGGAAAAACCTTGGCTTGATGATGCGCGAGGGTCTCCTCAAGGAGAACATCGACGGCGAGGCGCTGGACTGGGCGCACAAGCGCCTGCTCGGCCGGCCCGAGCAGCGCAAGATCCTGATGATGATCTCGGACGGTGCGCCGGTCGACGATTCCACGCTGTCGGTCAATCCCGGCAATTATCTTGAGCGGCACCTGCGCCACATCATCGAGGAGATCGAGACCCGCTCGCCGGTCGAGCTGATCGCGATCGGCATCGGCCATGACGTGACGCGCTACTATCGCCGCGCGGTGACGATCGTGGACGCCGAAGAGCTCGGCGGCGCCATCACCGAAAAGCTCGCCGAACTCTTCAGCGAGACCAACACGGCGCCCACGCAAGCACCCAATCGCCCGCGACGCAAACTGCATTCGTGAGCAACACCACATCCCGCCGCAGCTTCATCGCCCACGCGGCGGCGGGATTTTCCACCCTCGCACTGCCTCGGCTCGCGCACGCGCAAGGAGCGCCCAAACCGGGGCAGCCCGAGCACACCGTCGATGCGCCCGTCTCGATCGAGGTCAACGCGCGGCCAATTCCGTTCTTCGAGCCGCGCGACCGCTCACGCGTGCGCTTCGGGCGGCTCGCTTATCGCAGCGGGCTGGTCCTGACCTCGCCGCATCGCGGTTTTGGCGGCCTCTCCGGTCTTCGCTTTCTCGACGACAAGGGCGAGCGCTTCCTCGCGCTGTCCGATCAAGGCACCTGGTTCACCGGCGCCATCCGCTATGACGGCAGCAGGATGACCGGGCTCGACGACGTCGAGACGGCGCCGATGCTGAATGCCGAGGGGCGGCCGATCACCGAGAAGCGGCTCTGGTACGACACCGAGTCGCTCGCGCGCGACGGCTCGACCTTTTATGTCGGGCTCGAACGCGTCAACCAGATCATGCGCTTCGACTTCGCCAAGGGCGGCACGCGCGCGCATGGCGAAGTGATCGCCTCGCCTTCTGCGATCCGCAAGCTGCCTTACAACAAGGGCCTGGAGGCGATGGTGTTCGTGCCGAAAGGCAAGGAAAAAGACAAGGACAAGAGCACGCCGCTCGCGGGCACGCTGATCGCGTTCTCCGAGCGCGGGCTCGATGCCGACGGCAATCTCCTCGCCTTCCTGATCGGCGGCGCCTCGCCCGGCCAGTTCGCGGTACGCCGCACCGAAAAGTTCGACATCAGCGACGCCGTGCTGCTCGCCTCCGGCGAGGTTCTGATTCTCGAACGCAAATTCTCCTGGTTCACCGGCATCGACATCCGCATCCGCGCGATCCCGCTGGCGTCGATCGCCCCGGGCGCGCTGGTCGACGGCCCCGAGCTCTTCAGGGCCGATCTCGGCCACGAGGTCGACAACATGGAAGGCATCGATGCCCACGTCACTGCTACAGGCGAGACCGTGCTGACCATGGTGTCGGACGACAATTTCTCCATGCTCCAGCGCACGCTGCTGCTGCAATTCACGCTGGTGGAGTAGCTCTAGCTGTCCCGCCGACCCCCGCCGTCGTCCCGGACAAGCGAAGCGCAGATCCGGGACCCATACGC
Source organism: uncultured Bradyrhizobium sp. (assembly GCF_936928535.1). Classification (GTDB taxonomy): domain Bacteria; phylum Pseudomonadota; class Alphaproteobacteria; order Rhizobiales; family Xanthobacteraceae; genus Bradyrhizobium. Next base: position 60,095 of record NZ_CAKZHY010000055.1, on the reverse strand, counting down.
CGGAGCAAGAGTTTGGCGAAGACAGGCAATGACCATATCGCGCGACAACCACTGCTGCGGCGTATGGGTCCCGGCGTTCGCCGGGACGACGACAAAGTGAACTTGTGCGCTTTCTGCAAGGACACATCCACATGCCCCACCGCCGCGCCATCCTCGCTCTTCTCCTCGCCTTCGCCGCATCGCCGGCGCTGGCGACGGCCGAGCATCAATACGGCAAGAACGAATACGCCATCATCCTCGGCGGCAAGGCGCCGAACGGAAAGCTCTCGGTTGCCGCCCATGGCGGCGGCGAATCCGGCAGTGACGGTTTCCGCATCTACCTGATGGCCGAGCCCGGCCATCGCAAGCTGATGACGCTTGACGATGTCAACGACGACAACATCCTCGACACCGGGCCGGATGCTTTCCATGCCGCGTGGGCGGCGGATTCGCGCAACCTCGCGGTGTCGTTCCGCAGCGAGCGCCACATCGTCACGCTGAACATCTATGCCGTCGACGGTGCACGCGCGAAGCTGCTCGACGGTCCGGATCTGTTCCGCGATGTCACCGGCCTCAGCGTCTCCAGCAACAACGACCTCGACATGCGCACCTCGGTGCCCGCCTTCACCTGGACGGCCCCGCGCCGCTTTCACCTCACCGATTATCGCGTCTTCGTTGCCGATGACGCCAAGCTCGCCGACAAGTTAGGGGTACTCGGCAAGGCGAGCCCGCGCGACGGCGGCGGCAACACGATCCAGTTCTCGGCCGAGGCCGACGGCGAACTTCTGCCCGACGGCAAGATCCGGATGGCCAAGCCGCAGCCGGGCAAGTTCGAGGATTTGCAGTAGGGGGCGTTGTCGCCTTCCGAGCGCGCCTCACCCACCCCCCGCAATGCATCCCCCGCGCGCGGCCATGACGCCTGCGCATCTCGCAATTCGCGCGGCGGCCACTAAACTTCATGCAATTGCTTCCATCCATCCCGATCGCCCTCCATCCCCGGATCCCCCGCATGAGCGCCCTGTTTTCCCCGATCAAGCTGCGCGGCCTCACCTTGAAGAACCGCCTCGTGGTCTCGCCGATGTGCCAGTATTCGGCCGAGGACGGCGTTCCCACCGACTGGCATTTCACTCACATCAACAATCTCGCGCTGTCGGGCGCGGCAATGTTCTGCATCGAGGCCACGCATGTGGAGGCGATCGGCCGCATCACGCCGGGCTGTCTCGGGCTTTACAACGATGCTTCCGAGGCCGCGCTGAAGCAGATCCTCGCCTCGGTCCGCAAGCATTCGCACACCGCGGTCGCGATGCAGCTCGCCCATGCCGGCCGCAAAGCCTCCAGCGCGCGGCCCTGGGACGGCGGCCAGCTGATCCCGCTTGGGCAGGGCGGCTGGCAGACCGTAGCGCCGTCGGCGATCCCGCACAAGGACGGCGAGGCCGCGCCCACGGCGCTCGATGCGAGCGGCCTGAAGCGCATCCGCGAAGCCTTTGTCGATAGCGCGAAGCGCGCCGAGCGCATCGGCATCGACGCGATCGAGCTGCACGGCGCGCACGGCTATCTCATGCACCAGTTCCTGTCGCCGATCTCGAACAAGCGCACCGACGAATATGGCGGCTCGCTCGAGAACCGCATGCGCTTCCCGCTGGAAATCTACGACGCGGTGCGCGCCGTGTTCCCGCACGACAAGCCCGTCGGCATGCGGGTGTCGTCGACCGACTGGGTCGACGGCGGCTGGGATCTCGCGCAGACCATCGAATTCGCAAAGGCCTTGAAGGCGCGCGGCGTCGACTGGATCGATGCCTCCTCCGGCGGCGTCTCCGCCTTGCAGAAGATCACGCTCGGCCCCGGCTATCAGGTGCAGTTCGCTGACGCCATCAGGCGCGAGACCGGCTTGCCCACCATCGCGGTCGGCCTGATCACGGAGCCGAAGCAGGCCGAAGAGATCGTGGCGAGTGGCAAGGCCGACATGGTCGCGCTCGCCCGCGGCATGCTCTACGACCCCCGCTGGGGCTGGCACGCCGCCGCCGAACTCGGCGGCGAAGTCGAAGCCCCGCCGCAATACTGGCGCTCGCAGCCGTCGACGCAAAAGGCGCTGTTCGGGAAGACCACGTTCGGGGCGCGGTGAGGGCAGCTGCACATTGAGTGCGACGGCGGGTGCCCCACCAACGGTGTCGTCCCGGACAAGCGCAAGCGCAGATCCGGGACCCCAGCGCGAGCGCTTGCGCTCGTCGCCATACGCCGCAGCAATAGTTTTGCGAACACTCGGAGTTGCCACTTCGCGCCATAAACTGCTCCCTGGGGTTTGGATCCCGGATCTGCGCTTCGCTTGTCCGGGATGACAGCGGAGAGTGATGCGAGGCCTTCGCTTCCTTCCCTCATCACCCACCTCACGCATCCGTAACTCCCCTTAGCTTTCGCACCGGCCCAAACTGGCCTAACCTCCCGAGATCATCACGGAGGTCCGTCATGCGGTTTCGTGTTCGCAAGACTGCCCATTTATTAGAGCGATTGGGCCTCGCGATGGCGGGGGCTGCGTGCGGGCTGTTCGTCGGCGCCTATGTCGGATCGGCGATCCCTGCGCTCACCACCCAGGGCTTCCTGCTGCTGATGATGCTGCTCGGCGTCGTCGGCTTCTATCTCGGCATCGACACGCCGCAACTGCCGTTCGACGACGCCCACAGCCAGATCGATGCCGCCGAGCTCCTGAGTTCCGCCGGCACGCTCTGCGCCACGCTCACCGCGCTCGCCTCCGTCGCCGTCATCGTGCTCCGCCTCGAACCGCACGACGCGCTGACCTGGCTGGTGCTGCTGGGCTGGATCGGCGGCGTCGCCATGCAGATCATCGCCGGCGCAAAGGCAAGGATGCGGGCGTAGCTCTCTTACCCTCCCCTGGAGGGGGAGGGTCGGCTCAGATTGAGCGCAGCGAAATATGAGACGGGGTGGGGTGACGGTCTCTCCGCGGCCAACAGCGCCCGAGTGGAGAGATCACCCCGCCCCGCTCGCGCTGCGCGCGATCGACCCTCCCCCTCCAGGGGAGGGTAAGCAAGCAGCAGCCCCTAAAACACCACGCCCACCCGCGTGCCGCGCTTCCACGCGATGCGGCAGCGCTTCTTGGTGTTGACGTGCAGCAGCTCGAACCGATCGGGGATCTTCACCTGGCCGCCGAGATCGACGCAGGCGCCGCCGGGCGAATAGTCGATCAGCGTGCACGGGATCACGGGCGCGCGCGGGTCGGTGATGATCTTGGCCTGGCGGGACATCAGGCCCGCGGGCTTCACGCGTGCAAACTTTCGCGGAAATTGTGACACGTGGTCCTCCTGCTCCGCTGTTCTTGCGGAGGTCTCGGGAACCATGATGCCGGCGATGTGATGCGATCACGCTAAAGCGTGTCAGAGAATTTTAATGAAAAGTAGCGGCGATCGGGGAAAGCGGAGGTAGCGGGGTGCTACCCTCCCCTCGAGGGGGAGGGTCGATCGCGCGCCAGCGCGAGCGGGGTGGGGTGATCTCTCCACACGGGCGGTGTCCATCGCGGAGGGACCGTCACCCCACCCCGACTCACGTTTCGCTACGCTCAACGTGAGTCGACCCTCCCCCTCCAGGGGAGGGTGGCAGCGAGCGCTCATCGACCTCCGCCCCCGCCGCGAGGTCCACCCCCGGCGGCACCGGCATCGGCACCGTTTCGTACTGCGCCGGCAGGTTCACCGGCCGGTACGTCGCATCCGCGTCCATCCGCTTGATCACGCTCTCATGCACATGCGCGCCGTCGGGGATGAAGCGCGGTTCGCAATCGGGAATGTAGAATCCCAGCACCACCTTCCGCTCAGGCCATTCCCGGTATTTCGCGCTCTTCGGCAGAACTTCCAGCACGCGCCAGGCCGCGGTCATCGAATCGTGCAAGGCGCCCGACGCGCCGGTGACGGCAGGCGGGACATATTGGAACGGCGAGTTCTTGCGCTGGATGCCCCAGGCGAGCTGGTTCACGGTGCGCTTGTTGAAGTTCAGCCCGGCCTTTTCCGCCTCGTCGATCATCCAGATCAGCGGATATTTCGACTCCGCGCTAACAGCTTCCGGATAGCCGCCGCCGACGTCGCAATGCACGCCTGAAAACCACACCTGCATGATGTCCTGCGCCACCTTCTTCTCGTCGGGCACGTAGCGGTTGCTCCAGAACTCCTGCGGCTCCCAGTATTTGTTGAGGCGGAACATGCGGCGCCGCTCGTCGATCGCGATCGCCTGGCGGAAGATGTTGACGCTCGGATTGCGCCGCGTGAAGGCGAGCTCCTCCAGGGTGAACACGAGGAAGAAGACGTCGCGGCGCGGCACGATCACGCTCGCCACCGTGTCCCACACGCCGATGAAGTGGATGGTCGGCCAGCGCGTCGAGGTGATGCGCGCGAACTGGGCGGCGAGGTCGAACTCGTCCTTCGGCAGCGGCCCCTCGTCGTCGACCACGATATTCTTGAGGTCCTCGATGTCGTTGCCGCGCCCGAGCCCGGAATATTGCTTGTAGGCGACGAGGCCCGAGCCTGCGAGGTTCGCCTGCTCCGGCGAGATCAGCCCGACCTTGTGGATCAGCCCCGCCAGCACGCGTACGGTGTAGGCGCCGCGCGAAAAGCCGAACAAATAGATGCGGTCGCCCGGCGCATAATGCTCGATCAGGAAGCAATAGGCCGAGAGCACGTTGTCATCGAGCCCGTAGCCGGTGGCGAGCCCCAGCACCAGCTTGATGTTGGCCTTCCACCTGTTCCAGGTCGACGGCTCCGTCACCGTGCCGACCCCGGGATCGTAAAACACCATCTGCCGCGGCGAGGTCTTGTCCGTCTTGCGCAGGCAGCGATAGAGCTTCAGGACGTTGGAGATGTTCTCCGAGATCTCGTTGCCGGTGCCGTCGCAGCAGATAACGAGGTTTTTCGGGGCTAGGCTGGCTGCGTGCTCCATGGGATGCGCCTCCGGGTGATGCTACCGGGGCGAGTATAGCTGAAAGGAGGAAAGGAAGGGCAGTCTGTTAGTGGCCAGTCGCTACTCGCCTCCCGATCGGGATTAGTCTCCGGTTGCAAATAGCAATTGGATACCTAGCGCCCATAATTCGAGTCCCAGCGCTGCGCCGAATGCATCATCTTCGGTGCGTGCGCGTGCTCGCAACTGCTCTAATCGCTGGCTACGCTCAATCTTTCTCTGAGCCTCGGGCGTTCGTTCTGCCATCGAACTGTGGATGGAGAACACAAACGCGCCCTGCGCGGATTCCTCTAGCTTGGGACGCCGGATCAGCGCGCGATGATCAAACCCTTCATAAATTCTATGAACTATTTGGCTAAGGTCACCTGGATCTTCGGCTAATCTAGTCCGAACATTTTCGGCAAGTGAACTAGGTCGAGTGTCACTTACCTGAGTGGGCTCCGAACAAACGTGTATAGAGGTGGTATCGTAAACTATACGGTGAACTCCATCTGGCGACTCGCGAGCATCAAGAGCATTGCGGATTGTGCTTGGGGTCACCGATATAGAATTCTCCAGCACAGCCCCGGCCTCAAAGAAGCTCGCATATTGAGGCCAATCTGCAAATCGCGGAGCTACGTAGTAAGTTTCGGCGCCGTCTTGCTCGGCCTTCAGCAAGGTCTCAAACTGTCCATCTGGCTCCGCTGTGTCGATCGAAAATCGAAAGAACGGGCTCTCAAGTATGGGAGCCAGATAGCCTTTATCTTTCCGGACAAAACGGCGCAAAGATTGGCCCAACTTGAATTGCAGTAGAATTGGCACGCCGGGCTTCTTAAATCCAACGTCAAACCCGAGCTGATCCTCTTGGACGAGGCTCGGCATGAAGGGCACGGTCTTAACTCCTATACCCGGTCGACAGCGAATAGTCGGGGTCGATAACTTCTGAGAAATTGCGAGCGGCGGGTGAAAGTTTCGACCTCTGAAAGCGATCCAGATTTTGTTGGAGAAGCTGCACGCTGTCATTCAGAAGGTGCACGACAACTCGATGTCCATCATCCAAGAGCCTTGCAGTGAGGCATATCATCATCTCGGTTTTGCCGCTCTGCGGCTCGCCGTAGATCACGAATGAAGTCGTTTTGCTGCTGAGGGTCTCGCAAGCGCTGGTGACGGCCGTCTCGATACAGGAGGTCTGTTTGCCGGACTCTTTGAGACGAGACAGTTGCGTTTTATATCGATCGCGCTGCTGCGCGATGGCCCGCAGCTGGCTGACACTGAGCCCCAACCCACTACCCCCTAGTTGAATTATCATTTTTCGCGATCATAGCGGGCAATGGATGCAGGGCAAGGTATGCGGAGGTATAATGCCGCCGCTAGCAAAAACAAAAACGGCCGGATCTTTCGACCCGGCCGCAACGCAAACTCTACTCGGCTAAGCCTACGCCACGCGACGCAACCTAGCCCCCGCCCAACTCGAAAAATCTCTTAGCTGGCCTTCTTGGCCGGCGCGTCGCCGACCTTCTTCTGGATGGCGCGCTTCAGCTCGAGGGCGCGCGGGGACAGCGCGTCGGCCTTGGCCTTGAGCAGGAAGGCATCGAGCCCGCCATTGTGGTCGACGCTCTTCACCGCGTTGGTGGAGACGCGCAGGCGCACGTTGCGCTCCAGCGCTTCGCTGATGAAGGTCACGTTGACCAGGTTCGGCAGGAAGCGGCGCTTGGTCTTGATGTTGGAGTGGCTGACCTTGTGGCCGACGAGGGGGCCCTTGGCCGTCAGTTCGCAGCGGCGAGACATGGCAAAAATCCTTGGTTCGAACCCCCAACGATTGCGGCCGCCATTCGGGGCGCCACGGGGGCTAATTCTTTCGTCCTTGTAGGGAGCGGGCGGACGTATAGGGGGTGAGGGCCGGGACGTCAAGGTTTTGGGCGGGGTTTCACGCTCCCGCGCCCGCGGTGGGTGCGCTCCCTCCCGCGCGCGCGGGGGAGGGTTGGGGAGAGGGTATCACCGCGACGGGGCCGTTAGTGAGAGCCCCCCAGAGGAGAAAGCCCTCACCCGCGCTTCGCGCGACCTCTCCCGCAGGCGGGAGAGGTATCGGAGCCCGGGGCGGGGGCACGGGAAAATCACCAAAACGGCAATGTTTAAAATGCCTTACCATCACATAAAGGGCGCAATCGCCGCCGAAAACAATGGTGAGTTCCCGGCATGGACTGCCCGGATGCATTGCTTAGTGCCGTAACTGGCTTAAGTAACAACTACTCGCCTTCCGACTGGATCGACTCGTGCACACGTTCTCCCTCATTCCGCCGCGGCTGCGCGCGGCCGGCAGGATGGCTTTGGCCACGGCCGGTGGGCTGGTTTTGGCGTGGGGGGCTGCGCCTGCGGCCGCGCAGGGCAAGCTCGAGGCGCAATATGAGGCTTCGCTGTCGGGCATTCCGGTCGGCCGCGGTGCCTGGAATATCGATATCCAGGATGATTTGTTCTCCGCAGCGGCCTCGGGCGGCACCACCGGCATCCTGAAAACCTTCGCGGGCGGGTCCGGCACCGGCGCCTCGCAGGGGCGCGTCGTCAATGGCGCGCTGGTCGCCACCGCCTACCAGGCCTCCACCACCACCTCGAAGAAGACCGAAGAGATCCACATCACCCTCGACAAGGGCAATGTGAAGGAGTTCGGCATCATTCCCGAGCCGCCCGTCGATGCCGACCGCATCGTCGTCACCGAGGCGCATCGCCGCGGCGTGTTCGATCCGATGACGGCCTCGCTGGTGCGCGTGCCGGGCACCGGCGATCCGTTGTCGCCGGAGGCCTGCCACGGCTCGGCACCCATCTTCGACGGCCGCATGCGCTACGAGCTCAAGCTCGATTTCAAGCGCATGGAGACCGTGAAGGCGGAGAAGGGCTATCATGGCCCGGTCGTGGTCTGCGCGCTCTATTTCGTGCCTGTGGCCGGCTACATCCCCGACCGCCCCGTGATCAAATACCTCGCCGCCCAGCGCAACATCGAGATCGCGCTGGCGCCTGTCGCCGGCACGCGGATCCTGGTTCCGTTCTGGCTGAAAGTGCCGACCCCGCTCGGCCCCGCCATGCTGGAAGCCACGAGCTTCATCACCACAGCCCAGCCGCCAAAGGTGGCGAAGACGCAGTAGGGGCTAAGGCCGCGCATTCCCCTCTCAGACCGTCACCCTGAGGTGGCCGCCTCTTCGGCGGCCCTCGAAGGGCGACAGCCCGGCCGTTCCCGCGGCGAATGTCAGCGTCCGCCGCCCGACCCGGGCCGTCCATCCTTCGAGGCTCCCGGCGCGATGCTGCGCATCGCACCACTCGCACCTCAGGATGACGGGTTTGCCAAACTACCTTGTGATATCAATGGCTTGCCAGCCATCACCCCACCTTCCCCCACTCGCCCGTTTCTACTGTGCATGGGGTTGTTTTCGAGTTTTGGTGAGCATGCCCTCATCCCCCGGGAATCCATTTGACTCCGTCCCGATTCTGATTCGACTCCGCGCCATCCCCAACTTAAGGATTTCAGTCGCCAAATCGCCGCTTGTGCGGCACTTGAAAACTCCATCTAGTGCACACGCAAAACGGGTCCCACGACACCTTGCGTGAACGTAACGGGACTCACGGGGGAGTCAGCGATTCGGCCGCGATTCGTTCTAGAGTCGTTCCGAAGCTTAAAGAGCAGAGGGAAAAGCGTCGCAAAGTGAGACAGTTGCGCGGCGGGCGAGCGCCCCGCATCCCACCGCTCCAGATAGCACTGACATTCGCCGCATTAGCCATTACCTAATCAGCCAGACATGCCCTTTTCTTCCTCCTCCTTCGCTTCCGAGCGCGCGCTGTCCGATCGGGTGCCTGGCGCTGGCGTCACCGCGGTGCTCGGGCCGACCAACACCGGCAAGACCCATCTCGCCATCGAACGGATGCTCGCGCATTCCTCTGGCATGATCGGCCTGCCGCTGCGCCTGCTCGCGCGCGAGGTCTATAACAAGATCGTCGCCCGCGTCGGCCCCGAGGCCGTCGCGCTGGTGACCGGCGAGGAGAAGATCAAGCCGAAGAGCCCGCGCTATTGGGTGTCGACCGTCGAGGCGATGCCGCGCGACCTCGACGTGTCTTTCCTCGCCGTCGACGAGATCCAGATCGCCTCCGATCTCGAGCGCGGCCACGTTTTCACCGACCGCATCCTCAACCGTCGCGGCCGCGACGAGACGCTGCTGCTTGGCGCTGCCACGATGCGCCCGATCATCGAGCGGCTGCTGCCGGGCGTCTCCATGATCACACGGCCGCGCCTGTCGCAGCTGGAATTCGCCGGCGACCGCAAGATCACGCGCCAGCCGCGCCGCACCGCGATCGTCGCCTTCTCCGCCGACGAGGTCTACGCCATCGCCGAGCTGATCAAGCGCCAGCATGGCGGTGCTGCCGTGGTGCTGGGCTCGCTGTCGCCCCGCACGCGCAACGCGCAGGTCGAGATGTTCCAGAACGGCGACGTCGATTATCTCGTCGCCACCGACGCCGTCGGCATGGGCCTCAATCTCGACGTCGACCACGTCGCGTTCGCCTCCGACCGCAAGTTCGACGGCTATCAGTTCCGAAGGCTGACGCCGGCCGAGTTCGCGCAAGTCGCCGGCCGTGCGGGCCGCGCCACGCGCAACGGCACCTTCGGCACCACCGGCCGCTGCGGCCCGTTCGAGCCCGAGCTCGTGAACGCGCTGCAGAACCACATCTTCGATCCCGTGAAGATGCTGCAATGGCGCAACTCGAAACTGGATTTCTCTTCCCTCGGCGCGCTCCAGGTCTCGCTGAACCTCGCCCCGGGCCACGAGACGCTGACGCGCGCCCCGATCGCCGAAGACATGCGCGTGCTCGACCATGCCGCCCGCGACGCCGAGGTGCGCGATATCGCGCACGGCAAGGCCGCGGTGGAGCGGCTCTGGGAGACCTGCCAGGTCCCGGATTACCGCAAACTGTCGCCGGCCGCCCATGCCGAACTGGTGACGACGCTCTACGGCTTCCTGATGCGGAAGGGCTGCATCCCCGATTCCTGGTTCGCGGCCCAAATCGACCAGGCCGACCGCATCGATGGCGACATCGACACGCTCTCGGCCAGAATCGCGCAGATCCGCACCTGGACCTTCGTCGCCAACCGCCCGGACTGGCTGAAAGACCCCGATCGCTGGCAGGGGACCGCGCGGGAGGTCGAAAATAAATTATCGGATGCGCTCCACGAACGCTTGACTGAGCGTTTCGTTGATCGCCGGACCAGTGTATTGATGCGCCGCCTGCGGGAGAACACGAGCTTGAATACGGAAATCGGCAAGACCGGCGAAGTGATCGTCGAAGGCCATGTCATCGGCCGCCTCGATGGCTTCACCTTTGCACCGGATGCGGCGGAAGCCGGCTCCGATGCGAAAGCCTTGCAGGCTGCCGCGCAAGCGGTGCTCGCCGGCGAGATCAATACGCGCGCCGAAAAACTCGGCAACGCGCCGGACGACCAGTTCGTGCTGACCTCGGATGGCACCATCCGCTGGACCGGCGATGCGGTCGCGCGGCTGACCGCCGCCGATGAGGCGCTGCATCCGCGCATCCGCATCATCTCGGATGAGCGGCTGACCGGCGGCCCGCGCGACAAAGTGCAGGCGCGGCTCGACCTCTGGCTCAAGACGCATATCGAAAAGCTGCTCGGGCCGATGTTCGAGCTGTCCAAGGCCGAGGACGTCACCGGCATTGCCCGCGGCATCGCCTATCAGCTGGTCGAGGCGCTCGGCGTGCTCGAGCGGCCGAAGATCGCCAACGAGCTGAAGGATCTCGATCAGCCCTCGCGCGCGACGCTGCGCAAATACGGCGTCCGCTTCGGCGCCTATCACATCTATTTCCCCGGCATCCTGAAGCCCGCTGCGCGTGCGCTCGCCGCGCTGCTGTGGGCGCTGAAGCAGGACAATGTCGATCTGTCGGCGCTGTCGGGCGCGCAGCATCTGGCCTCATCCGGCCGCACCTCGTTCCCGGTCGACAAGAGCTTGCCGCGCGATGCCTATCGCGTGCTCGGCTACAAGCAGGCCGGCGAGCGCGCCGTGCGCGTCGACATCCTGGAGCGCCTTGCGGATCTGATCCGTCCGGCGCTGGCCTGGCGCGAGAATTCGCCCGGCGAAAAGCCCGGTGGTGCATTCGACGGCCGCGGCTTCGTGGTGACGCAGGCGATGACCTCGCTCACAGGCTCCGCCGGCGAGGACTTTGCCTCGGTGCTGCGCGCGCTCGGCTATCGCATGGAGAAGCGCGCGCCGCTGCCGCCGAAGCCGGCTGCGCCTGTTGCTACGGAAATGCCGGCTGCCGAGCCATCTGCGGAAGCGCCTGCGACCGAAGAGGCGGCTGCACCCGTTGACGCCGCGATTGAAGCCGCTCCGGAAGCCGTCACCGTTGAAGACGCCCCCGGCATGGAGCAGCACGACGAGCCCGCGCACGAAGTGCCGGCGCTCGAAGCCTCACCCGAAGCGCCGGTCACGCCGGAAGATGCCCCCGGCATCGCGCCGCCGGCGGAAGAGACCGCTGCACCGGCAGAGGCGGCCGCAGAAGCCGCTCCCGCCGAGACCGCGGCAACTGAAGCCGCCGCATCTCCCGATGCCGCTGCGCCCGAGGCTGCGCCGGCTGAAGCTGCGGCCACGCCCGCCGAGCCCGAGCTCGTCGAAGTCTGGCGTCCCGGCGGCCGTCACGAGGATCGCAAGCCGCGTCACGAGCGTCATCGCCATCAGCGTCACCACAATCAGCGCCCGCAGCAGGCGGGTGCCGAAGCGGGCGCCGCGCCGGCCGAAGGAGAGGCCGCGCAATCAGCGGATGGCGAGAAGCGTGGTGAGCGTCATCGTCACGGCGGTCATCGTCGTGACGGCGGCAGAGACTTCCGCAAGCCGCGCGAAGGTGGCGAGGGCGCGCCGCGCCAGGAAGGCCGCGACGACCGCAATCGCAACTTCCAAGGTCGAGAACAAGGCAAGGACCGCGACAAGGATCGCGATCGCAACCGCGACAACAAGAAGTTCGGCGGCGATCGTGACAAGGGCCGCGACAACAGGGGCCGTGACCGCGACAAGGGCCGCGACCGCCGCGATCGCGAGTCCGGTCCGTCGCTGCGTCCCTACGCTTCGAGTGCGAACCCGCGCGAGCGCGATCGTCCGGCCGACCCGAACTCGCCTTTCGCCAAGCTCGCCGCGCTGAAAGAGCAGCTTTCGGGGCGCAAGGAGTAGCATAGCGTTTTCAAGCGAAGTGCGGAGCGGTTCGCGTGAAGAAAACGCGTCAGAAGGAATAGAGCCACGACCACCGAGCGGCAGCGCCTCGACAAATGGCTGTGGCACGCGCGGGTGGTGAAGGCGCGGACCTCAGCGGCTGAGCTCGTCGAGTCCGGCCATGTCCGCATCAACGGCACGCGCGAGAAATCGCCCGGGCATGCGATCAAGCTCGGCGACGTCATCACCGTCGCGCTCGATCGCACCGTGCGCGTGCTGAAGGTGACCGGCTTCAACGAGCGCCGCGGCGATGCAGCCTCAGCACGCTTGCTCTACGAGGAGTTCGGCGAGCGCAAAGAGTAATTAATTGCGCTGTTCGTTCATTTCTTGGTCGATCAATCACGCAAAGCCGTCATGATCGGGGCTTCCCGACCTTGCAGCGCGGAGCCATCCGCGCTACGCAAGCCGCGACTTTTAAAAGAGCTTTTCGGAGCGTTGGATGACTTACGTCGTCACTGAAAACTGCATCAAGTGCAAGTACACCGACTGCGTCGAGGTCTGCCCGGTCGATTGTTTCTATGAGGGTGACAACATGCTCGTCATCCACCCGGACGAGTGCATCGATTGCGGCGTGTGCGAGCCGGAATGCCCCGCCGACGCCATCAAGCCGGACACGGAACCGGGGCTGGAAAAGTGGCTGGAAGTGAACACCCAGTACGCCAAGAGCTGGCCGAACATCACCCAGAAGAAAGAATCACCCGAAGACGCCAAGGAGTTCGACGGGATGGAAGGGAAGTTCGAGAAATATTTTTCTCCGAACCCTGGCTCCGGCGACTAAAATCCGGCGCAAACTTAACCCTAATAGCTTCGTCAGCGCCGAAAACCAGCCCTCAAGACCCCTAAATCATTGATTTTTGCGGGAAATGTGCTATATTGGGCACATTAAGCCGAACCCCCGTCAGCCCAGTTGGCCCCGTTGGGTTCCCGTGAAACCGAATGTCGAAACAGGGGCGTGGCAGTTTCCGCGCGCAGGCTGTGTCACAGAAAACGCGTAAAAAGAGTACTTCAGCGAGGGCTTCCCATAAGGAGGCCAAAAAAGTCGCCGCGGCCAGCCGTAGCGCATCCAAGGGTCGGGCCGCTGCCAAGGCGCCGCCGGCTGCAAAGTCCTCGAAGAACAAAAGAAGCGCAATGCCTAACAAGACTGCCAAACCGGCCGCGAAAGCGACCGTTGCCAAGCCTGCTGCTGCCAAGCCTGCTGTCGCCAAGGCTCCCGCTGCCAAGCCTGTTGCTCCGAAGGCTCCTGTTGCTGCCGCCCCTGCCAAGGCCCCCGTTGCCGCTGCCAAGCCGGCCGTGAAGGCCGCTGCACCTGCGCCGAAGGTCGAGGAAAAGAAAGTTGTGACCCAGCGTCAGGGCTTCAAGGCCAACGAATTCGTGGTCTATCCCGCTCACGGCGTCGGCCAGATCCTGGCCATCGAGGAGCAGGAGATCGCCGGTGCGAAGCTCGAGCTGTTCGTCATCAATTTCATCAAGGACAAGATGACGCTGCGCGTTCCGACCGCCAAGGTCGCCAACGTCGGCATGCGCAAGCTGTCCGAGCCGGCGCTGGTGAAGAAGGCGCTGGAGACCCTCAAGGGCCGTGCCCGCGTCAAGCGCACCATGTGGTCGCGCCGTGCCCAGGAATACGAAGCAAAGATCAATTCGGGCGACATCGTCGCGATCGCGGAAGTCGTGCGCGACCTCTACCGGTCGGAATCGCAGCCCGAGCAGTCCTACAGCGAGCGCCAGCTCTATGAAGCGGCGCTCGATCGCCTGTCCCGCGAGATCGCAGTGGTGCAGCACTCGACCGAGACCGAAGCGGTCAAGGAAATCGAGGCCCAGCTCGCCAAGAGCCCGCGCCGCAACGCCAAGGCGGAAGCCGCCGAGGGTGAGGCCGATGCCGAGGGCGATACCGACGATAGCGATGGCGACGATACCACCGTCGCCGACGAGGCCGCGTAAGCATCTCGTCGCGTCAATCGCAACAGTTCAAGAGCCCGGCCTCTCGGCCGGGCTTTTTGTTTGGATGCCTGATCCATCGGCCGTCCTGACCCGCCTACGGCCTTGTGCGCGGCTGGGTCCAGATCGCGATCGGCCGCTCGAGCCCGCGGATCGCCTGGGGCTCCAGGGCAGTCAACGATGCAAATGGTTCGGCTGTGCCGCCGAGCTCCAGCTTGGCGCGGCTGACGAGATCGTGGCTTGCCACCAGCGCGCAGTCGAGCGCGCGCGTCAGCCCCTCCAGTCGGCTTGCGGCATTGACGGTCGCACCGATCACGGCAAATTCCAGGCAGGTGTGCCCGATGTCGCCGAGCACTACCGGTCCGTAATGCAGGCCAAAGCCGACGCGCATCGACGGTTCACCGAGTGCTGTTCGCCGTGCATTCCAGCCGTCCGCCGCCGCGATCATGGCCTGGGCACAGCGCAACGCGTTGCTGGCATCGCGCGGGCCCGCGAAGGGCGTGCCGAATGTCGCCATCAATCCATCGCCCAGATATTTGTCCAGCGTGCCGTCGTGACGGAAAACCTCTTGCTCCATCAATCCGTGGAATTCGCGCAACGTCCGCACCACTTCGTCCGGAGAGCGCACATCGGCAAAGGCCGTGAATCCGACGATGTCCACGAACAGCACAGCGACGTCCTGGGTGCGCACCTGCTTCAACGGCTCGTCGTGCTTCGATAATTCCGTGACGACATTGGGTGAGAAGTACCGCGCAAGGTTGCCGCGTTCGCGCTCCACCGCGGCGTGTCGGATCAAGAGATCATTGCTGCGGCGAACCGCCAGCGCCAGCGTTATGGCCACGATCATGAAGACGACGATTTCCTGGATGCGGAGGCCGAATCCAATCGCAGTGGGTGAGATCAGCGCGAACAGTCTGTGATCGCTGCCCACCGCCTCTGCAATGCGGGCGGTCAGTGCGGGATCGCGATCAGGTTGCCACCACACCCAGGCCGCGCCGATCGCCCAGAGCGCCGCCGTCCAGGTTCCGACCGCAACAACCGTTCGCCAGGAATAGGCTAGCGTGGCGCCCGCGAGCAGCACGAAGAAGTAGATGAAATTGCCGAAATGGTATTGCATCGCCACCGGCCAGTGCGTCGTTCCGAAGGGGTTCGGGACAACGATGACGATTGTGAGCAACGCCAGGTCGCAGAACAAAAGCGCCAATTCCGATCGCGATACGCCGACCCGCCCGACCCTGACCTGCGCCCAGCCGATCAGCGCGAACAGGCCGAGCAACGCCACGTAATAGAGCTGATCCCATGCCGGGTTGATGACCAGCAGCAAGCAGGCGATGACGGCCAGCGCGACATAGCGCGCCCGTACGGCGAGTTGCAGGCCCTCCTTCTTGCCGGCCTCGAGGGCGGCCTGCGCAAACTGAACGGTTTCGGTCTCGCGCTGGCTGGGGTGGGCGACAGCGCGACGGACGAGCCGAGGCGCTCGACGAGCATTGTCACGGGGCGGTCTCCTCGCTTGGGCCGTTGCAGCACGGGGGCGGCCGTCGGCCGCCGCATCCGACAGTCTAGTGATGCATGGCCGCGAGGTCATCAGCTCGGGTGAGCGTTTTCCTCTCCGCGCGGCGAACCGCTCACTTCACCGGCCGCTTCTCGAGCTTCCTCGCCAACGTGCGCCGGTGCATCCCCAGCCGCCTTGCCGCTTCCGAGATGTTGAAATCCGTCTCGATCAGCGTCTGGTGGATGCGCTCCCATTCGAGCGTCTTGATCGAGGTCGGCCGCACGTCCAGCGCGACCTCGGCGTTGCCCTCGGCCTTGGTGAAGGCGGCTTCGATGTCGTCGGTGTTGGAAGGTTTGGCGAGGTAGTGGCAGGCCCCCAGCTTGATGGCCTCGACGGCGGTCGAGATGCTGGCGAAGCCCGTCAGCACCACGATCAGCATCTCCTCGTCGTGGGCATGCAGCAGCTCGACGCAGGCGAGCCCAGAGGCGCCGCCGAGCTTGAGGTCGACAACGGCGTAGCCGAAGGTTCGGTCCTCCAGAACCTTCCGGACGTCCTCTATCGATGCGGCGAGCACGACTTCGTAGCCGCGGCGCTCGAACGAGCGTTTCAGCGTGCGCGCAAAGCCTTCGTCGTCCTCGACGACGATGAGCGAACGGTCAGGCGTCAAAGCTGCCTCCGATCGCGAGCGTGGCGAGCGGCAAGGTCAGGCGCACGGTGGCGCCACGTTTCCTGTGGTTCTCAGCCGTGACGCTGCCCCCCAGCTTGCGCACCACGTTCACCACCAGGAACAGGCCGAGCCCGCCTCCGGCGCGGCCCTTGCTCGACTGATAGGGTTTTCCGAGCTGCGCCAGCATTTCCGGTGCGAAGCCCGGGCCGCGGTCGCTGATCGAGAGCACCAGATTATCGCCCTCGCGTTCGGCGAGTAGCTCGACCCATTCGCGCGAAACTTCATAGGCGTTGTCGAGCACGTTGAAGATCACCTGCTTCAGCGCGATGTCGGAGACGATCGCGACGTCCTCGCCGAAGGTGTTGGTGAAATAAAGCGTGCGTGCCGAGCGGGCATCGCGCCATTCCTCGACCAGCGCGGTGACAAAGGCGGTGACTGTCGTCGGCGACGATCCTTCGCCGCGCGCTTCGCCGGCCGACACCAAAATCCCCGTCACGATGCTTTTGCAGCGCTGCAGCGAGGTTTCCATCTCCGTGAGGTCTTCGGCGAGCTCCTGATCGGCGGCGAGGTCCGGCATGCGGCGCCAGTCGCTGAGGATGACGGAGAGCGAGGCGAGCGGCGTGCCGAGCTCATGCGCGGCACCGGAGGCGAGCAGGCCCATCCGGACGATGTGATCCTGCTCGGCAGCGTGCTGGCGCAGCGCTGCCAGATGTGCGTCGCGCTGGCGCAAATTCCTGTTGATGCGGGTGACGAACACGACCAGCAACACTGCATTGAGAACGAAGCCCAGCAGCATGCCGGCCACGGTGAGCGTATAGGTCTCGCTCAGCGGGTTCGGCGGCAGGTCGAGCGGCCGGTAGGCCATCGTCAGCCACACGAAGCTCGCGCAGCTCAATGCCACCAGCGACCAGGTCGAGCGGGCGTCGAGCAGGACAGCGCCAAGCGTGACCTGGAGCAGGAACAGCGAGGTGAAGGGATTGGTGGCACCGCCGCTGAGGTAGAGCTGCGCAGTCAGCGCCGCGACATCCAGCATCAGCGCCACCAGCAGCTCGTTGTTGGTGATGGCGGCACGATGGCGCACCCAGATCAGGCTCGAGACATTAAGCAGCACCAGCGCGCCGATCACCGCGCCCATGCGCTCCAGGGGCAGGGGAATGCCGAGCCAGAAATGCACGCCGCCGATCGTCACGATCTGGCCGACCACGGCAGTCCAGCGCAGCTGGATCAGCAGGGCCATGTTCTTGCGGTTGGTTTCGTCGTCGGTGGGGGCAGCGCCGATCAACTCGCTGCGCGCGTCCGCCTGCGATTGCAGCGTGACGGCCAGCTCGCCAAGATTAGTCCCGTCGTCAGGTCGGTTCGACGATCGTTCCAGCATCTGATCCCGTCCTGCGGGCGGAGGCGCTTGCGCCGCCGGCCGGTTCGTGGACGAAGCGTTTGCGGCGGAACAGCCCGCCGCCGCGAAATGTGACGAAAAGTCTGCCGGCCAGCATGAAAGCCAGGGCAAACCACGTCAGCGCGTAGATCAGGTGGTTATTGGGAAAGCGGACCACGGTCAATCCGCCGATTGGACCGCCAGCTTCTTGTGATCCGGCGTCGGCATCGATGAAAAACGGCGCCACATTGTGGAGATCGCGGGCCGCCGCAATCGCGGCGACATCCCGCGAAAACCAGCGGTTGTGCTGGGGCACGTTGTCCCTGAGGAATCCGCCCTTCGGCTCGGTGACGCGCAAGAGGCCGGTGACCGCGACCTGGCCGTCCGGATTGCCGCCCTGGCGCGTCGATGGGTCACGCCGCTCCGACGGCACGAAGCCGCGGTTGATCAGGATAGTCGTGCCATCCGCACGCAGGAGCGGCGTCAGCACCCAATAGCCGGGACCTTCCTCGGTGACGGCCTGAACGAGTGTCTCGCGGTCGTGCAGGAAGCGGCCGGAGACGCCGATATGCCGGTATTCGTCGTTTGCGGCGGTGATCGTCGGCCACGAAGCCGGCGAGGGGATCGGCTGCGCCGGCGCATGAACGCGTTGCTCGACGCGGTCGATCAGTGCCAGCTTCCAGGTGCGACGCTCGACCTGCCAGACGCCGAGGGCCATCAGAACGACGAACGCAGTCAGCGAGAGAAGCGTGAGCCAGAGGCGTGGAGGCGCGGCCCTTGCGGGACTGCGCGCTTCGGCATCCTCTTGTCTCACGGGATCGCTCACTTCATTCCCGTCATCTCGTGAATCGGCATCATGTTGCTGTTGAGGTGGTTCATCACCCACAGCGAACCTGATAGCGCGATCACCACCATCACGATGGTGAAGATCAGCGCCATCATGCTCCACCCGTTCTCGGACTTCGGGCTCATGTGCAGGAAGTAGATCATATGCACGACGATCTGCACGACCGCGAAGGCCATGATGACCAGCGCGGTGATCTGCTTGCTCGGCAGCGTGCCGCTCATCACCAGCCAGAACGGGATCGCGGTCAGCACCACCGAGAGCACGAAGCCGAGCATGTAGCCCGAGAACGTGCTGTGGGCGTGGCCGTCGTCGAGGTGATGGTCGCCGGCGTGGGCGGCGTGGCTATCGGTGCTCATCGCAGAACTCCCAGGAGATAGACGAAGGTGAAGACGCCGATCCAGACCACGTCGAGGAAGTGCCAGAACATCGACAGGCACATCAGGCGGCGGCGGTTGGCTTCGATCAGGCCGAAGCGCCAGACCTGGATCATCAGCGTCACCAGCCAGATCAGGCCGCAGGAGACGTGCAGGCCGTGGGTACCGACCAGGGTGAAGAAGGCGGACAGGAAGGCGCTGCGCTGCGGCGTCGCGCCCTCATGGATCATGTGGGTGAACTCGGTGAGCTCGATGCCGATGAAGGCAGCGCCGAACAGCCCGGTGATCAGGAGCCACATCTGCGTCTGCGCGACCTTGTTCTGCTGCATCGTCAGCATCGCAAAACCGTAGGTGATCGATGACAGCAGCAGCATCGAGGTGTTCACCGCAACCAGGTTGAGGTCGAACAGGTCCTTCGGCGCGGGCCCGGCGGCGTAGTTGGCGCCGAGCACGCCGAAGGCGGCGAACAGCATTGCGAAGATGAGACAATCGCTCATCAGGTAGATCCAGAAGCCGAGCGAGGTGCTGTAGCCTTCCGGATGCGGATGTTCGTCGGCGAGATAGAAGACCGGCTCGCCGGTTTGGGTGGGGTTGACAGCGACAGTCATTTACTTGGCTCCGGCGAGCAGTTTGGTGCGCGCATCCTCGGTCCGGATGACGTCGTCAGCCGGAATGTCGAAGTCGCGGTGATAGTTGAAGGTGTGACCGATCCCGACGGCGAGCATCGCGATGAAGCTCAAGGCGGCCAGCCACCAGATGTACCAGATCAGACCGAACCCCATCGCGGTAGCCAAGCCGGCGAGGATGATACCGGTGCCGGTGCTGCTGGGCATGTGGATCGCCTTGAATCCCAGGAGCGGACGCTGGTAGCCACGCTTCTTCATGTCCCACCACGCGTCATTGTCGTGAACGACGGGAGTGAAGGCGAAGTTGTAGTCGGGCGGCGGCGAGGAGGTCGCCCATTCCAGCGTGCGTGCGTCCCAGGGATCGCCGGTGACGTCCTTGAGCTGCTCGCGCTTGAGGAAGGAGACCGCGAACTGCATCAGCATCGAGAGGATGCCGAGGAAGACCAGGACGGCGCCGATTGCGGCGATGACGAACCAGATCTGGAGCGAGGGATCGTCGAACACGCGCAGGCGGCGGGTCACACCCATCAGGCCGAGCACATAGAGCGGCATGAAGGCCATGTAGAAGCCGGTGACCCAGAACCAGAACGAGCACTTGCCCCAGAACGGATCGAGCCTGAAGCCAAACGCCTTCGGGAACCAGTAGTTGATGCCGGCGAATGCGCCGAACACCACGCCGCCGATGATCACGTTGTGGAAGTGCGCGATCAGGAACAGGCTGTTGTGCAGCACGAAGTCGGCCGGCGGCACCGCCAGCAGCACGCCGGTCATGCCGCCGATCACGAAGGTCAGCATGAAGGCGATCGTCCACATCATCGGCAGCTCGTAGCGGATGCGGCCGCGATACATCGTGAACAGCCAGTTGAACATCTTCGCGCCCGTCGGGATCGAGATGATCATCGTGGTGATGCCGAAGAACGAGTTGACGCTGGCGCCCGAGCCCATCGTGAAGAAGTGGTGCAGCCAGACCAGGTACGACAGGATGGTGATGACGACCGTGGCGTAGACCATCGAGGTGTAGCCGAACAGGCGCTTGCCGGAGAACGTCGAGGTGACTTCGGAGAAGATGCCGAAGGCCGGGAGAACCAGGATGTAGACTTCAGGGTGACCCCAGATCCAGATCAGGTTCACGTACATCATCGGGCTGCCGCCGAAGTCGTTCGTGAAGAAGTTGGTGCCGACGTAGCGATCGAGCGAGAGCAGCGCGAGCACGACGGTCAGGACGGGGAAGGAGGCGACGATCAGGATGTTGGTGCAGAGCGAGGTCCAGGTGAACACCGGCATCCGCATCATCGTCATGCCGGGGCAGCGCAGCTTGACGATGGTGCAGATCAGGTTGATGCCGGACAAGGTCGTTCCGACGCCGGCGACCTGCAATCCCCATATGTAGTAGTCGACACCGACGTCTGGACTGTAACCGATGTTGGACAGTGGCGGATAGGCCAGCCAGCCGGTGCGGGCGAATTCGCCAATGAACAGAGATAGCATCACCAGCACCGCGCCGCCGACCGTCATCCAGAAGCTGAAATTGTTCAGGAATGGGAACGACACGTCGCGCGCGCCGATCTGCAGCGGCACAACGAAGTTCATCAGGCCCGTCACCAGCGGCATCGCCACGAAGAAGATCATGATCACGCCGTGGGCGGTGAAGACCTGGTCGTAGTGATGGGCCGGCAGAAAGCCTTCCGAGCCGTTGAAGGCCATCGCCTGCTGCGCGCGCATCATCAGTGCGTCGGCGAAGCCACGCAGCAGCATCACGATGCCGAGGATCATGTACATGACGCCGATGCGCTTGTGGTCGACGGTGGTGAACCATTCGCGCCACAGATAGCCCCAGAGGCGGAAGTAAGTAACGCCGGCAAGCAAAGTGATGCCGCCGAGCGCAACCATGATGAAGGTGCCGACCAAGATCGGCTCGTGCAGCGGCAGCGAATCGATGCCGAGACGGCCGAAGATGAACTTGAGAAGATCAGGAGACATGCTGGATCTCTTTACGAGTCTGACTTCAGGAGTCTGATTTGGGACGCTGTCCCAGGAAGAAGGACGAGGACTTCAGCGGCGCGAAGGTCGGCCGCTTCAGGCCGGCTCCGAGGAGCGGCGCGGTGTCGAGGGGTGCCTTGATCGCGGCTGTGGTCTGGCCTTGCGGTGCATCCGGCGTGCAGGTGCCGACGACGAAGGTCGGTTCGGGACCAAGCACGGTGCCGCGGCGGGCGTACTTGTCGTAGGACAGCGGCAGGGTGTTGTTCAGGCCCTCATGGCCATTGCCGCCCTTGGCGTCGATCGCCATCATCTCGCTCTGGCACATCTTGCCGGTCTCGACGCACATGTTGAGGATCAGGCGGTAGAGATCGGAATCGACCGTGCCCCAACGGCGCACCGGCTCGTTCTCGCTGGGCTTCTCGAGCTGGAGATACTCGGCGCGGCCGAGCGAGCCGCGGGCAGACTTGGCCTGCGCTACCCAGCTATCAAATCCCTTGTCGTCGAGGCCATGGAAGTTGAAGTGCATGCCGGAGAAGCCGGCGCCGCTGTAGTTCGCGGAAAAGCCTCTGTAAGTGCCGGCGTGGTTGATCACGGCATGGAGCGATGTCTCCATGCCCGGCATCGCATAGATCTGTCCGGCGAGTGCGGGAATGTAGAACGAGTTCATCACCGAGGACGCGGTGATGTGGAAGTTGATCGGGCGGTCAACAGGCGCTGCGAGCTCGTTGACGGTGGCGATGCCGTAGTCGGGGTAGATGAAGAGCCACTTCCAGTCGAGCGCGACGACATCGACGTCGAGCGGAGCCTTGGACTGGTCCACGGCGCGCTCCGCATGGATGCGGCCGATGTTGCGATAGGGGTCGAGCAGATGCGTGCCCATCCAGGTCAGCGCGCCCAGGCAAACGATGATCAGCAGCGGCGCCGACCAGATCACCAGCTCGAGCTTGGTCGAGTGGTCCCAATCCGGCTCGTAGCGGGCGGATGTGTTGGACTGGCGGTAGCGCCAGGCGAACAGCACCGTCAGCGCCATCACGGGGACGACGATCAGGAGCATCAGGATGGTGGAGATGATGACGAGGTCGCGCTGTTGCGCCGCGATATCGCCGGCTGGCGCCAGCACGACGTAGTTGCAGCCGCTGAGCGCGGCGGCCAGGGGTAGCAGCGCCAGGATCTTGAGACGGGACACGGGCCGAGCCTTATGAGAATGAGTTTCCTTTGCGGGGCCAAGGGGTAGCTGCGGCGCAGCAATCCGGACATTGGACAATTTGTCCAATGTTGCACTGCGGGAGGCTAGGTCAAACAGGGGTAGCTTGCCTGGCGTCCGCCGGGCGGTCGGCTTTGGTTTTCAGGACGTTAAGGGCTTAACGCATGGCGACGGCACAGACCCCCGCAATGGCGGATATCCACTCGGGCGAGCACGGCCACGACCAGGCCAGTCCCGGCGAGATCGCCATCGGCGTCATCATCGGCCGCACCTCGGAGTTCTTCGACTTCTTCGTCTACGCGATCGCCTCGGTGATCGTGTTCCCGCGCCTGGTGTTCCCGTTCACGAGCGAGCTGACCGGCACGCTCTATTCCTTCATGATCTTCGCGCTGGCTTTCGTCGCGCGGCCGATCGGGACCGTCATTTTCATGACCGTCGATCGCGAATACGGCAAGACCGCCAAGCTGGTCTCGGCGCTGTTCCTGCTCGGCACCGCCACCGTGGCGCTGGCGTTCCTGCCCGGCTATTCCGAGATCGGCGTTGCCGCGATCTGGCTGCTGGCGCTGGCGCGTCTCGCGCAGGGTCTGGCCTGGGGCGGCGCCTGGGACGGCATGGCCTCGCTGCTGGCGTTGAACGCGCCGGCCTCCAAGCGCGGCTGGTACGCAATGGTGCCGCAGCTCGGCGCCCCGCTCGGGCTGATCGTGGCGAGCGCGCTGTTCGCCTATTTCGCCGGCAACCTCTCGGCCGAAGATTTCTTCGACTGGGGCTGGCGTTATCCGTTCTTCGTTGCCTTCGCCATCAACGTCGTGGCGCTGTTCGCGCGCCTGCGCATGGTGACGACGGAAGAATATGCCTCGCTGTTCGAGACCCGCGAATTGCAGCCCTCGCGCATCTCCGACACGGTTGCGCGCGAAGGCCACAACATCATGCTCGGCGCCTTCGCGCCGCTGGCAAGCTTTGCGCTGTTTCACATGGTCACGGTGTTCCCGTTGTCCTGGGTGTTCCTGTTCACCCGCGAAAGCCCGGTGCGCTTCCTGATCATCGAGATCGTCGCCGCCGTATTCGGCGTTGCTGCGATCGTCGCCTCAGGGATCATCGCCGACCGGGTCGGCCGCAAATCGCTGCTGATGGGATCGGCGATCGCGATCGCGATCTACAGCGGCTTCGCCCCGCAGCTGCTCGATGCCGGCGCGTTCGGCGAGACCATCTACATGGTAATCGGCTTCATCCTGCTCGGCCTCTCTTTCGGCCAGTCCTCGGGCGCGATCGCCTCGAACTTCAAGCAGATGTACCGCTACACGGCCTCCGCCCTGACTTCGGACATGGCCTGGCTGTTCGGCGCCGGCTTCGCGCCGCTGGTCGCGCTGCTGCTCGCCACCAATCTTGGCGTCATCGCCTCGGGTGCCTACCTGCTTTCGGGCGCGTTCTGGACCCTGCTGGCGCTCTGGCTCAGCGGCCAGCGCGAGGCGGGCGACATGGACGCGGGCGGATCGCCGAACTGACGGGAATAAACTTCGGGCCGGGCGATCCTGTTTGCTGCCGCAAACAGGAGCTCACATGAACGTTCGGTCAATTTCCGTCCCCCCACGAACCACGACAAGCCTGGTCCTGGCGATCATCGTGATTGCGCTATGCGCCGCCGGGCCCGCCGGCGCCACCGGCAATGCCGCGCGCGGCCAGACGCTCTACAAGGGCTGCGCAGACTGCCACTCGATCAACGAGAACGGCGTCGGGCCGATGCACAAGGGTGTGGTCGGCCGCAAGGCAGGCAGCGTCGCCGGCTACGATTACTCGCCCGATCTGAAGAACTCCGGGATCGTCTGGACCGAGGAAAATCTCGACAAATGGCTGACCGGGCCGCAGGCCATGGTGCCGGAAACCAAGATGTTCTTCGACGTGCCGGATGCGCAGGATCGCGCCGATATCATCGCGTATCTGAAGGAGAAGGCGAAGTAGCGCCTCAATCCGTCACGATCTTCACGCGGTCGCGCACCTTCACTTGCGCGTTGCGGTCGAGCCCGTTCAGCACGCGGAAGCGTTCGGCCGGGTGATCGACGCCGGCCATGCGGTGGGACAGCGATTCCACGGTGTCGCCGGGCTGCACGGTGATCACCTTGATGCGCAGCGGACGCGCGGCCTGGATTTCCTCGAGCGTCAGGCGGCGGAACGAATTGACGGTCTCGCGCGCATT
Source organism: uncultured Bradyrhizobium sp. (assembly GCF_936928535.1). Classification (GTDB taxonomy): domain Bacteria; phylum Pseudomonadota; class Alphaproteobacteria; order Rhizobiales; family Xanthobacteraceae; genus Bradyrhizobium. The sequence continues at coordinate 35,243 of NZ_CAKZHY010000055.1, read as the reverse complement.
GCGCTCGCTCTCGGTCGATTTCTGCCGGGTGGCGAAGATGAAGCGGTAAACGTCGCTGCCGAAGCGCAGCGCATAGACCTTGAACTGCCACTGGTCGCCCTTGGCGGTGGCGGACGCGGCCGGAAATCCGTTGATGGTGAGGTCTTCGGTAGAGGCCTTCTCGACGCCTTCCATCCAGCCCGAATTGAGGTAGTCGCCGAGCGACTGCTCGGCCGGCACGCGCACGACATCGAACCGCATCGCCTGCGAGCCACCCTCGCGCACGCCGATCACCGCCTGCGCGGTGTTGTCGAGCGTAAAGTTATCAGGCGCCTGGAAGGTGAAGCCCAGCTTCGGGTGCAGGAATCTGCGGCCACGGACAAAGCCCTCGCTGGGGTCCTCGCCATAGACGAGGTTGTCGATCGCGGCGAGATAGCTCTCGCGGTCGCGCTCGGTGTCTTCGGGCGCCGCATATTGCCGCGCGATGGTCTGCGCATTCTGCACCCGCTCGGGCGTCGCCGGATGCGACGAGGTGAAATCCTGCGCGCGCGGATCCAGCGAGCTCTTGCCGGCCTTCAGCTCGGCATTGCGTTCCATTGCAGAGAGGAAGCGGGCGGCACCATAGGGATCGAAATGGGCCTTGGCGGAGATGCCGACGCCAATGCCGTCAGCCTCGAATTCCTGGTTGCGCGAAAAGCTCGCCATGGTGAGCTTGGTCTTGGCGAGCGCGAGCGCGGTCAGGTCAGGGTCGTTGCTCATGTCGGTGACGACACGGGTCACGATCGCGGCCTGGCGGGCCTGGTCCTCACGCATCGCGGCGTGCTTGGACAGCACATGCGCCATCTCGTGGCTGAGCACGGAGGACAATTCCGAGGTATCGCTGGCCAGCGCGAGCAGGCCGCGGGTCACATAGAGCTGGCCGTTCGGCAGCGCGAAGGCATTGACCGCGCCGGAATTGAGGATGGTGACCTTGTAGCCCTGATCAGGGCGATCGGAAGCGGCAACGAGGCGGTCGACAGTCTTGCTGACCAGTGATTCGAGCCGGGGGTCGTCATAGGTCCCGCCGTAGCTCGCCAGGATGCGCTCGTGTTCCTTTTCGGTGGCGGCTGTCTGGGCCACGGCCGGCTTGGGCTTGGGCATCGCCACCGTTGCCGGGGTCGCGGCGGTCTGGAACCGGCCCATGTCGCCGCAACCGGCCAGGCCCGTGCCGAGCAGCAGGCAAAGCACGGCCGGCGCAGCCCGCAGGCGGCGGTCATCACCTCGTCCGTGCCGTTCTAGCACCCCATTCACGTCGCTTAACCCGTGCCTGGCCTTGATCTTAAGGCCTTACCCCTGTCGGCTCGTTTGCGCCCAGCAACTCGACTTGTCCCACCCGGAGCACATCGATACGCGGCCCCGTCGTCCCCTCAACCCAGCCCCGGACACGAATACGTCTGTTTTCCAGGGACTTAAGGATCATTCCGGCGTTTTCGAAGGCCGGCAGATTGCGCTTTGAAATAGTCACCGCAAAGCCGCGTGTCCAGCTCCGTCCGAAGTTGAGGTAGGTCATTGCCCCAGCTTGCCGGACCGACAGGACTTTGCCCTCGACCACCATAAAGCGCCCGATCCCCGCCAAAATATCGTCCGGACTTTCCGCGTTTTTTATGGCCGACGGGTCAGCCCAACTGCCCTTTTTTTGGCGCCTCGCCTCGGCCTCCGACACCATCAGGGCAGCCGCGCAGTCTTTGTCGGTGATCTCGGCGGAGACGAGGGCATCGCCCTGGGCGAGCAGCTTGGCCTGCACGGACGTCTCGCTCTCGCCGATGAAGATGAGCGCGCCTTGCCGACCATAACGATCGGGCGTGTCGTCGATGCCGCGCAGGACGACGTCGCGGCCGACCAACAGTGAGGTCAGCGCCTGCTTCGTCGTCGAAGTCGCCTCGATGCCGGTGAGACGGACTTCGCGACCGTCATCGAGCCGAACGCTGCGTGCGTCGGTGATGGCGGCAACGCGGCCTTCGCCTTGTGCCTCGAATTGACACGGCGCGGCGAACGCAGCGTGACCCGCGAGGAGAAGGCTTGCGACGATGAGGGAGAGTCGTTGCGTCACGAGACCCGGAGAGGTTGCGTTAGGCCCTAGCCTTACCCCAAGTATAGCGGGCAACGAAGACGTTTCCTCACACTCCGTCATTGTGAGCGCAGCGAGGCAATCCAGAATCTTTCCGCGGAGGCAGTCTGGATTGCTTCGCCGCGCTCGCAATGACGTGGAGATATTTGTCCATACATCACCATTCCGCTTTGCGGAAAACAAAACAGCGCGCGCGAGATGCGCATCGCGCTTCTGCTTGCTGCTCTCTTGCGCATGCGGCATGATTGTCGGAATAGCAATGATCAAGCCGCCATTCAGAGCAAGGCAATCAAGGGAGGTTGTTTCAATGAAGCATATTTTGTCGGGCATTTTCGCCGCTGCGTTTGCCCTCAGCGCGAGCGCCGTGCAGGCGCAGGACAAGCCTCCGCTCAAGATCGGCGGCATCCTCGACATGTCGAGCCTCTACGCCGACATCACCGGCCCCGGCAGCGAGACTGCGGCCAAGATGGCGGTGGAAGATTTTGGCGGCGAGGTGTTGGGCCGCAAGATCGAGGTCTTGGCGGCCGACCATCAAAACAAGGCCGACCTTGCCGCCAACATCGCCCGCGACATGATCGACAATCAGGGCGTCGAGATGATCTATGACGTCGCAGCCTCTGCAACCGCGCTGGCCGCCGGCGAGATCGCGAAGGCGCGAGGCAAGATCATCATGTACAATGGCCCGGGCTCGATCCGTCTCTCCAACGAGGCCTGCGGTCCCTACACCATCCACTACGTGTTCGACACCTACGGGCAGGCCAATGTGACCGGCCTTGCGGCCGTGAAGTCGGGCCTCGACACCTGGTTCTTCCTCACTGCGGATTACGCCTTCGGCCAGGATCTGGAGAAGGACACCAGCGCCGTCGTCACCAAGACCGGCGGCAAGGTGCTCGGCAGCGTGCGCCATCCGCTCAACACGTCGGATTTCTCCTCGTTCCTGCTGCAGGCGCAGGCGTCGAAAGCCAAGGTGATCGGGCTCGCGAATGCCGGCGGTGACACCGTCAACGCCATCAAGCAGTCGGCCGAGTTCGGCATCATGAAGGGAGGCCAGAAGGTCTCGCCGCTGCTGGCCTTCGTCACCGACATCGACTCGATCGGGCTCGAGACCGCGCAGGGGCTCTTGCTGGCCGAAGCCTTCTACTGGGACATGAACGACGAGACGCGCGCCTTCTCGAAGCGCTTCATGGAGCGCGTGAAGCGGCCGCCGACCTCGGCGCAGGCCGGCGTCTATTCCTCTGTCATGCACTATCTGAAAGCGGTGAAGGCGGCGGGCACGACCGATGCCGCCGCGGTCATGAAGGTGATGAAGGACACGCCGATCAACGACTTCTTCGCCCACAACGGCAAGATCCGCGAGGACGGCCGCATGGTGCACGACATGTACCTGTTCGAGGTCAAGAAGCCGTCGGAATCGAAAGGCCGCTGGGACGATTACAAGCTGCTCGCCACCGTGCCCGGCAGCGAAGCGTTCCAGTCGCTGGAGCAGTCGCGCTGCCCGCTGGTCAAAAAGTGACGCGAAGCGTCATTCCGGGGCGCGGCTAGCGCGAACTATGGTGCGCAATTGCGCACCTGGGGATCTCGAGGTTCCGGGTTCTCGCTTCGCGAGCCCCGGAACGACAGAGCAAATCAAACAACAAGGGAGACGTCCCATGAACGACATGGTCCTGCAGAAGCTCGAAGGCGGGCTGCTCACCATCACAATGAACCGGCCGGAGCGGAAGAATGCGCTCAACCCCGAGATGGTCGCAGGCCTCGTCGAGGCGGCGCGGCGCGCGGCCGACGATCCCGAGGTGCGGGCAGTGCTGTTCAAGGGCGCCGGCGGCTCGTTCTGCGTCGGCGGCGACGTCAAGTCGATGGCAGCCGGCCGCGCGCCGCTGCCGTTCGAGGTGAAAATGGCGAACCTTCGTCGCGGCATGGAGGTCTCGCGCATCCTGCACCAGATGCCAAAGCCCGTGGTGGCGCAGCTCGACGGCGCCGCAGCCGGTGCCGGTCTGTCGATGGCGCTGTCCTGCGATCTGCGTGTTGCCTCCGAATCCTGCAAGATCACCACGGCGTTCGCCAAGGTCGGATTCTCCGGCGATTATGGCGGCACCTATTTCCTGACCCAGCTGCTCGGCAGTGCACGGGCGCGCGAGCTCTATCTGACCTCGCCGGTGCTGACCGCCAGGGAAGCGCATGCGATCGGCATGGTGACCAGGGTCGTGCCCGACGCCGAGATCGACACTGCGGCGCATGAGCTTGCGATGTCGCTGGCGCAGGGGCCGTCGATCGCGCTCGGCTTCATCAAGCGCAACATCAACAACGCAGAGCATCTTCCGCTGGAAGATTGCTTCGACGGCGAGGCGATCCATCACACCCGCTGCAGCGACACCGAGGATCACAAGGAGGCCGCAAAGGCGTTCGTCGAAAAGCGCAAGCCGTCTTTCAAGGGCGCATGACGATGACGCCCTATATGCGGCTGCGGCAGATTTGTCTGGTCGCGCCGCAGCTCGCGCCCGTCATCTCGGACATCGCCGAGATCATGGGCCTTTCGGTCTGCTACCGCGACGGCAATGTCGCGAAATACGGCCTGGAGAACGCGCTGCTCCCGGTCGACACGATCATGCTGGAGGTCGTCGCGCCCTTCAAGGACGGCACCACCGCCGGCCGCTTCATCGAGAAGACCGGCGGCCGCGGCGGCTACATGGCGATCTTCTGCTGCAACGATCCGGACGAGCGCGGCCGCAACGCCAATGCACTTGGCGTGCGCACCGCCAATGTCATCGACCACGCGCCCTATCACGGTGTGCAGCTCCATCCTCGCGACTGCCGCGCGGCCTTTATCGAGTTCAATCACACCGAAGGCAGCGATGACATCTTGGGCGCCTATCCGCCGGCTGGACCCGATTGGCAAAAGTTCATCCGCAAGGATGTGACGCAGGCGCTGACGGCAGTGGAAATGCAGAGCCCGGATCCGCAAGGTCTGGCGGCGCATTGGGGCAAGATCATCGGGATTGCGCCCGATGGTGACGCCGAATTGAGATTGCCCAACGCGACGTTTCGCTTCGTGAAGGGCGCAAGCGAGATCATGAGCGCGCTGGAGTTTCGGGTGGTCGATGCGGCCAGCGTGCTTCATGCCGCGCGAGAGAAAGGGCTTGCGGTCGCGGGGAACGAGTTTTTGCTGGGTGGCGTGACGTTCCGCGTTGGGAGTTGAGCAGTTGCCCCACACGCCGCTGTCGTCCCGGACAAGCGAAGCGCAGATCCGGGACCCATACGCCGCAGCAGAAGTGTGGCGAAGACAGGCAATGACCAGCTCGCACAACAACGACTGCTGCGGCGTATGGGTCCCGGCCTTCGCCGGGACGAAGTCGGAGGTTGTGGAGGCGTCCGAGTGATACGGCGGGATATAGCCGCAATCACCTTCCCTTGAAAATCGCCACGCGCCGCTCTTCCGTCGCCTTCACGCCTTCCCTAAAGTCCTCCGTCGCGCGCAGGCGCGTCTGTTCGGCAAGCTCGTGATTGGTCGCGGCCATGACGCGGTCGGCGAGGCCGGCGCGCATCGTGGCGCGGGTGGAGAGCAGGCCGAGCGGGGAGCATTCGGCGATTTCGCCGGCGAGCTTCATTGCCGCGGATTTGACCTGATCCTGCGGCACCAACTCGTTGGCGAGGCCCCATTTGTAGGCTTCTTCGCCGGTGACGCGGCGGCTGGTGTAGAACATCAGCTCGGCGTTGTTCTTGCCGATCAGCTCGGGCAGCGTCGTCGTCAGGCCGAAGCCGGGATGGAAGCCGAGTTTTGTGAAGTTCGCGGAGAAGCGCGCCTCGGGGCAGGTGACGCGGAAGTCGGCCGAGACCGCAAGGCCCAGGCCGCCACCGATGGCCGCGCCCTGCACGGCGGCGACGATCGGCTTCTTGGCGCGGAAGATGCGCACGGCCTGGATGTAGAGATGATTGATCGGGCCGAGACTGTCGGCCGGGTCGCCCTTGGCCTTTTTCGCGGCCTCCTGCGCTTCCTGCGCCTGCCGCGCGGGATCACCAAAATTGGCGCCGGCGCAGAACGCCTTGCCTTGCGCTGATAACACGGAGGCGCGGATCACGATGTCGCGGTCGAACTCATCGAGCGCATCCGCGATCTGGTTGATCAGCGAGATGTCAAAGAAGTTCAGCGGCGGCCGGCGAATCTCGATGGTGCCGACGTGCCCGACTTTCTCGACGCCGATATCTTTGTAAGTGGTCATGATGTCCTCGAAGCGTTAGCGCAGGCTCAGTCCGCGCGACTAGCGCAAGCCAAGCCCGCGGGCGATGATGCCGCGCAGCACCTCAGTGGTGCCGCCCTGGATGGTGAGTTTCGGCGCGGTCTTGATCGCGAAGTCGAGCTGCCGCTCCAGCGTCTCGCGATTGGTCGCGGTCTCCTCGACGAAAGCCGCGAGATCGCGCACGCGGTGCGGAAGCTGCTGCTCCCAGACCGTGCCGATGTCCTTGACGATGGAGGCCTCGACCACCGGCTCCTTGCCGGCCTGCAGCATGCCCGCGACCGACACCGACATGCGCCGCATGGTGTGGAGCTGCGCCACCAGACGGCCGATGCCTTCGGCGCTGCGGGTATCCGGGTTGGGACCGACCGCGCGAACCAGCTCGGTCAGCACGTAATAGGTCTCGAGGAAGCGCTCGGGCCCCGAACGCTCATAGGCGAGCTCTGATGTCGCCTGTTTCCAGGCGCCGTCGACTTCGCCGAGCACGTGATCATCAGGGACGAAGAAATCGGTGAAGACCACCTCGTTGAATTCGTACTGGCCGGTGATCTGGCCGATCGGGTTCACCTTGATGCCCGGCTGCTTCATCTTGACCAAGAACTGGGTGAGGCCGTGACGGCGGTTCTCCTTGGTCGGCGGCGAAGTGCGGAAGATCGCAATCATGTAGTCGGCGATATGCGCCGACGAGGTCCAGATCTTGGTGCCGTTGATGAGGTAGCCGCCGTCGGTCTTGGTCGCGCGCGTCTTCGCCGCAAACAGATCCGAGCCGGAGTTCGGCTCGCTCATGCCGATGGCAAAGCAGATCTCGCCGCGGCAGATGCGCGGCAGGATGTCCATCTTGATATGTTCAGGGGCGTATTTCAGCAGCACCGGGCCGCTCTGGCGGTCGGCGACGAAGAAGCGCCGCGTCGGCGCGTTGGCGACGCGCATCTCCTCGGTCACCACGTAACGCTCGAGGAAGGAGCGCTCCTGGCCGCCATATTTTTTCGGCCAGGTCATGCCGAGCCACCCCTTGGCGCCGACCTTGCGGGAAAATTCCGGCACGTCGGTGTCTTCGCGGTTGGGCTTGTGCGGATCGAAGGTCCCGGCGGCGATTTCCTCGGCGAGGAAGGCGCGCACTTCCTTGCGCAGTTGCTCGCATTTCTCGGGCAGGCGGATCGGATCGAAACGGAGGGCAGCGGTCATGTGTTTCGTCTCCCTGTCAGCGCGACGCCACGAGCGGCCACAATTCATCGGCGCCTCGGCGCGCGACCAGCTTGCCGAGCTCGACGGCCCAGTAGCTCTCCGAGCCGAAATCGTCACGCCAGGCCAGCGCCCGCAGCGAATAGCGGTGCAGGATGTGCTCGATGGTGAAGCCGATCGCGCCGTGAACCTGGTGCGCGATGCCACCGCCCTTTTCCGCAGCTTCCGCGCAGCGGATTTTTGCCGCGGCGGCTTCGAGATAGACCTCGTCGTCGAAGCTCCCAGCATTCGCGATGGCATCAGCCGCCGATGTCGCGGCGGCAAGTGCGGCGGCAGATTCGCCGGCGAGGCGCGCGAGATTGTGCTGCACCGCCTGGAATTTCGAGATCTTCTTCTCGAAGGCGACGCGCTCGTTGGAATAGCGCACGGAGATATCGAGCATGGACTCCAGCGCGCCAGCGATCTGAAGACTGCGCGCCACGCCGCCCATCAGCATCAGATTGGTCTGGTCGACACCATCAGGCGCGGCCTTGATGGTGACAGGCTGGACCTTGTCGAGCGTTACGGTGTCGCTGTGGTCGTAGCCGACATTGAGGCCGGATTCGGTTCGCGCCTTGCTGGCATCCACAAGCGCGATCGAAACGCCGTTCTTGCCATGCGCCAGCACCGCAAAATGCTTGGCCGATTTCGCAAAGGGCACGCCGCGGCAGCGGCCGGTGAGAGCGCCATCGGCATCAACGCTGATGCGATCCTTTGGCGAGGCCGGCAGCACCGTCATCTCGCCTTCGGGCGAGGCGATCTTCGCCTGCGCCAGCAGCCAGCCCGCGAGCATGGTTTCGGCCAGGGGAACCGCAACCGCGAAACGTCCGGCGGCGTTCAGCAGCGCAAAACCGTCGGCCAGGCTGGCGCCGGAGCCGCCGAGATCTTCGGGGACCCACGACAAGGGCAAGCCGGCTTCGCTGAGCGCCTGCCACAGCGGCGCCTGCCACGAAGCCTTCTTGTCGTTGTTGATGGTTTGCGGATCGGCGAGATCGGCGAAGATTTTTTCCGCGGTCTCGACGACGATATTGTCACTCTCCGCCACAGCGTTCCCCGTGTTTTGCCATTGGCGCGTCCTGCCCAAAGGGGGCGTCGCGCAATCTCTTCTTGCGCCCGATGATCCGAAAAAGCCATGGCCCTGACAAGCGTTGATCGCAAGCCCATCTGCGGCGCCAGCATGGGGCAAGAAACAGCCCGAGCAGCGGTCTGGACTAATTCCGCTTAGCGGAGTTTGCTCGATTTGCAGGGCGCCGCAAACTCGCTAAACAAGGCGCCACATCAACACGGGAAGGAAATCCGGATGGCCAAGGACAGTTTGTGCGCAATCGTGACGGGGTCCGCATCCGGTCTCGGCGCGGCGACCGCGGAGATTCTCGCAAGCAACGGGGCGCGGCTCGTCATCAACTATTCGTCGAGCAAGACCGAAGCCGAGGCCACCGCAGAAATCTGCCGCAAGGCGGGCGCCGCGGAAGTGCTGGTTGCTCAGGGCGACGTCTCGAAGGATGACGATTGCCGCAGGATCGTCGCGGCCGCGAGCGGCTGGGGCAAGCTCGACATCCTCGTCAACAATGCCGGCACCACCAAGCATGTCGCCCATGGCAATCTTGACGGGCTCTCGGCGGAAGATTTCCAGCGCTTGTACGGCGTCAACACCATCGGACCGTTCCAGATGGTGCGTGCGGCGCGCAGTCTGCTCGAGGCCGGTGCAAACGGATCCGGGCGACCGTCAGCCGTGGTCAACATTTCCTCCGTCGCCGGCATCAGCGGCGTCGGCTCGTCCATTGCGTATGCTGCAAGCAAGGGCGCGCTCAACACGATGACGCTGTCGCTCTCGCGTGCGCTGGCGCCCTTGATTCGCGTCAACACGGTCTGCCCCGGCTATATTGACACGCCCTGGTTCACCAAGGGGCGCGGCGAGGAACAGGCAAAACAGGTGCGCGACAGCGTGGTGGCGAAGGTGCCGCTGAAAGTCGCCTCTTCAGCCGAAGACATCGCGCAGCTCGTCTGCTTCCTGGCGATGCCGGCCTCCAGCAACATGACCGGCGAGGTCGTGCGCATGGATGCGGGGATGCATTTGGTTACGTGATTGCGGCATTCTCAGTTGTCATCCCCGCGAAGGCGGGGATCCATAACCAAAGGGAGGGCTTTGGCGCGAGACGGTAACTCCGAGCCTTCGCCAAACTGCTGCTGCGGCGTATGGGTCCCGGATCGGCGCGCGCTTAGGGCGCGCTTGTCCGGGACGACGAGAGAGTTTTCGCTATCCCTTGATCACGCCGCTCGCGACCAGGCGGTGCCAGATGAACAGCACCACCACCGCGCCGATCGTGGCCATGATGAATCCCGCGCCCTGATCCGGGCCGTAATGGCCGATGGCCTGGCCGACGAAAGTCGCCAGAAATGCGCCGACGATGCCAAGGATGGTGGTGAGGATGAAGCCGCTCGGATTATTCGGTCCCGGCGCCAGAAAACGCGCGATGAGGCCGGCGACGAAGCCGATGATGATGATCCACAACAGGCCACCCATGCTCATGTCAGTGCTCCCCTTGCCAAGCCAAAGTTGATCAGAGTTCGATTAAATTCGTCCCGAGAGCTCGTTCTCGGTCGGCAGCCGTCCGTCCGGTGTCAGATGATCGACCACCTGCGGCAGGTACTGGCTGAGGCCGGAGAGCAACTCGTCACGCGACAGGCCGCTTTGGGCCGACAGGCTCTGGATCTGGTCTGCGCCGAGCGCATTGGCGAGGTCGCCGGGTGCGATCGGCTTGTTCTCGCCCTTGCCCACCCAACTGTTTGCGGTCTCGCCATGGCCGCCCTGCTGGAGCTGGTTGAGGAGATCGCCGAGGCCACCGCTCAGCACTGAGCCGGCCGCGCCGCCCGCGAGCAGGCCGCCAAGGGGGCCCTTGAGAATATCACCGAGGCCGCCACCGCCGCCGAGAGCGCCACCAAGACCTCCGCCCGGTCCCGTATTCACGGGCGGGGGCACGGGAGCAGGTGCAGACTGCGGCGCCGCGTTCGGCTGACCTGCCGTCATATGCTTGAAGGCCTTCCAGGCGAGCAGGCCGAGGATCGCCATGGTCATCGGCGACATGCCGCCGGAGGATGATTGGGAGCTCGGCGTGCTCGGGCCGCGGGGCCCGTTCTGCATGCCGTTGAGGACGTCGAGTAGACCCATGGTGCTCTCCTTTGGCGTTCTCGTCCGGCGAGCTCTCGCCGCTGACAGCGCCCCCGGGCAAAAACATATGAGGCTCTCATGACGGTTACAAGGCAGATGCGCCGTGGCTGCGGTGGGCCGCCGGCCTCGCCTGTGCCTCCTCGCTCTGCTATCGAAAGCCGATCATTCAGGGGGCATGTCGGGTGGTGACGGATCGACCGATCGTGGTGGCGGGCGCGGGCGCCATCGGCTGCTTTGTCGGCGGCATGCTGGCAGCTGCCGATCGCCGGGTCGCGCTGCTGGTGCGGCCGCGGGTGAAGACCGAGATCGAGCGGTTCGGCCTGCGGCTGACGGATTTCGGCGGCGCCGAGAAGAAGCTCGGTGCCGGCCAGCTGGCGCTGTCGGAGGACCCTGCGATCTTCCACAGCGCCGGCATCGTGCTCGTCACGGTCAAGAGCGCCGACACGGCCGATGTCGCGGACCAGATCGCGCAGCACGCGCCGCAGGATGCCGTGATCGTGTCGTTGCAGAATGGCGTCGGCAATGTTGCCATTCTGAACGAACGTCTCGACGGTCGCCGCGTGCTCGCCGGCATGGTGCCGTTCAACGTGGTTGCGATGGGCGAGGGACGTTTCCACCGTTCGACCTCGGGAGACATTACAGTCGGTGAAGATGCCGACAACACGGCCGCCGCTCTTTCGGTGCCTGATCTCGCCATCCGCGCGAGCCGCGACATCGTCGGCGTGCAATGGGGCAAGCTGATCATCAATCTGAACAATGCGCTCAGTGCGCTGTCCGACATGCCGCTCGCGGCCCAGCTGGCAAGCCGTGACTGGCGACGGCTGTTCGCCGACCAGATGGCTGAGGGCCTCGCGGTGCTCAAGGCTGCCGGCATCACACCGGCCTCGGCGACGCCGATCCCGCCAAACTGGACGCCGACCTTGCTGCGATTGCCCGACATGGTCTTCAACGCGATCCTCGGGCGCACGATGAAGATCGACCCGGAGGCGCGGTCCTCGATGTGGCAGGATCTGAAGCAGGGCCGCAAGACCGAAATCGACTATCTCCAGGGCGCGATGATCGCGCTCGCCGGGAAAAACAACGTCGATGTGCCGCTGATGCGGCGCATTGTTGCGCTGATCAAGGAGGCCGAGACATCAGGCAAGGGCCCGCCGCGACTTTCGCCGCAGCAGATTCGCGGCGTGGTTTGAACGCAATGGAGAAACCGATGAGGCGTTGTGTTATGATCGGGCTCGCGCTGGTCGCGTTCTGCGGCGCGTCGACGCTCGCCTACGCGAGGCCGCCGACCGTCATGAACTCACCCGGCTACGACGCGCGCCTGCAGGAGAGCCGCAAGGCGCTGGGCAATACGACGACCGCGCCGGAGCCGGTGACGACGCCGAAGCGCAGCAAGAAGAAGCAGAAGCACTGAAGCCCAGCGTGCTCGGTCGTCGTCCTGGCTTTCGCCAGGGCGACGGTAAAGTGACTGACGCGGATCTCCATCCACGCGTCATTGCGAGCCAACGGGCGCGGACCCGTTGGCTCGCAATGACGGATGTGGAGACAGCTACCCCTTCTTCGCCGGCTTGTTCGGCGTCGGGCTGAACAGCTTCTTCAACTCGCTGAGGCCTTCCGACAGCCGCGGCCATTCGCAGGAGAACGAGCCCTTCGTGCAGGGCGCGCCCTTCTGTCGCAACACCTTCGGCCGTTCGACCGGAACGGGCACGCGCTCGACCTCGGTTCGCAGCGCGACCTGCTGAAGCCGCTGCGCTTGCTGCTCCTGCTGCTCGCGCTGCTGCCGCGCCGTCGCCTGGGCGGCTTCATTGCTGCGGCGCTGATCGGCGAGATAGGCCGTGTAGGATTCGTCGATCCTCTTTTGCTCTTCCGGCGTCGGGTTTGGACCTGCGATGTCGAAGCTGCGATCCTGGAGGAAGTCGTAATAGGTATAGCCGCCGCCGGCCTTGCGTCGGCCCGCGAACTTTGCGTTGCAGTCGGCAAGTGCTGCGGTCTTTTCGGCCTTGCTTGCCGACTTTTCGGCAGCGTCGGCGCATTCCTCGAAATCGACGGGCGCGCGCTTCCACCATTGCGCGTGGGCATGCGGCAAGGTCAGCAGAAATAATCCTGCTGCGGCAACGAGAAACGCCGCCGCGCGACGCGATGCAACTACGTCCGACATTCTACGAGAGCATTCCTTGTGAGACTCAACCCGAACTGAATCGTGGCTGATTTTTGCCCCTTTCTCGCCGGCTTGTCACCCATGGAACCCGGGAATTTCATGGCTGGGTTGCTGACATTTTTTGCTTGACGTGGCTCGGGAGTCACAGCCCCGCAGCACATGATGCGCTTAGAATTTTATCAGTTTGATACGACAAGGAAATCTTCGTCATGAGAGCGCCGAGCTGGCTGGTCGCAATCGCTTTGGTGATGCTTTGCGGCCGCGTCCTTGCCGCGGAGGACGACGTCCCTAACGGCAAGCCGGCGAAGGTCGTGGCCGATGCGCAGCTCTCGGTTGGCGGCCAGGGACTATTGCCGCCTGTCTTTCCAGCAAGCGCGATCACGGCATGCCCAATCATACAGTGTGGGACGTCGCCGGCGTCGGGCATGACGGCGACGAGATGCTGACCTCCAAATGCGGCCTCGCCGCTCTGTTCGACAGCCCGGGCTGTGGTGCAGAGCGCTGATGAAGGCCGCCCTTGAAGGAAGGCCGCGCCTTCCGCATCATGCCGGCGAAGGCGCGGGCGCATCCGGAATAAAGAATCACAGAAGGACCAAATGCCATGACGATCACGATCGCAGCGAACAGCGTGCCGAAGCCGCCGGCTGACCTCATCGAAGGTTTCAGGAATGCACCGACCTCGATCATTTCCGACAATCTCAGCCGGTTACCGGGCGCGGTCGGGCTAAAGCCCTATCATCGCAGCGGCAAGCTGGTGGGCGTGGCCTTCACGGTGCGCACCCGGCCTGGCGACAATCTCGCCATCCACCGCGCGCTCGAGCTGGTCGGCCCCGGCGATGTCATCGTGGTCGATGGCGGTGGCGACGAAAGCCGGGCGCTGGTCGGCGAGATCATGAAGAACATCGCGCAGTGGCGAAAAGCCGAGGGCTACGTGATCGACGGCGCGATCCGCGATGTCGCCGCCTTCGCCGCGGACGACTTTCCCTGCTTCGCCCGCGCGGTGATCCACCGCGGCCCCTACAAGAACGGTCCCGGCGAGATCAACGTGCCCGTGACGGTCGGCGGCAGCGTGATCTCGCCCGGCGACATCGTGGTCGGCGACGAGGACGGCGTGGTGTCGTTTCCAGCAGCCGGTGCCGCGGCCCTGCTGGAGGCGGTGCGCGTCCAGATCAAGCGCGAGGACGACACGCTGAAGGCGATCCGCGAGGGCCGCTACCAGGGTGCGTATGGCAAATCCTGATCGGACGACGATCGTCATCACTTGATGAAAAGCGACATTTCCACTACCATCACGGGTATTAATATGACAGCACACCTACCTATTGCGACAAAGACATTTGTGGAGGGCTCCGATGGACTTCGGGCCGGAGAATGCGCAAGACGGTGTCATCGTTGAACGATGGGCCAAACTGTCGGATGTGCTTTACGACGAGCGGATCCACCTCGACAGGCTTCGTGAAATTGCAAGAGAGAATGCCCGGGCGAGGATAAGACGGTCCTCGACAGAAACCGCGCGCCTGCGGCCGGAGCCTTCAGCCGAACAGGATGAGTTCTTCGGCCTGGCGCTGTCGGGTGGAGGAATTCGAAGCGCGACATTCTCGCTCGGGGTTCTTCAGGCCCTGGCTCAAAGGCAACGGCTTGCAAGCATCGATTACATTTCCACCGTATCGGGCGGTGGTTACATCGGGACCTGGCTGTCTGCCTGCATTTACCGGGCTCGGCTTGAAGACAAGCCCGATCCGGTTGCTGATGTCGAAGCACGAATAACGCCGCGCAACACGCGAAACAGCGCTGAAGAAGCTCCTGAAATCCGGTTCCTGAGAGCCTATAGCAACTATCTGACGCCCAGGCTGGGCCTGTTCAGCAGCGACACCCTGGCCGCGATGTCGGGGTTTCTGCGAAATCTGTTCCTGAACCTTCTGCTCGGAATCTTTTCGGTTCTGCTCGTCCTGGCATTCGCGCACATGGTCATTGCCGTCGGGATGGCGGACCTCACGCGCGTTGAAGGGGAAGTCGACAGAGTCGGGCCTGGCGCCGTGCTGTTCATGTTCGTAGCGGTCGCCTCGATCGCCCTCAACCTGACACTGCAGAGTCATGACGTGCGGCGGTTGCAAGCGACCGGTCGGCACGAACGCGTCGTCAAGGCGATTATGGTGGTACAGAGCTGGCCGCGTGTGTTCACTCTGGTCCCGCTCGCTGTCAGTCTCGTTAACGGCTCGATGTGGATTTGCTTCCATGTCGGTGAGTTGGGGTGGCTTCCCATCTTCATCGTGGTCGCCGTCGCAGTCCTTGCGATGCTGCTGGGCGGTGTGTTGGCTTATGTGCTGTTAAATCCGGGCCTTCCGGAAATCCGCGGCGGCATGCGGGGCCTGGTCCGGCTGCTTCCCTCCAGCATCGCTACCGCCTTCAGGGACGTTCGAGGCGAAGCTCCTCGCTACATTGCCGCGACACTGGTTTGCGCGGCATTGGCCTATGGTCTCGCCAGCGCCGGGTCGTCATTGTTTGGGCTGTCGGAAATCAATGGCCGCAGCGCAATCCACATCATGGCGCTCGGGCCTGTCGTCGAGGTTCTGTTTCTCTGGCTGATCTTCCTGATCTGGATGGGAGTGGTTGGAAATACCTACTCCGAGTTCACGCGCGAATGGTTGAATCGATTTCTGGGCGAACTGTCGGGGCTTGCGGGCGTCTGGCTGGTGATCAGTACCCTGATCATCCACGCCCGGCCCTTCGCAGGATGGACATACGCAAAAATCCACAGGACGATACAGGCTTATCCGCTGCTCAGCGTCGTCGGTGCGGCTGCCTTGATCGTCTCGTTCCTGGTGGCGCGCTCCGTGCTTCGGCGGCGCAGGGATCTTCAAGCCATTGCAGCAGAGGGCGAAACGCAACGCTCGGGGATGATGGCGGTCTGCTGGTTGGTGGTGGTGATCTTCATTTCCGCGCTGACCGTCTCGTTCCAGAGCATCTTTTTTCTCTGGGTCGTCGGTAGCGATCAACTGAAGGCGGGCAGCGAGATGTCATATAGCGGCGTGCTGAACCAGCACATCAGCGAGCTGGTCCAGGCACTTTCGATCGGACCGGCGCCGGGCCTTCATCCGATGAGCTGGTTCTTGTGGATGCCTGCAATCAGTGCCTTTGTGGTCATTACGATTTTGGTGGTGGCCAGCTTCTTCGTTCTCGATGTGAATACGTTTTCTCTGCAAAACCTGTATCGAAATCGACTGGTTCGCTGCTATCTCGGGGCTGCTCACGGCGCGGGGCGCCTGCCAAATCCCTTTGCCGGTTTTGATCCAAGCGACGATTTTGCGCTGAGCGAGTTGAGGGAGCAGCGCCCCTATCTGCTGGTCAATGCAGCTTTGAACATCACCCAAGGGCAGGATCTTGCCTGGCAACAGAGGAAGGCCGCGTCGTTTACGTTCTCTCCGAGGTGGTGTGGCTACTGGCTCGAATCCACCGAGATGTCCAGCATCACGTCCGGCGACCGGATTCGCGGAGGCTTCGTGCGCACCGACGAATATGTGCATGAGCCCTGGGGATTTCGTGCCGTCTCCCCGGGCGTCATGGCTGGAACAGCGATAGCAACTTCGGGAGCCGCGGTCAGTTCGCAAATGGGGTTTGCCAGCCGCGGCCCGCTTGCTTTCGTATTGACGCTGATGAACCTGCGTTTGGGACGATGGGTCCCGAATACGGCACATCAGAAAAAAACTGCACGCTGGAAAGAGCCCAGTCCGGACCTCGGAGCCTATTGGTACCTGTGCGAATTGCTCGGAACGACCAACGAACGGCGGGACTGGGTCTACGTTTCCGATGGAGGCCACTTCGAAAATCTTGGAATCTACGAGCTGGTGCGGCGCCGATGCGCCCGGATATTCTGCGTGGATGCAGGTGCCGACCCGCGGCGAACCTTCTCGGATCTGGGAAACGCCGTCCAGAAGTGCCGTGTCGATTTTGGGGTTGATATCTCGATTGACCTCAAGCCGCTCGAGGTCGACCACAGTGGATTTAGCGAGGAGGCGTTCTCGATCGGAACGATCGAGTATCCCGCAACAGCCGACGCCCGAGGGTTCACCGGCGAACTGGTCTATCTGAAGCCTTCTTTGCCAAAAGCGTGCGAGCATCTGCCGTCCGACGTGCTGGCCTACCGCGCCCGGCACCGGGAATTCCCGCACGAGGCGACCACCAACCAATGGTTCTCGGAGTCCCAGTTCGAAAGTTACCGGCACCTCGGTCACGTTCTCGGACTACGGGCCTTGAATGCGGTCGACGGTTGGCGTGGTCCTCGCCGCGTCCGGAAGAAGAAATCGGACATCGCTGCGGTGCTCCAGGAAGGCCATTCGGAAGAGAGGACAGTGAACGACGGTGATCGTGCGTGACGAACCCGATCGAGGGCGCCGCATCGTCCTTTTTCAGAGTATCGCGGCGCTGGCGGTTTGAGGTTCGTTCTGCTATGGAGGCCCGAGTGCCTGCATCCGTTGCAGGTTCCGCGGTCCCGTAGCTCAGCCGGATAGAGCGGCGGTTTCCTAAACCGTAGGTCGCATGTTCGAGTCATGCCGGGATCGCCATTACGGCTTAAGGACGCTTGTGAGAAAGCGTGAGGTCGCCTCGCGCACGTCTGGCCGGTTGAGAATCGTGTGCACCTCCGCATCCACGACGAAGACGACCGCATGGAGATTGCCTTTCAGCGCGCCAGCGCACGTGCCGGTGACGGCATAGTCCTTGTTCCAGGGATTGCTCGGCGAGAAATACGGGTCGCGCGCTGAGATGGCATTGAAAACGGGCTCCTCGGGACCAAAGCCCGGGCGGGGACGATCGACGAAATAGTTGGGTTCGCACGACCACGAATAGATCAGGCGCGCTGCGCTCTCCGGGCCGGCATAGCGGCTCACCGCGACCGATCCCTCGCTGGTGCCGGCGATCACGATGCGGGCGCGGTCAACCCAGGCCCATGACTTCGAGGCCTCAAGCGCGTGCGTGAGCTCGGCAAGGCGCAGTGTGTGGACGCGTTCATAGATCTCGACCGGCACGGGCGACACATAGGTCAGCCGTCCGTCGATCGCGAGGCTGTCGGGAGCAACCGAAGCGAGCCCCAGCGTATCAGCGAGCCAGACCTGAAAATCCTTCACGGCCGGCGCGACGCCGCTCGATCCATGCAGCAGCACGACAAGCGGCGCCTTGCCGGTCACGTCGGGCGCAGCAGACGGAATGCCTTGCCAGCGCTCGCGGCCGGTCAGCGAGGCCGGCAACACGAGATTGGCGTTACGCCAGGTCGCAGCGAGATTGTCCGCCGTGGGATCGAGTGTGGTGCCCCTGATGTCGCCGGACTTGTCTTCGGCGGAGACGATCGTTGCAACCGCTGCAAGCGCGCAGACTAAGCCCGCGAAGCATGCCAACCGCGCAGATCGTTGCCAAATCCTCCCCATGGTGAATTCCCTCGGCGTCCGTGGCAGCGTCGCCGCTCTGCGGGCTGCTCGCGCAGTTTGCCTGCCCGGCTCAAAAATTGCTACAGGCGGTGAGCAGCCCTCCTGGCTGAGGCTGAAAGCCTCACCGCAAATTCGGAGACCATGATGCCTTTCGACTTGATCCTGCGCGGCGGGCGGGTGATCGACCCGTCTCAGAAACTCGATGCCGTGACGGATGTCGCGTTCTCGGGCGGCAAGGTTGCCGCGGTCGGCTCCGGGCTCAAGGCGGATCCTGGCACCGAAGTGCGCGATGTCTCGCAGTTCATCGTGACGCCGGGGCTGATCGATCTCCACACCCATGTCTATTGGGGCGGCACCTCGCTCGGCATCGATGCCGAGGAATTCTGCCGCGCCTCCGGCGTCACCACCTCGGTCGACACCGGCAGCGCCGGTCCCGGCAATTTCGCCGGCTTCCGCAAGCACGTGATCGAGCCGAGCGAGGTTCGCATTCTCGCCTATCTGCACGTCTCCCATGCCGGCATTTTCGGCTTCTCGCAGCGGATCATGGTCGGCGAGAGCGAGGAATTGCGGCTGATGAATCCGATCGAGGCGGCCAAGGTGGCGGACGCCAACCGCGACGTCATCGTCGGCATCAAGGTGCGGGTCGGGTTGCACTCCTCGGGGACCTCGGGCGCCGTGCCGCTCGACATCGCGCTCCAGGTCGCCGACGAGGTCGGCATGCCCCTGATGGCGCATATCGACCATCCGCCGCCAACCTATGAAGAGGTGCTCGCCCGCCTTCGTCCCGGCGACGTGCTCACCCATGCGTTCCGGCCCTTCCCGAACTCGCCGGCGACCGCGCAGGGGACGGTGAAGAAGGCGGTGCTGGACGCGCGCGAGCGCGGCGTGCTGTTCGACATCGGCCATGGCAAGGGCTCGTTCGCGTTCAAGACCGCGCGCGCCATGCTCGCCAACGGCTTCTATCCGGACACCATCTCGTCCGACATCCATCAGCTCTGCATCGACGGCCCGGCCTTCGACCAGGTGACGACCATGTCGAAATTCCTGTGCATGGGGATGTCGCTGTCGGACGTGATCGCGGCCTCGACGGAGAACGCTGCGATGGCGCTGCGGCGCCCCGAACTCGGCAGCCTCAAGCCCGGCTGCGTCGGCGATGCCACAATGATCTCGATCAGGGAAGGCCAGTTCGACTATGAAGACGTCGTTGGCGAGCACCTCATCGGAAGCAAGAAGATCGTCTCCGAAGGCGTCGTCATCGGCGGCCGCTGGTGGCATCCGAACTGAGCGCGCGCATCAGTCGCGTCCCGCCTCCATGATCGCTTTTGCAAGGCGCGCCGGATCGGAGAAGCACAGCTCATGGCTTCCCGAGACCTGCACCAGGCGGAACAGGCCGAGCTTCTCCGACAGCCGCGGATGCCAGCCAAGGCTGTGCGGCAGCGCGGTGTCCTCGGTGCAGTTGATGTAGGATTTTGCCAGCTGCATGTCGGCGGGATTGGTCTTGAGCGCGATCTTGTCGCTGAAGGTCTTCAGCGGATGCGGATTGAGGACGTCATAGGCCTTCTGCGCCAGCTCGAGATCGGCATCGTTGATGAAGGCCTCCCGCCAGATCGGGAAGGGCAGCACGACAGAGCCATCGCCGCGTTCGGCTGCGATCGCATCGAACAGCCCGACATAATGCGGTGGCACCATGTCGTTGAGGCTCTCGCCATTGCTTGGCACAAAGGCGTTCCAGTAGATCAGGCGGCGGATGCGCTCGGGCGCGAGGTCCGCGACGCCGGTGATGACCATGCCGCCATAGGAATGGCCGAGCAGGACGACGTCCTTCAGATTGTTCTCGGCGAGGTAGTCGGCGATCGACTGGATCGCCTCCTTCAGCCCTGTCGTCTTGGCGTCGCCCGCGCGGTTGCCTTTGATGGTGGGCGTGTAGACCTGATGGCCATGGGCGCGGATCGGGGCCGCAACAGGCTCGAACTCGGCACCGGTGTGCCAGGCGCCATGGACGAGAACGTAGGTCGACATGTTGTAGCTCCCTCGGAAGACTGCTTAGATCGGTGCGGCGATGGACGTTGCCCAAATATGCCGGCTGAACGCCCGTCATCGTCTTTGTTGCGGCCATACTGAACCGCCGGGCCCGCCGCCCGCTTGTCTGACGCTGAACCGGATTGGCCTTGGAGCGAACTGATGGAGCAGCTCATGTCCGAAAGCCGGCCCCGGCATCTGGTTTGGGACACCGGGGGCACGCGGCCGGAGGAGCAGTTCTCCTATTATCGGGAGGCAATCTGCCAGGCTTTCATGAACCTGACGCCGGAATCGGCGACCACCTCACGTTTTCCGGCCAAGGTCGAGGCGATCAAGATCGGCAATGGCGCCATCAACCGGGTGGTCTTTCCCGAGCACACCGTGCATCGCTCGCGTGCGGACATCGCAGCGTCGACCGAAAGCTGCTTCTATCTCAACTTCAAGCTCGCAGGACGCTGCCGCGTGGTCCAGGGCGGCCGCGACGTCAGCCTGTCGCGCGGCCAGGTCGGCATCTGCGACAGCGACCGGGAGGTGAAGCTCCTGCATGATCGCGGGCCGACACTGGAGGTCGCATCGTTCTGGGTGCCTTCGCGCGAGCTGCGCGATCGGCTGCCGCCATCCTTCGACTTCAGGGTCGAGCGCGTATCCGACGATCCCTTCGTCGGCCACCTCATCGTCGAGACGGCGCGATCGCTGAATGCCGGCGCGCTGCGGATGACGGAAGGCGAAGCCGTCAGGCTGTTCGGCGTGCTGCTGGACCTCGTGGCGCTGAGCCTGTCCCGCCGCTTGCGCGCGCAGACCGCGGAGGCCGCGAGCTTTGCCGACGCGACCGCGCTGGCGCTCCGCCGTGCGGTGCATGAGCGGCTTTCGGAGCAGGGGCTGACCGTGGCGGATGTCGCGCGCGCGATCGGCATCAGCGAGCGCTACGTGCACAAGCTGTTCGAGCGCGCGGGCACCACATTCTCGGACTATGTCATGGACCGCAGGCTGGACGGTGCGGCCCGCGATTTGAGCGATCCTGCGAAAGCGGACCAGGCGATCGGCTCCATCGCTTTCGACTGGGGCTTTTCGGACCTCTCCCATTTCACGCGGCGCTTCAAGCAGCGCTTTGGCTGCCGGCCGCGTGACTGGAGAGCGCGCCAAACGCGATGACAGCGGCCTGATTTACAGGGATCTGGCGATCAAGAGTTTCATGATCTCGTTGGTGCCGCCATAGATTTTCTGGATCCGCGAATCGATGAAGATGCGGGAGATCGGATATTCCTGCATATAGCCGTAGCCGCCGAACAGCTGGAGGCATTCGTCGGCAGTCTGCACCTGCTTGTCCGAGCACCAGTATTTCGCCATCGATGCCGTCACGGTGTCGAGATCCCCAGCGACCAGGCGCTCGATGCACCAGTCGACGAAGACGCGCGCGATCATCGCTTCGGTCTTGCGTTCGGCGAGCGTGAAGGCGGTGTTCTGGAAATCCATCAGCGGCTTGCCGAACGCCTTCCGCTCCTTGGTGTAATCGACGGTGAGCTTGACGGCGCGCTCCATCGCGGCGACGGCGCCGACCGCGAGCGCGAGGCGTTCCTGCGGCAGCTGCTGCATCAGCTGGACAAAACCCTGGCCTTCCTCCTTGCCGAGCAGGTTCTCCGGCGGCACGGTGACGTTGTCGAAAAAGAGCTCCGAGGTGTCGGAGGCGTGCAGCCCGATCTTGTCGAGGTTGCGTCCGCGCTTGTAACCCTCGGCGCCTGCGGTCTCGACCACGATCAGCGAGATGCCCTTGGCGCCAGCTTCGCCCGTGCGTGCGACCACCACGACGAGATCGGCAGCCTGGCCGTTGGTGATGAACGTTTTCTGGCCGTTGATGACATAGGAATTGCCCTGTTTCTTCGCCGTGGTCTTGACGGCCTGCAAATCCGAGCCGGTGCCGGGCTCGGTCATGGCGATGGCGCCGACCATCTCGCCCGAGGCCATCTTCGGCAGCCAGCGCTTCTTCTGCTCCTCCGAGCCGTAGTTGAGGATGTAGTGGGCGACGATGGCGCTGTGCACGGAGACGCCGGTGGTCAGCTCCGGCACGGTGCTTTCGAGGTCATCCAGCACGGCGGCGTCATAGGCGAAGGTTGCGCCCAGCCCGCCATATTCCTCGGGCACGCTCGCAAGCAGCGCGCCCATCTCGCCGAGACCGCGCCACGCGAAGCGATCGACCATCTTCTGCTCGCGCCATTTTTCGGCATGTGGCGCCAGGTCCTTGGCGAGATATTTCCGGAACTGGTCGCGGAAGATTTCGAGCTCTTCGGTCATCCAGGAGGAGCGGTAGGCCATGGTTATCCTCGGTTGATACGGCTTGGTAGGCTAGTCGGCGTCGTCAATTATTGTGTTTTCAGGCTGCGCAGGGGACGCTACCAAGGCAGCCATAGTAGCGTCTGTCGGGATGGTTGATTGTGGCTGTCAAAACCAAAGAGCTCAAGCTCGACATTGAACGCATCGGCGCGGTCTCCGCGATCCTGATGCAGCCGGACAGCGCACGCGCCTGCTACGTTCTGGCGCATGGCGCCGGCACTGACATGCGGCATGCGTCGATGGACAAGATTGCGGGTGGCCTGGCGAAGCGCGGCATCGCGACGCTCCGCTTCAATTTTCCTTATATGGAGAACAAGCAGGGCCGGCCCGACCAGCCGGCGGTCGCGCATGCCACCATCCGCGCGGCGGTCGAGGAGGCCGCGCGGCTGTGCCCGGGATTGAAGCTCGTCGCCGGCGGAAAGTCGTTCGGCGGCCGCATGACCTCGCAGGCGCAGTCGAAGGCGGCTTTGCCTGGTGTCAGGGGTCTCGCCTTCCTCGGCTTTCCCCTGCATGCCGACAAGAAGCCATCGACCGAGCGCGCCGAGCATCTCGCCCGTGTCGAGATCCCCATGCTGTTCCTGCAGGGCACCCGCGATGGACTGGCCGATCTCGGCCTGCTCAGGCCCGTCGTCGCAGCGCTCGGGACGAAGGCGACGCTGCATGACATCGAAGGCGGCGATCACGGCTTTGCGGTGCTGAAGAAGTCCGGCCGCACCAACGATGAGGCGCTCAGCGAGGCGCTCGACACGCTCGCGGCCTGGATCGACAAGCTCGCCTGACACTCAGGCGGAATACAGCCCCTTGTCGCGCGCCTTCTGGATCGCGAGCGCGGCAATCAGGTCGAGCGTCGGGGTCGACAGGCCGGCGGTGCGCGCGAAGGCTGCGGGCGCCTTCACCAGCACGTCGATCTCCATGGCACGGCCGAGCTCGTAATCCTGCAGCAGCGACGGCTTGTGATTGGGGGCGGGACCGCTGCGCGTCACGCGCTTGACCTCGGGAATGAAGTGCTGCGCGATATCGTTGGCCTCGTTCAGCATGCGCGGGATGACCTCGGCGAAGGCGGGGTCGTCGCGGACACCGCGCGCCGTCTGGCCCGTCAGCAGGCACAACACCGAGAGCGACATGTTGGTCAGCAGCTTTGACCAGATCGCCTCGCGGATCTCGGCCACCGGCGGCGATTCCAGCCGCGCGTCGTTGAAGACACTGCGGAGCTTGGTGATGCGCTCGCAATTGCGGTCATCGCATTCGCCGATCAGGAGGCGATTGCGGTCCGGCGTGAGGTTCTGCACCACCCCGGGTGCAGTCACCTCGTTGGAGGAGAAGACCACGCCGCCGATGATCCGCTCCTTCGGGATGCAGGCGCGCAGGCGCCCGCCCGGATCGAGGAAGGAGATGTCCGGCGGCGTCGGGTGCCGAGGTGGCAGGCCGATCCCGTACCACCAGGGGATGCCGTTCTGGGCGAACACGATGGCGGTGTCGTCCTGGAGCAGCGGCTTGATGCTGGAGACGAGGCCAGTCAGTGCCGTGGCTTTCAGCGTCGAGATCACGACGTCCTGGGGACCGAGCTGGGCCGGATCGCCTGACGCGTTCACCTTGGCCGAAACCTCGGAATCGCCGACGCGCAACTTCAGGCCGTTGGCGCGGACCGCCTCCAGATGCGCGCCCCTCATGACGCACGAGACCTCGTGGCCGGCGCGGGCGAGCCTGACCGCGAGGTGGCTTCCGACGGCGCCCGCGCCGAAAATGCAGATGCGCATATGATGTCCCGTCCCTGAATCTCTGGTCGTCGCCCGGCGCAGCATGACACAAGCCGCCATGCGATGGACGCGGCCGCCCCACGCTGGAAAGATATGGATCGGACTGCGTTGCCTCGGCCATTATGCGCGCCATCAGAATGACCGGAGGATCGCCGATGACTGCCAGCCCCGTCCTGTGGAGCCTTGATGAACGTGGGGTTGCGACCGTCACGTTGAACCGGCCGGAGGTGAATAATGCCTATGACGGCGCCCTGATCGCGGGTGTGCTCGCGGCCATGGACGATCTGGGCAAGAAGCCTGGTCTTCGCGTTGTCGTGCTCAAAGGCAACGGCAAGCATTTCCAGGCCGGCGCCGACCTCAAATGGATCAACGGCGTGCGGCCGCAATCACCTGGCGCCAACGAGGCGGCGTCGCGGGCGACGTTCGAGGCCGTGCAGCGGCTCAATACCTTGCCGATCCCGACCGTTGCATTGGTGCAGGGCGGTTGCTTCGGTGGTGGCACCGGCGTGATTGCGGCCTGCGATGTCGTGATCGCCGCCGACAACGCCCTGTTCTCCATCACCGAGGTGCGCTGGGGCCTGACCGCCGCGATCATCATTCCGCAGCTCTGCGATGCCGTTGGTGTGCGGCAAGTCCGCCGTTACGCGCTGACCGGCGAACGCTTTGGCGCCGAGGACGCTCGCCGCATCGGCCTTGTCCACGAGGTGGTGCCGCTGGCCGATCTCGAAGCCGCGGGCGCGAAAGTGGTGGAGCAGCTGCTCGCCAACGGACCGGAGGCGTTGGCCGAGACCAAGCGGCTGGCGCTGGAGAGCTCGTTCGGTGGCATGGCGGTGGACGATGCCGCCTACACGCGGCTCGTCCAGCTGCATTCTCTCAAGCGCCAGAGCGCGGAGGCGGCGGAAGGGCTGGCCTCTTTTGCCGAGAAGCGGGCGGCGAAGTGGGGCGGTGGGAAGGATTGAGCGTCGGCATTTAGAGCGACGGCGCAAGTGACGTCTTCAGCAAAGTGAGCAGTGCCTGCACGGCTGCTGCGTTGCGTCGCCGCTCGGGGATGGCGGCCTTGACCCACAATTCCGGGATCGGAAAGTCGCGCAACACCGGCTTCAGCGTGCCGTCGCGCAACGCATCGGCGACGAGATAATGCGACATCAGCGCGATGCCGTTGCCGGCAATCGCGCTGCGCGCCAGCACGTGCCCCTCGTTGGAGGAGAGCAGCGGGCTGACCTGGATGGTGATGCGGCCGCGCGGCCCGTCAAAGACCCATTCGGGACCTGTCGGCATGAAGCTGAGGCAGCGATGCTCGACGAGGTCGCGCGGATGTTTTGGCGTACCGTGCGTCTTCAAATAAGCCGGCGAGGCGCAGAGCAATCGCTTTAGCGGGACCAGCGGCTCGTCGACCACGCCGCCGAAGGAATGCGGGAAGGCGCCGATGGCAATGTCAAAGCCTTCGCTGACGGGATCGACCGGGCGATCGATCAGCACGATCTCCAGCTTGAGCCGCGGGTTTTGCGTCTGGAATGCGCTGAAGGCATCCGCAAGCCGCGCCACCGTCATCGAGGTGGGCGCCTTGATGCGGAGGTGATCGACGAGGTCGTGGCCTTTCTCGCCCATGCGCGACAGCAGATCGGTGGCATCGGTGACGACGCCGCGGGCGCGATGCACATAGCGCTGCCCGGCCTCGGTCAGCCGTAATTGCCGGGTGGAGCGGTGAAACAGCGGCGTGCCGATCCGTGCCTCCAGTTGCGTGACGCGTTTCGCCACCACTGAGGTCGAGACGTTGAGTTTTCGTGCGGCGGCGGAAAACCCGGCTGTATCGGCGGTGGCGAGGAAGGCCTGAAGGTTCACCAGGATGTCCATGTCGACCTTTCGCGATTCGAGAAAGCTGATCGCATATATTGGTGGATTGTAGCCCTTCGCGCGTTAATTCATAGTCGGCCCCAAGCAAGGGATTTTGGAAGGGACGCGCCATGCGGGCCACGACGATCGATGAACCGGCACGGCAGGTGCCGCTCTATGGCGAATACGAGGTCGTCGTGCTCGGCGGCGGTCCGGCCGGCATCGTCGCTGCGGCCTCGGCCGCGCGCGCCGGGCGCAAGACGCTGCTGATCGAGCGCTACGGTTTTCTCGGCGGCATGGGCACCGCGGCCGGCGTTACCAATTTTTGCGGCCTGCATGGCAATGTCTACGGCGAGGCCGTCCGCCTGGTGCAGGGCATGGCATCCGATCTGCTGGCGCGGATCGATCGTCTGAACGGCCTCAATGCGCCGCATCTGATCCTCGGCAAGGTCTTCGCGCAGGCCTATGACACTGCGGCCTATAAGATCGCGGCGGATGAGCTGCTGGCCCGCCACAAGGTGCACATTCTCTTCCATGCCCTCGGCGCCGGCGTCGTGATGGGCTCCGACCGCCGCATCGACGCGCTGATGGTCGAGACCAAGGCCGGCCGGCAGGCGGTGCGCTCGGAGATCTTCATCGATTGCTCCGGCGACGGCGACCTCGCGGTCTGGGCCGGCGCGCCGTTCGAGATCGGCGACGAGCATGGCCACCCCATGTATCCGTCAATGATGCTTCGTCTCAACGGCATCGATCCGGCGCGGGCGGGCGATGCCTGGCGCACCATCCCTCAATTGATGGAAGCGGCCACCGCCGCCGGCACGCATAAGTTTCCGCGGAAAAGCGCGATCGTGCGGCCGCAAAAATCCGGCATCGAATGGCGGGTGAACTTCACGCAGGTCGCGCGCGAAGACGGCCATGCCGTCAACGGCGTCGAGCCCGACGATCTCACCCGTGGCGAGATCGAGGGCCGCAAGCAGGCGCTCGCCGCCTTTGAATTCCTGCGCACTGTGCCCGGCTTTGAAAAGTCCTACATCGTCGACCTGCCGCCGCAACTCGGCATCCGCGAGACCCGCCGCATCAAAGGCGGTTACCAACTCAGCGGCGAGGACGTGCTCGGCTGTGCCTCGTTCGAGGATTCCATCGGCGTCAACGGCTGGCCGATCGAGGCCCATGTCTCAGGCGATGTCATCTTCACCTTCCCGCCAATCCCGGAATCGCGCGGCTACAACGAATTGCCGTATCGCATGCTGGTGCCTGATGGCGTAGACAATCTGCTTGTCGCCGGCCGCTGTGCCTCGATGACCCATGAGGGTCAGTCGGCGGCGCGAGTGTCCGGGGCCTGCTTCGTGATGGGTGAGGCGGCCGGTTCCGCGGCCGCGCTGGCGCTATCAGGAAACCGGATCCCGCGTGACATACCGGTTGAAAAATTGCAGGAAACGTTGAAACAACAGGGCGCCTTCATCGGTCGGGATCAGCCCGTGCCGAAAGGCCTGTAACGGACTGTAAAAAGAGAAATATTGGAGGAAGCGGGATGATCGGGATTGCGCGGGTCGCGGCACTTAGCCTTTTGGCTATGATGGCGATGGGCACTGTGAGGGCCGAGGATGCGCTGAAGGCCAAGGTCGGCGTGCTCCGACTGTCGTCTTCCGCGCCCGTTTTCATCGCGCAGGACAAGGGTTATTTCCGCGACGCGGGGCTCGACATCGAGCTGAAATTCTTCGACGCGGCACAGCCGATCGCGGTCGCCACCACCTCGGGCGACGTCGATTTTGGCGTCACCGCCTTCACCGCGGGCCTCTACAATCTCGCCGGCAAGGGCGTGCTGAAGGTGATCGGCGGCATGAGCCGCGAGAAGGCCGGCTATCCCCTGATCGGCTATTTCGCCAGCAACAACGCCTATGCTGCCGGCCTGAAGACGCCGAAGGACCTCGCGGGCAAGCGCATCGCGATGACGCAGGTCGGATCATCCTTCCATTATTCGCTCGGCCTGCTCGCCGACAAATACGGCTTCAAGCTTTCCGACGTGAAGATCGTGCCGCTGCAATCGCTGTCGAACGCAGCGGCGGCACTGAAAGGCGAGACCGTCGATGCCGCGCTGCTTCCGATCTCGACGGCGCGCAAGTTGATGGACGATGGCGGCGCGAAATTCCTGGGCTGGGTCGGCGACGAGACGCCGTGGCAGTTAGGTGCAGTGTTCACCTCGCCCAAGACGCTGACCAACAAGGCGCTGGTGACGAAATTCCTGGGCGTTCTCGCCAAAGCCGACCGCGAATATCACGACGTGATTCTGGCTTCGATGAAGGACGGCAAAGCCCCGATCAACGACAAGACCAAGCCGCTGCTGGAGATCATTGCGAAGTACACCAATCTGCCGGTCGAGCAGGTGGTCGGCAACTGCGCCTATATCGATCCGGACGGCAAGCTCGACGTCAAGAACGTCGACAACCAGATCAAATGGCTCCAGGAGCAGGGATTTGCCGACAAGGGCTATGATGCGGATACGATCATCGCCAAGGACTATGTGAAGGCGGATTAGCCGTTCGTCATTCCGGGGCTCGCGAAGCGAGAACCCGGAATCTCGAGGTCCCGGGTCTGATCCTTCGGATCATCCCGGAACGACGGAGAATGGGATAGACGAGGTAGAATGGACCTGATCGCCAATCACATCTCCCACCATTTCGGCGACCTCGCCGTGCTCGACGACGTCTCCTTCACGGTGAGTTCAGGCGAGGTGGTGGCGATCGTGGGTCCTTCCGGCTGCGGCAAGAGCACGCTGCTGTCGATTCTTGGCGGATTGCTGCAACCGTCCTCGGGCGCGCCCGAATTGCGCGGCGCGCCACCGGCGGACAGCCTCAATCCGCTGACCTTCGTGTTCCAGGACTTTGCTCTGCTGCCGTGGGCGAATGTCGAAGAGAACGTCGAATTCCCGTTGCTGCACACTCGGCTCTCGGCCGCGCAGCGCCGCGCGCTGGTCGAGGATGCCCTGCGTCGCACGGGGCTCACTGATTTCCGCAAGACCTATCCAAAGCAGCTGTCCGGCGGCATGCGCCAGCGCGTCGGTATTTCGCGCGCGCTCGCGGTCAAGCCGGCTATCCTTCTCATGGACGAGCCGCTATCCGCGCTGGATTCGCAGACGCGCGAACTCTTGATGGAAGATTTCGTCCGCCTGCTCGCCGATGGCGGCATGGGCGCGGTCTATGTCACCCATAATCTCGAAGAGGCCGCGCGGCTTGCCGATCGCATTGTGGTACTGTCGCGCCGTCCCGGGCGCATTCGCGAGGTCGTTGCGGTGCCGATGACACGCGCCAAACGTGGCGAAATCGCTGCGCGTGAACAATTGCTCGCGCTCCAGAACCAGATCTGGTCGCTGATCCGCAACGAGGCGATCGATGCCGAGCGCGAGGTCCAGCATGCTTGATCGCGCGACGGAGACGTCGGCCAACGAAACGACGCGGCGCGTGCGCTTCCGCGGCGCGGGCTTCGTGCCTGCTTCCAGCCGGTTCGGCGGCTGGATTGCGCTCGCGCTGGTCATCGCAATCTGGCAGGCGGCCGGCAGCGCCAGGCTCGTCAATCCGCTGTTCCTGCCGGCGCCCTTGGCGATCGTGCGTGCGATCTACGAGCTCGCGATGTCTGGCGCGCTCTGGCAGCATCTGTCGGCCTCGCTGCTGCGCATCGGCGTCGGGTGGCTGCTGGGCACGGCGGCGGGTATCGTGGTCGGCTTCGCCATCGGCCTGTCGCGCCTGGCGCGCAGCGTCGGCATCACCTTCATCTCGGCCTTGTTTCCGATCCCCAAGATCGCGCTGCTGCCGCTCTTGATCCTCTGGCTCGGCATCGGCGAAGAGCCCAAGATCGCAACCATTGCGCTCGGCGTGTTCTTCTCGACCGCGATCTCGGTCTATAGCGGCGTCGATGCAGTGCCGCGCAACCTGATCCGCATGGCGCAGAGCTTCAACGTTCCCTTTGCCACCATCGTGCGCAAGGTAGTCTGGCCCGGCGCGCTGCCCGCGATCCTCGCCGGATTCCGCATCACGGCATCGGTCGCGCTGCTGCTCGTCGTCAGCGCGGAGATGATCGGCGCGCAATACGGCATCGGTGCCTTCGTGCTCCAGGCCGGCAATCTCATGCAGACGGATCAACTGCTCGCGGGCGTGGTGATCCTGTCGGTGTTCGGGCTCGTGGTGGGCAAGGTGATCGGCTGGCTGGAGATCAAGCTGTTGCACTGGCGGTAGCTTCCGCCATCATTGCGAGGAGCTCGCGTCAAAATTGCGCAGCAATTTTGCGCTGATGCGACGAAGCAATCCAGACTGCCTCCGCGGAAAGATCCTGGATTGCTTCGCTACGCTCGCAATGACGGTGTGGCGAGCAGTGTGACCCTCACGCGTTGCCGCGATCCTCGCGAAACAGATCCAGCTTCTGCTGCACCGGCCGGTCCGAGAAGCTGAACAGCACGGCATCGTCATCCGCCTCGTGCGTCACCCATTGCCAGCTCGGCACCACGAACAG
This sequence comes from uncultured Bradyrhizobium sp., assembly GCF_936928535.1. Classification (GTDB taxonomy): domain Bacteria; phylum Pseudomonadota; class Alphaproteobacteria; order Rhizobiales; family Xanthobacteraceae; genus Bradyrhizobium. Next base: position 4,523 of record NZ_CAKZHY010000055.1, on the reverse strand, counting down.
GTCGCGCGGGCCCCATTCGAACACGGCGTCCCCAATGCGGCTGCGGCCCTTCCCCTCGATCGGACAGAATACCGTCGCATCGGTCGAGCGATAGCGCGCGGTTTTGAAACCCTTCGGCAGCAGCTGGATGAAGGTGCCGATGGTCGGCATCGCGAAATCGCCGGTCTCGGGATTGCTGAATTTCAGCTTCAGGCCGTGGCAGGCGTCCCATTCCTGGCTGGTCCTGGCCTTCTCCAGTGCCTCGCGGGTGTAAGCATAGGGATAGCTGAAGATCGGGGAGGTTTTCGACGATCGTTTCACATCGACCGGCAGCAGATTGTGGCCGTAGCGCGCAAAGCTGTCCCCTGCGGGTTTTGTGATCTTCTGCTGGTCTTCCTTGGAGCCTTCCGCAAAAGAGCAGTCGAAGAATTGCACCAGCGGGATGTCGAGGCCGTCGAGCCAGAACATCGGCTCATCGGTCTCGTTGGAATGATCGTGCCAGGTCATCGACGGCGTGATGATGAAGTCGCCGGGCTCCATCGCGGTGCGTTCGCCGTCGACGGCGGTGTGGGCGCCCTTGCCTTCGAGCACGAAGCGCAGCGCCGACTGGCTGTGCCGGTGCGCGGGTGCGACGTCGCCGGGCACCACCATCTGCACGCCGGCATAGAGCGATGTCGTGATCTTTGACTGGCCGCGCAGGCCCGGGTTCTCGAGCACCAGCACGCGCCGTTCTGCTTCCTTGGCGGTGATGAGCTTGCCGGCTTCCGTCATGTAGTCGCGGATGATGTCGAACTTCCACAGATGCGGCCGGCAGGCGCTCTTCGGCTCCGGCGTGATCAGGTCGCTCATCACCGTCCAAAGCGCGGTGAGATTCTCGCCGTCGATCTTCTTGTAGAACGCTTCGCGTTCCGGGGTCTTGGTCACGGCTTCCATGACGAGCCTCCCGTCGTTTTGTAAATTGACAGTATACTCACTATCTGGCTAGCGTCAACGCGAGTGGTAACGTACAAAGCAGTCATTCCAGGGCTCGCGAAGCGAGAACCCGGGATCTCGAGATTCCGGGTTTGGCTTGTCGAGCCACCCCGGAATGATAGAAAACGACCGGGAGGGTTTGATGAAGCTGCACGGCTATTTCCGCTCCAGCGCGGCCTATCGCGTCCGGATCGCGCTGAATCTCAAGGGCCTCGGCACCGAGCACCTGCCGCATCATCTTCGCAAGGGCGAACAATGTGCGCCCGCTTATCTCGCCATCAATCCGCAAGGCCTGGTGCCGGCGTTGGAGAACGATGCGGGTGTGGTGCTGACCCAGTCAGTCGCCATCATCGAATGGCTGGATGAAACCTATCCCAATCCACCGCTGCTGCCGAAGGATCCGCTGCAGCGCGCCAAGGTGCGCGCGTTCGCGCTTGCGATCGCCTGCGACACCCATCCGGTGCAGAATCTGAAAGTGCTGGCGCGGCTGCGCGAGCTTGGGCTGCCCGAGGAGAGAGTCCAGGACTGGGCCGCCTGGGTCAACCGCGAGGGGCTGTCGGCATGCGAAACGCTGATCAAGGACGAGCCGGGACCGTTTTGTTTTGGCGCTGCTCCGACGCTCGCCGATCTCTGTCTCGTGCCGCAGCTTGCCAATGCGCGCCGCTTCGGTGTCGACGTCTCTGCCTATCCGCGCCTGCTCGAGGCCGAGGCCGCCGCCAAGGCGCTGCCGGCCTTCGCCAACGCTGCACCGGAGAAGCAGCCCGATGCCGAGTAAGCCTGTTCCTCCGATCACGATGGACGCGGTCTATGCCGCGCCGGGCTATCTGTTCCGGCGCATGCAGCAGATCGCGGTCTCGATCTTCATGGAGGAGTGCAAGGCCTTCGACCTCACGCCGGTGCAATATGCGGCGCTGATCGCGATCCACACCCATCCCGGCATCGATGCGACGCGGCTGTCGGCGGTGATCGCTTTCGATCGCTCCACGCTTGGCAGCGTGATCGAACGGCTCCAGGCCAAGGATTTTGTCGAGCGCAAGCCGACCCCCGAGGACAAGCGGATCAAGCTGCTCTATCTGACCAAGCAAGGTGCTGCGATCCTGCGCGAGATCATCCCCGCCGTCGAGCGCGCCCAGGCGCGCATGCTGGAGCCGCTCAAGCCCACCGAGCGCAAGGCGCTGCTGGGGCTGATGTCGCAGCTCGTCGATCTCAACAACGAAGCCTCGCGCGTGCCGCTCCGGGCCGAGGACGCGCTGGAGCATCTGGGCAAGGCGGGGTGAGGGGCCGAGCTCGCGACCCAAAATTCCGCCGTCGTCCCGGACAAGCGAAGCGCAGATCCGGGACCCATACGCCGCAGCAATAGTTTGGCGAAGACAGGCAATGACCATCGCGCGTCACAACCACCGCTGCGGCGTATGGGTCTCGGCTTTCGCCGGGACGACACTGAATGTGTAGTGCCCGCCCCCCCCTCACGTCCGCAGCAACGCCTGCCGATCGATCTTCCCGTGCCGGTCTTCGGCAGCTCATCGATGGAAGTTCGCCTCGAGCGGATAGACCCACTGACAGAAATCTTGATGAGATCATCGGCGCGGCCACGGAAGAAGTGGAAGCCGTCGCTGTCGCGGATGAAGCGGTCGCCGGTCGCGAATCGCGTTGCTCACGCCGTCGCCTCGCCGACCGCATCTCCGTCGTTGCTCTTCTCGGCCTCGTAGCGCGCCATGAAGGCCGGCGACATCGCGCGCAGCCGCGAATCGTCGATCCGGCCGGAGCGGGTGATGTAGCTATAGGCGAAGTCCATCAAGCCGAGCTGCATGTGCTGGGCAAAATGCTCGTACCAGAACGCGCTGGTGCGTGCCGCATTGACGAGCTTCTGCACCACGGGCTTTCGCGCGGCCTGGTAGCGATGCAGTGCGGTCGACAGATGCGCGTCCGATTCCAGCGCCTTGACCAGCGCGATGGCGTCCTCGATCGCGAGCCGCGTCCCCGAACCGATGGAGAAATGCGCCGAGTGCAGCGCGTCCCCGATCAGTACCATGTTCTTGAACGACCAGTGCTCGTTCCAGACCCAGGGGAAATTGCGCCAGACCGATTTGTTGGAGACCAGGCAGTGGCCGCCGAGCGTGTCGGCAAATACCTCCTCACACACGCCCTTTGACTGCTCGACGTCCTTGTAGGCGAAGCCATAGGCCTGCCAGGTTGCGTGATCGCACTCGACCAGGAATGTGCTCATGTTCGGCGAATAGCGATAATGGTGCGCGTTGAAGGCGCCGCGATCGGTCTTCACGAAGGTCTGCGACAGCGTGTCGAAGCGCTTCGAGGTGCCGTACCAGACGAATTTGTTGGAGGAGTAGGACAGCGAGGTGCCGAAATCGCCCTCATAGGCGCGGCGTACCAGCGAGTTCAGGCCATCGGCGGCGACGATCAGGTCGTGGCCGTTGAGCTGGTCGATCGTCTGGATCTGGGTGTCGAAGCGCGGGGTGACGCCAACATCGATCGCGCGTCGCTGCAGGAACTGCAGGAGCTCCAGCCGGCCAATCGAGGAGAAGCCGACGCCGTCGATGGCGACGCTGTCGCCGCCGTGATTCAGCGTGATGTTCTCCCAACTCTCCATATGCGGCGCAATCGCATCGACCGTCTCGGGGTCGTCGGCGCGCAGGAATTCAAGCGCCTGGTCGGAGAACACGACGCCAAAGCCCCAGGTCGCGTCGGCCGGGTTCTGTTCGAACAGGTCGACCTGATCCTCGGGGTGACGCTTCTTCCAGAGATAGGCGAAGTAGAGCCCGCCGGGCCCCCCGCCAATCACGGCGATCCGCAAATCCTGACTCCCTAATTGACAGTATACTTACTATCTCAGGGTAGACTAATGCGCTCCGGTCTCCCGCGCCAGCGGAACAATTGGCAAGACGAGGTGCGCCGCAGCACGGCCGTGGGCACCCGCTTTGCGCGTGCCCAAACCCGTCAGTTGCGAATCATAGCCAAACCGCGCCGGATTGACCACCCGGGCTCAGACGCAGCGCTTCACGTAGACCCCATTCACCAGCACCCTGGTACAGTGGACCACCGGGACCGGCCTGCGGACGACGACGGCGCCGTTCGGCCCGGCGCAACCGGCGCGGTAGACGCCGCGCGCACACACCACCGCATTGGCGTCGGAGGACGCGAAGGTCATGGTCGCCGCGAAGGCGAGCAGCGCGGACGCAGTCAGCAGAAATGCACGCATGTCGTTTCTCCCGGTCTTGTTGTCATTGAAATCTGGTGTCGGCAAAGGATCGGTCGCCGGCAGCGCGCGAAATTCACGCCGCCCAATATCAATGATCGCGAACTGCGCCTGTTATCGCGCGGCGAATGGTGCAAGCACGTCCTTGCAGGCCGGCGACAGCGACGCCGCGTTGCTAGCGATGCATTGGACGATGCGGCCGCCACCGGGCGCGACGCCGGCACAGAGCGAGCGAACGTCTGCGGCGCAGGCGGAGCGGATGATGAACAGCTCTTCGCGCGGGCGCAGTGGACGCAGCACGATCACGGCGGGCGCCGCCGCCGGTGCTGCTCCGGCAGCGGGCGCGGCACCAGCGGCG
>NZ_CAKZHY010000054.1 GCF_936928535.1 uncultured Bradyrhizobium sp. | reverse complement strand
GGCGGAAGCCGTGACCAAGGCCAAACTCTGCGGCAAGGTCGCGGTCGTCGGCCTCGCCACGCCCAACGCGATGAAGCCGTATGTCAACGCGGACTGCGTCAAGTCGGTCGTGCTGTGGAATCCGGTCGATCTCGGCTATGCCGCGACCTATGTGATGCGTGCCGTGGTTGACGGCAGCCTGAAGCCGGGCGCGACCTCGGTCGAGGCGGGCAAGCTCGGCAAGCTGAACGTGGTCAATGGCAGCGAGATCCTGCTTGGTTCGCCCTTCATCTTCACCAAGCAGAACATCAAGGACTTCGATTTCTGATCCAGGTGCGCGCCCGGCCGTGCAACGTGGCCGGGCGACACCATCAGTCCTTTTGCCGTGAGCTTGACGATGAGCCAGACGGTCGCAGTCCTCGACATCGGCAAGACCAATGTAAAGCTTGCCCTGTTCGACCACGGCCGGCTCCTCTGGGAAAAGTCGGCGCCCAATCTCGTCTTGTCCGGACCGCCATATCCGCACGAAGACGTCGAGAGCGCGTGGACCTTTTTCCTCGATGCGCTTCGCGAGGCTGCACGCACACATCGGATCAGTGCTATCGTTCCGACCGCGCATGGCGCAGCCGGAGCCTTGATCGGCGAGAGCGACCTCGCAGCTCCAGTCATGGATTACGAATTCACCGGAATAGACGCGATCGAGCCCGACTATGCCGGTTTGCGGCCGTCTTTTTCGGAAACCCTGTCGCCGAAATTGCCAGGCGGCCTCAATCTCGGTCGGCAGCTTGCCTATCAGAAGTGGCGTTGTCCGGACCTCTATGCCAACGCGAAGCATTTCGTTGGCTATCCACAATATTGGACCTGGCGCCTGAGCGGCATCGCCGTCTCTGAAGTCACCAGCATTGGCGCGCACACGGATCTCTGGGCGCCGCGGCAGGGACAGGTCTCGGGCCTTGTCAAAGCTCTCGGCGTCGACCACTTGCTGCCGCCGCTACGCCGCGCCTTCGACCCGCTCGGTCCGGTCAAGCCTGACATCGCCGCTGGATGCGGGCTCGCACCCGAAACGCCGGTCTATTGCGGCATCCACGATTCCAACGCTTCCCTTCTGCCCTACCTCGTCTCGCGCCAGGCGCCGTTCACCGTGCTGTCGACCGGCACATGGGTGATCCTGATGAGCGTGGGCCTCTCGCTCGACAAGCTCGATCCTCGCGACGACACGCTCGCCAATGTCGACGTCCTGGGCCGCCCGATCGCCTGCGGACGCTTCATGGGTGGACGCGAATACGCTACAATCGCGGGCGGCGGCGGCAACGCGGACATCGACGCGCTCGAGCGCGTCATCGCCTCGGGCGCGATGGCTCTGCCCTGTTTCTCCGGTCAGGGGGGACCTTATGCGACGACCGAGGGCGTGGTCCGCGGCGAAGTCGCCGCGCGAGATCGGGCCGCACTTGCGACGCTCTATTGCGCGCTGGTCAGCGATCTGATGCTCACGCGCATGGGAGCAACCATCGGTGATCTCATCGTCGAAGGAACCTTCGCGCGCAATCTATCCTTCTGCAGGACGCTGGGCGCGTTACGACCCACGCAGCGCGTCTTTGCAGCGGAAGACGCCGCAGGCACGGCACGCGGCGCCGCAATGCTCGCGCAATGGCCCCCTTCTTACCGTATCGCGGAGCCGGGCCTCGTCGACTCGATCCCGATCGTCGGCCTTGACGCTTATCGCAAGAGCTGGACGGCAGCAGTCGAGAGGATTCCTGGTCACGCATGACCAAACGGCCACGTGCGGTTCCTCGGCGAGGCGCATGGATGGGTGTTTTGCCCGCCGACCGACACAAGGTCTTAGGGCCCATCAATCGAACCAAAACCGCCTAACGGCGTTATCCTCGGCACCGCCGGGTGACAACCGGACGCAACAGGGAACGATGGACGTGGTGCTCATTTTTCCGGTTTCTGCCCACGACATCAACGTATCGGTACGCGCTGACATCTAACCTGTTCCCGGCGCGTGCAGCCTTTCGCCGCGCGCCAGCTCGATTGCTACTGTTTCCCGTGCCTGGTTCGGCCATCTTGCGCCGCGCCACTCACAGCTCTTCGAGGCGACGCCAGCCATGCAGCACGCGGCGCTCGTGCGAGGTGAACGCGAAGAAGCAACCGCCGCCGGCGAGTTGGTCGTGGACGCGATCAATCGCCAAACCGGAGCAGTAGCAGTACAAGAGAGTACCAACGCCACCGTGGCCCACGAGAAGCACGTCGCCCGGCGTGTTGCGGGCCAGCACATGCTCGACCTCGCCGACGATGCGCCGCTGGGCGTCAAGCGCTCGTTCCCAGCCGCGAATGCTGATGTGGGGTTGCCCGAAGAACTGATTGGCCACTATCTCGAACTCGTCGGGGACGAGGAAGCCTGTGGCCGACCGGTCGTTCTCGTGCATCGCCTCGCGCACCTCGACGTCGATCCCCAACTTTGCCGCAATGATCTCAGCGGTCTCGATCGCCTTCCGCTCTCCACTAGAGATGATTTGCGTGGTACCCGACAGCAGCCCCGTGGCCGGCACGGCTTCCGTGCGCGCTCTGCCAATTTCACTTAGGCCCCAACGGGGCACCGGAATTGCCGGATCGATAGTCACCTGAGGATGGGTCAGGTAGCGTACGACATCAGTCATGGCTGAGCCGTCGCACCCTTGCAGCTGCTTGCAGTCGGCATCCCATCGCCTCCCTCAACGCGTTCCTGTGGCAACACGCAGGCCGGAGGCGTCGAAGATGTGGACATCGGGGCTCGCGGCAACGAGTGTCACCGTCTCGCCCGGCGCCGGTGTCTGCCGGCCACGGACCTCCGCAACGAACATCCTGCCGTCGACGCGACGCAGATAGGCGAACGACGCCTCGCCAAGCCGCTCGACCAGTTCGACGATGCCTTCGGCGGCGAAGGCACCGGCCTCGCCTCGGACAAGATGCTCAGGACGGACACCGACGGTCAGCGTGTCGCCGACGCTCAGCGATGCCGCCGCTACGTCGAGGCCACGAAACGCGGCGCCGGTCACGCGCGCACGTCCACCCTCGATGCTTTCGACCTTGGCTTCGAAGAAGTTCATCGCAGGCGAGCCGATGAAGCCGGCAACGAACAGGTTGGCCGGCTCATAATAGAGGTCGAGTGGTTTGCCGACCTGCTCGATGCGGCCTTTGTTCATCACCACGATGCGATCAGCAAGCGTCATCGCCTCGACCTGATCGTGTGTGACATAGACGATCGTCGATTTCAGCAACCGGTGCAGATTCGCGATCTCAACGCGGGTCGAGACACGCAGCGCTGCGTCGAGATTGGAGAGCGGCTCGTCGAACAGGAACACTTCGGGTTCGCGCACGATCGCGCGACCGATCGCGACACGCTGACGCTGGCCGCCGGAGAGATCGCGCGGATAGCGCTCGAGCAGCTCCTCGAGCCGCAGCATGCGAGCCGCTTCCGCGACGCGCCGCTCGCGCTCGGTCGGCGGCACGCCGGTGAACTTCAATCCGAACGTCATGTTCTTGCGCACGTTCATGTGCGGATAGAGTGCGTAGGACTGGAACACCATGGCGATACCGCGCTCGGCAGGCGCGAGCGTATTGACGAGCTTGCCGGCGATATGGATGTCCCCACCCGACGCGCCATCGAGCCCTGCGATCATCCGCAGCAATGTCGACTTCCCGCAGCCTGAAGGACCAACGAGCACGACGAATTCGCCGTCCTCGATGCTCAGATTGACGTCGTTGAGCACCGTGGTCGCGCCATAGCGCTTGTTGAGTTGCTCGATGCGCAGATTGGCCATTCTGACAACCTATTTGACAGCGCCGGAGGTGAGGCCTGCGATGAGCTGGCGCGAGAGGATGACGTAGATCACGACGACCGGCAGGATCGCCATCGACAGTGCGGCGAGCACGGAATTCCAGTCGGTAATGTACTGGCCGAGAAACTGCTGCACGCCGAGCGTCACGGTATGGGTCGAATCGCTCGAGGTCAGGATCAATGGGAACCAGAGGTCGTTCCAGATCGGCACGATGGTGAAGACGGCGACCGTCGCAATCGCCGGGCGCAGCAGCGGGGCGACCACCTCGAAGAAGATGCGGATTTCCGGCACGCCGTCGCAGCGCGCGGCATCGCGCAAATCCTTGGGGATCTGCTGGATGAACTCGCTCAAGATGAAGATCGACATCGGCAGGCCCTGCGCGACATAGACCAGGACCAGGGCCGTCAGCGTATCGTTGAGGCCCGCGGACCGCATCATGTTCAGGATTGCGACCGAGCCGAGCCGGATCGGCACCATGATGCCAATCGACAGGAACAGCGCCAAGACCGTCGAACCGCGGAAGCGATACTCGGTCAGCGCCCAGGCCGCCATCGCCCCGAACAGCAGGACCAGCGCCATGCTGACGAGAGTGACGATCAGCGAATTGGAATAGTATAAAAGGATATGTGACGACCGGAACACCTTCTCATAGCCGATCAGGCTGAAGGTTGAGGTATCGGGCGGCGCCAGCGGGCTGCCGAAGATGGCGCTGCGCACCTTGAACGAATTCATCACGACGAGCAGGATCGGACCTACCGCCAGAAGGCTGTAGGCGATCAGGACGAGATGGACGCTGATGCTCCTTGCGCGCTGCTCCGTCGTCATGCCTCCCCCCTCAGAAAGCGTAACGGCGAATGCGCCGCTGCACGAGGAAGAGATAGAGGCAGAGACCGAGAAGGATGATGAAGAACATCACGGTTGCGACTGCGGCGCCCATTGTCGGATTGCCGAGCTGCAGCTGATTGCCGAAGAAAGTGCGGTAGAAAAACGTACCGAGGATGTCGGTGGCGAAATTCGGCCCCGCAAGCGCGCCCTTGACCGAGTAGATCAGATCGAAGGCGTTGAAGTTGGCGACAAAGGTCAGGACCGAGACCAGGCTGATCGTCGGCAGCACGAGCGGCAGCTTGATGTGGAAGAAGATGCGCAACTGCCCCAGCCCGTCGACGCGTGCCGCGTCGATCAGCTCTTCGGGGATGTTGAGCAACGCGGCATAGATCAACATCATCGGGATGCCGACGAATTGCCAGACCGAAATGAGGGACAGCGTGACGAGCGCGCTCGATTCGAGGCCAAGCCAGGGAGCAAACAGCGAGCCCAACCCAACGGCCTTTAGGGCGCCGGAGGCGACGCCCCAGAGGGGCGAAAGAATCAGGTTCCAGGAGAAGCCGACGATGACAACGGACAGCATCGTCGGAAGAAACATCACGGTCCGATAAAAACCCTTGAGCCTCACGCGCGGCAGGCTGAGCAATCCCGCGAGTGCAATACCGACGGGATTCTGCACGCACATGTGCACGGTGAAGAAGATCAGATTGTTTCCGAGCGCATTCCAGAACGGCTTCGACCAGAGCGCATCGCCGAGCAGCGTTTGGAAATTGGCGAGGCCTACGAAAGACCGGGCCCCGGACGGATCGCTCGTATAGGTCGAGAGCGCCATCGTCGCGACGAGCGGGTAGATCGAAAACAGGGAGTAGATCACGACCGCAGGCCCGAGAAAGAACAGCAGAAGGCCCGCGAGCTTTGCGCGAGGCATCTGAGCGGTGACGGGCGAGAGTGATTCAGGCATGACCGGAGAGAGCAAACCTACCGTGCGTTATCGTCGCTGTCCGCTTGCGGCTCATGCCATCTCTTGGCGGAGCGTGCAGCAACTGTGGACCAGGAAAAGTCCCTCTCCCCGCGAAAGCGGAGAGAGGGAGACAGATATCACTTGGCAGGCTTGTACCACTTGTCGAGACCGTCCTGGAGCTGCTTGCCGGCGGCTTCCGGCGTCAGCTTGCCGTTGACCACCTGCGCAGACACGTTCCAGAGCTCGTTTTCGAGATTCGGCGTACCGCGTGACAAGATCTGATACGAATTGCGGATCGTCGACTTGCAGCTCTGTCGCCATCCGACCATCGTCGCAGCAACGTCGTCTTCGACCTTCACCGGCGTCTTGCCCAGCGGGAAGAAGCCGGGAAGCGCGTTGGCATAGATCGTTGCGAATTCCGGCGTCGTCAGCCATTCCAGGAATTTCTTGGCATCCTCCTTGTTCTTCGAGGCTGCATTGATGCCCATCGCGATGTCGGTGTGATCGGAGATATAGCAATCCGTCGTGCCGGCCGGCTGCGGCGGCGGGAATGCACCCATGGCGAATTTGGCCTGGCCGCGGAACGTCGAGATATCCCACGAGCCGGCCGCATAGATCGCGCCCTTGCCGAGCGAGAACAGGTTCTGACTGTCGGCGTAGGTCTGTGCCTGGAAGCCCGATCCGAGATACGGTGCCCAGGCTGCGATCTCCTTGAAGGCCGCAACGTATTGCGGATCAGTGAGCTTCTCCTTGCCGGAGATCAAATTGGCCCGGCCGACTTCGCCCTTCCAATAGTCCGGCCCGACGTTCTGGAAGCCCATGGTTGCGGCTTCCCACTGGTCGGCCGTACCCATCACCAGCGGGACATAGGTTCCGTCCTTCTTGAATTTCTCGAGCACAGCGTGGAATTCGTCCAGCGTCTTCGGCTCGGTCACGCCGAGTTTGGCGAACGCTTCCTTGTTGTAGATGAATCCTGCGATGACGGAGGCGATCGGAACACAGAAGGTGGTCTTGCCGTCGTCGGTTTGCCACGCGGCCTTCGCGACATCGGAGAAATTCTCCATGCCCTTGATGCCGTCGACCGCGTCGAGCTGATGCTTCTGATAGAGCGCGAGCGAGGCGTCGAACGGACGGCAGGTGATGAGGTCGCCGGCGGTCCCGCCATCGAGCCGCGCGTTGAGGGCGGCGTTGTATTCCTTGGGCGCCGAGGGCGCGAATTCGATCTTGATGTCGGGATAGTGCTTGTTGAAAGCGGGAATGATCTTGGAGTTCCAGATGTCGGCGTCGTCGTTGCGCCAGCTCTCGATCTTCAATGAGCCTGCCTGGGCCGACGCCAGCCCCGCGAGCAACGCCAACGCGGCAGCCTCAGCTCCCAATGCGGCCTTGATTGTCCGTCTCATGCTACGCTCCCTTGTTCGGGCCTTCGCCCTTGATTCCGTTGATCCTCGCGCGGCGCAGCGCTTCGTCGATGCGACCTTGCGCAGCTGCGAGCCAGTTGACGGCGTCCTTCATGCTGGAGACACCGCAGGCAATCAGCACCGCTGGCTTCACATCGCCGCCAGCCTCACGCAACGCCGATGCCGCCTTGGCATCGCTGACACCAGCAATCGTTGCCACGATCCCTTGCGCCCGCTCGCGCAACTTCGCGTTATCCGCCTTCAGATTGACCATCAGCCCTTGGTGGATGTGGCCGAGTTCGAGGCCCATCAATGATGAGAGCATGCCCAGCGCGGCCTTTTGCGCGGCTCCGGCGGCGAGCCGCGTCGAGCCGCGCAGGGCCTCCTCCCCGCTTTCGAGCAGGATCGAGGCGTCGGCGCCAATGAGCAACGGCGAGGCCGGACGGTGCGCGATGCCGATCACGAAGGCGCCGCGACGACGCGCCTCTGCAACTGCGGCGACTGTGAACGGCGTCGAGCCGCTCGCCGATACAGCGATCATGGCGTCGCCGGAAAGATCACCAAGCCCGGCTATTGAACGCTCACCGGCTGCAGCATCGTCCTCCGCCGCGCTATCAATGCGAAATGGCTCGACGGCTCCGCCGGGCAAGACAATCGCGATGCGGCCCTGGTCAAGGCCGAACGTACCGGGAAGCTCGGCAGCATCTTCGGCGGCCGCAAGACCCGAAGACCCCGCACCGACATAGACCAGACGTCCGCCGGATCGCCAAATGGTGGCGAGCCGAAGTGCAGCCGTACGGATATCAGTCGAGACAGCTGCGACCGATGCAATGGCGCGTCGATAGGAGACGAGCATCGCGTCCGCAAACATCGCCTCATCGGTTGTCACGATGCCGACGGTGTCGCTGCACCTCTCTCCCGTGTTCAAGCTCGGCAGTACCGACATCGTGAATACCAATGGTAGATACCTCTTGTATTTGTTTTAGCCACGTGACATACCACTTGTCTAGAGGCGTTAAGAATTTTTTTAGGAGGCCCCTTGGCGACAGCCAGGTTCTTTCTGGGAGTAGACGGCGGCGCCACCCGTTGCCGCGCGAGACTGCGGGATGCGTCCGGCCGCGAGCTCGGGCGCGCCCTGGGGCCGGCTTCGAACATCTATCTCGATTTCGACGAAGCGATGCGGGTCGTGCGCGAAACCATCGAATCCGCAATCACTGCCGGCGCGCCACGGCAGGAGATCGCCCTCGGCCTCAGCCTTGCCGGTCTTTCGGACGACAATGAAGCGGAGCGTGTCTCTGCCGCCCTGCCCGGCTTCGCGCAAATCGTCGCCGTCAATGATGCGGTGGCTGCCTGCGTGGGAGCCAACGGCGTCGGCGACGGCGGCCTGATCATCGCGGGCACGGGCTCGGCGGGAATCGCTCGCGTCGGAGGGCGAACGACCATCATTGGCGGACGCGGCTTCTGGCTGGGCGACGACGGATCCGCCGCACGCGTTGGCGAATCGGCACTGCGCGCGACGCTGCGTGCGATCGACGGCCTCGAACCGATGAGCGGGTTAGCCCAGGCGCTCGGTCGACATTTCGATGACGATCCGTTGCGGATGAGCCGCTGGGCAGCGGAGGCCAGACCCAGAGACTATGGCTCCTTCGCGCCCCAGATCCTCGACGTCGCAAGGTCCGGAGATATGCGCGCGCGCGAAATCGTCGGGGAAGCAGCCTGTGCGATAGCGGCGCTCGCGAACGCGCTGAACGCGCTCGGCGCCGAGCGCATCGCGCTGGCGGGCGGCTTCGGCGAGCCTTTGCGCCCATTCTTGCCGCCCGACGTGGCCAAGCGCCTCGCCCAACCGCGGCGCGACGCTGTCGACGGCGCGATCCTTCTCGCCGGCGGAACGCTCGCGGAGGACGCGGCATGACCATGACGGTCGAAACGGCGCCGGGCCAAAAGCTCTATCGTGCCGTGGTCGATGCGCTCAGGCGCGAAATCGAAACCGGACGCTTCGCGGAAACGCAGCTGCTTCCGGCCGAGCGCGTGTTGTGCGAGCTACTCGAAGTGTCGCGCACCACGCTGCGAAAGGCGATCGCTGACCTGATCGCCGAGGGCGTGCTGTTTCACCGCCACGGCGCAGGCACCTTCATCCATCGCGCGACGCCGCGCGTCGAGCAGCCCTCCTCGCGCCTGACGAGTTTCACCGAGGACATGCGGCTGCGCGGATTGGAGGCGAGCTCGCGCGAGCTCGAACGCGGCGTATTCCTGCCGACGCCCGAAGAGGCGATGATGCTTGGCGTACGACCGAACGACCGCGTGTTCCGGCTCGGACGCCTTCGCCTGGCCGATGGTTCGCCCATGGCAATCGAACGCGCTGCCGTGCCGATACGCTTTCTTCCCGAGCAGGATTCGGTCGGCGACTCGCTCTACGAGGCGCTCTCCGCAAGGGGCTTCAGGCCGACCCGGGGCCTGCAGCGTTTGCGTGCGACCCTTCTCGATCATGTCGATGCCGAGCTGCTTGGCGTCGCGCCTGATAGCCCGGCGCTCTACATCCAGCGCATCGCCTACCTCGCCGACGGAGCCTGCGTCGAGTTCACGAAATCCTGGTACCGCGCCGACGCCTATGATTTCGTCTCCGAGCTCACGCTGTCGCCCCCGGCCCGAAAGCCGCACCGATGACGACACAGATGTTTCAGGAGATCGGCGAGGCAGGCGAAGCGGCTGCGCGCCAGCTTGGTCGGAATGCTGATCGGCTTGTCGAACTCGGAGCGCGCCTGCGTGCCCTCGATCCGCCGCTCGTCGCGACGATCGGCCGAGGCTCGTCGGATTGCTGCGCGCTCTATCTGAAGTATCTCGTCGAGATTCTTTCGGGAGTGCCTTGCGCCTCGATCGGCCCCTCGATTGCGACGCTTTATCGGACGCCGATGCGGCTCGCAGGCAGCGTTTCCGTCGCGATCTCGCAATCGGGGCGCAGCCCGGACATCGTGGAAATGCAGCGTGCCGCACGAAACGGCGGTGCGCTCGCCCTCGCATTGGTCAACGACGTAACCTCGCCACTGGCGCAGGAAGCCGAAATCCTGCTGCCGCTCTGCGCCGGCACCGAACGTTCCGTCGCCGCGACTAAATCGATGGTGGCCGGCCTCGTCGCAGGCGCAAGCCTCGTCGCGGCCTGGCGCGAGGATCGGCAGCTCGCAGACGCCCTCGCCAGCCTCCCGGACGTCCTGCGCGCCCAGACCGCGCCGCCGCCTGCGACGATGCTGGAGAGACTGGTCAATGCCCGTAGCGCTTTCGTGCTCGGCCGCGGGGCGACGCTGGCGATCGCCGCGGAAGCTGCACTCAAGCTCAAGGAAACCTGCGCGATTCATGCCGAAGCCTATTCCGCGGCAGAGGTGCTGCACGGCCCTGCCGAGCTTGTCGTCCCGGGCTTTCCCGTCATCGCCTTCCTGCCCTCCGACCCGGCGCGCGAGGGCATGCTGCCGACGCTCACGGCGCTGGCCGACGCCGGCGCAACGGTGATCGCAATCGAAGCAGGCGGCGACGATGCGGCGGATCGTCTCGCGACGGCGCGAGTCGAGGCGCCCCTGTTGGAGCCCGTCGTCATGATCCTCCGCTTCTACCGGCTCGCCGAGGCGCTCGCGCTCCGGCTTGGGCGCGATCCCGACCGCCCGCGCAATCTGCGCAAGGTAACGGAGACCGTCTGATGATCGTTCTGACCGGCGCGCGGATCTTCGACGGAGAACGTTTTCTCGATGACCACGCGGTTGTCGTCGAATGCGCGCGCATTGCCGCAATCGTTCCTCACTCAGAGAGGCCTGACGGCGAAGTGCGGGATCTCGGCGGCGGCCTGCTTGCGCCCGGCTACGTCGACGTTCAGGTCAATGGCGGCGGCGGCGTCCTGTTCAACGAGGACCCGACGCCCGAAGGCATCGCCCGCATTGCGGCCGCGCACCGGAACCACGGGACCACAGGGCTGCTGCCGACCCTGGTGACCGACGCGCCGCAGGCGATGACCGCTGCGATCGCGGCGACGCGCGAGGCGCGGCGCCGGACCCCTGCCACACTCGGCATTCACCTGGAAGGACCCTTCCTGGATCCGCGCCGCAAGGGTGCGCACGAACTCAGCTACATCCGCGACCTTGGACGCGACGACGTCGCGACGATTGCAAAAGCGGATTGTGGCGCGATGATGTTGACGCTCGCGCCTAACAGGGTGGCGACCGAGAGCATCGCCGAGCTCGCGCAGCATGGCGTGCTCGTCTCGCTGGGTCACTCCGATGCGAGCTACGAGGAAGCGCGCAGGGCCGTGGAAGCTGGCGCGCGCGCGTTCACCCATTTGTTCAACGCGATGAGCGCGCCGACGGGGCGCGAGCCAGGAATGGTCGGTGCCGCGCTCGATCTCGACGAGGCGTTCGTCGGCCTCATCGCTGACGGCCATCACGTCCACCCGGCGAACTTGCGCGTCGCGCTGGCCGCCAAGCGGCGCGATCGTTTCATGCTGATTACGGACGCGATGCCGCCAGCAGCCGGTGGCCCCGATCATTTCGATCTTCAAGGCCGCCGCGTGACGTCAATCGACGGCTGCCTGCGGCTCGACGACGGGACCCTCGCCGGCTCGGTCCTGACCATGGATGAGGCGGTGCGCTACGCCGTCAACGTCGTCAGGCTTCCGCTCGCCGATGCCCTCTCAATGGCATCACACGTTCCGGCGACGTTTCTCCGGCGCGACCGTGAACTCGGCCGGATCGCGCCGGGCTATCTCGCCAGCCTCGTGCATCTCGACGACGAGCTGCGCGTGCTGGAAACCTGGATCGAGGGCCAGTCAGCCCCCCACTCCTGACGAGGGACACGATCGAGCCATGTCCTCCCATTCCATGTCGCCTCAACGGAATGTTCGTGTTCTCGTGGTCGGCCTCGGCACCATGGGGACCAGCCATGCCCGTGCCTACAAATCGGTCGAGGGATATGAGCTCGTCGGTCTTTGTACCTCACGCGCCGCCGAGCGTGACGATCTCGAACGCGAGTTTCCCGCAACTCCGCGCTTCGAAAGCTTCGAGGAGGCGCTCACGCGTTTGCGTCCCGATGCCGTCGCGATCTCCACCTATACCGAGCATCACGCCGCCATGGCGCTACAGGCATTCGCGGCTGGCGCGCATGTCTTCTGCGAAAAACCGCTGGCCGATACGCTCGATGCCGCACAGCAGGTCGTTAGCGCTGCCCGCGCGGCCGGAAAGGCGCTGCTGGTCGGCTATATCCTACGCGTGCATCCCGCATGGTCGCGGTTCGTCGAAATCGGGCGAACGCTCGGGAAACCGCTCGTGATGCGCATGAACCTCAACCAACAGTCTGCGGGCTCCTTCTGGGAGGTGCACAAGAGACTGATGCGGTCGACTTCGCCGATCGTCGATTGCGGCGTCCACTACGTCGACATCATGTGCCAGGTGACGCGAGCGCGTCCCGTCGCGGTCCATGCGGTCGGGGCACGACTGACGAGCGAGATCGCGCCGGCCATGTACAACTACGGCCATCTTCACATCATGTTCGACGACGGCTCGGTCGGTTGGTACGAGGTCGGCTGGGGTCCGATGATGAGTGAGACCGCTCATTTCGTAAAGGACATGATCGGCCGAACGGCAGCGTGTCGATCGTCGCGAAAGAGAGTAGCGATGCGGACGCGCGTTCGGCGGACCATGACACTCACACGCGGACCAACGCGCTTCGCATCCATCACGCGGCACGCGACACCGAAGGCCGGTTTTCTCAGCCTGACGAGCTGGTCTCGACGGCAGACGAACCCGACCATCAAGAGCTCTGCGAGCGCGAGCAGCGGCTGTTCTTGAGCGCGGTCCGTGGCGAGATCGATCTGTCCGAGCATCACGAGGACGCGATCAACTCACTCCGCATCGTCTTTGCCGCCGACGTGAGCGTTCGAACGGGTGAAGTCGTACGCCTGTAGATCCCTTCAGCCGTCAATGATGGCAACCGCCCGCGTCCAGCCAGCGGATGCTCGCTCGATCTTCACCGGAAAGCATGACACCATGAAGCCGGTCGAGGGCAGAAGCTCGAGATTGTGCAGCTTTTCGAGGTGGCAATAGCCGATGTGGCGTCCGGCCTTGTGGCCCTCCCAGATCAAGCTGGCATCCCTGGTCTCGGCATATTTCTTCGCGGTGTAGACGAAGGGCGCGTCCCAGCTCCAGCCGTCGATCCCGGTCAGCTGCACGCCGCGTTCCAGCAGATACATGGTCGCCTCATAGCCCATGCCGCAGCCTGAGGTCACGTAGTCCTGCCGACCATATTTGGCACCGGCGCTGGTATTGACGACGACGATCTCGAGCGGCGACAGCGTATGCCCGATCCGCTTCAATTCGGCTTCGACATCGCCGGCAGTCGCCACATATCCATCCGGCAAATGGCGGAAGTCGAGCTTCACGCCGGGCTGGAAGCACCATTCCAGCGGCACCTCGTCGATCGTCCACGCACGCTCACCGCGGTTCATCGTGGGATGGAAGTGCCAGGGCGCATCGAGATGGGTGCCGTTATGGGTGGAAAGGTTGACCATTTCCACCGCCCAGCCCTGACCGTCGGGCAGGTCTTCCGCCTTCAGCCCATCGAAGAACTGCAGCATGCGCGGCAGGCCTTGTTGATGATCGATGTACTGGATGGTCGGATGGTTGCCCGGAGGATCGGCAGGCACGTCGTTTTGCAGCGGCACCGAAATATCGATCAGCCTGCGCGCCATGGTGTTTCCTCATTTTTCTGTCCGTTGCGAGCTCAAGCGTCCCGCCGCTCGACCCTGCATCAGCGCGGGACGACGGCCGTCGCTTCGATCTCGACGCGCGCGGACCGCTCGACGAGACGCACGACTTGCACCAGCGCCATGCTGGGGTAATGGGTGCCGATGACCTCGCGGTAGACTTTGCCGAGTGCTTTCAGGTTCGACACATATTCGTCCATGTCCACGACGTACCAGGTCAGGCGTACGAGATGGTCCGGCCGACCATTCCCCTCTGCAAGGATCGCGACGATGTTTTCGAGCGTCTGGCGGACCTGCGCAACGAGCCCTTCGGCGAACCGCCCGGCGACGTCCCAGCCAACCACGCCACCCGTCACGATCAGTCGGCCTTCGGCCATGACGCCGTTCGCATAGCCCTTCGGCTGCGGCCAGCCACTTGGCTGAAGCACTTGCAGACCACTCGCTGCGGGGACTTCCTGCTTTCTGATCGCACTCATGCGGAGCTCTCTATCCTCTCAGCGCGGCTTCAACAGCTCGCGGGCCACAATCAGTTTCTGGACTTCGGTCGCGCCCTCGTAGATGCGCAGCGCACGGATTTCGCGGTACAGACCTTCGACGACCTCTCCTTTGCGCACGCCGCGGCCGCCGAACATCTGCACGGCGCGGTCGATGACGCGCTGCGCCGTCTCGGTGGCGGTCAGCTTCGCCATCGCCGCTTCGCGCGTCGTCGGAAGCTTCTGGACGTCGCGGCGCCAGGCCGCACGGTAGGTCAGCAGCGCGGCGGCATCGGTGTCGGTCGCCATGTCGCCGAGCGCGGCCTGGGTCAGCTGGAGATCTCCCAAGGTCGCGCCGAACATATGTCGGCTGCGCGCATGAAACAGCGCCTCGTCGAGCGCCCGCCGTGCGAAGCCGAGTGCCGCGGCCGCGACCGAAGCGCGGAAGATATCCAGCGTCTGCATCGCGAGCTTGAACCCGCCGCCCGGCGCGCCGAGGCGACGGTTCGCCGGGATCCGGCAATTGGAAAAGCGCAACGTCGCCAAAGGATGCGGCGCGATGACGTCGATGCGCTCGGCGATGCCGAAGCCGGGATCATCGGGATAAACGACGAAGGCCGAGATGCCGCGAGCACCCGGCGCCTCGCCGGTCCGCACAAACAGCGTGTAGACGTCGGCAATGCCGCCGTTGGAGATCCAGGTCTTCTCGCCGTCGATGACGTAGTCGTCGCCATCGGCGCGCGCAGTGCAGGACATCGCTGCGACGTCCGATCCCGCCTCCTTCTCGGATAGCGCGAAGGCCGCGAGCCATTCGCCGGAGCGAACTTTTGGCAGCACGGCCTTGCGCAGCTCCGCTGAGCCGCCGAGCGCAATCGCGCCGGAGCCGAGCCCTTGCATCGCGAAGGCGAAATCGGCAAGGCCGTCGGCATAGGCGAGCGACTCGCGTGAGAGGCAGATCGAACGGGAATCGATCGAAGTCGCATCGCCGTCGGGCGCGGCAACCGCGCAATCGAGCAATCCCGCCTTGCCCATCGCACGCACGAGCATGCGGCAGGCCCCATCGACATCGTCGTGGTCGACCTTGTCGAGGGCGCCCGACTGCACGAAGCTGTCAAGCTTCTCGCCGATCGTGTGGTGGCGCTGGTCGAAGAACGGCCAGTCCAGCCAGTCGCGCCTGATGACCTTCGCAACGGAGCTCATCTGTCATCTCCTCCGTTCACTGGGCGGCCACTGCTGCGGCGCGCGCCAGATTGGTTTCGTACTGTCCCTTGGCGGACAGATATTGCTTCGGCCAGCTGACCGCCGTGATGCCGATACGCGCGGCTTCGTGCAGCGTCCAGGCCGGGTCGGCCAGATGCGGCCGCGCAATGGCGCAGAGATCGGCGCGGCCGGCCGCGAGGATCGAATTGGCATGATCGGCCTCGGAGATCGCGCCAACGGCGATCGTCTCGATGCCGACTTCGTTGCGGATCAGGTCGGCGAAGGGCGTCTGGAACAGGCGTCCATAGATCGGCCGCTCTTCCTTCCAGACCTGCCCGGACGAGCAATCGATCACGTCCGCCCCTGCCTCCTTGAACATCGCGGCGAAGATCGCCGCGTCGGCCGGCGTGTTGCCGCCGTCGGCCCAGTCATGACAGGACAGGCGCACCGACATCGGCAGATCGGACGGCCATACCGCGCGCATGGCCGTGAATATCTCCAGCGGAAAACGCGCGCGGTTCTCGTGGCTGCCGCCATATTCGTCCGTGCGCCGGTTGGTCAGCGGCGACAGAAAGCTCGACAGCAGGTAGCCGTGGGCGCAATGCAGTTCGAGCCACTCGACACCGGCTGCCGCCGCACGGCGGGTTGCCGCAATAAAGTCGTCGCGCACGCGATCCATGTCGCGGCGGTCCATCGCCCGCGGCAACTGGCTGTGGGGCAGATACGGCAAGGCCGACGCGGAGATCAGCTGCCAGTCCCCGGATTCGAGCGGTTGATCGATTCCCTCCCAGGGCACCCTGGTCGCGCCCTTGCGTCCGGCATGGCCAAGCTGAATCCCGACCTTGGCATGTCCGACGCTATGGACCAGTCCGACCAGGCGGCGCCATTGTTCGGTCTGCGCATCGTTCCAGAGCCCGAGGCAGCCGGGCGTGATCCGCGCATCCGGCGAGACGCAGGTCATCTCGGCAAAGATCAGCCCGGCACCGCCCATGGCGCGCGCGCCGAGATGAGCGATATGGAAATCGTTGATGAGCCCGTCCTGCGCCGAATACATCGCCATCGGCGAGACCATGATACGGTTCGCGAGCGAAAGGCCGCGGACGCGGTGCGGCGTCAGCATTGGCGGCGGCGCCCGTTCGCCGCTCTTGACCGGAATCCCCGAACGTTCGGCGAACCAGCGCTCAAAGCCTTCCAGCCAGGTGCGATCACGCAGGCGAAGGTTTTCGTGGCTGATGCGCTGCGAGCGCGTCAGCATCGAATAGAAGAATTGCGGCGGCTCGAGCGTATCGGCATAGCGCCGGCCGACGACCTCGAACCACTCCATGGCGTTGCGCGCGGCGTTCTGGATGCGTGCAACATCGACACGGCGCACCTCCTCATAGGCCTCCAGCACGGTCGGGATACCGTCGCGGCCGTGACCATGGCGGTCGAACTGATTGGCGAGCTCGATGGCGTCGTCGAGCGCAAGCTTGGTGCCCGAGCCGATGGCGAAATGCGCGGTGTGCGCAGCATCCCCCATCAGCACGACATGCGAATTGCCGTTGAAGACGCTCCATTTGCCGCAGATCAGGCGGCTGAAATTCAGCCAGGCCGAGCCGCGCAGATGGCGGGCGTTGGTCAAAAGCTTCGCGCCGTCGAGCGTCTCGGCGAAGATCTTCTCGCAAAAATCAATCGACGCCTGCTGATCGAGTTCGCCAAGCCCGTGGGCGTTGTAGGCTTCTTCCGTCGTCTCGACGATGAATGTCGAGGTTTCCGCGTCGAACTTGTAGATGTGCGCCTGGAACCAGCCGTGCTCGGTCCGCTGGAAATCGAACGTGAAAGCGTCGAACGCCTTCTTGGTGCCGAGCCAGATGAAGCGGTTCGGCCGGATCACCATGTCGGGCTGGAATTGCTCGGCATAGCGAGCACGAATTCTGGAATTGACGCCGTCGCAGGCGACGATCAGATCGGCATCGGGAAACTCGAGATCGGATTCGACCTCGCGCTCGAAGACGAGCTCGACACCCAGCGCCTCGCAACGCCTCTGCAGAATGTTGAGCAGGTGCTTGCGGCCGATGCCAATGAAGCCATGGCCACTCGTGCGCTGGCGCGTCCCCTTGAAGACGAGCTCGATGTCGTCCCAATGGTTGAAGGCATCCTCGATCTCGGCGGCGCTCTCGGGGTCGGCCACCCGCATCGCCGACATCATGGCATCGGAGAACACCACCCCCCAGCCGAACGTATCGTAGGGTTTGTTGCGTTCGACGACCGTGATGACATGCTCAGGATGTCGACGCTTCATCAGCAGGCCCAGATAGAGGCCGGCCGGGCCGCCGCCGATACAGACTATGCGCATGATCCCTCGCTTTCGCGCGTCGCGCCGTGTTCGAGCTCTCGCTCAAATTATTTTAAGCCTAAAGTATTTCGTCGGCTCGTACATTGTCAAGGCGGTTCTGCAAGGGCCCTGGGCGACGGCTCGAGGCTGCGGCACGGATCCTGAGTCCGGTGCAAATTGGCGCCATGGCGCCGCCGATTCCGGGTCGCCCGGGCTAAGCCTTGAATTTACTTTTGGCACGAACTATCTTGCCCTTGTCCATGAGAGCTGCGTCAGCTTTCAAAAGGCCACGAAGCCCGGGAGACCAGATTGGCACTCGCGAAGGAGCCTACGCCTGTTTCGGCCAAGAACGGGACGGATCAGGAAGCCGAGTACAGGGCTCAAACGCGAGTTTGGCTCCGGCTGCTCGCCTGCACGACCCTGATCGAGGGCGAACTGCGGCGCCGGTTTCGCGAAGAGTTCGATTTCACGATGCCGCGCTTCGATGTTCTCGCTCAGCTCGACCGCGAGCCGAGCGGGCTTGTGCTGGGAGAGCTGCCCAAGCGCCTGATGGTCTCGGCCGGGAACCTGACTCCGATCGTGGACCGGCTGGTCGCGGATGGATACATCACGCGCACGCCGTCGAACCTCGACCGCCGCGTGCAGATTGTCTGCATGACGGTCGAAGGCCGCAAGACCTTCAGGCGAATGGCCAAGAGCCACGGCGCCTGGCTTGCCGAGTTGCTGGCCGATTTCCCGGCGGACCGGTTCGACGGATTGATCGGCGAGCTCGACGAACTCAAGGGCGCCGTCAAGGACGCGCTGCAGAAGGCTTGAATACGGGCCTCGGGCGGTAACGCTCTATCCTCGGATCTAGACTAGCGTCGCACCTTTACGCCTGCTGCCTCGCGATCCCATGTATCCGTGGTGACGCCCGCCTCACGCAGCACGCCCTTCTTGATCTTGCCATTTTCCGTCAGCGGCATCTGGCTCAGAATGCGCACATAGCGTGGGATGGCGAAGTAGGCGATGCGGCCTTCGCAGTGCCTGACAATGTCGATGGGCTGCAGCGATTGGCCAGCTTCCAGCAGGATCGCGGCCGCGACCTCGTCCTCGCCCAATTCCGACGGAAGCGGGTAGATCGCACAAGCCGCGACCGCGGGATGGGATTGGATGGTCTGCTCGACCTCCCACGAGGATACGTTCTCACCACGCCTGCGGATCGAATCCTTCATGCGATCGATGAAGCGATAGTGCCCGTCGGAATCACGAACGACCCGATCGCCCGAGTGGAACCACAGATTGCGCCAGGTCTCGACGGTCTTCTCCGGCATGCCGAAATAGCCCGTGGCGAAGGCAAAGGGCTCTCTTGCCCGAAGCACGAGCTCGCCGGCCTCTCCATCGGGAAGCGCTGAATCGTCCTCGTCAACGATCCGCGCCTCGATCCCGTCGGCCAGATAGCCCATCGTCCCCGGACGATCCGACGGGATCGTGCCAGCGAACGCGAAGTTGGTCTCGGTCGATCCGTAGCCGTCGAGCAGCGGTACCCCAAACCGCTGCAGGAACGGATCGTGGATTTGCGGCGGCACGCCCCCGCCGAGCGCAACGCGGAGGCGATGCGTCTTGTCGTTCGGCGCCTTCGGCTGCGCCAGAAGCATCGATGCCATCGCGCCAAGCAGATAGCCGACGGTCGCATTGTGTCGCTGCGCGGCGGCCCAGAAGCCTGAGGCGGAGAATTTCGGCTCCAGCACGTAGGTGCAGCCGTTCAGCAGCGCCTGATAGAACGCGTTCAGCGCGTTGGTGTGGAACAGGGGCAGTGTCGTGAACAGCACATCGCCTTCGCGGATGCCAAGCGCCCGCGCCGAATAGATGCCCCACCAGAACAGTTGCGCCTGCGGACAGCACACCCCCTTCGCGGGCCCCGTGGTGCCTGACGTGTAGAGGATCGCAACGGTGTCGCCAGGACGCACCGCGCCCGGCTCGGCCGAAGCCCTGAGCGCCGGCAACGGCACCGCGGATAGCCTGGCATCAAATGCCTCGCCGGCAGCTCTGATGGTCCAGATTCGCGGCGGCAGCTCGACACCGGCCTCCACACTCTCGATCGCGTCAGCGAACTGGGCCTCAACGACAAGAAGCGCCGAACGCGAGTTGCGGAAGATGTGGGAGAGCTGGAAACCGCGCAGCGCGGTGTTGATCGGGACCGCGATGGCGCCAAGCCAGGCACAACCCAGATAGACCTGCAAGAACTCCGGACGGTTCGAGCACATCAGCGCGACCCGATCGCCCGGCTTGATGCCGGCATCGACGAGCTTCCGCGCCGACGCGGCGGCGATGTCAGCGGTTTGCGCAAAGGTCCAGCGCGTCTCGCCCGCGACCAGCAGGACCTTGTCGCCATAGCGCTCGGCCTGCCGCATCAGGGTGGTGGACAGGATCCGGTCGGTCGGTGGAAACAGCTCGACCGCGCGCGCCCACGCCGGCGGCACGTGCTCCCGACCGACCGCCTCGCTGATCTTCGCCGGCGCGTCGTTCTCCGTCACGATCATGCTCCTGCCTCAGGGCAACAGCTTGTATTTACCGTCCTCGATCTGGACCATGATGCGCGAGCGGTCGTCGACGCCATGCCGATCCGCCGGCGTATAGGTGTAAACGCCCTGGGTCCCGACAACGTCCTTGGTGGTAAACAGCGCCTGGCGAAAGGCGATACGAAATTCCGGCGATCCGGGCTTGGCACCCGATGCCATCGCGCGCTTGGCGGCGTCGGCGAGCACCAACCAGCCATCGAAGGAATAGGACGAGAATGAATCCGTCGGCGCTTCGCCGTTCGCCTTCTCGAAGGCCGCACGGAAATCCAGCGCTACCTTCTGGATCGGATTGCTGGCCGGAAGCTGCTCCGCGGCGGTCACAGGTCCGGTCGGGCAGATGATGCCGTTGGCCGCCTTGCCGGCGAGACGGAGGAAGTCGGCGCTGATCATGCCGTGATTGCCGTAGAGCGGCCCTTTGTAGCCGCGTTCGGACAACGCGATCACCGGCAACGCACCGGGCGTTCCCGTTCCTCCCAGCATGATCGCATCGGGATGCGCGGCGACGACGCGCAGCACCTGCGCCGTGACCGACGAATCCGAACGCGCGTAGCGCTCATTGGCAATGATCTTGATGTCGGCAGTCTTCGCACTTTGCTCGAGCGAGTTGTACATGAGGTCGCCGAACGCATCGGAGAACCCGATGAAGGCAACGGTCTTCAGACCTTTCGCTTTCATGTTGTCAACGATCCCCTGCACCAGCAGCGGCGTCGGTTGGGGCGTCTGGACGACCCATGGGCCGCCATCACCAGGCGGCACCGGCGCGATCGGTGACACCGCGATCATCGGGACCTTCATCTCAATCGCCGCCGTCGCCATCGCGAGCGTCTGGGGGGCGCCGGACGTACCGATCAGGACATCGACTTTCTCCTGCTCGACGAGCTTGCGCGCATTACGGGCCGATGCGGTCGGATCAGAGCCATCATCCAGCTGGATGACCCGAACCTTCTCTCCACCGATCTCACCGAGATAGGCCTGGCCCGCCGCAATCCCCTTCGCATTTGGAATCCCAATCGAGGACACCGGCCCGCTGAGGCCGGTGACGAATCCGACGAGGATCTCGGCCCGCGCAATCTGCGGGGCGGCAAGCAGCAATGCGGCGGAGACCAGCAGGCTCTTAGTTGCGTTCATGGCACCTGTCTTTCGTGGGAATTTCTTGTTCTGATTGGCAAGTGCCGCGATGGGCTCAAGTCGATCCAACCAGCGCGATGACGCGAAGCGGACTTCCGGAGCCGTTCTTGATCTTCAGCGGCGAAGCCACGATGACGGCGCCGGTGGCTGGCAACTGATCCAGGTTGCACAGGCATTGCAGGCCATAGCGGCCCGCGCCGTGCAGGAAGTGATGCGCCGGATAAGGCGGATCGAAATGCCCGGCCTGCCCGGCATCGGTTCCGATGGTCTCGGTGCCAAACCCGATGACGCCGCGCTCCTCCACCAGCCATTTCATCACAGCCGGATTCGGACCCGGCGTATGTGCGCCATCATCCCTCAGGTTCGCGTAGTCGCGCCAACCCTTCTTCGACCAATCGGTGCGCAACAGAACCCAGTGACGATCGGGGATCCGTCCATGCTTCGTCTCCCACGCTTCGACGTCAGGCACGGTCAGGACGAAGTCCGGATCCTGCGCGGCCTGAGCGGAGCAGTCGATGACGCAGGCCGGAGCGATCATGTCCTTCGACGGCATCGTGTCGACGGCGTTGTTTGGCAGATCCTTGCCGGTGAACCAGTGGATCGGCGCGTCGAAATGCGTGCCGGTGTGCTCGCCGAAGGTGACATTGTTCCAGTACCAGGCCGGGCCGCGACCATCATATCGCGAGATTTCCTGGATACGGACCGGCGCGGCCTGGCCGAACTCGGGCGGCAGCACAATGACCGGAAAATCCGGACTGAGCGTAAAGGTCAGGTCGACGACGCGCACCGCGCCGGAAGAAATCGCACTCGCCAGCTCCAGCAGATTCTTGCTTTGCATCGTCACGTCCTCCAGCTTGGTTGAATTCCTGATCTCACCTGTCGAGCTCGCGCTCCAGGGCTTTCGGATTGGCCGCGAGACGCTGCCGGATCTCTTCGGCGACATCTCCGACATACATCTCTTCCAGCCCACCCTTGAGCCCCGACACGATCGCCTGCGCGATCGCGCGCGGCGCGACCTTCGGCGGCGGCACGGTCTGGAACCATTCGGTGTCGACGGGCCCGGTGAACAGGTTCATGACCCTGACGCCACCGGGCCGCAGCTCCGCGCGAAGGGAGTGCGAGAGCGAGAGGCAGGCTGCCTGCGAAGCCGAATAGGCGCCAAAGGCAGGCCAGTTCGCCAGCGCATAGACCGAAAGGATATTGACCCACGCGGCACTGCTATTGATGCCGTCGGCACCCCGCATTCGCATGGCAGGGCCAAAAGCCTGCGCGAGGTTAATGAAGCCGAGATAAGCCTGGTCGATCTCATCGCGCGCGATGCTGGTCCCCCTGCGGTCGAGCAGGCCACCCGGCCGGACATATTCCGTGGTGTTGACCAGGATATCGACCTTGCCGCCGATGTCGGCGGCAAGATCAGCCACCACTTTTTCGTCTGCCGCATCGAGGGTCACGATCTCGATTCCATCCTGACCGCGCAGCAGATTTTCGCCGGCGAACGGCCGCCATGGTTCGGCGACGCCGACAAACACCGTCTTGGCGCCTGCGGCTCTCAGGGCAACGGCGGCCTCCTGGCCGATCACGCTACGACCATTGGTCACGAGTACGCGCCGGAATTTCGGATCGGCCGTCATCTCCCGCCACTGCTTGTCGTCCGCCATGTTCGCAGTCTCCCCCTCGGGATGGGCAAAGGCCACCGCCTGGCCGCTCTTGTCGAGTTGCAACGACATGCGGACGGCCGCGCCCTCCACACAGTCGGCATGAAGATGTGCGACAATGGTCGGACCGCAATCCATCTTGACAAGGCCAATCCGCCACGGCGCGCGTTCGCGAAAATAGACATCGCTCGGCACGCGTGCCGTCGTCTCGGCGAGCAGCATGCCCCGGCGCGGCGCCTCGACGAAGGTCAGGCCGTCAAAAAGACAGGACGGACACGCCTCCCGTGCCGGATAGGCAAAACAGCCGCAGGCCTCGCAGCGTTGCAGCACGAAGCGGCCTTCGGCGGCTGCCCGCGTGAACCCGTGCGACGTCCTGCTTCGCGGTCGCGGCGGCAAAGCAGGCAGCCGCGTTCGCAGCAGCGGGTTCTTTCGTCGGGGTGGCTTGATCGGATCAATCATCGCGAAGGCCCTGCGAAAATCGCTGCGCCCGAGGCGAGACCGCGGTCATAGTTGATCATACCGAATCCCGAGGCCAGAGCGAGGCTCGCATTCCCGACCTGTGTGGGGCCTGCCGTGCCCAGAACCTGCCGCAGCCCTTCGACGAGACCGAGATAGGCGCCGGCCGCACCGGCCTGCCCCACCGAGAGCTGCCCACCCGAGGTGTTGTGCGGGAAGTCGCCGTCGATTGTGAGATCGTGTTGGCGCACGAACGCGGCCCCCTCGCCTTTCCTGCAGAAGCCGAGATCTTCGAACTGCATCATGGTGATGACCGGATAATCGTCATAGGTCTGCACGACATCGAGATCGTCAGGCTTCACGCCGGCCATCGCGTAAAGTTCACCCACGTCCATCGCCCAGCCGCCGCGCACCTGCATCGGATCGTCGGCGAAGGCATTGTGTCGCTCGATCGTCGACAGCAGCCGCACCGCGGGCAACGCCAGCGATGTCGCAGTCTCCTCGCGCATCACGAGGAACGCTTCAGCGCCGGCACATGGCATCACGCAATCGAACAGATGAATGGGATCTGAGATCGGCCGGGCCGCCAGATACTGCTCCATCGTCAGCGGTGTCTTCATCAAGGCATGCGGATTGCACAAGGCATTGGTCCGCTGGGCGACAGCGATTCTGCCGACATCCTCACGCGTGACTCCAAACGTCCGCATGTAGTTGCGAGCTATCAGCGCAAAACTCGAATTCGCCCCACCCGCACCGTAAGGATAGACGGCATCCTGGTTGAAGCGTGAGAAGTTCTCGAGGGTCAGCCTGAACGAATCGACGTGATTGGTGTCGCCGGCGATGCACGCCACGATGTCGGCGTCGCGCGCCTGAACCGCGCGTGCCGCCTTGCGCAGGCCTGCGATGGCGCTGGCGCCGCCGAGCGGGATCGTGTCGAGCCAGCGGACGCACAGGCCGAAATGCTGCGTCAATCCGACGCCGCTGTCGGTCCCCATGGTGAAGCTGGAGACGCACATGCCGTCGATGTCGGACGCCTTGATGCCGGCCTGCGCAACGAGTGCGCTCAAGGCGCGGCCGATCCACCACTGCGCGCTCTCGATGGAGTAGCGCACATAGGGAATCGTGACGGGTGCCGCGATTACCACCCCGTCATAAGGTGCGCGCAGGGAATTGGTCACCGACCGCCCTCGTTCATCCGCGTCAGACCACCGTCAGCTTTACGGCAATATTGCCGCGGGTTGCGTTCGAATAGGGGCAGCGCTCATGCGCGCCGGCAACGACCTCTTCCGCCACCGCTTTCTCGACGCCGGGCAGATCGACCTTCAGCTCGACAGCGAGCGCATATCCGACCGACACCGGTCCCATCGCAACCTTCGCAGTCACAGATGGCTCGGCCGAGGGCACCACCTTCCGCGTGCGCGCGACGAGCTTGACTGCACCGAGAAAGCAGGCGGCATAGCCGGCAGCAAAAAGCTGCTCGGGATTGGTGCCTTCACCACCGGGGCCACCGAGCGATTTCGGCACCGACAGCGATACCGACAGCAGACCGTCGGCGCTGGCGGCCTTGCCATCCCGCCCCCCGGTCGCCGTCACCTCGGTCTCGTACAGGATCTTTTCGGGAGTCATCATGATGCGCTCTCCAGGATTAACGGTTGTTACGGGCCAGCAGTGCGCGGAAATCGCTGCGCGCTTGGGCGCTGGCACGCTTGAAGCTCGGCCCACGGCTCGGCTCGGTGCCATTGAGCCTGCGAAGCTGCACCCACATCTCGGCACTCTTCAGCGCGACGGCCGCGCAGTTGACCACGGGCGCGTGGCCAACCTTCAAGCCATGTTCCTTCCCGATCAGAAGCCCAGGCAGCACGCCGGCCGGGATCACGACATCGGCGCCGCGCTCGACCAGCGGAAGGGCGCAGGCGACAAAATCGCTGATCATGCGCGCTTGCGCTTCAGCATCTCCGGCGAACGCATCAGCGAAATCTGCCGGCTTGCAGCCGAGTCCGGTGACATGGACGACGCGATCGCCGAGGCCGTAACGCTCGGCCTGCTCATAGTGCCAGATCTCGAAGACGGGATCGAGCGTCACAAGGCCGAGACGCCGGCCGAGCTGTGAGGCCGCCAGCAACGTTGCCTCGCCGGTCCCGATCACGGGAATGTCGAGCGCCGAACGCAGCTCGTAGAGGCCGGGATCCTGGAAATGCCCCATGACGAAGGCATCGAAGCCGTCCTCCTCGGCCACGATGCCGTTGTCGATCGCCTGGACTGCGCAGCGCAGTTCCGCAAGCCGGCCGAACTCGCGATCCGGCGGACTGATCCCCTCGACGTGAACCGTGGTGCCAGGTGCAGCGATGCTGTTGAGGTATTCCGACAGCCGCGCCATGTAGGGCGCGTTCACGCTCGCATCAACGAAGCTCTGCCAAAAGATGCGCATCGTCCTTCTCCTCAAGCGTTGATCGGAGGATCGGTCGTCGGCTGCCGATGAATATATTTCAATCATAAACTAATTCAGGCGTCAAATGCCGGCAGGGGCGACCGAGAAGCTCGCCGCCAGGACATGGCGCGCACCGTTTTTTTGCTCGGCCGGCCAGCCAAGAAACGCCGCACACTGAGGAAATTGTATGCAACAACATTTTTTCTGACACCCCCGTGACACGTGTTGACGGCGCCACCGGCAATACTTTAGGCTTTAAGTAATTCCTCGCCGGCCAGGGACCGGCGGCCATGACAATGATGTTGCAGGGCACCGATTTTGAGAGACTCGATCGTGTGGACAGTCGCCGGGCTCCAACAGCCGGCCATGGCAGCAGCATCGCCGGCGGCGTATCGCGGCCGCACCGACGAGCTTTGTTCGCTCCGCAAAAGGCCCATTTGCATTCGCCGGTGGGTTCGACGTTCGCGCGGCAAGCAACATCATGACTGCTGAGCGCCCAGCCAGCAAACTCTCTTCGGTCGCGCCCGGCTTTTGGCGCCGCAGCAATGCTTTCAATCGGTTGGTTCGTCGTTCGGGGTCCCCGCGCGGCGGCATCACGGCATTCCTATCCAGCATCAACGGAGGAGAACGCATATGCGCAAGACTCTGACCTTCCTTGCACTCGCGGTCGGCGTCGTTGCCGCCCCGGCTGCGCGGGCCGACATCGTGATCGGCTTCGTCACCTCGCTCAGCGGAAACGGCTCGTCGATCGGCATCCCCTACGGGCGCGGCATCAACGCCGCGTATGAATACAAGAAGACCATCAATGGCGAGACCATCCGCCTGATCCAGCTCGACGACGGCTCCGATCCGTCGGCCGCGACGCGCAATGCGCGCAAGCTGGTGGAAGAAGAGAAGGTCGATCTCCTGATCGGCACGGCGACGGCACCCTCGACCATCGCGATGGCGGCGGTCGCGAGCGAATTGAAGGTGCCGATGATCGCGGTCTCCCCGATCGGCAAGCTGCCTGATGCACCCGAGCAGTGGGTGGTGTCGGTGCCGCAGCCGGCCTCCCTCCTCGTCAAGATCGTCGCCGATCGCATGAAGCGCGATGGCATGAAGAACATCGGCTATATCGGCTTCTCCGACGCATGGGGCGACCTTGTCTACAACGGCGCCAAGGCCGCCGAAGCCGCCGGCGAGATTAAGATCCAGAGCAACGAGCGCTATGCCCGCACCGACACCTCGGTCACCGCGCAGATCCTCAAGGTCCTGGCCGCGCGGCCGGACGCCGTACTGGACGGCGGCTCGGGAACCCAAGGCGCGCTGCCTCTCCTCAGCCTCGCCGACCGCGGCTTCAAGGGAAACACCTACGGCACAGTGGCGTTGGTCAATCCTGATTTCGTCAATGTCGGCGGCAAGGCGGCCGACGGCATCCAGGTTTCCGCAGGTCCTGTGATCGTCGCCGAGCAGCTGCCCGACGAGCACTTCGCCAAGAAGATCGCGCTGGATTTCCGCACCGTCTACCAGAAGGTCCATAACGTCCCGACCACCGATGGCTTCTCCGCCTACTCCTTCGACGCCTGGCTGATCTTCGCCAACGCTGCGGAGCGCGCGCTGAAGACCGCGAAGCCCGGAACGGTGGAGTTCCGCGCGGCACTGCGAGACGCGATCCTCAGCACCAAGGAGCTACCGGGCGTGCACGCCGTCTATAATTTCAAGCCGGGTTCCGTGACCGGCGTCGACGAGCGTTCGCTCGTCGTGGTGCGCCTGACCGGCGGCGCCTGGAAGTACGCGCCTTAAGTCCGAAGCGGCAGGCCACCAGAACAAGGGGACGGCGTTCTCAATGACGAGCGACATCGCAGCTATCCTTGCGATCGACGGGATCGCCACCGGCGCAGTCTATGCGCTGGTGGCGATCGGGACCGTCCTCATCTTCACGGTGACACGGGTCATCTTCATTCCCTTTGGCGACATCGCCGCTTTCACGGCGCTGACGCTGGCCGCACTCGACGCCAAGCGCTTTCCAGGCACGGGCGCGCTGGTCGTCATCCTCGCGGGCCTCGCAACCCTGATCGAAATCGTCTCGCTGGTGCGCGCCCGCGAGTTCCGGCTGCTTCCGCGCGCACTCTTCTTCTATCTCGCGCTGCCGCTCGCCGTGGTCGGCCTCGCCTGGCTGACGATGCGGGCCGAGCCGCCGCTCGCTGTCAGGCTGGTGCTCGCCTTGATGCTGATCACGCCGATCGCCCCGCTGCTCGACCGGATCGTCTTCCGGCCCATCGCGGACGGAACGGTGCTGTTGCTGCTGACCGTCTCCGTCGCGCTGCATTTCGCGCTGGTCGGCCTCGGCCTGCTTTTCTTCGGCCCCGAAGGTGTCCGAACCGAACCGCTGACCTCGTTCTCGACCGAGTTCGCCGGCGTGCTGATCTCGGGCCAGACCATGCTGATCGTGATCGCAGCGCTCGTCTTCTCCGGCCTGCTCTATCTCTTCTTCGACTTCACGCTGGTCGGCAAATCGCTGCGCGCGACCGCCGTCAACCGGACCGGCTCGCGCCTGATGGGTATCCGCCCCGCCCGCGCCGGCACCATCGCTTATCTGCTGGGCTCGCTGATGGCCGGCGTCTCCGGCATCCTGATCGCGCCCGTCAACACCGTGTTCTATGATTCCGGCTTCCTGATCGGCCTCAAGGCTTTTGTCGGCGCGATCGTCGGCGGCATGACCAGCTATCCAGGCGCTGCGATCGGCGCCGTCGGTGTCGGCATCCTCGAAAGCTTCGCCTCCTTCCAGAGCAGCGCGTTGAAGGATGTCATCGTGTTCTCGCTGCTGATCCCGATCCTGATCTGGCGATCGCTCGCCTCGCTGCATTCCGAGGAGGAGATCGAGGAATGAGGCGCCTTCACGTTCAGCTCGTGGCAGTGGCAGCGGTGGTGTGCCTGGCGCTCGCGCCGCTCGTCCTCAGCCCGTTCAGCATCACGCTGATGAACTATATCGGCATCTATTCGCTGGTCGCGATCGGCCTTGCTCTGCTCACCGGCGTCGGCGGCATCGTGTCGTTTGGACAGGCGGCGTTCGTCGGCATCGCGGCCTATGCCACCGCCTGGGTCTCCGCGCTGAACGGATATTCGCCGTGGCTCGGCCTCGTGTTCGGCGTGGTGCTGACCTGCTGCGTCGCCGCCATCCTCGGCGTCGTCACTTTGCGGCTGCAGGGCCATTTCCTGTCGCTCTCGACCGTCGCCTGGGGTCTCGCGATCGGCTTCCTGTTCGGCAATGTCGACGGGCTCGGCCGCTTCAACGGCATCTCCTCGATCCCGCCGATCAGCATCGGATCGCTTGCGCTCGCGACCAGCTCTCAGATCTACTTCCTGATCTGGGGCATCGTCGCCATGGTGCTCTTCCTCGGCTACAATCTGCTGGACTCCCGGCTCGGCCGCGCCATGCGCGCGCTGCGCGGCGGCAACATCCTGGTCGAGAGCCTCGGCATCAACGCCTTCAAGATCAAGCTCGTCACCTTCGTGATCGCGGCGTTCCTCGCCTCGCTCTCGGGCTGGCTTTACGCCCATATGAGCCGCTTCATCAGCCCGGGCCCGTTCGATGCCGGCATGGGCATCGAATATCTGATGATGTCGATGGTCGGCGGCGCCGGCAGCCTGCTTGGCGGCGTCGTGGGCGCCGCCATCGTCACGCTGCTCAAGAACAGCGTGCAGGACTATCTGCCGCTGATCGCCAAGGGCGCCTCCGGCCAGCTCGAGATCGTCGCCTTCTCCGCCCTGTTCATCCTGTTCCTGCAATGGGCCCGCCAGGGCATCGTGCCGTTCGTTGCGCGCTATTTGCCGAAGATCAAACGCGAGCGGCCGCCACCTGCGCCGCCGCTGCCCCGCCGCCCGCAGCCGACGCCGGGCGAGCTGCTTCTGAAGGTCGACGGCGCAGAGCGCCGGTTCGGCGGTCTCGTCGCCGTCAACAATGTCAGCTTCGAAGTCCGCTCCGGCGAGATCCTGGCCGTGATCGGCCCGAACGGCGCCGGCAAGAGCACGATGTTCAACTGCCTGACCGGCGCGCTTCGCGTCAACAAGGGCGAGATCGTCTTTGCCGGACGCCCCATCACGCGCGAGCCGCAATCCCGCATCGCCAGAGGCGGAATCGCCAGGACGTTCCAGCATGTGAAGCTGCGGCCGCGCATGAGCCTGCTGGAAAACGTGATGCTCGGCACCTACGCCCGCACCAGCACTGGCCTGTTCGCCGGAGCCTTCCGCCTCAACCGGCGTGAGGAGGCCAGCACGCGGCACGAAGCCCTGATGCAGCTCGAACGCGTCGGGCTCGGCGACAAGCCGTTCGAGCTCGCCGGCAATCTGCCGCTCGGCAACCAGCGCATCCTGGAGATCGCGCGCGCGCTCGCCGCAGATCCGGCGCTGCTGGTGCTGGACGAGCCGGCGGCCGGTCTTCGCCGCCAGGAGAAGCTGCGGCTTGCGGAGCTGCTCCGCTCGCTGCGGTCGGACCACCTGACCATCCTGATCGTCGAGCACGACATGGAGTTCGTGATGTCGCTGGTCGACCGCATCGTGGTGCTCGATTTCGGCTCCAAGCTCTGCGAAGGCGCGCCCGCCGCGATCCGCAGCGACGAGCGGGTTCAAGAGGCCTATCTCGGAGGCGTCGCGTGAGCGAGATGTTTTCGATGCGAGACGTGACAATCTGCTACGACAATGTCGAAGCGGTCCGCAACGTCTCGCTGTCGGTGCAGGAAGGGCAGATCGTCACCGTGATCGGCCCGAACGGCGCCGGCAAGACCACGCTCTTGATGGCCGCCATCGGCCTGCTCGCCGCCCGCGGCCGGCTCGTCTTTCAGGGCAACGACATCGGCAGGATGTCGGTCGAGGATCGGGTCGAGCGCAGGCTGTGCCTCGTGCCGGAGAAGCGCGAGCTGTTCTCCGACATGTCGGTCGCCGACAATCTCCTGCTCGGCTCCTACAGCCTGCGCGATCGCTCGGGCGTGCAGAAGACGCTGGACGAGGTCTATAGCCGCTTCCCTCGCCTGAAGGAGCGGCAGCGCCAGGCCGCCGGCACCCTCTCCGGCGGCGAGCGCCAGATGCTCGCGCTCGGCCGCGCGCTGATGGCGAAGCCAAAACTGCTGATGCTGGACGAGCCGAGCCTCGGCCTTGCGCCGCTGATCGTGCGCGAGATCTTCCGCACCATCGCCTCGCTGCGCGATCTCGGCGTGTCGATCCTGCTGGTTGAGCAGAACGCCCGCGCCGCGCTGGAGACGGCCGATTACGGCTATGTGCTGGAGACCGGCGAGATCGTGCAGTCCGGCCCCGCCAAGGATCTCATCCACGACAAAAGGCTGATCACGGCCTATCTCGGCGGACACTGAGGGCCGCTGACCAAAAGTCAAAAACAACCCCATGCACAGTAGCCGGCGACAACGATGTCAATGGCTTGGTCGCCGATCTTGCTGATTTTCAGAAATTAGCTTGATGCGTCGGGCAAAACAGTGGCATAGTGCCATCATCGTCGTCCCTGGATGCCCATGGCTTCAACCCTCCCCGGACGTCCGACATCTCCGATATGAACCGCCAAACGCAGGCCACACCCTGACGCGGCTTCGACTTTGCACGACAGCCCGCGGAGCTGACGGCGGGTTCCTCGACGTTTGGCCGTTGAACCGAGCGCCCCATTCGGCTGCCGGTCGCAAACAATGTTCGTATCATTCAGGAATTCCGTCTGCCCAGAGACGGCTTTGGCTTGTACGGCAGCCCGCGGTTCAGCCTGAACGTCGACGGCAATGCCTTGCCGCTGGATGAAGATGAGGCCTTGCGTTGGCAGATCTTTCTGCACAAGGGGATCAGCAAGCTGAAGACCGCCCACGACAATTGGGAACGCTGGAGCATCCCAGCCGGTGAAACGGCGTCGCTTGCGCCAGGTTGACGCCAACCCTCGGATATTGCGCATCGCAACAAAGTTCGGCCGGCGTCGCTCAGGCCGCTGTGCGGGATGAGCTGCCCCTGACTTGAGCGCATCGTTGTGGCTTGCTATCGTGCAGCTGGAGGTCGGCAAAATTATTTCGGTCGTCCTCCGTTGGTAACTTAAGCCCTTTGCGGCCCCGCCTTCGGGCGCCTTTAGTACGCTGGGTGCGGTAACGTTCCCTCCGTTCTTCCCATTGACTCCGGAGGCGGGTCCTTTTTCCTGCCGGCTTGCAAGAGCTGATATCCATCTTCAGAACGAAGCCCGTCGGGCAAGACACTCGCAGTACCGCGCTATCGAAGAGTTTGGTTCAGCCCGCACGGACCGGCCGAACCCACGCGTTGAACCCAATTTCTTCAACGATCCGTCGACTCGAGACCTCCAAGAATTTCACGGGCACGCTTGATCGAAAACTCATGTGCCGCCCGGTTGAAGGACGGGCTTGCTCGCATCATGTAGCCGTGCAGGACGCCGGGAAAGACGTGCACTTCAACGTTGGCCGCGCACGCCGCCAGATCACGATACGCGTCCAGCACCTCGGCCGGCGCCCGGTTGTCCTTGTCGCCCCAGATGAGGCAGACCGGCTCGCGAATCCCGACAAGCTCGTGACGAAAGTCCAGCATCTCGGATCCGTGACAGCAGATGCCGGCAGCATAACCAAGCCGCTTTGGGCCAAGAATTGCGTACGGACCACCATAGCAAAACCCCATAACCGCCGCCCGGCCATTGAATTGCGGGATAGTGCCGAGGTGAATCAAGGTGTCGATCATATCGTCTTCGCCGGCCTTGATTTGCTCGAGGCGCGGCTGCGCGCGCTGGGCCGCGCGTGGGTCGTTACGCGAAAGCGGGCCGGCGATCGAGCGCCAGAACAGATCCGGCACCGCCACAACGAAGCCGTATGCGGCAAGTTCGTCGGCGATCGCGAGTATGTCCGCATCCACGCCATGAATAGCGGAAGCGAGCACAATTCCAGCACGCGGCTTGTGCAGCGCGGGCACGACCAGATAGCAATCGAACGCGCCGCCGTCTTTTGCGCAGATCTTGCTGAATGTCCCGAGCATGACGAATGCAACATGTCGTTCGAGGGATGGAGGCCAATGTCTGCTCTGGCCGCGAATCCACCGTACGGTGGCTGCGGCCATCTGAGACGACCGCGCTATTCCGGGTGGATGTTCGCCAGCCGCATCACCTTGGCCCACTTCTCGGTTTCAGCGGCCATGACAATGCCAAAATCCGAGGGCGAACCGCCCAGTCCCGCCGCATCGAGGCTGCGGAGGCGCATCTTGAAGCCGGAATCGGCCAGTGCAGCGTTGGCCTCGCTGTTGAGCTTCTGGATAATCTCGGTCGGCGTATTCCTTGGCGCGCCGATGCCGAACACCGAACTCGCCTCGTAACCGGGCACGAACTCACCGATGGCTGGCACATTCGGTAACGCATCGGATCGCGTCGCCGTCGTGATCCCGAGCGCGCGCAGCCTGCCGCTGCCGATATAGGCGATCGATGGCGCCAAATTCACGAAAACGACCTGCACCTGGCCGCCGAGCAGATCCGTGATCGCCGGCGCCACGCCTCGATAGGGCACATGCTGAAGATCGAGCCCGCCGGCTTCCTGCTTGAACAGCTCCGCGGCGATATGGGTGATCCCGCCCACGCCGCCCGAACCATAGGAGAGTCTCCCGGGATTGGCTTTGGCATAGGCGATGAACTCTGGAATTGTGCTGGCTGGAACCGATGGGTGCACCACCATCACCAAGGCGCCGCGGCTCACCCCCACGACTGGTGCGATATCGTGCAGGAAATTGAAATCGAGATTCCGATAGAGCGTGGCATTGATCGCATTGGGCGAACCGACAAGCAGGAGAGTGTAGCCATCCGGAGACGCGCGCACGACCGCCTCGGTGGCGATGTTGCTCCCTGCGCCGGGACGGTTCTCGACGATGAATTGCTGGCCAAGCCGCTCCGAACACCATTGCCCGACCAGACGCGCAAGGATGTCGTTCGGGCCGCCCGCGGCAAAGCCGACCATGATCCGGACTGGCCGCGACGGGTAAGCATCCGCTCGGGCAAGGCCCAGCAGCAAAGCTGGCGCAGCCACGCCAGCTGCAACGCGCAGGAAGTGACGTCGGGAAGGCGTCATCGGCTTTGCTCCATCGAACCCGCACTCTCGCGGGGACCTCCTCAACGGTTCGACGATAGTTGATGCTGCCATAAGCGCATAAGGCTAAAGTCTGATGGTGTCATCTCAGAACGGAAATGGGTGATTTCATGCAGATGAGCGATCGCATCGGAAAACGAATGAAGCTGCAGGACCTGCATGTGCTCATGGCGGTGGTGCAGGCCGGCAGTATGGGCAAGGCGGCGCTCATGCTCGATACGACCCAGCCAAATATCTCCAGATCGATCGCGGAGCTTGAACATGCGCTCGGCGTCCGCCTGCTGGATCGCCACCGGCGCGGAATCGAGCCGACCGAGTGCGGCCGCGCCCTGCTCGATTGTGGCGCTGCCGTTTTCGACGAACTACGCCGCGGCGTGAAGAGCATCGAATTCCTGGCCGATCCCACCGCGGGCGAGGTGCGGATTGGAAGCACGGCCTTTCTGGCGGCGAGTTTCGTTTCCGCTCTCATCGATCAGCTCTCCCGGCGGCATCCTCGGATCAGATTTGAGCTCATAACCGGCTACCCCGAAACACTGCACCGCGACCTGAACGAGCGCAAAGTCGATCTGCTGATCGTGCGGAGCAGCGGCCCGCTCACCAACGAGCGGCTGCATTTCGAACCTCTTTTTGAAGATAGCTATGTTGTCGCGGCGGGTGCCAAAAATCCCTGGGCGCGGCGGCGCAATATCCGGCTCTCCGATCTCGCGGCGGAGCGATGGGTCCTGCCACCCCGGGAGAGCGTGATCGGATCGATTCTTACGCAAGCTTTTCGCAACGGCGGGTTTGATTATCCACGCGCGACGGTGGTCACTGATTCCCCCCATATGCGGGTCAGCCTGCTGGAGACGGGGCGGTTCATCACGGTCTTCCCGGCTTCCGCACTCACATTCCTCACCAAGGGGTCGGCGCTCAAGGTCCTATCCGTCGCGCTGCCGCCGGCACGTCGACCAAACGGGATGGTCACCGTCAAGGATCGCGCCGTCACTCCAGTTGCGCAACTCGTCATCGACGGCGCCCGTGAGATCGCAAAGCAAATGGCCAAACGATGAAACGGTGAAACGCCTGATGTCTGCGGTGGACTGTAGTGGGCTTCAGCGGGGCTTCGAAGCCCCTGCCCTTCGTTGTGGCTTGCTATCGTGCGGTGGAGGTCGACAAACCTATGTTCAGCCTGCACGATACACTTCGCGCGGCTTTTTCTTTCCAAAGTCGGTACATGGGTCTATTGCGCCATCCGCAGACATTGTGCTTTCCGGGCTTAAGGAGGGCTTGTGGACCCGATGCGGACATTCGTCTGCGCCTGCCGGCCGCACTCAAGATTCAACGTGTTGCGCCTGCTTGATCGCTGTCTCGAGATTTTCGATTGTGAACGGCTTTTGAAGCACAAGTGCCTGTCGCTGCTGACCGAAGTCCCTGGTTGAGCCGTAGCCCGATGCGAAGATGAAAGGAATCTCCCGTGATGCGATCGCGTCGGCGATCGGAAAGCTCATAATACCATTCAAGTTCATGTCGATGATTGCAAAATCAAAGCTCGCAGACTGTGCCAGCTCCATCGCTTGGTCGATGTTTCCTGCCTCAGCCGCGATTTGGTGGCCCAGCGTCTCTACCATATCAGCGACCATCATCCGGATCATGACTTCGTCTTCAACCAGAAGGATCGAAAGGGTCATCTTACGGATCCTTCCGAAGTCACAGCCTCAGGCCCGCCTTTATCTAGGGCGGTCCTGACCGCTTGAGCCAGCTCGGCTGGCCGGAAGGGCTTACGCAGGAAGGGAGCAGACCCCATCGCAGACTCCAGTGCGGCCGAATCGGCGTAGCCGCTGACGAACAGCACGGGCAGCGAGGGTTGTACAACCCGGGCTGCCTTGACCACCTCGGCGCCGTTCGTGCCCGGCATCGAAAAATCGATGATCATCAACTGCGGATTCACCGACTTCTGAATTGCAAGCGCTGCCGCGCCATGATCTGCCTCGTGCACCGAGTATCCGATCTCGGACAGGAAGCTCGTCATGAGACCTCGGACGTCGTGATCGTCATCGACCACCAGGATTCGTTCGGCGTGGCCGCTCTCGGCCGCTCCAGACGACTCCGTATCGAAGCCCATGGCAGCGGCCGCCCGGCGAAGCAGCAGCCGAACTGAGGTGCCCTTGCCGACCTCGCTATTGATCTCGACGTCGCCGCCCATTTGCCGCACGAGCCCGTAAACCTGCGACAACCCAAGTCCCGTCCCCTTGCCCGGAGGCTTGGTCGTAAAAAACGGATCGAAGGCGCGCGCGATCACCTCCGGTGGCATGCCGGTCCCCGTGTCGGTTACTGACAACATCACCCTGCGTTCGTCGGCATCGTCGCAGGCGGTCGTAATCGTCAACGTTCCGCCGTCCGGCATCGCGTCGCGCGCGTTGATCGCCAGGTTGAGAATGCCAACCTCGAGCTGGTTACCGTCGGCGATCACGGACGGCGCAATTGGATCGAGATTGGTCTTGATGGTGACGTTGGCACCGAGCGACTGATTGAGCAGCTCAAATGACCCCTCGATCAGGCGATTGATGTCGACCGATTCCGTCGCCAGCTTCTGTGTCCGCGAGAATGCAAGGAGCTGCGCGGTCAGTTTCGAACCGCGTTCGGCCGCCTTGAAGGCGTTGTCCGCGAGCCGCGTGATACGTGGCTCCGTCGACCGCGACCGGATCATGTCAAGGTTGCCAACCACCGCGGTGAGTAGATTGTTGAAGTCGTGGGCCAAGCCACCCGTCAGCTGCCCGACCGCCTCCATCTTCTGGGCTTGCAGCAGTGCGGACTCGGCTTTTTTGCGTTGCGCGACTTCTTGGCGCAATTGTTGGTTGGCCTGCTCCAGTTCTTCGGTACGTGCCTGAACTTGCTTGTCCAGCGTGGCGTTGAGCGCGCGCAGGGCGTCCTCCGAGCGGCGGACACGCAGCAGCGCGTTGATCGCGGCGGCCAGCTCAAGCGGTTCGGCTGGTTGCACCAGGTAGGAATCGGCGCCGGCGTTGAGTCCGACGACGCGGTCGTCGGCCGTCGTAAACGTCGCCGACGTCTGAAGCACCATCACTTCCGGCCACTTTTTCTTGATGAAGGCACAGACCTCGAATCCGCTGATGTCAGGCAGCTGGACGTCAAGCAGGACAAGCGGGGGCCTGTGCTGCTCGACGAGGCGGAGCGCTTCCGCGCCGGACTTTGCTTCGATGACTGCAAAACCCGCGGCGTGGAGGTCGCGGGTTTTCACGTAGCGCTGCGATTCGAGGTCATCGACGTTCAGGACGATGATCTTTTCGTGCGCGCTCATGAGACCTCCTGAACGGCGTCGCGCAGGAACGACGAGACGCTTTCGCGGGAGATTGCGTTCTTGGAGATCAGCCGCACGCGCTCCGGTAAGCGAGACCTCAGCGAGTCGTC
The DNA here is from genome assembly GCF_936928535.1 of uncultured Bradyrhizobium sp. Taxonomy (GTDB): domain Bacteria; phylum Pseudomonadota; class Alphaproteobacteria; order Rhizobiales; family Xanthobacteraceae; genus Bradyrhizobium. Next base: position 62,349 of record NZ_CAKZHY010000054.1, on the reverse strand, counting down.
GATCGTCATGGACGTTGACACCACGACGGGGATAATGCTGGTGCGCTCGTCGCCGGCCAGCTGCTGAAGTACCGTGAAGCCGTCCACGGCCGGCATCTGGAGGTCGAGGATAATGACGTCGGGTTGCTTTTCGCGGGCGAGCCTCAGACCTTCTTCGCCGCCGTCCGCCTCCATGAATTCATAACGCGACTCGTTGCCGACAATTTGGCGCATCACATAGCGGAACGTCTCATCGTCGTCGATCAACAGCACGGATTTGCTGCCATCACCGGGAGCGCCAAGCATTTCACGATCAGGACTGCCGAGAAAGGCTGGGATGGTCAGCGAGAAAACCGAACCTTGTCCGAGACTACTTGCGACGGTGAGATCGCCGCCGAGCAGCCGCGCCAGCGACCGTGACAAGGGCAGGCCGAGGCCGGTGCCCTTGACCCTTCTCTGCAATTTGGTATCGACCTGCGAGAATTCCTCGAAGATGCGCTCGTGATGCTCGGGCGCAATCCCGATGCCGGTGTCGCGCACGGCGAAGATGATGCTTGCGCCATCTTCGCTCCGTCTTGCCGTGACTTGGACTTCGCCTTCCTCGGTGAACTTCAGCGCATTCGAGATCAGATTACGCAAGATCTGTGCGACTTTGGCTTCGTCGGTGTAGAGCGCCGGCAGGTCCTGCGACGGCTCGAACAGCAATTCCACGGACGCGCTGGTCAATAGCGGTTTCAACGCGCCCCGCAAGGCTCCGAACAGGCTGGTCACGGCGAAACGCACTGGCTTGACCTCGGCCTTGCCGGCCTCGACCTTGGCGAGGTCGAGCATGTCGTTGACGAGTTCAAGCAGGCTCTCCGCCGATCGCCTGATATAACCGACCTGGCGTTCCTGTTCGGCGGTGAGATCGCCGTCGATACGGTCGAGCAGGAGACGGGATAGCGCCAGCACGGAATTCAGCGGGGTCCTGAATTCGTGGCTCATGTTCGAGAGAAAGCGTGTCTTGAGCTCGCTCGCCTGCCGCAGCTGCTCGGCGCGGCCGTCGAGCTCGGCATACAGTGCCACAACGCCGCGATTGGTGTCACCGAGCTCTTGATTGAGCTCCTTGCTCTCTTCTTCGCGCCGCCGCAATTCCTCCAGACTCTGCATCAGCTCCCGATTTTGCTCCCGCAAGGCGCTCAAGGGATTGGACGAGGTTTCCTTCTTCAGGCTGGATGCGATCTCGGTCAGTTTGGCGCGCGGCCATGGTTCGAGCCGCGACGGCAGCCTGTGGCCCACTTCGACTGTGGTGCCCTTGCCCGGCTTCGAATCGATGCTGAACGTATCCATCAGCCGGCGTGCGCCGACCAAGCCGAGGCCCATGCCGCTTTGCGAGCGGTACTGCCCATCGAGTATGACCTGGAGATTTTCGATGCCGGGACCCTTGTCGCAGATGCGGACGACAAATCGTTGTGGTGCTGAACCCGCATCAAGAACGAATTCAGCGCGGCCGCCGCCGGCGTAACCATAGGCGTTGCGGGCGAGCTCGGAGACCGCGGTGGCAATCCGGGTCTGGTCCTGTCGATCGAATCCCAGGAGATCCGCGAGACGGTGGGCCCGCTGGCGCACCGCGACGACGTCGCTTTCATTCTCGATCGGCACCGTCACGATCGGCCACAGCTTGGAAGATACCGTCATGGTACAGTTACCACTTTGCCACGAGCACGGTCGCATCGTCACGATGCCGGGTGAAATCACGATAGAGGATTGCTGCTATCAGGGAAGGATGAAGCGCCGCAAGGTCGGGATACCGATCGGTGGTCCAGCTCGAGGCCAGCCCGTCCGAATAGAGAATGACGAGACCGCGCTCGAACGGATAGTCGAAGGCCTGGATCTTGCGGGCGTTGAAGCCGGCCGTACCGGGCATCGAGACCATTCGTTTGGTCTGTCCCCCGACAATACTCATGCCCGCGATGTTGCCGACTCCCGAGAAAGCGATCTTCTTGGTCGCGGGATCGAAGCGCGCGATCGAGACAGCAGCTCCACGCGTCGAGCGAAGCCCACTGTGGATATAATCCATCAGGTCGGGCACCGAGTGACCGCCGTACCGATGGAACAACCGCACGGCCTCTACCGAAGCTTCCGCGGCTTCGGGTCCGTGGCCCAGCCCGTCGGCCACGAGCAGCGTCCTGACGGTCCCATTGTCGGACACGGTCCACGCGTCTCCGCAAACATCTTCGCCGGCTTTGGGAAGGGACACGCCGCCCCAAGTCGAGATCGATGGCGGCTTCTCTGCCGCCAGCTTTCCAGGCGCGACGCGGGCAAGCACAGCGGTACCAAGCCCCGGCCACGAGCCGATGTCGACGAAGTGCGACTGCCTGACCACGGCGCCGAGCCCCCGGCCCGCAGTGCCGGCGGTCGAATACCCGTCCTCAAGACATGCCGCGACGTTGCTCATGCCGGCGCCCTTGTCCAGCGCGATGATTTCGATGCCCTGGCTTTCGTTGTCCTCATAGGTGCCAACGAGAATTTCCCCGCCGGAGCCGTGCTTGACGAGGTTGGTCGCAAGTTCGGTCGCGATCAGCGCGAGCTTGCCCTTGTCCGTGTCCGCGAAGCCTGCTTTTTGTGCCAGATCGGTTGCTGCTCGCCTTGCCTCCGCGACGCCGCTCTGATCGTTGACGCCGACGGATTTCATGATCATTTCCAACGCGCGATCATGACTTTGGTGCCTTCTCCGGGTTTCGATGCAATCGAAAAATCGTTGCAGAGCCGCTTCGCGCCGCCGAGGCCGAGGCCCATGCCCTTGCCCGATGTGAAGCCGTCCTTGAGGGCCTGCTCGATATCGACAATTCCGGGACCCTTGTCGTCGAAGGTGAGCCGCACGCCGCGGCGCCCCCCCTGTTCGACAAGCTCGACCGTGACCTCGCCGCCGCCGCCATAGTCCAGCGTGTTGCGCGCCAACTCGCTCGACGCCGTGATCACCTTGGTCTGGTCGACCAGGCTCAGTCCAACTTCGAGGGCATAGGCCCGCGTCAGTTGCCTGACCCGAACTACGTCATCGGAGGCCTTGATGTCGAGACGTTCAGTCTTCGTCGTCGGCATCGTCTGCTTCCGACTCCGCGAGGCGGCTGTGAATCAGGGCCATTCCGCGTTCGACATTGAGCGCGGTCTTGACCCCCGTCAGCGACAGGCCAAGCTCGACCAGTGTGATTGCGACCGCGGGTCGCATGCCCACGACGACCGTATCGGCATCCAGGATACGCGATACCGCGGCGATGTTGTCCAGCATGCGGCCCATGAAGCTGTCGACGATCTCCAGCGCCGAAATGTCGATCAGCACGCCGCGGGCAGTGTGCGCGACAATCTTCGCCGTCAGGTCTTCTTCCAGCGCGGTCGCGAGGCGATCGTGCATGTCGACTTGGATCGTGACGAGAAGCGTGTTCCCGAATTTAAGGATAGGAATGCGGTCCATCGTCACGCTTCCTGCCGGCCGATCTTCTTGTCGGGGACCGCGGCGCCGTCGATCCTCTTCGTCTTGACGACGGCTCGTCCGGTCTGCCGCAACGCGACCGCGAACGCGTCGGCCAACGATGATTTCGAGATGACGTTCAACTCGACGCCGAGATGCACCATGGTCTGGGCGATCTGCGGCCTAATTCCACTAATCAGGCAGTCGGCGCCCATCAGACGTGCGGCTGCGACCGTCTTCAGGAGATGCTGGGCCGTGAGCGTATCGACCATGGGGACGCCGGTGATGTCGATGATAGCGATCTCGGCTTCGACATCCACGATCGTTTGCAGTAGGTTTTCCATCACAACCTGCGTTCGCTGGCTGTCGAGAGTCCCGATCAGCGGCAGGGCGAGAATTCCGTCCCACAATTTGACAACCGGTGTGGACAGCTCGGCGATCTCGCGCTGCTGTCGGATGATGACCTCTTCGCGGCTTTTCTGAAAAATTTCGAGCGTGAACAGGCCGAGTTCGTCGAGCAGTACGGTTGTCGTCCAGATCGTCGACGCTATCTGCTCGCCGGACAGCGACTTGTCGCGGTTTAGCGCGTTGAACAGCGGCTGCTTCAGCGAAAAAACGAATGAAGCGGTCTCGCTTGGAGAAAAGCCCTGCGAGGCGCGTGAGCGCGACAGCTCGGCCAGCATAGCCTTAGCGGGCTCATAAGCTCCATTGCTGACGTCGCTGCCTCCCTGGGCCAGGGCATCGCGAAGCAGATGAAGGAAGTTTTTCGACTGCGACTGCAGCTCGCCTTCGGAAATGCGCCCAGTGTGAAGAGTGCCGGCCTTCTTCTGCAGTTCCAGCCATTCGGGCAGAATTGTAGCCTCGTTACGCGACACCAACGATGCGATGTCGCTTCCTGCCTGCCCAGCCATTGCCGTCTCCTTATGTTGCGCGCGGGTACGCCCACGCACCTAGCGCAGGCGGCTTTCGATGGCACATGCAGATGACTCTATCTCGCTGATATAGCTACCTTATTCGGTGATGCAGCGATCTGGAAAGATTTGCGAATGCCCCAATTCGATAGACCTTAATGCGCGAGGGAACCGAAGGTTCCAATTTGATCTCGCGGGTCTAGACAGCCGACCGCTGGTGAGGCCCCCGGGGGCCCAAGGTCTTGTTGGCGCTGGCTTGGCGGGGATGCGGGCGACAGCTTGAGTCTTCGCGCCCTTGCTTACGGGCAGGTTCCGTTGCCGAAGTAGGTCGCCTGCCGATACGTGTACTGCATGACTTGCATGGTCAGCTGAAAGCGTGGGTCGTCGCCATTCGTAATCGGGCATCGTCCGCCAGAGACGGCGGCCATTTCGTCATCGCGCAGCGGCGTGAAGTCAGTCTTGTCGTTCGTCGACATCGTGAGCCTCCTGTTGAGATGTGCGGCATCCTTATCGCGGATTCTATTGGTTCTACTGTGAGTAGCCTCACGCACGCTACTGCATCTCCGATAGCCCGTCGTCTCGTGATACATCCACCCGCCTTCGACGGTGCAAATCGGTCGATGGCCGTGCCGAGAGGTCCAGTCGCGCGCTGCAAGGGGAGCTCGACGAGCTACGGGTGTGGCCGCTGCCAACTCAGGTCGAGCCGGATCCTTCGGCTAGCCCTAGGCCTTCACGACCCACGTCAGCATCGGTGAATGCCTTGCTCCACTTCTCCACGACTTGGTAGGCATCTTCCTTTGGTCCCGCATGCGCCAGTGAGAGCGACGCGACTATGGCAATGGGAAGAAGGACGTCTACAGCCAATCGAGGTCAACTAGTCACCTAAAACAATTCCGGGCCCCGCTTTCCAAGCTTAGCCTCCCATGTAAGCAGGTTGGAAATCGCTACCAACAAAGCGATACCGAGCGCGCTGACCACGGCTTGCATCGGTAGCCGATCTGATACCTCGTTCAAAACAACAAACCCCACAAAAGAAGCGAGTACACTGAGGCAAAAGACCGGTAGGGAGTTCTCGCCGCAGCGGATGAGCGCCTTCTCCCAAGCCCCGGGTGGACGGTGCCCGTCCGGCGGCACGAAGCGCGTCAACAAAACGACAATCGCCAAAAAGTGGATGAGCCGCACTGGATCCAAATGACTCTTGTAGATCGGATAGAGCCAGTCTTCGACCATTCGCGGGATCAGCCACTTGAAAGCATCCAGACGCCAACTCAAGGCGACAATGAGGCCGAATAGAACATAAGCCGCGGCGAGTGGTATCGTGGCCCGGTGTCGCATCAAGCCGGCAAAACGCGTCGCACACGGGCCGGCGGAGCAAGCGCCGATGACAAACAAGATCTGCCATGCGAATGGATTGAAATAGAGTTCGCCGGTCGGCCAGGCAGGCATTTGCCAGCTATATAGCTGCACCATCAAGTAGAGCATGAATGATGCGGCGAGTGCGATGACTGCATTGCGGGCAATGAGCCACAGCACGATCGGAAATGCGAGATGCAGTATGACGAAAGTTGGCAAGATATCAGTGTTGACGGGAGCGTATTGAAGAGCCAGGAGGCGGATGAGAGCTGTCCCAGGGTCGTCGAAAAAGCGCCTTGTGTTGGTTTCGTCGAGATAGGACCCGCTCAGCCAAGCCAGCGCGAGATAGATGATGACCAGCAGCAGAAATGCAACGTAGATTTCGAAGCTACGTCGTAGACTGCGTGCGACAACGGTTGGCCAACCTCGACTTCGCAGCGTGCCGCCATATGAGACCATGCAGGTATAGCCCGACACGAACACGAATACTTCGGAGGCGTCGCTAAATCCGTAATTGCGAATGGTCAACCAGTCGAGAGCGTTGCCAGGGATGTGGTCGATGAAAACAAACCAGAGTGCCAGCCCGCGACAAGCGTCGAGCCGCAAGTCACGATCATCGCCGGATATCCGTGATCTCCCTGAAGCTTTTGTCAAAGCAATCTGCAACTTCGAATCTGCCACGCCGCGTGATTTCGCTGTCGAGGGAGCCGGTCCGCGCGCGTACGGAACAGAGCTATCGTTACATAGCGGCGATCTGGTAGGTCGAGTCTTGATCTAGAGCAAAGAGGCAGTCGCTCTAAGTCGTGCAGTATCTCAAGTACCGGGTTTTGCATTGTCCTCCCGGGGCTGAAGAGCCACCGCCTGCGGTCATTTAAGCAGGCGGTGTTTTTTATGGCCGGTAAGGCCGAACAGCCTCCGCTCGACCTGCTTGATTCATCTCAACAAATTGGACTGCGTTTAGGCATATTGTGTTCAAGAGGTTCCGACATGCAGCTACTCAATTCAGACAAGGACTATGGCGCTATTGCGCAGACCCTGCACTGGCTGACGGTCCTTCTTGTCATTCTTGTTTGGACGCTGGGCATTTTTGGCGATGTCTTGCCGAAGGGTGAATCCCGTCAGATCGGCCTTGCCGTCCATGTTGCGGCCGGACTTGCAATTCTCTTCCTGCTTGTGGCTCGTCTGATCTCGCGATCGGTCAATCCACCTCCTGTATCGGAAGCGACCGAATTTGGTAATTGGCTCGGGAAGTGGGGCGATCCTGCCGCCGTGATCGCGCACTACGCGCTTTACGCGCTGCTCGTCGCAGTGCCGGTCGCCGGGGTCGTCCTTCAGTTCGCGCGTGGTGATGCATTGCCATTGTTCGGTCTTGCCATCATTCCCTCACCGTGGCTCAAGGATGCGGCTTTTGCCCACAATGTGAAAGAAGTGCACGAAGTGCTCGCGCATGCGCTGGTGGTCATCGCAGCGTCCCACGCGATCGCCGCGCTCATTCATCATTGGGTATTCCGGGACCGCACCCTCATCCGGATGCTGCCGCACACCAAGGATTGAGACGGCCTAAGGAGGCCGCGGAGCGGTCGTCTCGAAGGACGAGGCGTGCGCGCCGGTCGCTCGAGAACCTCACATGCGATAGCCTTGCGGTCATGAGGGCGTTGCGAACAGGCGGAACGGCTGCTCGCAAGCTGCGAATGCCGTACCCTCGCCTCTCTAGCCCCCCGCCTTCACCACCCGTGTCAGCATCGGAAAATGCTTGTTGCCGCCCGCGAATGGCGGAAACTTCACGAAATCCGCGCGCATGCGTTTGATCACGTCGGAGGCAAGTGCGTGCGCGAGGGCTTGCGCGCTGTCGAACATCAGCTTGTTGCGCTGCATGTGCTCGACGCGGCGCGAGGGGAGCCGATCGACCCAGTCGATGCGGGTGTAGATCTCGATCTGGCGGACATCGGGGAAGGTCCGCATGATCGAGGGATGGTGCTCCAGATAGTGCAAATTCCAGGCGTTCATGTCCTCGGCCGGGCCGGGATAGTGGACGAGGTAGCTGCAGGTAACCGTCGTTCCCGCCGGATGCTCGGCGACATCGACGGGAAACGCGCGTGTCAGCATCGCCTGGTGCGTGACGTCGAGCCCGCTGAGGCCGGCGAGGCCAGCACCCGTCGCAAGGCTAGCCAGGATGCTGCCGCGGTCCATCGCCGCCTCACAGGCGAACAGGTCGGGAAAGCGCAGTTGAAGCGCAAAGGCGGGACCGGAGCCGTCGGCCTTGTAGGGATGATCGACCGACTGTTCGAGCGGCGTGAACAGCAAGGCCTCAATCAACCCCGGGATCGGTCCGACCAATTCCGCGACGGCAGCCACTTCATCAGGCCGAACGCGCCGTTCGCCTGTGGGATCGTAGAACGTCATGAACAGCGAGATCATGCCGGCGTTGCCCCCTCACCCGCGCTCACATGGGCCATGAGGGCACCTCTGATGTCGTCGGGCCATGGGATCGCATGATGATCGACCAGCGAGGTCGCGGCAAGGATCTGGCGCGCGCGCCACCGCATGCCGTTCGCGCCTGATATGGCATGGTCGAGATGGAGCGATGATCCGCCGACCTTGACGATGCGCAGATTGAACCTCAGGAGATCGCCGAACATGGATGGCCGCGAGAAGTCGCAGGCAAGATGAACCGTGGGCGTTCCGATCTTCCTGACGGTGATCAGCTCCGGCCATGGGAAACCGATGCCGGCCCAGAAATCCTCGACCACGCCATTGAGAATGTTCAGATAGGACGGGAAATAGGCGATCCCCGAGGGGTCGCAGTCTCCGAACCTGAGCTCGCGATCGAACGAGAAATCGGTCATCAGATCGCAACGACGGGGTGCCTGATGACACCGACGCCGTCGACCCCCGCCTCGACCACGTCGCCCGGCCACAACCATTCCTGCGGGCTCATGCCGGCGCCGACGCCTTCAGGCGTTCCTGTTGCGATGATGTCGCCCGGCTCGAGCGTCATGCCCGACGAAATGTCCGAGATCAGAACCGGAATGTCGAAGATCATGTATTTGGTGTTGGAGTCCTGCTTCATGACGCCGTTCTTGGTCAGCCAGAGCCGCAAGTTTTGCGGATCGGCAATCTCGTCCGCGGTGACGATGCAGGGGCCGAACGGCGCATAGGTGTCCATGCCCTTGGAGAAGATCCACTGCCCGGCGCGGCGATTGTCGCGCGCGGAGATGTCGATCATCACCGAATAGCCGAACACGTGGTCCATCGCCTTGTCAGTCGCGACGCGCGTCGCGGTCTTGCCGATGATGACGGCGAGTTCGACCTCCCAGTCGAGTTGCTGCGTCATCTTGGCATTGTGCTGGATCGCACCGCCCGGACCGATCACCGAGGTCGGCGGCTTGGAGAACACGACCGGCTGCTTCGGCAGGTCCTTATCTGTGTCGAGACTCTTGGCCGATTCCGCGACATGGGCGCGGTAGTTCAGCCCGATCCCGAAGATGTTTTTTCGGGGTCGCGGGATCGGGGCTTGCAGCTTCACGTCCTCGACCGCAACCGCGGAGCCGGCGGGAAAGCGACCGTTGGCCTCCTCCAGCGCATCCCTGAGCGCCGGCAGCAGCGTCACGCTGTTGTCGATGAACGACAGCATGTCGCTTGGCCATGTCACGCCGCTGGATGCACCGAGATGCTCGACATCGACGACCAGCCCGCCAGCGAGAGCTCCAAGACGGGCACCACTGTTGCCCAAGGTGTAGGTCACGAGACGCATGAAAGATTCTATCCGGCTGTTCGGGTTGAATTTGGCGAGGAGCCGTCAGGCCGCGACCGATTGGTAACCACCATTGTCGCCATAGGCCTCCTCGCGATAGAGCCCGAGACCTTCGATAACAGGGAGATCGTTGAAGCAGAACAGGCAGGCATCCTCGTTCGCCGAGGCATTGCCGTGCTCGTGCCAGGCCCAGGAGGGAACGCAGAAGATGTCGCGCTCCTCCCAGTCGAGCCGCTTGCCGCCGACGATCGAATAGCCGCGTCCTTTGGCGACCTGGTAGAGGAAGCTGCCGGTGTGGCGGTGCGATTTTGTTTTTTCGCCGGGCCGCAGCAATTGCATGCTGGCGCCGATGGTCTGCATCACGTGTCCGCCGGTGATCGGATTGACATAGTTCATGAGGGTGCCGTCGTAGGGGGAGCCTTCGGTCGCGGCTGCGTATTTCAGCAAGGACTCGTAGGTCGGCTCCCACTCATATTTGAACATGGGGGAATAGCCCTTCGCCCATTTCGAGCCGGCCGGACGCAGACCGGGATTGCCCCAGGTCTTGGTCATGTCGTCCACGGGATAGCTTGATGGCTCCTGCTGGATCTTTGGATGCACGACGAAGAAATTGGCCTCCAGCGCGTTGACCAGCGGAATGTCGAGGCCATCCTGCCAGATGCAGACCGAGCCGCTGGCTTCAACGCCGTGCTCGTGCCAGGTGCCGTTCGGCGTCAGCACGAAATCCCGCGCGCCAAGCGTCATCTTGTGACCATCGACGACGGTGTAGGCGCCTGATCCTTCCATGATGAAGCGCAGGGCTGAAGCCGAGTGGGCGTGCGCCGTTGCGACCTCGCCGGGGTGCATCACCTGCAATCCCGAATAGAGCCAGCCCACCGCGGCCGACACGTCGCGGCGGCCTGGATTGTTGAGGTAGATCACCCGCCGGCCTGCCTTCTCCGGCGAGACCAGCTCGACCGAGCGCAGCACGTGCTCGCGCAAATCCTTGTAGCGCCAGAGCACGGGGACGGAGGCAGATTGCGGCGCCCACGGCTCGATCTTGTTGGCCACCGTCCAGAGCGCACCGGCCTCGTATTTTTCGAGATCCTTGTAATAAGCCTTGAGCTCGGGGGTATCCTCGACATTGGCCCGGCCGATCACGTTCTCGCGCATGCTGTCCTCCAAGTCGTGTGTCGTCGTTTGCTCAGGCCATGATGAAATGCGGCCGCTTTCTCACCGTCATGGCCGGGCTAGTCCCGGCCATCCACGATCTTTCCCGCAGCACGAAGAACGTGGATGCCCGGGCCTTCGCCTCGCCGAAGCGGCTTCGGCCCCGCAGGCGGGACAAGCCCGGGCATGACGAGTTTGTGGTGAGACCATTCCCAATAACCATTTCCATCATTCCGATCTCAACGGGATCGGCACAAAACCCTGCTCCACCGCATCGCCCTCCCCATCCGCCAAACCCAACGGCGCCTGCGGCCGGCGATTGACCCTCAAATCAAAGACGTCGAACCTGTTGTAGTGCCCGACAATGTCATGCATCTGCTTCGGCTGGATGCAGCGCTCGAGGTCGATGTCGGCGTAGACGATGCCCTCCTCGTCGATCAGGGGCGCGCCGACCACGCGGCCATCGGGGCCGATGATGCCGGAGAAGGCGCTCGACTTGCGCTGCAGGCGCGCCCGTGCATCGGGGACGATGGTCTCCATCGCCGCGATGATCTCCTCCGACACGGTCGAGCAGGACACGATGGTGAAGATCTTGCCTTCGAAGGAATGGGCAATGGCGCGCAGCTTGATCGCTTCCGCCATGTCGTAATCAGGCGGCGCGACGGGAAGCGAGATGTAGCTGGCGACGTGCACGAGCTCACCCTGGCCGAGCAGCGCAAAGCGCGCGAGCGTGTTGGTGTTCTCGCCGCAGGCAAGACCGCCGAGACGCCCGATCTCGGTATCATAGACGCGCAGGCTCGATCCGTCACCGCCGGTCCAGGTCAGCTTCTCTGCCCAGGTCGGCACCAGCTTGCGGTGCTTGCCGAGCAGCGCACCGTCAGGACCGATGAACACCAGCGTATTGTAGATCGCCCCGAGCGAGACCGGGCTGCGCTCGTTGACGCCGAGGACGACGTAGCATCCCGCATCGCGCGCAGCCTTCCTGACGACGTCGACCTCGGGATCCGGCACCAGCACCGAGGCCTTGGCGAGCTTTTCGAACCATGCACTGCCGGTGACGGGATCGGTGATCCAGTTCCAATAGGGATAGCCGGGCACGAAAACTTCGGGGAACGCGACCAGCTTGGCGCCGTTTGCCGCCGCCTCACGCACCAGTGAGGTTGCCTTGTCGGCGGTCGCGCTCGCATTGAGATAGACTGGTGAAGCCTGGACGGCGGCGGCTCTAAAGCGAGGCAGCTTCAGCATCGGCCCTACCCTGTCGCTGGCTCATGACCGCCCTCTCCGAAGGAAGAGATCCGCAGGCGTGATAACATGGCGCGCGTTGACTTACTTCACATGTAAACGTATGCTAACGCATATTTCTGGAGGGTGCAATGGCTGAACGGTCTTTTGCTCGCGAAGTCGAGGATCTCCGGCTCGGCGACGGCGATATTTTCCGCGGCGAAGGCATCCTCGCCATCACCAAGGCGCTGCTGCAATCCGGCGTCGCCTATGTCGGCGGCTATCAGGGCTCGCCGATCTCGCATCTGATGGACGTGCTCGCCGACGCCAAGGACGTGCTCGACGATCTCGGCGTCGTGTTCCAGAGCTCGGCCAACGAAGCCGCCGCCGCGGCGATGCTGTCGGCTTCGGTGATGTATCCGCTGCGCGGCGCCGTGGCGTGGAAGTCCACCGTCGGCACCAATGTCGCCTCGGACGCGCTCGCCAATCTCGCCTCGGGCGGCGTCACCGGCGGCACCATGATCATCGTCGGCGAGGATTATGGCGAAGGCTCCTCCATCATGCAGGAGCGCACGCATGCGTTTGCGATGAAGTCGCAGATCTGGCTGCTCGATCCCCGCCCCGACCACGAGTGCATCGTCAACCTGATCGAAAAGGGCTTTGAGCTCTCGGAAGTTTCCAATACGCCCGTGATGCTGGAGGTGCGCGTCCGCGCCTGCCACATGCACGGCAGCTTTGCCTGCAAGGACAACGTCAGGCCCGCGCACACCATCAAGGATGCACTCAACAATCCGAAACGCGACGTGAACCGCATCGTGCTGCCGCCGGCGGCCTATGAGCACGAGCAGGAGAAGATCAGGACGCGGCTGCCCGCGGCCATCGGGTTCGTCCGCGACAACAAGCTGAACGAATGGATGGGGCCAGCGCAGGGCAAGGTCGGCATCATCATGCAGGGCGGCATGTACAACAATGTGGTCCGCGCGCTGCAATATCTCGGGCTGTCGGACGCTTACGGCAATACGCAAGTGGCGCTCTATGTCATGAACGTCACCTACCCCGTGATCGACACGGAGATTGCCGAGTTCTGCGCCGGCAAGGACGCGGTGCTTGTTGTCGAAGAGGGCCAGCCGGAATATCTGGAACAGGCGATCAACACGGTGCTGCGCCGCAAGGATATCCAGGCGCGCGTCCATGGCAAGGACGTGCTGCCGATGGGCGGTGACTACACCGCGCAGATCCTGCTCGGCGGCGTCAGGGAGTTCCTCGAGAAGACCGAGCCGCGGCTGCTCGGCAACCGGCCGCCGGCGCCGGACGCCGCGCCCGTGCTCAATCATCCCGCGGTCGAGAAGCTCAAGCAGGTGGTGCCGGCGCGTCCGCCCGGGCTTTGCACCGGCTGCCCGGAGCGGCCGATCTTCGCCGCGATGAAGCTGGTCGAGGAGGAGCTCGGCCAGCACCACGTTTCGGCGGATATCGGCTGCCATCTGTTCTCGATCTTGCCGCCGTTCAATATCGGCGCGACCACCATGGGCTTCGGCCTGGGCCCCGCCTCGACCTCGGCCTTCAACGTCAAGGCCGACAAGCGCTCGATCGCGGTCATGGGCGACGGCGGCTTCTGGCACAACGGCCTGACCAGCGGCATCGGCAATGCCGTGTTCAACAAGCATGACGGCGTCTTCGTCATCGTCGACAACTACTACACGTCGGCGACCGGAGGTCAGGACATCCTGTCCTCGCGCGCGAACAACAACCGGCGCAAGACCAACAATTCGATCGTGCAGGCCGTGAAGGGCATCGGCGGCCAATGGGTCCGCCAGCTCGACCGCACCTATGACGTCGGCAAGATGCGCGACACGCTGAAGGAGGCGCTGACGACCAAGGAGGAAGGCCCGAAGGTCATCGTCGCCTCCTCCGAATGCATGCTGAACAAGCAGCGCCGCGTGAAGCCGCAAGTCAGCAAGGCGATCAAGGACGGGGTGCGCATCGTCAAGGAGCGCTTCGGCGTCGACGAAGACGTGTGCACCGGCGATCACGCCTGCATCCGCCTCTCCGGCTGCCCGTCGTTGTCGGTGAAGCAGCTCGACGATCCCTTGCGCGACGATCCGGTTGCGGCCATCGACAATTCCTGCGTGGGATGCGGCAATTGCGGCGAAGTCTCCGAGGCCGCCGTGCTCTGCCCGTCGTTCTACCGCGCCGACGTCATTCACAATCCGAGCCGCTGGGACACGTTCAAATCGAACATCGCCATGAGCGTCATCGGCTGGCTGCAGCGGCGGCGTGACCGCCGCCGGCCGGCCCTCGAGGCCTTAATATGAGAATCTGGGCATGAGGGACGAGACGGTCCGACTGGCACTGCCTGCGAGCGGCGAAGCAACCGAGCGGCCGATCTCGATCGCGATCGTTGCGATGGGCGGCCAGGGCGGTGGTGTCCTGACCGACTGGATCGTGCAGCTCGCCGAGAACCATGGCTGGGTCGCGCAATCGACCTCGGTGCCGGGCGTGGCCCAGCGCACCGGCGCGACGATCTACTACATCGAGGCGATGCCGCCGGCGGGTGGCCGCAAGCCAATCCTGTCGTTGATGCCGACGCCCGGCGACGTCGATGTGGTGATGGCGGCCGAGTTCATGGAGGCCGGCCGTTCGATCCTGCGCGGCCTCGTGACGCCTGAACGAACCACGCTAATCGCGTCCAACCACCGCTCGTTCGCGGTTGGCGAGAAGATCGCCCCCGGCAACGGCATCGCCGACAGCGGCGCCGTCACCGGCGCGATCGGCATCGCCGCGAAGACCGAGATTATCTTCGACCTCAACGCGCTGGCGATTGCGCATGGCAGCGTCATTTCGGCCGCGATGTTCGGCGCGCTCGCCGCGGCCGACGTGCTGCCGTTCAGCCGCGACAGCTATCTCGACGTGATCCGCGCCGGCGGCAAGGGCGCCAAGGCCAGCGTCGAGACGTTCGATGCCGCCTTCGAGCGAGTCAGAAACGGCCCTGCCGAGGTCGCAGCGCCCGCGCGAGCCAAGCCGGCCGGCAAGATGCCCTCCTCCGCCATATCGGATCCGCAGCTCGCGGCGCTGGTCGCGAGGTTGAATCAGGAATTGCCCGAGCCTGCGCTCGCCATGGCGCGCGCGGGCTTGCGGAAGGTCGTTGACTTCCAGGACATCGCCTATGGCGGCGAATATCTCGACATCCTCAAGACCCTGCACGCGGCCGACAGAAATGCTGGCGGCAGCGCGCACGCCTTTGCGTTCACGGAGGCCGCGGCGAAGCACCTCGCCAACGCCATGAGCTATGACGACGTCATCCGCGTCGCCGACCTCAAGACGCGCGCCGGCCGCCGCGCGCGCATCGAGAGCGAGCTCGAGATGTCGGACGGACAGGTGCTCCAGACCACCGAATTCATGCATCCCCGCATGGAGGAAGTGATGGGCATGCTGCCCGCGGGCTTTGGCCACTGGCTCGGCGCGCGGCCCCGCCTCGTGGCCTGGCTCGATCGCCGCGTCAACAAGGGACGGCGAGTGAAAACCTATTCGCTCCCGTGGTTCATGGTGCTCTATGTCGTCGGCGGCATGCGCGGCCTGCGCCGCCGCTCGCTGCGTCACGCCAACGAGACTGATCACCGCGATTCGTGGCTCAAGGCCGCGCGCGAGGCGGTCGGCAGCAATTACCAGCTCGGCGTCGAGATCCTGCAATGCCGCCGCCTCGTCAAAGGCTATTCCGACACCCACAGCCGGGGCCTGTCGAAATTCGACAGGACGCTGGCGGCGATCAAGCTGGTCGAACGCCGCGAGGATGCCGCCGACTGGGCGCGCCGACTGCGCGAGGCCGCGTTGAAGGACAGCGCCGGCACGGCGCTCGACGGCGTGATCCAGACCATCAAGACATTCGCATGAGTCAACAACGCGGGATGCAGGATTGGATTGCCGTGCGCCCCGCAGGAGGTCAGGATCGGGCGGCTTGACTACGATTCTCAAGTCGTTCATCGGAGCGACCAAACTGCAATAATCCTTCAACTCGACGAGACATTCTGTCCTCGGTGGTCATGCGATGCCGGCAGCACTCAAAGAGAACATGGTTCCCGTCCCCGGGCAGATCGAAACGCGGCTCTGGCTGCAATTGCTCTCGCTGCACAGCGAGCTGTTCGCCTCGTTGAATTCGATGCTGAACTCGGAGTTCGGCCTGTCGCTGGCAAAGTTCGACGTGCTGGCCCAGCTCGATCGCTATCGGGAGGGTCTCGCGCTCGGGCAATTGTCGCAGAATCTGAAAGTGAGCGGCGGCAATGTCTCCGGCCTGGTGCAGCGTCTTCTCGCCGACGATCTGATCAGCCGGGAGATGTCGAGCGAGGATCGGCGGTCCTTCATCGTGCGCCTGACGCCGAAGGGCGAAGCGCTGTTCAGGAAGGCGGCCGAGATCCACAAGAAGCACCTCGCCAAACGATTCGAGAGTGTCCCGGTCCGGGAGCTGGATGGCGCGCTGTCCGCGCTGAAATCGCTATCCTCGAAACTGAATACCGACAGCAAGAAGCAAAGTCGCAAGAGATAATGGCCAGAGAATCCAAGAGCAGATGGAAGTCGGGTCCGCCGCGGACGCGGAACCAGTTGCAAACCTATATCCCCTACCTTTTCAACCGGCTCGCCAATCGCTGGAACCTCGATCAGAACCGCGACCTCAGCGAGCACGGCATCAACAATGTCGTGTTCCGGACGCTGTCGGTGCTGTTCATCTACAAGACGCTCACGGTCAACGAGGTCGCCGTTCTTGCGGTGACCGAGCAGTCGACGGCGAGCCGCATGGTCGAATCCATGGTCTCGTCGGGCCTCGTCAAGCGCGAGATCGCGGAGGAGGACCAGCGTCGCCGTGTCGTCGGACTGACGGCGGACGGCGAGGCGCTGCTGCGCAAGATCTGGCCGATCATGGCGAACAATTACGACAAGCTGATCGAGGGCATCGAACCCGACGACATCGAGGTCTGCGCGCGCGTACTCGCCAAGATGGTGGAGAACATCAGGCAGAACCAGATCTAGGGCGCGCGCCTCAAGGACTGAGGCCGACGAGGCTGGCGCCGCCGCAGACATAGAGCACCTGGCCGGTGACGAAGTCCGAGCGCTCGTCGAGGAAGAACGAGATCGCGTGCGCGACATCCTCGCGCGAGCCGAGCCGCCCGACCGGGATGTTGCGCGCCATCCGCTCCTGTTGCTCGGAGCCCTTCGGGACGATGCCCCAGAAATTGTCGGTCAGGATCGGCCCGGGCGCGACGACATTCACGGTGATGCCGCTCGCGGCGAGCTCCAGCGCCCAGGTCCGCGCCATGCCATGTACGCCGGCCTTGGTCGCCGAATAGGCCGAACGCGTCGCTGCGCCCATCGCAGCGCGCGAAGACACGAACACGATGCGCCCGAAGCGGCGCGCGAGCATCCCCTCCAGCGCGGCCTGGGTCAGCAGCATCGGCGCGCCCAGATGGAGCTGCGCCAGCATCAGAATGTCCTCCGGCCTGACATCGGGCAGCAGGTTCGGTATGATGATTCCGGCATTGTGCACGAGACGATCAATGGCATGATCGCGGCAAATCTGCTGCGCGATCGCGCGCGTCTCATCGATGCTGGTCAGATCGGCGCAATACGCCGCGAGCAGTTCGTGCGTCCAGCTCGGCTTGTCCAGCCCGACCGAGACGACGCGCTGCCCGCTTTCGACAAGCTTTTTCGCCAGCGCCTCGCCGATGCCCGAATTGCCGCCGGTGATGAGTGTGGTGCGGAGCTCGCCCATCGGACCTGTCATGATCAGACCTGCCGTTTCTTGAGATCGCGAAGGTCGAAGAACGCGCCCTCGCGCATCAGCCTTGCGACAAAATCCTTCAGGCTGCCGCGCTGGATCTTCTCGGTTGCGGTGAGCGGCAGGCTGTCGACAAAGGCGATCCAGCCGGGCGCCTTGTAGTAGGCCATCTGCTCCAGGCTCCAGCGCACGATGTCTTCGGCGAGCGCGCGGTCGGCACCGGCCGCTTCGGCGACGATGACCGCCGCCACCTCGTCGCCGCGCACCTGATCAGGCGTCGCCGCGACCGCGGCCTGACGGATCGCGCCATGGCGGTTGAGGACGGACTCGACCTCGACCGCGGCGATGTTCTCGCCGGAGCGGCGAATCACGTTCTTCTTGCGATCGACGAAATGCAGATCGCCGTCCGCATCGCGCGAGACGATATCGCCTGTGTGCAGCCAGCCGCCGGCCCATGCCTCGGCGGTGGCCTCCGGGTTCTTCAAATACTCGCGGAAGAAGCCGTAACGCGGATCAGTGCCGGCCCGCCGCACGAGCAGCTCGCCGGGCGCATCGCCTGGCGCATCATTGCCGCTGTCGTCGACGATGCGTATCTCGACCTCGGCCGCGGGGCGTCCAAAGCAGCTGGTGCCGACCTTGCGCGGCTCGACATTGGCGGCGATGACGCCGCCGCTGCCCGTCTCGGTCATGGCCCAGGCTTCCAGCAGCGGAAAGCCGAAGCGCGCCTCGAACGGCGCATGCAGCAGCTTGTCGACGCCGGCACCGAAGCCGAAGCGCACGGTGTGCGTCCGATCCTGGTCCGTTTCAGGCGCGCTCATCAGCATCGAGGGCATCACGCCGAGATAGTGCAGGCAGGTGGCGCGGCTATCGCGGACCGAGGCCCACCAGCTGCGCGGATGGAAGCGATCGAGCATGGTCAGGCAGCCGCCGACCGACAGCATCGCCATCAGCGAAACCGCCATCGCGTTCATGTGGAACAGCGGCAGCGGCGTGATCATGCGCTCACCGTCCATCTTGAGATCGATCAGGCCACCGACGTCGCGATACCAATTGCCGGAATGCAGGAAATAGGTGTTGGTAAGCACGCAGCCCTTGGGCTGGCCCGTCGTCCCCGACGTGTAGAGCAGCGCGCACTCGGTCGCGCCATCGCCCGTGCTCGCGGGCCGCGCCCCACCAAGGGGTACAGGCACGCTGCCCTCACCGGTCACGACCGGGATTGGCCGGCCGGCCTGACGCGCCGCTGTCTCCACCTCGTCGCGTCGGTCGGCGAGGACGAACGCCGCGTTCATCTCGGAATGCGCGATGATGTATTCGATCTCGCTGAGGCGCAGATCCGGATTGATCGGCACCACGGAGACGCCGAGCGCGTTGAGCGCGAACCACAGCTCGATGAACACAGGCCTGTTCTGCAGCAGCAGCCCGACGCGATGGCCTTCGCCATAGCCGCCGCTCGCAAAGGCCTCGCGCCAGCGCTCGACCCGCTCAAGCATGGTGCGATAGGTGATCTCGCCGGCGGCGATGCCGTAGATCCCTGATGTCTCCGGCAGCACGTTGAGGAAACCGGCCTCGCCCCGGCGGAGCGCGGTCTCGCGAAATCGGGCATAGACTGTGGTCGCAGCGGTCAAGGCAGTCTCACATGAAAAGCTGGATGTTGCCGAACGGCGCGTCGAAATTGACGAGATCGACGCGCTTGAGCTTGATCTTGATGGCGCCGCCGACCTCTAGCAGATCGTGCGAGGCCCATCCCGAATAACGCTCCAAATTGTCGCCCCGGGTCTCGGTGTAGATATAGGACGTCCGCGTCTTGACCACGCCGGCCTCCGGATCGCACGCGACGATCCTGGGCGCCTGGAGCAGATGATGGCAGCGACTTTTGGGCTTCTGGCTGAAGGTACGCTCGCCTGCGAGACGCTCGACCCGCACCTTGAGAAGCAAGAGATCCTCGTACATCAATGACGGCTGCAGCACAGGGTCCTGCTGCTGCCATTCCAGCGGCATCCAGTAACGCCCCTCGGGATGAAACAGATCGAGCCAGTCCTGCCACTGCATGGTGTCGAGCAGCTCGGCTTCCCGGTAGATGAACTCGGTGATGGCCTTCTCGTCGATCATTCCGCGGCCTCGACGCGCTTGTCCATATCCATGGTCATGAATTTCGCCCAGGCGTGGAACTGGTTTCGCATCTGTCGCTCGGACGTGCCGTTGATGACGGCCGTCACGTCCTGCTCTTCATGGCCGTCATAGAGACGGCGCAGATTGACCCATTGATTGCCGTTGGACTTCAACCCTTCCTGCGCTCGCTCGTACATTTCGAGGTCGTCGTGACCGACGATCGAGGTCGGCGCGTTGATGAAACGGTTGTACATCAGCGCCCGCTCGTAGAGCTTGTCGGGCGCGGCGACCAGGCGATAGACCCAGCTCTCGACCAGGGTCTTGTCGACCGCAACGGGAATGAAATTGCGCAGGATCTGGACTGCGCCCTTCACCATGATGTTCGGGAAGTACACGGTGTTGTGCCTGACCTCGCCGAGGATCTCGTGCGCCCGCTGCTCGCCATAGGCCGCGACCATCTGGTCGAGATAGCCGGGGACGTCCTGATAGTTCGAATGGATGGAGTTGGCGACGCCGGTGTGGCCATGGCCGTTCGGCCAGATCCGGATGCCGCTCTGCTCATAGAACTCGTAGGGGCTCATGAAGGGGCCGTAGAGCTGCACCGCCATCGGCGTCTCCGTGGAATCGCCCTGCTCGCGCTTCCACACCTTCACGGCGGTGCCGGCCGAGCTCTCATGCGCGACCATCGGATGGCAGGTGTCGGTCTGGTTCTCGACCAGCATCTTCCAATTGCAGGTGTGCATGTAGCGGATCGGCGTCGCCATGACGGCAAGCTTCCCCTCCGGCGAGCGGTCGACCATGTTGTCGATGGTCGAGAGGCTCTCGCCGAAATAATCCTCGAAGGAGACACCTGAAGCGCTGAGGCGGGCGAAGATGAAATCGCGGTAGATGACGACGTTCCTGACCTTCGACAGCCCCTCATTCGCCTGGGTGTCGCCGAAGCCTGCCCCCTCGTAGCCCTTCTTCAGGGGGATCGCGAGCAGCGAGCCGTCGGTCTTGAAGGACCAGGCGTGATAGGGGCAGCGGAAGAACTTCCCTGTGTTGCCGCAGGGCTCGGAGGCGATCTTCACGCCCTTGTGCGGGCAGCGATTGTAGAACACATGGATGGAGCCATCGGTGTGGCGGCTGGCCATGACCGGCTGCCGGCCGATCGTGGCGGTGATAAAATCGCCCGGCTTCGCCAGCTGGCTCGCATGGCCGACATAGATCCAGCCGTTCGGAAACAGGTGCTCCATCTCGAGCTCGAAGACCTCGGGGTCGACATAGACGTCGCGGTGCACCTCGGCCTCGCGCACCAGCGCCGCGATCGCCTCGGCATTGCCTCCGTATTTGTTCATGGCGTTCCTCGTCTCCCCCTTAGAGATCCAGCACCAGACGTTCCGACCTGGCGCGCGACACGCAGATCTGCATGACCTTGTTGGAGGCCTTCTCATCGTCGCTGAGGATCACATCGCGATGGTCGGGCACCCCTTCGATCACGCCGCACTGGCAGATGCCGCAATCGCCGCGCTGGCAGTCGTAGAGAACGTCGAGCCCAGCCGCTTCCAGCGCCTGGATGATGGTCTGCCCCGCCGCGACTCCGACGACCTGCCCGGTCGACTTGATCTCGACCTCGAACGGCCGGTCGGGCGAGGACGGCGTCTCGGATTTGAACAGCTCGTAATGGATGCGGTCAGCGGACACGCAAGCGGCGAGCGCGCCGGCCTTCACGGCCTCGATCATGCCTGAGGGGCCGCAGACATAAACATGGGCGTTCGCGGCATCGCCGAGCGCCGCTGCAATGTCGAGGCGAGACTCGTCGCTGTCGTAGTGGACGGACAGGTTCTTGGCGCAGATGTCCCGCAATTGCGGCAGGAACGGCAGCAGTCCCTGCATGCGCCCCGCATAGTGCAGGCGATACGAGATTCCCCGCGCCGTAAGCTCCGTCGCCATCGACAGAACCGGCGTGATGCCGATACCGCCGGCGAACAGCAGCGCCGGCGCGCTGCCCTCGTGCAGGCGAAAATTGTTGACCGGCACGGAGGCCTTCACGACATCGCCGACCTTCAGCGCGTGCATAAATTGCGAGCCGCCGGTCGATGCCTCCTCGCGCAGGACACCCAGCGCCAGCGCATCGTCGGGCAGGCCCGGCAACGCCATCAGCGAGTACGGCCGATCGCCTCCGTCAGGGAGTGCGACGCGCAGATGCGCGCCCGCCTGCCAGCGCGGCACCACGCCGTCCTCCACGCCAAACACAAGGCTCCGTATGAACGGCGTCTCCGCAACATACGACCTGACCTTGAGCTTGAGCGGATGCGCGTCCATTCAGGCGTCTCGTAAATTATATGAATTTGCATATTTTTAGACATGTAATAATTGCCTGTCAATCGCCGGCACGAGGGCACGCCCGGCGGCTGCCCAAAAGCGTGCCCGTATCGTCCTCTAACTACTTGGGAAGATAGAACTCTCGGCGCCTTGCGCCGGTGCCGCTCCGAATGGCCGCCGAGCGGTCTTCAAGGTATGGACCGGGGGGCTACGGAAGATTGTCGCGCAGGAAAATATCGATCCGGATGCGCTCCTGATCGGGGCTGATCGGCTCTTCCATGCAATGCGCCAGCAGCACCCGTGCGGCGGAGCGCGCCTCGTGACCTGGGTCCTGGTTGATGATGGCATCGAGCGTGCCGCGCACCAGGAAGCGCCGCGTATGCTGGGTCAGCTCGTGGGTGATCCAGACTACGTCGCGCGCGCGGCCGGAGGCCTCGAGCACCTCGGCAATGCCGCGATTGCCGGCGCCGCAGCAATAGATGCCGCGCAGGTCCGTATGGCGCTTGAGCAGCGTGGTGGTCAGCTCCCGCGTGCGCTCGCTGTCGTCGCGGCCCTCCATCACTGGCAGCATCGTGAGGTTCGGATACTCGCTGGACAAGATCTGATGGAAGCCGAACTGCCGCTCGGTATGGTCGCGCAGCGACAGCGATCCCGCGATGACGGCAACCTTGCCCTCGCGGGCCGCGAGAAAGCGCCCCATCAGCGTTGCCGCGGTTCTGCCCGCGGCCGGATTGTCGATGCCGACATAGTGCAGACGGCGCGAGCTGGGCGCGTCCGACACCAGGGTCACCACGGCGACCCCGCGCGCGGTCAGCTCGTCGATCGCGTCGCGGACCTTGGGATGGTCGAGCGCGACCACGGCGACGCCCTGATAGACCGGCGACAGGTCTTCCAGCGCGCCGGCGAGGACTTCCGGATCGAACACGTCGACGTGGAGGACATCGATGAAGCCGCGCTGACCGGCAAGCCAGTCGGCGGTGCGCTGAACCTGCTCGGACAGATTGGTCATGAAGCTGTTGCTGCCGGTCGGCAGCACGAAGGCGAAACGAAACGACTGTCCGCGGGCAAGACGCGCGGCAGCGACGTCGGCACGATAGCCGAGTTTTGCCACCGCGGCCTCGACGCGCGCGACCGTCTTGGCGCGCACGCCCTCGCGCCGGTTGACGACGCGATCGACGGTGGCGAGCGAAACCCCCGCGGCGCGCGCGACGTCCTCGAGCGTGGCGCGAACCATGGGCTGGATCGCGCCCTCTGTCATTCGCGTGCCGCCCACAGCATGCCGCGGGTCATCAGCGTCCGGATCTCCGGCACGTCGAGCTCGTAGGCGCGATGACCGAGCGAGGAGTAGAACACCCTGCCCGCGCCATATTGCTTCTTCCAGACCACGGGCATCACCACGCCATCGATCCAGGGCGCGTGGTCGCCGGTAAATGTCGTCGTCGCCAGCACCTCGATGGCGGGGTCGATATGCATGTAATACTGCTCCGAACGATGCTCGAAGCTCTTCAGACCCTTCATGATGGGGTCATCAGGCTTCGTCACATCGACCTTGTAATCGATGATGTTGCCGGGATGTGCAACCCATTGCCCGCCGCACATGAACTGGTAGTCCACAGAATCGCGGAACGCATCGCACATGCCGCCATGATGACCGGCGAGCCCGACGCCGCTGCGCACCGCGGCGCAGAGATTCAGCGCATCCGCCTTCTCGATCTTCGACATCGTGTAGATCGGGATGATCAGCGACAGATCGTGGATCTTGGGATCGCCGAACGCCTCGGTCGTCGTCTCGATCCGCACATCAAAGCCTTCCGCCTTCAGCCAGCCGCGGATCATCGAGGCACAGAGATCGGGATCGTGTCCCGGCCAGCCGCCCCATACAATTAATGCCTTGCGCATGGTCATTCCCTCAGTCGATCTGTCCGGTTTCATTTCCAGCCGGCAGCATCGCCGGCCGCTCGACGCGGTTCTCGATCTTGACGCGACGCCCCTCGTCGGCCGAGGTCTGGAATGCCTCCATTACCTCGAGCACGTGGAAGGCCAGCGCCCCGCTGGCGCGGTGCGGCCGGTTGTTCAGGATCGCGGAAGCCATGTCGGCGACGCCGATCGAGCGGAACTCGCCTTCGACATGACCGTGTGTCAACGGCACCGTCTCGAATTCGCCACCCGTCTTGGCGACCTGCACTTCGCCGCCGAAGCGGTTCGGGTCGGGCACCAGCATGCTGCCCTTGTCGCCATAGATTTCGATCGGTGCATGACGGTGCTTCGGCACATCGAAGCTCATCGTGATCGAGACGACCGCTCCGCTCTCGAATTCGAGCGTTCCCGCGACGTGGGTCGACACCTCGACCGGGATCAAGGTGCCGTTCATCGGCTGACTGGTGACCAGACGCTCGGATTTCGGGCGCGCGGTCGAGCCCATCACGCTGGCGACCGGGCCCAGCAGCTGCACAAGATCGGTGATGTAGTACGGCCCCATGTCCAGCATCGGCCCGCCACCCCGCAAATAGTAGAAGCCAGGCGCCGGATGCCAGCGCTCGTGGCCGGGGCACCCGAAGAAGGCGCTGCCCGCCACGGGCGTGCCGATCGCGCCGTCGTCGATCAGCTTGCGCGCGGTCTGGTGCCCGCCGCCGAGGAACGTGTCGGGCGCGCAGCCGACCCGAAGATTCTTCTGCGCGGCGAGATCCATCACCTTGCGGGCTTCGGCGACATTGATGCCGAGCGGCTTCTCGGAATGGACGTGCTTGCCGGCATTCAGCACCGCAAGGCTGACGTCGGTGTGGGCGAGCGGGACGGTGAGATTGATGACGATTTCGACATCATCGCGCTTGAGCAGCTGGTCGACCCGCATCGCCGGCAGCCCGAAGGCGGCGCCCTGGCGCTCCGCAATATCGCTGCGCATGTCGGCAAGCGCCCTCACCTCCATGACCGGAAAGCGCTGCGCTGCCTTGAGGTAAGCGGTGCTGATGACACCGCAACCGATGATTCCGACGCCGACTTTTCTCATTTTTGTCTCCGTGAAGTCTTAGCTATCCCTTCACCGCGCCCGCGGTGAGGCCGGCAACGATGTGCTTCTGCGCCAGCAGGAACAGGATGATCGTGGGCAGGATCGTCAGTGTGATGAAGGCGAGGATCAGGTGCCATTCGGACGAATACTCGCCCTGATAAACCATGATGCCGAGCGGCCAGGGATAGAGCGCATCGGTGTTGAGCATCACCAGCGGCAACAGATAGGCGTTCCAGCTATTGACGAAGGTGATGGTGCCGACGGTCGCCAGGATCGGCCGCGACAACGGCAGCGTCACATAGCGAAAGAACTTGATGTAGCTGCAGCCGTCGACCAGCGCGGCCTCCAGCAGTTCATAGGGAATGTCCTTGAAGAAGCGGCGCAGCAGCAGCACGCTCATGGCGAGGCTAAAGGCCACTTGAGGCAGCGCAACGCCGAAATAGGTATCGAGCAGGCCGAGATCGCGCACCTTGATGAACAGCGGCAGCACGGCGGTCGCCGCCGGAAACAGCAGGCCGAGCGTCAAATAGCTCAGCAGCATCGACGAGCCGAAGAACCTGACGTGAGCGAAAGTGAACGCAGCCATCGAGGCGACAATCAGGGTCAACGTCACCGTGAGGGTGGAGATGATCAGCGAGTTGCGCAATAGCTGCCAGTAGCGCCCCGAGAACAGGATATCCGCATAGTTCTGCCACTCCCAATGACTGGGCAGGCCGAATGGATTGACGCGCAATTCGCCGAGCGATTTGAAGCCGCCGAGCAAGGTCGCAAGCAGCGGCACCAGCACGAAGATCGCGACGATGCCGAGGAACGCCGCCTTGAACAGCACGGCGGGGTCGAACGGCGCACGGGACGTCTCGGCACTATTCATCGCGCATGAACCAACGCTTGTAGGTGAAGGCAAAGGTCACGCAGATCGCGAACAGGATGACGCCGATGGCGCTGCCATAGCCGACCCGCATCCGCGAGATGCCGTTGTTGTAGAGAAAGCTCACCATCGTGTTCGAGGAATCCGCCGGTCCCCCGCGTGTCAGCGGCATGACGAGATCGAACAGCTGCAGCGAGCCGACGATGGCGAAGAACACCGAGAGGCGGATGGTCGGATAGAGCAAGGGAATCACGACATGGCGCAAGATTTGCGAACGGGTCGCGCCGTCGATCCGTGCCGCCTCGACCAGGCTCTTGTCCAGGCTCTGCAGCGCCGCGATGAACAGCATCATATGGAAGCCAAAATACTTCCACACGATCACGATCAGAACCGCCAGCATCGCCGTGTCGGTCGAGGCCAGCAGATACGGCGGCTCGGCGCCGAAAAACCGCCAGATCGAAGCAACAAGGCCATAGTCACCGTCATAGATGAAGGAGAAGATCAACCCGGTCGCGATCTCCGCCAGGATATAGGGCATGAAGAACAGCATGCGCAACGCCACAGCGCCACGAAACTTCTCGGCCAGCATCAGGGCCAATGTCAGGGCAAGCGGCAGCTGGACCGCGAGCGAGACCGCGATGATCAGCCCGTTGTTGCGAAGCGCGAGCCAGAACGCGCGCGTTTCGAGCACGAAACGATAATTGTCGAAGCCGATCCAGTGGGTCGGCCTGCCGAAACCGTTCCAGTTGAAGCCGGAGTACCACGCCGCCTCGCCGATCGGCAGCACCACGAACAGCGTGAACAGCAGCAGCGCCGGCGGCAGGAACAGGATCAGGACGGTGAAGCGGCCGTCCCAGCCTGGGCCACGCAGCGCCCGCGGAACCGCCTCGCCGGCAACGTTGACCGGCGCGGCGATCGCGATCCGACGCGCCACCGTCAGTTACCCTGCTTGTACGCCGCTTCGATCGCTTTCGCGGCGTCCTGCGGGCTCATGCTGCCGCCGGCGATCTCCGCGCTGACGTCGTTGACGACGCGGCCGACCGACGGGCCGAGGCTCTGGTCATAGAAGTTCTGATGATAGTTGGACTTCGCCAGATTGGCCGCGATCTGCTTCATGAAGGCGGTGTTGAGGCCGGCCTCGCCGCCTTTGACGACGGGAATGACGAAGTTGCCGGCGGCAAGCCGCGCCTGCACGTCCTTGGAGATGAAGTACTTCAGGAAGTCGACCGCCTCCTTCGGCGAGTCTTTCGTGACCAGCCAGCCGGTGATGCCGCCGAGCGTATCTGACGGCTCGCCCTTGCCGCCGGGGACGACAGGAAAATCGAACCAGCCAAGCTTGTCGTCGCTGAGACCGACCTTGTCGGCGGCGAGCGCGCGCTGGGTGTGATAGAAGGACGAGATGGCCAGGATCATCGCGGCCTTTCCGTCGCCGAAATAGCCGACGGCCTGCGGGTTCTTGAAGCCGAGGAAGCCGTTCTGGAACGGCTGCAGATCAACGAGCTGCTTGAACAACTCGCCGGATTTCTGGAAAGTTTCGCCGGCAAAGCCGCCGTTTTCACCCTTCAGCGCAGCATCGAAGGCCGGCTTGCCGCCGATGCGCACGGCGAGATGCGTCCAGTAGAAATGCAACGGCCATTTATCGGCGCCGCCAACCACGATCGGCGTAACGCCCGCAGCCTTCAGCGTTTTCACCGCGCCGAGCAGATCGTCCCATGTCTTGATCTTGCTTGGATCGACATTGCCCTTGGCCATCAAATCCTTGTTGTAGAGGAAACCGACCTGCGACAGCGAGATCGGAAGTCCAAAGACGTGGCCGTTCTGGCTGAAGGCGGCGAGCGCCGCCGGTGCGATCGTGTCGCCATAGCCGCCGCTTTTCACGGAATCGGTGATGTCTTCCAGCACGCCGGCTTCGATCTGCGTCTTCAACACGCCGCCGGCCCAGCTGTAGATGATGTTCGGCCGATCCTTGGATTGCAGGATGGTCGGCAGCTTGGCCTTGTAGGCCTCGTTTTCGAGGAACTGCATCTCAACCTTCACGCCGGGATGCGAGGCCTCATAGCTGCGTGCGACCTCCTCCCAGACCTTCACCTGGGCCGGATTGACCTCGATGTGGAGCCATTTCACGACGGTGTCGGCGGCCGCGACATTGGCGCCAAGCAGGCACGCGGCAACGGCTAGTCCCAGCTTCCCGAGCAATCTCATCACAACCTCCCAACGCTCTTATTCTTTGGGCGCAATCCTGCCTTCAGTTTTTGAGGTACGCAACTAAAATTCTGACATATGTACCTCACGAGCGAAAAGGCTAAGTTCCTGCGAAAGAATCGGGGCGGCCTCGCCGCCCGCAACAAACTGGAAGGTTCCCATGGCCGCCATCTATTCCGACCTCGCCGGCAAGGTCGTGCTCGTCACCGGAGGTGCAGCGGGAATTGGCGCTGCGATCGTGCGGCGCTTCGCCGAGCAGAAGTCCAAGGTCGTGTTCTTCGACATCAAGGTCGACGAGGGCCAGCGTCTGGCGCGCGAGCTGTCGGATCGAGGACTTGCCGCGCATTTCCAGCGCGTGGACCTGACCGACATCCCGGCCCTGCGGGCTGGCGTCGAGCAGGCGCGCAAGGCGCACGGCGCGATCAACATCCTGGTCAACAACGCCGCCCATGACGAGCGGCACGCGACCGAGGAGATGACGCCCGAATATTGGGACGACCGCATCGCGGTGAACCTGAAGCACCAGTTCTTTGCCTCGCAGGCCGTGTTGCCTGACATGAAGGCGGCCAAGGCCGGTGCCATCATCAATTTCGGCTCGGTGTCGTGGATCGCCGGGCAAGGCGGCATGGCCGCCTACACCGCCAGCAAATCAGGCGTGATCGGCCTGACGCGCTCGCTGGCACGCGACTACGGTCCCTACAACATCCGCGTGAACGCGATCGCGCCGGGATGGATCATGACCGAGCGCCAGCTCGAGAAATGGATGACGCCGGCCGGTGAGGCCGAACTGCAGCAGCGTCAGTGCCTGAAGCGCCGGCTCGTGCCGGACGAGGTCGCGAAGTTCACCCTCTTCCTCGCCTCCGACGAGGCCTCCGCCTGCACCGCCCAGCACTACATCGTCGACGGCGGCTGGGTCTGAGACGCGCTAGGAGCGTGGCAGCGTGACACCAGTCAGTTCGCGCAGCCTGTCGATCAGCGTGTGCTCCTCCAGGCCTTTAGCTCTGTGTGCTTTGGGTCACAGCAGAATCAGGTTCAATTGCCTAGAAGAGCCGGGCATGGCCGCAAACAAGGTAACGGCGGTACGCACGAGGCTGGGAAGGCAATCAACAGCTACGGACTTTTCGACGCCGCCAGGGTGAAAACCCGGCGGCTTTTTTCTGATCGGATGCAGGCGAGATCTACGATCAGCTAAGCCCGGCCGCCTTCAGGCTCTGCTTCAGATGGGCAACGCCCTTTTTTGCATAGGTCAGCGGGTGCGCTTTCTTTGGATCCTGCTCCGCCTCGACCACGACCCAGCCGGAATAGCCATTGAGCTCTCGGAAGACGGCGGGGTAATCGACCATGCCGTCGCCGGGCACGGTGTAGACACCGAGCTCGCTGCCCTGCCCCAACACCGCATCGAGGAAGCTCCAATCCTCGCGTCGCGCTTGCTCCATCACCGCGCGGCGCACGTCCTTGGCGTGGACATGGCTGATGCGGGCGCGATATTTTCGCGCAAGCGCAGCCGGATCGGCACCGCCCCAGGTGGCGTGGCCGGTGTCGAGCAGCAGATGAGCGGCTTCGCCCGTCGCCGCCATGAAGGCATCGATGTCGTCAGCGCTTTCCACGACGGTGCCGATGTGATGATGGTAGACCAGCCTGACACCCTCGGCGAGCGTGCGCTCGGCAACTTCAGTGATACGGCGGCCGAACTCGGCCCAGTCGCCTGATTTCATGACCGGCCGCTGCGACAGCGGCTTGCTGCGATCGCCATGGATCGCATTCGAGGTCTCGGCGAAAACCAGCACTGATGATCCCATCGCCTTCAACAGATCGAGATGCGGCCGCAGATGCCGCATCTCCGCATCGGCATCGCGCTTCAAGAGCTCCGCCGAATACCAGCCGGAGATGCAGGCCATTCCGAACGGCGCGAGCGCAGCCTTCAGCGCTTGCGGCTCCCGTGGAAATTTGTGGCCGAGCTCCATACCCTCGAAGCCGGCCTCGCGCGCTTCGGCCAAGCACGTCTGAAGCGGTGTGTCGCCGCCAATCTCCTGGAGATCGTCGTTCGACCAGCCGATGGGGTTGGCGCCGATACGGATAGGCATGTCGTCCTCGATTCAATCAATCATTGCGACGCGCGAGCGCCTCGACATAGCCGCGCCTTGCAGCTTCGACCTCGGTGCGCTCGGAGACTTCAGGCACCGCCACCTCCCACCAATGGCCGCCGGCATCGGTCGAGCGCAGCGGGTCGGTGTCGATCACGACGACGCTGGTCCGGTCGTGACCTCGCGCCTCGTCGAGCGCCGCTTCCAGTTCGGTGATGCCAGCGACCTTGCGCGCCATCGCTCCCATCGCGGCGGCGTGGGCCGCGAAGTCGATCTCAGGCAGCGTCTCGTGCCTGCTGTCGCGCAACAAGTTGTTGAAAGGCGCGCCACCGGTCGCATTCTGCAGCCGGTTGATGCAGCCGAAGCCTTTGTTGTCGAGCACAACGATGATGAGTTTTGCACCAAGCATCACTGACGTCGCGATCTCGGAATTCATCATCAGGTACGACCCGTCGCCGACCATCACGATGACGTCGCGCTTGGGATCGGCGAGCTTGACGCCGAGGCCGCCGGCGATCTCGTAGCCCATGCAGGAATAGCCGTATTCCATGTGGTAGCCGCCGGGCGCGCCCGACTGCCAGAGCTTGTGCAACTCGCCAGGCAAGCCGCCGGCTGCGCAGAGCACGACGTCGCTTGGCTGGCTGCGGCGTTGCACGGCGCCGATGACCTCTGCATCGCTCGGCAGGGTTTCGTTGCCGGCAGCTGTGTAGCGCGCGGCCGTTTCCAGCCACGCCGTGCGGCCGCTCCTCGCCTGCCCGGTCCAGGCAGAGGGTGCCGTCCAGCCCTGAAGCGCGGCGCCGAGCTCCACCAGTCCGACCTTGGCATCGGCGACGAGCGGCTGCGCACGGTGCTTGCCGGCATCGAAGCTCTGCGTATTGAGGCCGATGATCCGGCAGGCGGGATCGGCGAACAGCGAGCGTGAGCCTGTGGTGAAATCCTG
Organism: uncultured Bradyrhizobium sp.; assembly: GCF_936928535.1. Lineage (GTDB taxonomy): Bacteria > Pseudomonadota > Alphaproteobacteria > Rhizobiales > Xanthobacteraceae > Bradyrhizobium. The sequence continues at coordinate 31,256 of NZ_CAKZHY010000054.1, read as the reverse complement.
CAATCGGGTACCGATCGCCAGCACGACATCGGCCTGCCGCGCCGCATCGTTGGCAGCACCCGTGCCGGTGACGCCGATAGCACCGAGATTGAGCTGGAGATCGTGAGGCAGCGCGCTCTTGCCGGCCTGCGTTTCCGCTGCAGGGATGCCGTGCGCCATGCAGAAGGCGGCAAGATCAGCTTCCGCCTCGCTATAGAGCACGCCGCCGCCGGCGACGACGAGCGGACGTTTCGCGGCCTTGAGCAGCGCTGCGGCCTGCGCCAGCTGCGTCTCGTCGGCACGCGGGCGGCGCGGTTGCCAGAGCCGCTCCGCGAAGAACCAGTCGGGATAATCGTAGGCTTCCGTCTGCACATCCTGGCAGAGCGCGAGCGTCACGGGTCCGCATTCGGCCCCGTCAGTCAGAACCTGCATCGCCCGCTCGAAAGCGGGCATGATCTGCTCGGGCCTGGTGATGCGGTCGAAATAGCGCGAGACCGGCCGAAAGCAATCATTGGCGGAGACCGTGCCGTCGCCGAAATCCTCGATCTGCTGCAGCACCGGATCGGGGCGGCGTCCGGCGAAGACATCGCCGGGCAGCAGCAACACCGGCAGGCGATTGACGTGAGCGACCGCTGCGGCCGTCACCATATTGGTTGCACCCGGGCCGATCGAGCTCGTCACCGCCATCATGCGCCGGCGGCGCGAGGCTTTCGCGAAGGCGATCGCGGCATGGGCCATCGCCTGTTCATTATGCGCGCGCAAGGTCGGCAGACGGTCGCGCGCGGCATACAGCGCCTCGCCGAGCCCAGCGACATTGCCATGGCCGAAGATCGCCCAGACACCGGCGAACAGCGGCTGCGCGTGCCCGTCGATCACTGTCCTTTGCGCGGCCATCGCGGCGACGAGCGCCTGCGCCATGGTGAGCCTGATCGTTGCCATCACGCGCCCCCAGCCAACCGCAACTGTGTCGCGAATGTGTCGTCGCTCGATCTGATACGATGGTGTGAGACGGTTGATGACATCGCGAAGTGCGCGCTCCGAACTTGACTGGGCGGCGCAGAGAATGGAATGGTTATTCGAATAGTCAAGCAGTGATGATGACAATGCGGTTTGGACTTCTTGGCGCCGGCAGGATCGGGCGCATTCACGGCCTCAATGTCGCGGCGCGCGGCGATGCGCGGCTCGTCGCGGTGGCCGACGCCTCGAACGAGGCCGCGTCCTCGCTGGCGCAGGCGACCGGCGCGAAGGTGGCCGATGCGGATGCGATCATCGGCGATTCCGGCATCGACGCCATCCTGATCTGCACGCCGACCGACACCCATGCCGACCTGATCGAAGCAGCTAGCTCGGCCGGCAAGGCGGTGTTCTGCGAGAAGCCGGTCGATCTCGACTCGGATCGCATCCGCCGCTGCCTCGCCACGGTCGAGAAGTCGGGCAAGCCTCTGATGATCGGCTTCAACCGCCGCTTCGATCCGAACTTCGCTGCGCTCGAGAAGCGGCTGCGCAGCGGCGAGGCCGGCGAGATCGAGATCGTCAGCGTCATCTCGCGCGATCCCGGACCGCCGCCGGTCGATTATGTGAAGCGCTCGGGCGGGCTGTTCCGCGACATGATGATCCATGATTTCGACATGGCGCGTTTCCTGCTGGCGGAGGAGCCGGTCGAGGTGTTCGCGCTCGGCTCGGCGCTGGTGGACAAGGCCATCGGCGAAGCCGGGGACGTCGACACCGCCGCCGTGGTCATGAAGACGGCGAGCGGGCGCATCGCGCAGATCTCGAATTCGCGTCGCGCCACTTACGGCTACGACCAGCGCATCGAGGTGCATGGCTCGAAGGGCATGCTGAGGGCCGGCAACATCCACGAGACCACCGTCGAGATCGCGACCGGCCAAGGTTTTCGCGCCGATCCGGTGCAGAACTTCTTCCTCGAACGCTATGCCGCCGCCTATCGCGCCGAGCTCGCGGCCTTCATGGATGCCTGCACCGGCAAGGCCGCGCCCTCCCCGACCGGTCTCGACGGGCTGCGCGCCCAGATGCTCGCCGATGCAGCGACCGAGTCGGCCCGCAGCGGCCGCCCCGTCGCTATCAAGGCCGCCTGAGCATGACGCCGGCCGAACTCCTGCTGCGCCGCTACGCAGTCCAGGGCCTCGTCGCCGAGGCCGGCCGCATGGCGCTCGACTATTTCGGCCGCAAGGAAAGCCTCGGCGTTAGCATGAAGGGAACGCAGGACTGGCTCACCGTCGCCGACGGCGCGGTCGAGGATTTTTTGCGCGCGCGGCTGGCACAGCTCTTTCCCGGCGATACTATCATCGGCGAGGAAGGCGGCGGCGAAGCCAGCGATGCGGTCTGGATCATCGATCCGATCGACGGCACCGCGAACTTCGCCCATGGCGATCGCAACTGGTGCGTCTCCATCGGCTTCCTGCTCAACCGTGAGCCGACGATCGGCATCGTCGCCGCACCGGCGCTGGACGAGCTCTATGTGGCGCAGCGCGGCCAGGGCGCGACATTGAACGGACAGACAATCGCTGTCTCCGGCGCCGATGACATCAGGCGCGCCTGCATCGAACTGGGCTGGTCGCCCCGAATGCCGGCGCAGCGCTATCTCGACATGATGAGCCGCGGCTATGCCGCCGGCTGCTCGATCAAGCGCGCGGGCTCCGGCACTCTGGGCCTCTGCAATGTCGCGAACGGGCGCACCGAGGGCTACGCCGAGCTGCACATCAACGCCTGGGACGTTGCCGCCGGCATCGTGATCGTCGGCGAGGCCGGCGGCTGGGTGAGCGACTTCTTCGCCGGAGACGGCATCAGCCATGGCAACCCGATCCTGTGTTGCACGCCGGCGCTGGCATCGCAGCTCCGCGACATCACCGGGATCAGCTAGGCCTTGTACTCATACACTCCTTGCATTTGCTTTGGGGTGCAAACCGGAAATCGTTTCTCAAACTGAAGCTTCCGGCTTTTGCCGCGTTGCGAACTTCCCTTCAACAACCTTGCCTGTATCTTTCGGATCATGTGGGCGCTCTTGACCGGCGCATGCGTCTTCATTGTTCTCGCCGGGACGGCGTTTTGCCTCGGGCGAATTGCCAAGCGACGCTTCCCAAAATCCTATGCAATCGTTGACAAGTTTCTGTACAGCATCGACCTGATTTTGATCGCCGGTTTTTTTGTACTGCTCTACTTCACGCGCTAACGGACGCGGCAGTCGCGTTGCTCGCTTCCTATTTGGTGATGTCTGCTCCGGCCCAGAGGCGACCTTGAGCGCTTGCTCTGACGAAGTCCGCAAGTGACCCGGAGCGGTCCTCCGTATCGTCCAGAGCAAACTAACCGTGGGGATGCTCGCCTCTTGCAATCATCAAGTGATGCTCTTGGTGATGCATCCCCCGGGTCATAACCCCGATGAAACCGAGAGCCTTGAGCTTAGCGGCATCACTCTCCGGGACTCGGACTTCGAGTACCGCGCCTCCCTCAACGTTGGTGGATTTGAATTGCCATCCTGTGTATCCGTTCATCGTGGCAGCATGGGCCGTGATCATTCGCTGAACTGAGCCAACAACGGGGCCCGCTCCTGTAACGATGTATCGGATACCCCCTTCGAGAGGTTCGGTCTTAACTTGCGCGGCCAACGTGACATAGCTCATGTCGACCAGATGCTCGTGTAGAGCATCAATATTCACTTTGGACCAATCCGTGCGCGGGTCCGCTTCCAGTATCTGTACAATCTCCTGAATGGCAGCAAACGCATCTTGTCCCGGCTGCGTCGGTTCTTGGGCCATCTCGTGCTGAGACGGATGGCCGCTTCGCTGCATCGTCATGTGGTGCTGATGATCCATTGGCATTGACCCGTGCTGCGGGTGTTGCCCGCCAGATTGGCCATTGGCGCTGATTGGAATAAGCAGCATTAGTGGGAGAAGGAATTTGCGCATGACGGTCTCCTTTAGAGTTTGTCTTGCCACAGGAGATCAACTTGGGACATGATCGCTATCATGTCCGACGAACTTTACCTCACATTCCGTGACCTCTCCCGACGTGAGGATGACCTTGAGCCCGGTGAGGCCCTTTTCCATCGCGGCGACACGGTTCGCCGCGTCTACTTTGTGACCAGGGGAGCAATCCATCTCGTTCGGCACCAAGCATCTGGAACCTCTTTGGTCATTCAGCGAGCGCGCGCTGGTCAGATCGTTGCTGAGGCATCGCTTTTCGCGACCACGTACCACTGTCATGCGGTGGCCATGCTCCCTACCGCTGTTTGGAGCGTCGCGAAGCCCGAACTGCTTAGGCGTATCTCAGCGGACCCGAGCGTTGGACTGATATTCATGAAAACCCTTTCTCACGAACTGCAGCACTCGCGTTTCCAAGTAGAAGTCCTGTCCATGAAAACAGTCGCGGCCCGCCTCGAGGCATGGATCGAATGGAACGGGGAACTGCCGCCAAAAGGAGAGTGGGTCAACCTAGCCGCCGAGTTGGCTGTCAGCCCCGAGGCGCTTTATCGCGAATTTGGTCGCCGACGAGCTTAACGGGCTGTTAAGAGTCTGGTTGTGGCCCATCGATGCCGCATCGCACGGCTGAAGATATGTCGGCTGTCGGGGGTAGACCTGACCCAACTGAAACCGGGCTAAACCGTCGCGATTGACTCCAAGCGGTCGCGGCTCAAACGGGACCTGCTAGGATTGCCGCCTTCTACGGGATGCCCAGATCCCATCTTTCAAACCAGGCTGAGAAAGAGGCTCTCCGAAGAGAATTATCTCTTTCCCAAATCCTGCGCGAAGCGCAGCAGGTACCCGTCCGGATCTTGAACCAGAAATTGCCTGTTGCCGCGCTGCTCTCCTGCAACACGGTACCACGCGTCGTGACACTCCCCGAAAAGAGGCCAATTGGCGCTCTTGAGTGCGCCGAGCAAAGGCTCAACTGAATCAACGAACATCTGGAAGTTAATCCCGCGCCCTAGTGGGCGCTGCAGGTCTCCAGTTTCCCAGTTGCCATTTCGCTGATTGAGCATGACCTGAGATCCTTGCAGCTCGATATACATGAAGCCGCTCTCAGGTCGTTGATATGCAATCTGGAAACCGAGGACATCGCACCAGAAAGTCTTGCTCTTTCCTAAGTCGAACACGTCTAGCTCGGGAACGAGCCGCGCAAAGCCGCCAATCGGTAGTCTATCTGCTGAACTTTCCATCGTGCGCCTAGCCTTCCGAAGTCCGTATGCGATGTATAGCGAAGCCCGGCTCCGAAGTCTTCCCGACTTTGAAGACCGCTTCCGGCCCAACAGCGAAGTTCGGCTGGGCTCAGATGTGGTCTGCTGATCGAGGGAGACCGGAAGTGATCTGGCGCCAATCAAACGGGCGCTGTTGACCCAAAGCGGCCTTTCGCCGGCACGACTTGCTTCCCTTTGCTTACTGGAGCTCAAGGTTGTAGCCCTAAGTGGAGCGTACAGAAACAGCGAGACGTCACATGACAGAATTAGAGCAAGAGGCCGAGAAGCTAACTGAGCTCTTGAAGGGGAAAATCGTCCGAGTTGTTTGGCGCCATCGTCCTGATGAGATTGCAATCGAGTTCGAGGGTGACGATAGGACTCGTCTGTTTGTCAACCGCGATCCTGCCGGACTAGACATTTCTGTTACGTGACCAAAGGTCTGGTATTGGGCCCTTCGCGGACATTCATCCAAATGTCGTCGATGTCCGCTTGTGAGGGCAATTCGGACCTAGCCACCAATACACGCCTAGTAGACAGAATATCTATTGCCTTGGAGCAATAGAGACGCCACCGTCACGGCCAATTGCGAAGAACATCAAGTTCTCGTTCCGGGGAGGTGGGCCATGTTTTCGAGATTTTTCACTTTCAGAGCACTGTTCAGTGCCGGGATCCTGGCAGCGGGCGCGGCCGTTGGGCCCGCGTCGGCCGAGGGCTCGCTCGTCATGTATTGCGGCGTGCAGGAAGAATGGTGCCGCGCAATGGCCACCACTTTTGAGAAGGAGACCGGCATCAAGGTTTCGATGACACGGAAATCCGCCGGCGAAACCTATGCGCAGCTCAGAGCGGAGGCCTCCAACCCGCGCGGCGACATCTGGTGGGGCGGCACCGGCGACCCGCATCTGCAGGCCGCCGAAGAAGGGCTGACGCTCGAATACGAATCCCCCGTCAACAAGGATCTGCACGACTGGGCGCTGAACCAGTGGAAAGCGGCGAAGCAGCGCTCGATCGGCATCTATGCCGGCGCGCTCGGCTTCGGCTACAACACCGAACAGATCAAGGCCAAGGGCATCCCGGAGCCGAAATGCTGGGCCGACCTGCTCAATCCCAAGCTCAGGGATGACGTGCAGGTCGCCGACCCGAATTCGTCCGGCACCGCCTACACCCTGCTCGCCACGGTCGTGCAGCTGATGGGCGAGGACAAGGGCTTCGATTATCTCAAGGCCCTGCACAAGAACGTCAGCCAGTACACCAAATCCGGCGCCGCGCCGGCCAAGGCCGCGAGCCTCGGCGAGACCGCCGTCGGCATCGTCTTCATCCATGATGCCGTGGTCTTCGCGGTGCAGGGCGACCCGATCAAGCCGGTCGCGCCCTGCGAAGGCACCGGCTACGAGATCGGCTCGATGTCGATCATCAAGGGCGCACGCAATCTCGAGAATGCCAAGAAGTTCTACGATTGGGCGCTGAGCCCCGCCGCGCAGGCGCTCGCCGCTCCCGCGAAATCGTATCAGGTGCCATCCAACAAGAACGCGACGGTGCCGCCGCAGGCGCCGAAGATGAGCGAGATGAAGCTGATCAACTACGACTTCGTCAAATACGGCTCATCGGCCGAGCGAACGCGGCTGCTGACGAAGTGGGACAAGGAGGTCAAGGCGCTACCGAAATAGCCGCCGGCTGCGGAGATATCGGATGCGCCCTTCGACACGGCTTGCCCTGCTGCTCGGCTGGTTGGGCTATATGCTCGTGCCCTGGTACCTGCCAGAAGGCTTTGACCTTGCAGGCTATCCGTTCGGGCGCGCGGGTACCGCGCTGGCGCTTGCGATCTCGGGCGCAGCGCCCTGGCTCTGGCCGATCGGCATCGTGCTGCTCGCGGCGACGCCCCTCGCCCTCCGTGCCGAATCCTCTCGGAGCGGCCCAGCGCTGATCGCCGCCGGGCTGTTCGGCCTGCTCGCGTTCTTCGCACAGGGCTTTGCGGTGACGCTGCCTGGGCAAGGCATTCCCTGGCTCGCTGCGCTGCTTGGCGGCGCAGGTGCCGCGCAGCCGGGCATGGGCTTCGGCGCGCTGCTGACGCTAGTCTCGCTTCTCCTGCTGCTCTGCCACGGCCTCGCCTATCGCGGCCTTTGTCGCGGCGATCTCTTCACCACATCGACGATCGGCATCGTGGTGATGCTGATCGGCCTTTTCATCCTCCTGCCGGTCGCGACGATCCTGCGCAGCGCGCTGGTCGACGCCGCTGGCGGCTGGGCGCTGGGCGAATTCGCGGACCGCCTGCTCTCCCCGACGATCTGGGGACTGGGCTGCGTCGGCGGCGGTATCGCCTGCGGCGTTGCCTGGAATACGCTGGTCCTCGGCGTGCTGACCGGCGTCCTCACCACGCTCCTGGGGCTCGCCTGCGCGCTGCTCGTGTTGCGCACGGCGATGCCCGGCAAGCGGCTGATGCGCGCGATGACGGTGCTACCGATCATCACGCCGCCCTTCGTCATCGGCCTTGCACTGATCCTGCTGTTCGGCCGCTCCGGCGTCGTCACCGGCTTGATGTCCGAATGGTTCGGCATCCCACGCTCGCGCTGGATCTACGGTCTGCCGGGCGTGCTGCTGGCGCAAGTGCTTGCCTTCGCGCCGATCGCCTTCCTGGTGCTGATGGGTGTGGTCCAGGGCATCGCACCGAGCCTCGAAGAGGCGTCCCAGACGCTTGGCGCCAGGCATTGGCAGACGTTCCGCTCGGTGACCTGGCCGCTGCTGCGACCGGGACTCGCCAACGCCTTCCTGCTCGGCTTTGTCGAGAGCCTGGCCGATTTCGGCAATCCGCTCGTGCTCGGCGGCAATTTCGAAGTGCTCTCCACCAAGATCTTCTTTGCAGTGGTCGGTGCCGCGCACAATCAGGGCATGGCGGCCGTGCTGTCGATCGTGCTGCTCGTCTTCACGCTCGGGGCCTTCTGGCTGCAACAGCGCTGGCTGGGCAGCAAGAGCTACACCACCGTCTCCGGCAAAGGCGATGCCGGGATTCCGGCGAAGCTGCCGACCGTCGTCACCGTGCTCTCCGCCATGGTGATCATACCGTGGGTCGTGCTGACGGCGGTGATCTACGCGGTCATCCTGATCGGCGGCTTCGTCAAGACGATGGGCCGCGATCACACGCCGACACTGGAGCATTACCGCACCGGCTTCGCGGTCGATTTCAGCCACGGTCTGTTCTTCGAGGGCGCAGCCTGGCCCTCCCTGTTCACGACGCTGAAGGTCGCCGCGATCTCGGCACCCCTGACGGCGCTGATCGGCCTGCTCACTGCGTATCTGCTCACGCGGCAACGCTTCGTCGGCCGGCAGCTGCTCGAATTCGCGACCATGCTGAGCTTCGCCATTCCCGGCACCGTGCTCGGGGTCGCCTATATCCTTGCCTTCAACGTGCCGCCGATCGAAATCACCGGAACGGGCCTCATCCTCGTGCTCGCCTTCGTCTTCCGCAACATGCCCGTCGGCATACGCTCGGGCATTGCGGGGCTCGCCCAGATCGACAAGAGTCTCGACGAGGCCTCGACCACCCTGCGGGCACGTAGCTTCACGACGCTGCGTCGTGTGGTGCTGCCGTTGCTCAAGCCTGCACTCGTCGCGGCCCTGATCTACAGCTTCGTGCGCAGCATCACCTCGGTCAGCGCCGTGATCTTTCTCGTCTCGGCCGAATACAACCTCTCCACCGCCTACATCGTTGGGCGGGTCGAGGCCGGCGAGTTCGGCCTTGCCATCGCCTATTCCTCGGTGCTGATCGTCGTCATGGCGGCGGGCATCGCCCTCATCCAGCTCAGTGTCGGCGAGCGCAAGCTCGGGCGCAGGCCCGTCGCGCTCGCGACCTCGGCCGCCGAGCCCGCCAGTTAGGATCTGCCATGCCCAAGTCTGCCATGCCCAAGTCCGGACCAGCCTCCGTCGAGTTCAGCCATGTCAGCATGCGCTACGGCCCGGTGACCGCGGTGGACGATGTCAGTTTCACGATTCATGCGGGCGAGCTCGTGACGCTGCTCGGCCCCTCGGGCTGCGGCAAGACCACGACCTTGCGCATGATCGCCGGGCTCGAGATCGCGAGCGAAGGGCAGATCCTGATCGGCGGCAAGGACGTGACGCGGCTGTCGGCCGCGGACCGCGACGTCAGCATGGTGTTCCAGTCCTATGCGCTGTTCCCGCATATGACCGTGCTGGAGAACGCCGCCTATGGGCCGACGGTGAAGGGCCTGGGCAAGGCGCAAGCCGAGGCCATGGCGCTGGAGAAGCTCGCTTTGGTCGGCCTCAAGGGCTTCGAGAAGCGCTACCCGTCCGAGCTCTCCGGCGGCCAGCAGCAGCGCGTCGCCGTGGCGCGCGCCCTCGTGCTGGAGCCGCAGGTGCTGCTGTTCGACGAGCCGCTGTCCAATCTCGATGCCAAGCTCAGGCGCCGGGTGCGGCAGGAAATCCGCGAGCTCCAGCAGTCGCTGAAGCTCACCGTCGCCTATGTCACGCATGACCAGGAGGAGGCGCTCGCGGTCTCCGACCGCATCATCGTGATGTCGAATGCGAAGATCGCGCAGCAGGGCTCGCCCCGCGAGCTTTATGAGGCCCCGGCGAACAGCTTCGTCGCTGATTTCATCGGCGACGCCAATCTCGTGGAAGTCACGATCGAGGCGGTCCATGAGGGGCAGGCGCAGGTCTCGTTGGGCCCTCTCCGCCTGACGCTTCCGGCGCGCGGCCTCCCGCCAGGGCCGGCGAAAGCCGCCATCCGGCCCCATGGCATCATGCTCGGCGATGGCCTTGCCGGAACGGTGAGGAAATCCTCGTACCTCGGTGATCACGTCGAGATGATCGTCGCAACGCCGATCGGCGAGCTTTTCGTCATCAGCCGGCAGACCGATGAGATTCCGGCTGAAGGTGCGGCGATCAAGCTCTCGTTCGCCCAGCAAAATATCGCTCTCGTTCGCTGACGCGCGAACCCCGTGCTGCCGCACGCGCACCTCGCGATTCCGCCGGCACGATTGTATCATCCGCGCATGAGCGACTCCGAGGCCATGGAAGACGACGCGACACGCGTTCGCAAGATCATCCATATCGACATGGATGCCTTTTACGCATCCGTGGAACAGCGCGACAATCCCGAGCTGCGCGGCAAGCCCGTCGCTGTCGGTGGTTCGGCCGAGCGCGGCGTGGTTGCTGCCGCGAGCTATGAGGCGCGCAAATTCGGCGTTCGGTCCGCGATGCCGTCGGTCACCGCGAAGCGGCAATGTCCCGACCTTATTTTCGTGAAACCCCGCTTTGAGGTCTACAAGGCGATCAGCCGCCAGATCCGCGAGATCTTTGCCGAGCATACCGACATCATCGAGCCGCTGTCCCTCGACGAGGCCTATCTCGACGTGACGGAAAACCTGCAAGGCATCCCGCTTGCCCGTGACGTCGCGCTGCGGATCCGCGAGAAGATCAAGGCCGAGACCGGCCTCAACGCTTCGGCGGGCATCTCCTACAACAAGTTCCTGGCCAAACTCGCCTCCGATCACCGCAAGCCCAACGGCCAGTTCGTGATTTCGCCCGAGATGGGGGCCGCTTTCGTGGAGACGCTGCCCGTCGGAAAGTTCCACGGCATCGGACCTGCAACGAGTGCAAAGATGAACGCGCTCGGCCTGTTCACCGGTCTCGACATCCGCAACCAGACGCTCGAATTCATGAACGCGAATTTCGGCAAGTCGGGCGCCTATTACTACTGGATCTCGCGCGGCGTCGACGAACGGCCGGTGCGGGCCAACCGGATTCGCAAGTCGATCGGGGCCGAGACCACGTTCTCGGCTGATCTTTCCGATTTCAACGCGCTGGCCAGCGAGCTTCGCCCCCTCGTTGACAAGGTCTGGCGCCACTGCGAGACGTCAGGCAGCCGGGGCCGCACCGTGACCTTGAAGATCAAGTTTGCCGACTTCGAGATCATCACGCGCAGCAGGTCCGTGGCTGCGCCGGTCGCAGGCCGGGGCGAACTCGAGCGCCTCGCCTGCGGCCTGCTCGAGCTCGAGATGCCTCTGCCCAAACGGGTCAGGCTCCTGGGCGTCTCGCTGTCGTCGCTACAGGACGGAGACGATGCGGAGCCGCAACTGACCTTCGGCATCTGATCCGGAGCGACCGCGATCAGGCTGCAATCTCTTCTGCCCTTGCGTTGCCCTCGTCGCGCTTTGCATTGATCAGGTTGAGCAGATGCGCAGCCGCGCGGGCGTCGCATAGCGCGCGGTGGTGGTCCTTCAGTTCGATATTGTAGGCTCGGGTGAGCTTGCCGAGCCCGTAGGACTTGTGGCCGGGGTAGTGCCTGCGCATGCTCGCGCAGGTGCAGAGCTTTGGAAATCGGAAACGGCGGTCGAGGCGCTCGTATTCCGCGGCGATGAAGCCGTAGTCGAAATTGACGTTGTGAGCGACGAAAACACCGTCGCCCATGAACTGCATGAAGCTATCAGCGACTTCCGCGAACAACGGCGCGTTGCGCACCATCTCGTTGGTGATGCCGGTCAACGCGACAATCTTGGCCGGGATCGAGCGCTGCGGATTGATCAGCGAATGCCACTCCGCCACGACCTCGTGGTTGCGGATCCTGACGGCGCCGATCTCGGTGATGCGATCCCCGCCGGTCCAGCCGCCTGATGTCCCGATGTCCACGACGACATAGTCCTGGTCCGGATCGAAACGGAAATCGGCGCGGCCGATCTCCGCAGGGATGCCGGCGTTGCCGAGCTGGCGAAGCCGCGTCAGCTGGTTGCGCCTGATGACGTCGCCCTCGGCCTTCACTTCCATGAACGAGACGACGCCGTTCGTCACGAGCATGAGATCGGGGAAGCCATCGCGCATTGCGCGATAGTCCTCGCACATCAGGCGAAGGATCGTGGCAAGTCCATCGGCGCTTGCGCCCGCAAGCAGGGCGCGGAGCGCATCCATATCGACATGGTCCCAGGCGAACACACCGTTCGGCCTCCCCCATTTCGCGGCAACGATCCGCAGGATCTGGGGAAGCGCGGCGCCCGAGGCGACGGCCGCCAGCTTCATTTGGATCTGGGACGAGAACATCTGCGCAAAGGTTCTGTCCTTCAGGGCGTGCGGCATCCAATCGAAGCCGCTGTGCAGCTGTCCGGATTCGAACAGCTCGTCCCAGAACAGCAGCCCGAACAGGCAGTGCCAGAGCGTGTTTTCGGCGTAGAAGACTTCAAGGCCCTGTCGGCGCAGCACGCCCGCGATCCCGGCCTCCGGGTTGCCGCGCCAGGTATCGTCGACCCGGAGCGTTCGTCCTGCCCGCAGCAGCTCGGTGCACAATCCGGTCCGTCGTCCATCGAACTTGCGCGCATAGAAGTCGCTGGCGAAGACGAACTCGTCGTCGCTGGCGGGATCATCGATCATCCGCCGCAGCAATTCTTCCGCGGCCTCCCTGTCGCCTTCCGCATAATGCAGCCGGGCGAGACGCTCGTTGCATTCGGCCGAGGCGCCGGCGCGATAGAGCTGGACCGCGAGCGCGGCCTCACCCTTCTTCTCGAAGTGCAGACCCGCTTTGTGGGCCGCGCGGCTGCGCAGATCGATGGCGTAATCCGTCGGGCAGACAGGACCGCCGAGAATGTCGGCAACGGAGTTGCGATAGACCTCGTCGGATTTGGCCTCGAGCCGGCGCAGCAGCCGCGCGTAATGGAAGCAAGCCCTCGCCTCATCCGCGTCGGCAAACCGGGCGCTGAAATCCGCCTGATCGTTGGTGCGCAGGATGCCGAGATCGCGCAGCGCAAAATTCTTGAGGTTGTCCTCTGTCTTGCCGAAATAGAGATAAAGCAGAAATTCCAGCGGCTCAGTGTCGCCGAGCGCGATGAAGGCCCCGCCACCGCAGTGCTGGAACGCCGTACCGAACGACAGATTGGCCAGACAATATTCCGACAATTTGGCCTTGGGCCACGAGGCCCTGACGTCGCTCATGCCGGCCGCCCTGGCGCCGTCGAACAGAACAGGCTTTGCAAGGCACGCCAGGAACGCGGCGTAGTCCTGTTCAGTCAGGCCTCGAACATGTCCGGCAATGCCAAGCTCGCCCAGCGCGCCGACGGGGTCCGCGATCTCGGCATATTTGAAGGTGGATGGGTTGAAGACCGTGCCGTTCCGGTTGACCATCCTGATGAACAGGCACTGGGCGTCCTTGGACAGCGACGCGAAGCGAGCGACGAACGCGCGGTGCTTTTCGGTCAGCACCGGAGCATAGGTCTCGCAAACGAAGCTCAGCATCTCTGTGAAGTGGTCGTGATAATAGTAGACCGGCAGGACAGGCAGCGTCATCCGCGCGTCGCCCTCGGCGCGGCGTAGCGCGATCCCGCTCTGGTCGAAGTTCCGCGTGATTCCCTGATGTCCACGTTCGACTTCTGTTCTTTTCGCCTGACAGTGTCAAGCGCAGAACACCGCGATCCCACGCGTCCCACAACCGCTCCGTTTCTTGAGGTACACCTCAGAACGATTTGCGACGCACCATTCAAAATGAGACTGCCTGTTAAGCGGCACAGGGCTTCGCCGCGTGCGCTTGATCCGAGTTCGGTTAGCCTCCGTTCCAACAAACCGTCGACCATCCGCTCGCCTTGCCAACACACCGCGCTGCGCGGTGGACGCCAGGACGCGGTGGAAAAAACAGCGACAAGAACACCACAGGGAGGAGAGCAATGTTGAAAGGCAGTCTAGGACTGATTGCGTTGAGCAGCCTGCTATTGTCGGGCACCGCTTTCGCACAGGAGAAGATCAAGGTCGGTGTCACCGCGACCCTCGAAGGCACCTACACCGTGCTCGGCGAGGACGGCATTCGCGGCTTCCAGACCGCACTGAACGTGCTCGGCAAGAAGGTCGGTGACAAGGAGCTCGAATTCGTCATCGCTTCGACCGACGCGACACCGGACTCGGCTGTGCGCGCCGTGCGCAAGCTGATCGAGCAGGACAAGGTGCAGATCCTGTTGTCCCCGCTCTCGGGCGACGAGGGTATTGCAGTCAAGAACTTCGCAAAGACCCATCCGGAGCTGACCTTCATCAACGCAGCCTCCGGCGCGCAGGAGACGACCTATGTCGATCCGGCCCCGAACTTCTTCCGCTACAATATGGACGGCGCGCAGTGGCAGGTCGGCCTCGGCAAATATGCCTATGAGACTAAGGGCTATCGCAAGATTGCGACCGTCGGCGAGGACTACTCGTTCATCTACACCCAGGTGTTCGGCCTCGTGCTCGAATTCTGCGGCGCAGGCGGACAGGTCACCAACCGGCAATGGGTGCCGCTCGGCACCAAGGACTTTGCCTCGGTCATCGCCGCCCTGCCCGACGACGTCGATGCCATCTATCTCGGCCTCGGCGGCGCCGACGCCGTCAACTTCCTCAACCAGTACCAGCAGGCCGGCGGCAAGGCGCATCTGATGGGCGGCTCGATCATGATCGACCAGACCATCCTGTCGTCCAAGGGCAATGCCAAGCAGGCGCTGGTCGGCACGCTGGCTGCCAGCGGCCAAGCCGACACCTGGGAGGATCCGGGTTGGCAGAAGTTCGTGAAGGATTATCAGGACGCCTTCCCGCCGAACAAGCGCTTCCCGAGCCCGTCGCTGCTCGCCACCAACTATTACGGCTCGACCATGGCGCTGATTTTGGCGCTGCGTCAGGTCAATGGCGATCTCAGCGACAACCAGTCCAAGTACAAGGCGGCGCTGGCCAAGATCGAACTCGATGCGCCCAACGGCAAGATCAAGCTCGACGCCAACCGCCAGGCGATCGGCACCAACTTCGTCACCGAAGTGGTCGATGACGGCAAGGGAGCGCTGTTCTCGAAGGTCGTGAAGGTGATCCCGAACGTGAACCAGACGCTGGGCTACGACCCCGCGGTGTTCGCCAAGATCGGTTTGCCCAGTCGTACAGTACCGGAATGTAAGAAGTACTGACGTAGTCGCATCAGCGACGCGATGACTGGCCGGGGAGAGATTTGCAGAGGCGCGACACGCGTACTCTTGCATTCTCTCCCCGGTTGTTGAACGCTACAAAAAACAAAAGCTTCTGGGAGGGAAGGCATGAGCCGGGCGCTCGCCGTCTTCCACGGCCGTTTCGGCCGGGCGACGGTCTATCAGTTGAACCGCCCCTTCAATATCCACGCGCATCGCGAAGGTCATTTGATCTTCCATGTCGGCGGGCGTTCCGCATGCATCGACGTCAACGACGGACGCTACGATCTCAGCGAAAGCTCTGTCGTCGCGGTCAATCCGTGGGAACCGCATAATTTCCTGCCGTCGGACCTCGACGGCGGCGCGGTCTTCTTCGTGCTCTATGTCAATGCGGAATGGTTCGCACCCGATGCGCCCGGCGCCGACCGCTTCCGCTTCGGCCGCACCCGGTTCGCGCGATCGCCCGCGCTCGACAAGCACATCAGGCACGCGGCCGCCCTTGTGTGCGGCGCACCTTCACTCAACAGCCTCGATGGCGAGCTCCGGCGGCTCATCGATATCTGCTACGACGAAAGCTGGCAGCAGGCCGAGACCGCGCCCGATCTGCGCGCAAACGGCTCCATCACCGATTTTCGCGTCCGCAAATGCATCAAGATGATGTCGGAGAGCCCCGGCGCGGAAATCGAGCTCGACACCATCGCACGCGAATCCGGCCTGTCGCGGCCGCATTTCTATCGGCTGTTCCGTACCCAGACCGGTGTCACGCCACACCTCTATCTCAACACGCTGATGATGGAGCAGGCGCTGGAGGCGCTGGTGGCGAGCGAGGCGCCGATCGCCGACATCGGGTTCGACCTCGGCTTCTCCTCTCAGAGCGGCTTCACCCGCTTCTTTGCCGCCAATGTCGGGATGGCACCGACCGATTATCGCCGCGCCGCCAAGGTTTTGCGCGGCTGACGGACGCGCGAAAAGATACTCACGATCAAGTGCCTCTCGCGCCGCCCCACTAGGATGGGCGTAACGCGATCCCGGCAAGAGGATCGCTTAAGTCCGGGGAGGACGCACGTCCATGGCGAGGTACGCAGCCTGCACAGGGCTGTCTGACCTGTATCCGAGGTGTGATGGCGACCATCGCAAGCGGAGCGAGGTGACGCCATGACCCGCTTTATCGAGCGCCATCCGGCCTGGGCACTGATCATCATCATCGCAGTCGCCGTGTCGTTGTGGCTGATTTTCGCGGTCTGGCCGCCCGGGCTTGAGGACGCGATCGGCCGCAAGCGGGTGTTCCTCAACGCGTTGTTCAATGGCATCACGCTCGGCGGCCTCTATTTCCTGGTCGCCAGCGGCTTCACGCTGATCTTCGGCCTGATGCGCAACGTCAACCTCGCGCACGGCTCGCTCTATCTGTTCGGCGGCTATGTCGGCTACGCCATCAGCGCCTCGACCGGATCGTGGATCCTCGCCTTCATCGTCGCTTTCATCCTGACGGCGCTGGTCGGCGTGCTGCTTCAGGTGCTCGTGTTCCGCCGCATGGAGGGCCAGGATCTCAGGCAAACCATGGTGACCATCGGCCTCTCGATCGTGTTCGCCGATTTGATGCTGTGGGCCTGCGGCGGCGACTTCTACCAGATCCAGACCCCGAACTGGCTGATCGGCCCGATCGAGTTGCCGCTGATCACCGCGGTGAAGTCCTCCGGCGAGCCGGTTTACTTGCGCTATCCGCTGGTGCGGCTGGTGATCTTCCTGGCCTCCGTGATCATCGGCATCGCGATGTGGCTCGCGCTCAACCGCACCCGGATCGGCATGATCATTCGCGCCGGCGTCGACGACCGCGACATTCTCGCCGCGACCGGCGTGCGCATCCAGATCGTGTTCGTGCTGGTGTTCGCGCTCGGCGCCGGCCTTGCCGGTATCGCGGGCGTGGTCGGCGGCACCTTCCAGTCCCTGTCGCCCGGCGAGGACATCCGCTTCCTGCTCGCGTCCCTCGTGGTCGTGATCGTCGGCGGCATGGGCTCGATCCCCGGTGCCGCACTCGGCGCACTCATCATCGGGCTCGCCGAGCAGCTCGGCTCGGTCTACATCCCGACCTACGCCATCGTCGTGACCTTCCTGATCATGGTGCTGGTGCTGGCGCTTCGGCCGCAGGGCCTGCTGGCGAGGCGCTGACATGTCCGTCACCCACGATGCGCGCATTCAGGTTCGCAGCCCCGCCTCATCAGCGCAGCGGCGGGTTGCACGTGGCTGGCCCGATCTGAATAATCCCGCAGCCTGGATCGTCGCCGTGATCCTCCTGATCATGCCGCTGATCGCCAACGGCTTCTTCCTGATCGAGATTTTCGCGACCACGCTGATGCTCGGCACCATCGCGCTGAGCCTGATGTTCCTGGCCGGCTATGGCGGCATGGTCAGCTTGATGCAGCTCACCATCGCGGGCTTCTGTGCCTACATGGTCGCGGTGTTCGGCGTCAGCGGCAATGCCAATATCAGCCTGGGCTGGCCGTGGTGGCTCGCAGTGCCGATGGCGCTGACGCTTGCGACCATCTTCGGCACGCTCGGCGGCGCGCTCGCGGTGCGGACTGAAGGCATTTACACCATCATGATCACGCTCGCCATCGGAGCGGCGTTCTATTACTTCACCAACCAGAACTGGGCGATCTTCAACGGCCACACCGGCATCAACAACGTCGCGACGCCGCATTTCTGGGGCGTCGACTGGCGATCCGATATCCCCTTCTACTACGTCGTGCTCGCAGTCGCCGCACTGTGCTATTTCGCCGTCGACTACATCTCCTGCGCGCCGTTCGGCCTTGCGCTGCAGGGTGTGCGCGACAACCCTCGCCGCATGGCGGCGCTCGGCTTCAACGTCAACGCCCACCGCGTCGCCGCCTATGCGGTCGCGTCTTTCATCGCGGGCCTCGCCGGTGTGCTGCAGGTCTGGAACTATCGCCAGATCTCGCCGGGTTCGGTCAGCGTTGGCGCCTGCATCGACATCCTCATCATCGCTATCGTTGGCGGCATCACCCGGCCGATCGGTCCCTATATCGGCGCGCTGGTGTTCGTGCTCCTGCGCACCTTCGCGCTCGACTTCCTGGTCAAGATCGGGCTCGACGGCAACCGTTTCCGGCTGCTGATCGGCCTCGGCTTCCTCGCCATCGTGTTCTGGTCGTCGGATGGCGTGATCGGCCTGTGGCAGCGCTGGCGGCAGAGCCATCGGCCGCAGTCGGATCGCCCGGGCGGAGGGCGCGGCCATGGATAGCGTCGCCCAGCGCCTCTCCGCGGTCGGTGCCGGCGCAGCGCTCGAGCTGCGCGGCGTGACGCGATTGTTCGGCGCGCTGGCGGCGCTGACCGACGTCACCATCACCGTGCGCCCCGGCGAACGGCGCGCCGTGCTCGGCTCCAACGGCGCCGGCAAGACCACGCTGTTCAACTGCATCACCGGCGACTTCCCACCGACATCAGGCACGATCCGCTTCTTCGGCGAGGACGTCACCCACTTCCCGCCCTATGAGCGCATTCGCCGCGGCCTCAGGCGGACCTACCAGATCTCCGCGCTGTTCCCCGGCCTTACCGTGCAGGACAACGTCTACCTTGCCTGTCGCGGCGTCTCGCGCGGACGTTTCTCCTTCCTGCGGCCCACCCAGAACGATGCGCTGATGCATGCGGCCGATGGCCTAGTGCAAGCCGTGCATCTGACCGCCGTGAAAGACCAGCGCGTCGCCGAGCTCGCGCACGGCCAGCAGCGCCAGCTCGAGATCGCGCTGGCGCTCGCAGGTGCCCCCCGCTTCGTGCTGTTCGACGAACCGGCCGCCGGCCTGTCGCCGACCGAACGCGCCGAGCTGGTCGAGATCCTGACCTCTCTGCCGGCGCATATCGGCTACATCATCATCGAGCACGACATGGATGTCGCGTTGCGCGTCGTCGAGAGCGTGACGATGATGCACAACGGCCGCATCTTCAAGGAAGGCCTGCCGGAGGAGATCCAGTCCGACCCCGAGGTTCAGGAGCTTTACCTAGGAGGCGGCCATGAATGATGTCCGCCGCTCCCCCGTCGCACTCGAGGTCCGTGGCCTCGACGTCTATTACGGCCATTCGCACGCGCTGCAGGGTGTGGACCTCACCCTCGATGCCGGCGTGTTCTCGGTGGTCGGTCGCAACGGCATGGGCAAGACCACGCTGTGCAAGGCGATCATGGGTCTGGTGCCGGTCAGCGGCGGCTCGATCCGGGTTCGCGGCGAGGACATCACGCGCCGACCGCCGGCGCAGATCGCGCGGCTCGGCGTCGGCTACGTGCCGCAAGGCCGTCGTCTCTGGCGCTCGCTGAGCGTCGACGAACATCTGCGACTCGCCGGCGGAATGCGCTCGGGCGCCTGGACAGTCGAGCGCATCTACGACACCTTTCCGCGGCTCGCCGAGCGCAAGGACCACGGCGGCGGCCAGCTCTCGGGCGGCGAGCAGCAGATGCTCGCGATCTCGCGCGCATTGCTGACCAATCCGCAACTCCTCATCATGGACGAGCCGACCGAAGGGCTTGCGCCCGTCATCGTCGCCCAGGTCGAGGAAATGCTGCTCCAGCTCGGCGAGGACGGCGACATGTCCGTGCTCGTGATCGAGCAGAATATCGGCGTCGCCACCGCGATCTCGCGCAATGTCGCGATCATGGTCAACGGCCGCATCAACCGCATCATCGATTCCGCGCGGTTGTCCGCCGACCGCGAGCTGCAGCAGCGCCTGCTCGGCGTCGGACTTCATGCCGAGCTGGAGCCTGAGATCGACGTGCCGAATGCCGGCGGCGAAACAAAGCCCGCCGGTCAGCCCGCGCGGGCCGGCGGCCCGGTCCGGATCTATATCTCCAACCCCACCCCGCCGACGCGCTGGTCACAGCCGGTGCCGATCGGACGCATCGAAGCGGCGGCGCGCACGCTGTCGACACAGGTTTCGCGCCTCGACGAGACCGCACGCCGCAAGCGTGAGCCGGCGACGGCGGCGCAGACCTCGGGCCCGCCGGCGGTTCTGGTGGTCGGAACGCTCGACACCAAGGGCACGGAGCTGCGCTTCATCCGCGACATCACCGCCGAGGCTGGGCTGCGCACGCGGCTGGTCGACGTCTCCACCAGCGGCAAGCACGCGACTTGCGACGTCTCCGCGCAGGAGATCGCGCTGAACCATGGCCGCGGCGGTTCCGCCGTGTTTGGCCCGGACCGCGGCGCCGCCGTGACGGCGATGGCGGAGGCGTTTGCCAACTGGATCAAGCGCCAAGGCAACGTCGCCGGCGTGATTTCTGCCGGCGGCTCGGGCGCGGCATCGCTGGTCGCCCCCGCCATGCGTACCCTCCCCGTTGGGGTGCCCAAATTGATCATCTCTTCAGTCGCCTCGGGCGACGTCGCGCCCTATGTCGGTCCTGCCGACATCACCATGATGTACTCGGTCACCGACGTGCAGGGCCTCAATTCGATCTCGCGCGCGGTGCTGTCGAATGGCGCCAACGCCATCGTCGGCATGGTCAAGGCGCGGCTCGACCAGCGCGACGACAGGGAGCGCGCGGCAAGCGCGGGGCTGCCGTCGATCGGCATCACCATGTTCGGCGTCACCACGCCGGCAGTGCAAAAGATCGCAGCCGACCTGCGCGACGATTTCGAGTGCCTGGTCTTCCACGCCACCGGCGTCGGTGGCCGCTCGATGGAGAAGCTCGTCGATTCAGGCCAACTTGCCGGCGTGATCGATCTCACCACCACCGAGATCTGCGACCTCCTGATGGGCGGCGTGTTTCCGGCGACGGAGGATCGCTTCGGCGCTGTGATCCGCACCCGCCTGCCCTATGTCGGCTCGGTCGGCGCGCTCGACATGGTCAATTTCGGCTCGCCCGACACCATCCCCGAGCGCTATCGCGGCCGCAAATTCCACGTCCACAATCCGCAGGTGACGCTGATGCGCACGACCGCGGAAGAGAACGAGCGCATGGGCCGCTGGATCGGCGAACGGCTGAACCAGATGGACGGGCCGGTGCGCTTCTTCCTGCCAGAGGGTGGCGTTTCCGCGCTCGATGCCCGCGGCCAACCATTCTGGGACCCCGAGGCGGACGCGGCCCTGTTCCGGACGCTGGAGCGCACGGTGCGTGCGACCGGCAACCGGCAACTCATTCGCGTCAAGCAGAACATCAACGATCCCGAGTTCGCCTCGATCATCGTGAGCGCCTTCCGAACCCTGTTCGGACGCGCCGGGGCACGCCGGAGAGTAGCGAGGTGACCGATGGCCCGGTTTGAACGCGCAGCACTCCTGAAGCGGTTTCGCGAGATGGCGAAGCGCGGCGAGCCGATCGTCGGCGGCGGCGCCGGCACCGGCCTGTCGGCCAAATGCGAAGAGGCCGGCGGCGTCGACCTCATCGTGATCTACAATTCCGGCCGCTATCGCATGGCCGGCCGCGGCTCGCTTGCCGGGCTGATGCCGTATGGCGATGCCAACGCCATCGTGGTGGAAATGGCCGGCGAAGTGCTGCCCGTCGTGAGCAGGACGCCAGTGCTCGCCGGCGTGAACGGCACCGATCCGTTCCGCGACATGGATGTGTTCCTCGACCAGCTCAAGGCCCTCGGCTTTGCCGGCGTGCAGAACTTCCCGACCGTCGGCCTGATCGACGGCATCTTCCGGGCCAATCTCGAAGAGACCGGCATGTCCTACGCGCTCGAGATCGACATGATTGCGAAGGCGCGCGAGAAGGATCTGCTGACGACGCCCTATGTGTTCAGCGAGAAGGAAGCGGCGGCGATGGCGATCGCCGGTGCCGACATCATCGTCTGCCATCTCGGCCTCACCACCGGCGGTACGATCGGCGCGCAGACCGCGCCCAAGCTGAAGGACTGCCCTGCGCGCATCGACACCTGGGCCGCGGCCGCGCTCAGCGTCAACCCTGACATCCTGGTGCTCGCCCATGGCGGCCCGATCGCGGATCCCGCCGACGCAGATTTCATCATGAAGAACACGCGTTACTGCCACGGCTTCTACGGCGCCTCCTCGATGGAGCGGTTGCCGGTGGAGCGGGCGTTGACGGAGCAGGTCCGCAAATTCAAGGCCATCGGCGCGCCGTAACGCCTTTTAGGATTGAGGGAGGGAAACATGTCAGGGATCCTGGTCGGCGAGCTCATCCTCTGGCTGATCGTCGCCATCATCGTGATCGTGGTTGGCGTCTACATCGTCAACTGGCTCTACCACCGCTCCTCCAAGGAGGTGTCGTTTGTCCGGACCGGCTTCCTCGGCGAACGTGTGGTGATCAACGGCGGCGCCTTCGTGCTGCCCTTCATTCACGATTACACGCCTGTGAACATGAATGTGTTGCCGATGGGCATCGTGCGTTCGCGGCAGGACGCGGTGATCACCCGCGACCGCATGCGCGTCGACATCGAGGCTGACTTTTATGTCCGGGTCCAGGCCACCCGCGAAGCCGTCTCGATCGCAGCAGCAACGCTCGGTCGCCGCACCATGGAGCCGGAACAGCTCCATGCGCTACTGGCCGGCAAATTCATTTCCGCGATCCGCTCGGTCGCATCCGAAATGACCCTCGAAGAGATGCATGAACGTCGCGGCGACTACGTCGCGCGCGTCAAGACCAATGCGGCGGAAGCCCTCGCCCAGAACGGGCTCGAACTCGAATCCGTGGCGATCACCGATCTCGACCAGACTGATCTCGAATTCTTCAATCCATCGAACCGGTTCGACGCCGAGGGCCTGACCAAACTGATGGAAGACATCGAGGCGAGGCGCAAGCTGCGCAACGACATCGAGCAGGACTCGATGATCAAGATCCGCACGCGCAACCTGGAGGCCGAGCGACAGGCGCTCGAAATCGAGCGCGAGAGCGAGACCGCACGGCTGGAGCAGGAACGCGACATCGAAATGCGCCGCGCGCTTCAGCGCACCGAAGTTGCCCGCGAGCGCGCGCTGCGCGAGACCGAGGCCGAACAGGCGCAGATCTCGGCGAGCGAAGCCATCGAGCGATCCCGGATCGCCAACGAGCAGGCGATTGCGGAAGCCCGCATCGCCTCCGAGCGCGAGACCCGTCAGAAGGAGATCGAGCGCACACGCACCATCGAGGAGAAGGAACTGCTGGCGCGCGAGGAGATCGAGAAGACCCGCATCGCCAACCAGCGCTCGATCGACACGACGCGGATCGCCAGCGAACGCGAGGTCCGCCAGCGCGAGATCGAGCGGATGCGCACCGTCGAGGAAGCCGAGATCGCCGCCCGCGAGGCGATCGAGAAGGCCCGGATCCAGCAGGATCGCGTCGTCACCGACGCCCGCATCGCCAATGAGGAGGAAACGCGGCGGCGCGAGATCGAGCGCACCCGCGCCGTCGACGAGGCCGAAATCGCCGCCCGCGAAGCCACGGAAAAGGCCCGCATCGCCCAGACCTTGATCGTCAATGTCGAGCGCATCTCCTCGGACGAGCGCACCCGCGCTCTGGAGATCCAACAGGTGCGCACGATCCAGGAGGCCGAGATCGAGGCGCAGCGTGCGGTCGAAGCTGCCCGGATCGCTCGTGAGCGGACGCTCGCCGCCGAACGCATTGCCGCCGAACAGAGCACGCGGCAGCTTGAGATCGAGCGCAACCAGAGCCTCGAAGTCGCCGGCATCGCGGCACGGGAGACCACCGAGGCCTCGCGCATCGCCCAGGAAGAGCGCGTCCGCTCGCTGGAGATCGCGCGCAACCGCGCCGTCGAGGAAGCCGATATCGCCTCCCGCGAAGCGATCGAGGCGGCCCGTATCGCCCAGGAGAAGGCGGTCGCGGCCGAACGCATCCAGGCCGAACGCGACACGCGTTCCCTGGAGATCGAGCGGACCGGCGTGCTGGAAGCGGCCGAGCTGAAGCGACGCGATGCCATCGAGCGCCAGCGCATCACGGTCGATCTCGCACTGGAGGCCGAGCGGATCACCTCGTCCAAGAAGCGCGAGGTGCTCAATATCGAGCAGAAGAAGGCGATCGAGCTCGCGGACGAGGACCGCGTGATCGCCCTCTCCGCCAAGAAGTCCGAACGGATCGATGCCGACCGCCAGGTTCGCCAGGCCGAGATCGTCGCCCGCAAGGAGGTGGAGACCACCGACGTCTCGCGCGAGCAGGCGCTCGAAGCCGCCCGCCTCGAGCGCCGCCGCGCGATCGAGCAGCTCGAGGTCGCCCGGGTGCAATCGCTCCAGGAGGCCGAGATTGTCTCCCGCGAGGAAGTTGAGCGCGCCCGCATCGCCTCCGACCGTGGCCTCGACGAGGCCCGCATCGGCCGCGAGCGCGAGCTGCGCAAGCTTGAAGTGAACCGCGAGAAGGAGGTCGAGACAGTGCTGATGGAAAAGGCGATCGCGATCCATCAGAAGTCGCTCGAAGAATCGGCCGCACGCGCTGCCGCTGAAGAGGCCCGTATACGCGCGACGGAAGCCGCCGAGCGCGTCATCACCGCGCGCGAAAGCGAGATCGCAAAACGCCGCAAGACGGTCGAGGTGCTGCTCGCCGAAAAACAGGCCGAGGAAACGCGGATCGCCGCCGAAGCGGAACGCGTCCGCGCTGCCGTCGAGGCAGAAGCGCAGCGGATGCTGAACGAGGCCGAGAACGTGCTCACCGATCAGGCGCGCTATTCGCTGTTCCGGCGAAAGCTGCTCGACCGTATCGAGGGCATCGTGCGCGAGAGCGTCAAGCCGATGGAGAAGATCGAGGGTATCCGCATCCTCCAGGTCGACGGCCTCAACGGCAATGGCGGCGGTGGCAATGGTGGCCGCAGCGCGACCGACGAGGTGATCGACTCGGCCCTGCGTTACCGCGTGCAGGCTCCGCTGATCGACTCCCTCCTCGCCGACATTGGCGTCGAGGGCGGAAATCTCTCAAAAATGCCGGGCCTGATCCGGGAAGCCCGCGACATGCAGGGCATTAAGGAATCTGCGCGCAAGGGCGGTGGTGGCGGCGACAAGCCGGCGGCCTCCCCGCCCGCGGCCGAGGGCGGCGGCGAACCACCGGCCGACCGCAGTCCGCGGAAGAAGAGCTGAGGTCTAAGCCATGCCCCGCGTCTACGTTTCCACCGTCGTCAATGCGCGCAACGACCGCGTCTGGGCGCGCGTACGGGACTTCAACGGCTTGCCGAACTGGCACCCCGCGATTGCCGAAAGCCGCATCGAGGGTGGCGAGCCCTCGGACAAGATCGGATGCGTGCGCGACTTTCGCCTGCGCAATGGCGACCGCATCCGCGAGAAGCTCTTGGGCCTCTCCGACTACGATATGTTCTGCACCTATTCGATCCTGGAATCCCCGATGGGCGTCGAGAACTACGTCGCGACCTTGCGCCTGACGCCGGTCACCGACGGCGACCAGACCTTCGTGGAATGGACCGCCGAGTTCGACTGCGCACCGGAGCGGGAGACCGAGCTGGTCGGCAATATCGGCGGCGGCGTGTTCCAGGGCGGGTTCGATGCCCTCAAGCGCGTGTTCGGAGGTTGAGATCCGTGCCGCATATCGTCAAAAGCACGATCCTGGACGCGCCGACCGATGCGGCGTGGGCGATGCTGCGCGACTTCAACGGGCACGACCGCTGGCATCCGGCGGTCGCGACCTCCTCGATCGAGCGCGCGCATTCCTCCGACAAGATCGGCTGCATCAGGCGGTTCAAGCTCAAGGACGGAGCCGAGCTGCGCGAGCAATTGCTGGCACTGTCCGACCTCGAACAGAGCTTCAGCTATTGCCTGCTGGATACCCCGATCCCGATGTTCAACTACGTCGCCCATGTCCGCCTGCTGCCGGTCACCGATGGCGATCGCACCTTCTGGCATTGGGAGTCGCGCTTCACGACCAGGCCGGAAGACCGCGATCGCATCACCCACATGGTCGCAGAAGACATTTATCAGGCCGGGTTCGAAGCAATCCGCCGGCATCTCAAGGAGGCCGCCTAGATGGCCGTAACAGTGAAGACTTTTGCCAGCGCCAGCGAGGCGGCCGGGGCGCTGTCATCCGATCGCACCGCCCGCTACCTCGGCGGGGGCACGCTGGTGATGCGGGCGCTGAACGAGGGCGACGTCTCGATCTCGACGGTGGTGCGCGCCGAGGATCAGGCACTGGCGCGCATCGACGCATCGGGCCCACGCGTGACGATCGGAGCCGGCGTCACCTTCGCGCGTGTCTTGGCCGAGCGTGACCTTGGCTTCCTGCATGCCCCTGCCCGCTCGATCGGCGGCCCTGCCGTGCGCAACATGGGGACCGTCGGCGGCAATCTCTTTGCACCAAATCCATACGGTGATTTCACCGTCGCGCTGCTAGCGCTCGACGCCACTGTCGCCGTCGCAGGCGGCTTTGGTGCGCGCGACATCCCGATCGAGGAATTTCTGCAGGCGCGTGAGCGACAAGCCGGAACCTTGGTCTTGTCGATCTCCTGTACCCGGCCTGTAAGCACCGAGGCGTTCCGCTATCGCAAGATCGCCCGTATCAAGCCGAAGGGCGGCTCGGTCATCACGCTGGCCGCGCATCTGCCGATCTCGGGCGGCCGGATCGCAGGCGCGCGGATCGCGTTGGGCTCGATGGCACCGACGCAAATTCGTGCTCGCGCCGCCGAACGGGCACTGGAGGGGCGTTCGCTGGATGCGGCGACCATCGCGGCCGCCGCATCGGCCGCCACCGAGGGAACATCCCCATCCGACAACGCGCTCGGCAGCGCCTGGTATCGCCGCGAGATCGTCGGCGTGCATCTGCGCCGCCTGCTGTCAGGACAGGAATAGACTGCATGTCCAAGATCCCCCTGCAATTTCGTCACAACGGCCGCGACGTCGCGATCTTCGTCGATGGCGGCACCAATCTCCTGGTCGCGCTGCGCGAGCTGATCGGCGACATGACGCCGAAATTCGGCTGCGGCCAGGGCGGCTGCGGCACATGCAGCGTGTTGATCGACGGCGAGCTTCACCTCTCCTGCCTGACGCTGGCCGAAACAGTGGCAGGTCGTTCCATCGAGACGCTGGACGGCATGAAGCAGGGCCCGAACCTGCATCCGCTGCAGCGTGCCTTCGCCGACAATTTTGCCGCCCAGTGCGGATATTGCACCCCAGGCATGCTGATGGCTGCAAAGGCCCTGCTCGACCGCAATCCGTCGCCGAGCCGTGACGAGGTCATCGAGGCCATCTCGGGCAACATCTGCCGCTGCACCGGCTATGAGCCGATCATCAATGCCATCCTCGCCGCCGCCGGCGGCCGGGTCAGCGCTTAAGGACGTCGCCATGCTGGAACTGCGCAAGGACATCTTCGCCGACGAGCGCGACGACAATCTGAAGGAAATCGGCAAGGGCACGCAGCGGCAGGACATGCTCGGCCACGTCACGG
Source organism: uncultured Bradyrhizobium sp. (assembly GCF_936928535.1). GTDB lineage: Bacteria > Pseudomonadota > Alphaproteobacteria > Rhizobiales > Xanthobacteraceae > Bradyrhizobium. The sequence continues at coordinate 3,859 of NZ_CAKZHY010000054.1, read as the reverse complement.
GCACGTCGAGCTATTTCAACGACCACAAGCTGCAGGGCATGCTGCATCTGAAAGTCGTGCGCTCGACGCAGTCCCACGCACGCATTCGTCGCATCGACACGTCGGAGGCCGAGCGCTCGGCCGGCGTGCGCCGGATCATCAGGGGCGCTGATGTACCGGTCAATCTCAACACGCTGCTCAGCCTGATCAATTTCGGCAAGGACGACGAGCCGTCGCTGGCCGTCGACAAGGTCCGTTACAAGGGCGAGCCTGTTGTCGCGATCGTCGCCGACAGTGAGCGCGAGGCCTTTGAGGCAATCGCCAAGGTCAGGATCGACTACGAGCCGTTGCCGGCCGTGTTCGACGTCGAGGATGCACTGAAGCCCGGTGCGCCTGTTGTCAACGAGACCTACCCGAAGAACACGTTCACCTATCATGAGACCTACGATCGCCAACAATTACGCTTCGGCGACGCCGATGCAGCACTGGCCACCGCGGACCACGTGCTGGAGCAGCGCTATCAGATGTCGCCGATCGAGCATGCGCCGACCGAGACCAATGGCGCCATCGCAGCGCCAGACACCAATGGCCGCTACGTCGTCTACACTTCGACTCAGGCGCTGTTCTTCTCGGTCGACACCTGCGCCAAGATCCTGGACGTCCCCTCCAACACTTTCCATTTCATCGGCGGCACGGTCGGCGGCGGCTTCGGCGGCAAGGTGGATACGCTGACCGAGCCGCTCGCCATTCTCGGCGCGATGCTGACCGGAAAGCCCGTGCGCTACGTGTTCGGCCGCGAGGAAGAGATGCAATACGGCCCGCCGCGCGGCGCCGAGCGCATCTACATCAAGGACGGCGTGATGCGTGACGGCCGCGTCGTCGCGCGCAAGATCCTCGCCTATTTCGACAGCGGTGCCTATACGCGCCTGTCGAGCTACGCCGCCGTGAAATGCGCCGCGCATCTGCCGGGGCCCTACACAATCCCGAACGTCTATGGCGACGTCTATTGCGTCTTCACCAACCGCACGCCGGCGACCGCGATGCGCGGTTTCGGCGTCACCGCGATGGACTTTGCCATCGAGTGCCAGATGGACAAGCTGGCGCATCTCATCAACATGGACCCGATGGAGTTCCGGATCCTCAACGCCTATCGCGACGGGGACATGAAGGCGCACCGGCGCGAGGCCAAGAATACGGCGCTGATCGAATGCGTGCAGGTCGCGGCCGAAAAGGCGAAATGGCCGCTTCGTGAGGAGTTCAAGCGGGCGTCCTCGCGCAAGGACGGCGGCGGCAACCGCGCCGTGATCCCGCCGACGCCAACGGATTCGTCGCGCGTAAGACCCACATCTCCGGTGCAACAGCGCACCAGCTATGATCGCCTGCCGCCGACCGTTACCCGCGAACCGCCGCGCGAGCCGCCACCACCGGCTCCGCCACCGCCCTCGCCGCGACCGGCGGCGCCATCGCATGGCGCGACCCGTTTCTCCTCCGTCTTCGGCACCAGGAGGCGCTAGATGACCCGGCATCGCGGACGCGGCATCGCGTCGATCAACTATCCCATCGGCATGAATCTCGGCGGCGATCCCAGCCAGGCGCTGGTGCATTCCAACCCGAGCGGCAAATTCACCGTGGCGCTGTCGTCGATCGACCTGGGACAGGGCATGAAGTCGGTGACGCGGCAGATCTGCGCCGAAACGCTGGGCGTGCCGGTCGAGGACGTCTATGTCGACACGGCCGATTCCGATACCGGCCCGCATTGCATGGGCTCGTTCGCCTCGCGCGGCACCCACCGCGTCGGCAACGCCGTGATGGCCGCGGCGCGCGAGGCGCGTGGCGTCATGATGGAAGCGGCCGCCGAGGAGCTGGAAGTCAACGCCGCCGACCTCGAAACGGATGGGCGGGGCAACATCCACGTCAAGGGCGCGCCGCACCGCTCGATCTCGACCAAGGACGTCGCGATCGCCGCCCAGTTCAAGCAGGGCAAGACCATCTCCGGCCGCGGCATCTTCCTGGTGCCGCTCTCCGAGGTGAATCCGGAGACCGGCGAGATGTCGCCGGCGACCTGCTACGCCCACGCGTGTCTCGTCGCCGAGGTCGATGTCGACGACGAGACCGGCGAAGTCGCGATGGTGCGGATGGATTCTGCCTACGAGCTCGGCCGCGCGCTCAACCCACGCCTGGTCGAGCAGCAGCTCGTCGGCGGCGCCTGGATGGGCGTCAGCCACGCGCTGTATGAGACGCCAGAGCCGTACTATCCCGAACCCGTGCATGGCCCGCGCGATTTCGTCGAATATCTGATGCCGGGCCCCGGCGACATCTGCCCGCACGATATTGCGGTGCTGGAGCGCCCTGCTCCGGACGGTCCGTTCGGTGCCAAGGGTCCGGGCGAGATGTGCGCCAATCCGGTGCTCCCGGCGGTGGCGAATGCGATCTTCAACGCCGTCGGAGTCCGCATCGACGATCTGCCGATCACCCCGGAAAAGGTGCTGCGCGCGATCAAGGCCCAGGGCGGCGCGCGGCCGCAGGCGCGGCGCTAGAGGTACTGGTTCATGGCGGTCCGCAGCAACATCGTCGGCATCGACAGCCCTGAGGCGCTGGAGAAAGCGCTGCGCGCGGCCTATTACCTCGCCGACGAGGGCCTTGCGACCGCGGCCTATCTGGGCCTTGCGCTTGGCAAGCCGTTGCTGCTGGAGGGCGCGCCGGGCGTCGGCAAGACGGAAGCGGCAAAGGCGATCGCCGCCGTGCTCGGCCGCAGGCTGATCCGCCTGCAATGCTATGAGGGCATCGACGCCTCTGCCGCCCTCTACGAGTGGAACTACCCGCGCCAGATGCTGGCGATCCGCCAGGCCGGCGACGAGAGCATCGACATCTATGGCGAGACGTTCCTGATCGAGCGGCCGATGCTGGCCACGTTGCGTGCGCCTGATTCCACCGTGCTCCTGATCGACGAAATCGACCGCGCCGACCAGGAGTTCGAGGCCTTCCTGCTGGAATTCCTGTCCGACTTCCAGATCTCGATTCCCGAGCGCGGCACGGTGCGCGCCGCCGAGCGGCCCGTGGTCGTGCTGACGTCGAACCGGACGCGCGATTTGCACGAAGCGTTACGCCGCCGCTGCGTCTATCACTGGATCGACTATCCCACGGAAGAGCGCGAGGCGCGGATTGTGATGCTGCGGGCCTCCAGCGTCGCCGAAGCCACTGCGCGCGCTGTGGTCGCGGCGGTCGGCAAGCTCAGGCGCGAGCCGCTGAGCAAGGCGCCTGGAATAGCCGAGGCGGTCGATTGGGCCGAGGCCGCGACGTTGCTCAACAAAGGTGGTGCACGCTGGCCCGACGCGTTCAAGCGCTCGATCGGCGTCGCGCTGAAGGACGAGGAGGATTTGCACTTCATCTCCCCCCGGCTCGACGCGATGCTCGCTGAGGCCATCGCATGAGCACCGAGCTTCAACTGCCGCAGGCGGCGCGGATCTTCGTCTCCTTCGTCGCCCTGCTGCGCGCCAACGCCTTTGCCGTCGCGCCGGAGCAGACCACCGCGTTCCTCACTGCGATCGAGCTGCTCGGCCCGCGCGGCCTTGCAGACATCAGGCAGGCAGCACTGGCCACCTTGGCCCCGCCGCCCGAACGCCGCGTCACCTTTGATCGCCTGTTCGACCTTCACTTCCGCGGCAGCGAGGCGATCGAGCATGCCGATGACGGCGAGGATGACGAGACCGTGCGGCTCCAGGAGGAAGGCCGCGGCGACGAGGAGCCGCTTTTCTCCGACGAGGCGAACGAATCCGGCCTGACCGCGACCCGCACCGAGGCCCTGGTCGAGCGGCACTTCGCGCAAGCTTCCACCAATAATGCGCTGCGCCGCCTGGCGCGCGAGGCCCCGCGGCGCCTG
>NZ_CAKZHY010000053.1 GCF_936928535.1 uncultured Bradyrhizobium sp. | reverse complement strand
TGGACGAGCCCGCGCGGCGAAAAGCCCCGCCTCTGCCACCGGCTCGACCGCGACACGTCCGGCGTGCTGGTCGTGGCCCGCACCCGTGGCGCCGCGCAGGCGATCACGGCTGCGTTTCGCGAGCGCGACACGGAAAAGGTCTATTGGGCGCTGGTCAAGGGCGTGCCGCGCCCGGCCGAGGGCAAGGTATCGACCTGGCTGGTCAAGGAACAGACGCCGGATGGCGACCGCATGCGCACCGCCAAGCATGGCGAGGACGGCGCCGATCACGCCATTTCCTACTACCGCGTCCTTGAGACCGCCGCTCAGAACCTCGCCTGGCTTGAGATGGAGCCTTATACGGGACGTACACACCAGCTGCGCGTCCACGCCCTCCACATCGGACACCCGATCATCGGCGATCCCAAATACTTCATCGAGGATCCGAACTGGGCATTTCCGGGCGGCATCCAGAAGCGGCTGCATCTGCATGCCCGCAAGATCGATATTCCACATCCGGACGGCGGCCGCCTGAAGGTGACCGCGCCGCTGCCGCCGCATATGCAGCAGTCCTGGAATCTGCTCGGGCTCGACGCCAGCCGGTTCGACCCGATCGAGAACGCGCCGGAGGAGTAGGGGCGAATGAGGCAGGCGATGTCTGCCTCGCTCTCAGGTGTCGTCGCCCGCGAAGGCGGGCGATCCAGTATCCCAGAGGCTGGCGTTGAAAGGCTCGCTCTCACCAGATCCGCCGCGGCGTACTGGATGCCCCGCCTTCGCGGGGCGTGACAGCGGTGGCTAATTCCGAAACTGCTCCAGAAACATCCGCAACGAGTCATGCGGGCTCTCGACGTCAGTGATCAGCCAGCCTTCCGGCCCGTTGACCAGGATAAAGTTCAGCGCGACTTTCCGGCCGTGATTGTCGAAGTTCGCCGCGACATAGGTCTTGTCGTATTGCTTGCGGGTGATCGCGATCGTGACAGGGCCGAGCTTCCAGCTCGGACTCTGCACCAGGAAATCATAGGGCTCGCTGCGCGGCGCGGACCATGCTTTGCGCAAGGAGGGGTCAAAGAATTGCCGGGTCGTGGCATCGTCCCGCGGCAGACCCTTCGAAAGCTCCGGCGCGCCGTTGCCGTAATAGGCATAGACGTTGCGGATCAGCGATTGTGGGGTGCGAAAGCCGGCCTCGGCCGCGGCTAGCCAAAGCCCGGCGAACAGGGCCGCAATGCCCGCAATTTCCCTCATACCCGCCGCTCGCTTTATCGGCCACAGGTCTTACTTTAAAAGCCTAGCACTCAGCGACCGGGACCGAAAACTCACATGCGCGAATTGTTCGAAGAAGCCGCCAACCAGGCCCCGCAGGACCCGCGGGAATCGGCGCGCGCCTCCGCGCGGACGCCGCTGCGCAAGCGCTTCTACACGGAGGCCGGCGTCACTGAAGCCGAGGGCGGTTTTGCGATTACGCTCGATGGCAAGCCGATCCGCACGCCGTCCGGCCGCCAGGTGGTGATCCCGGCGCGGGCGCTGGCCGATGCCGTGGCCGCGGAATGGGCCGCGCAGGGTGAGGCGATCGATCCCGTGACCATGCCGCTGACGCGGATTGCCAACAGCGTGGTCGAGGGCGTGGTCGACCGCGTCGAGCTCGTCACTGACGACCTCGCCAAATACTTCGAGACCGACCTGCTGTTCTATCGCGCCGGCCACCCCGAGGGGCTGGTCGTCCGCGAGGCCGCGCATTGGGACCCGGTGCTGTTCTGGGCCGCGGAGGCGCTGGGAGCGCATTTCATCCTCTCCGAGGGCATCATGCATGTGAGGCAACCGGACGAGGCGCTCCGGGCTGCCCGCAGCGCGCTGCCTGGCGATCCATGGTCCGTGGCCGCCCTCCACGTGGTGACGACCCTGACCGGCTCGGCGCTGCTGGCGCTGGCCCTGGCCCATGGCATGCGCGACGCCGACCAGGTCTGGGCCGCCGCCCATGTCGATGAGGACTGGAACATCGACCAATGGGGCGTCGACGAGGAGGCGGCCGCCCGCCGGGCCACGCGCCTGCGCGATTTCGACGCCGCCGTGGCGGTCTTGGCGGCCGTGAAGCCGCAGGGCGCCGAAGGTCCTTAACGAGAGGTTTACGCCAGGGCCCTAGGGTGGGATTAGCATTCTCCGGGCCCTTCAGATGGTGACACCGATAAGCTCGATCCTTCCGGTCAGTGCCGCCAGCCCCGTGGCTGATGCGGCAACGCCGGATCTTGTGCTTCAGGCCGGCAGTGTCGTCGATGCCAGGGTGGTCAGCGTGCTCGCCGACAATCTGGTGCGGATCGCCATCGCCAACCTCTCGATGGACGTGATGTCCGAGGTGGCGCTGACCCCAGGGCAGAATCTCCAGCTCGCGGTGTCCCAGAACGAGGGTACCATCAGGCTTGCCGTCGTGGGCGGGGCAGGCGAGGCGAGCGCCGACCAGGTCACGCTGACGCCGACCGCGGCGTCGCTGGTCGACAGCCCGCCGCTGGTGCCGTCGGTCAATGCGGCACGCAACACGCTGACACCTCTGGAGCAGGTCGCCGTCACCGCCGCCTCGGCGGAGGCCGTGACAAAACAGGGCAGCCAGGCGCCGCTGTTTGCCGATCTGGCGTCGGTCGTATCAGGTAGCAATCTGCCGGCCGGACTGAAACAGGCGGTGCTGGACGTGCTGGCGCAGCAGACGCCGCTCAACACTGCGCTGGACGGCGGTGATATCGAATCCGCCTTCCAGAAATCCGGCCTGTTTCTGGAAGCTTCTCTTGCAGCAGGCGCAACGCCGCAATCAGGCGCGGTGCCGGACTTGAAGGCCGCTCTGCTCGTGCTGCGCCAGACATTGGCGGCGACGTCGGGCACGCTCGAGACCGCCGCGCCACAAGTCGCAGCGCAGGGCACAGCGCCTGCGCCCCGCACATCGGTCGTTCAGCAGACAGCAGTTTCGGCGCCGCAGCTGGCGGGCGAAGCAGCGCATGCGGAGCTTCCGGCGCAAGGTGCTGCGATTGCTCAGCCAGTCCAAGTGCCGCGCGAGACTGCGCCGGCCGCTGCCATGCTGGCCAATGTCGCCGGTGAAACGCCAGAGGCGGTTCTGCCGCGCACCACCATGTCGGCAGGCCTTGCCGCGAGCCTGCTGCAAGAGGTCACGCAAAACCTGCCGCGCCTGACCGGCAATGTACCCGGTGCGACCAGGGCCGTTCCCGACGGCCATGTCTTCGAGACAGCCGCGCGCATGACGACGCCACCGCCGTTCCGCGGCGCGCTGCCGGCGCCGCAATCCATCGCGTCTCCGTTGCTCGTGCCCGACACGCCGCTTGCAACGACCGTGCATCGCCTGCTCGACGACACCGATGCGGCGATCGCGCGACAGACGCTGCTGCAGGTGGCCTCGCTGCCCGATCGCACCGACGCCAGTGGCCATCGCAGCGACCCGACCGCGCCGCAGTGGAATTTCGAGATTCCGTTTGCGACGGCGCAGGGCACCGCGATGGCGCAGTTCGAGATCTCGCGCGACGGCGGCAACGAAACGCCCGATCCCGCCAAGCGCGCCTGGCGCGCCCGCTTCACGATCAATGTCGAGCCATCAGGTCCCGTGCACGCGCTGATCACGCTGAACGGCGACAAGACCTTTGTGCGGATGTGGGCCGAGCGGCCGGCGACCGCGCAGCAGCTCCGCGCCGGCATCGGCGAGCTCAATCAGGCGCTGACCAAGGCTGAGCTCAAGCCCGGCGACATCATCGTGCGCGACGGCACCCCGCCGCAGCCGGCGCCGGCGCGCGCCGGACATTTTTTGGATCGCGCCACATGAGTGAGGACTCCAAGCTCGCAATCGCGCTGCACTACGAGAAGGGCTCTGGTGCGCCCGTCGTCGTCGCCAAGGGCAAGGGTACGATCGGCGCCAAGATCGTCGAGATCGCCAAGGCGCATGACATTCCGATCGAGGAGAATGAGGTTTTGGCCGGCGCGCTCTCCAAGGTCGAGCTCGGCGAGGAAATCCCGCCGGATCTCTACAAGGCGGTGGCCGAAGTGCTGGTGTTCGTGCTGCGGCTGTCGGGCCGCGCGCGGTAGCCAAGAACGCTGCCACGCACGCGCTGCCGTAGGGTCGGCAAAGGCGCACAGCGCCGTGCCCACGATCTCTCTCCGCGTTTCGCGATTGGTGGGCACGCTTCCGCCTCCGCTCTTCGAGCTACGGCGGAAGCTTTGCCCACCTTACGGCGCTGCGCTCGCCATGACGGAGTATGCGGCGCTATACGGGCCTATCCCAGCTTGAACAACGCCTGCAAAAATTCCACGACCGCTTTCCGCGACTCCGCCGCTGTCGTCGGATTGCCGCCGACATGCGGGTTGAGCTCGACGCAGGAATCCTTGTAGGTGAAGGGCGCGTTGGTATCGCCATTCATCAGCACGCCGCCGTCGCCTTCCTTGATATGGCAGTTGCGCACGGTTTGCGCGTTGGCCGACACGGTGACGGTGCTGACGCCGAGCAACCCGCTGTCAAAGCCGTGCGCGCTGTCGGGGTATTCGGTCAGCACCACGTCGCGGCCCGCAGCCTTGAGCCGCTCGACAAAGGCCTTGCAGCTCCTCACCGGGTTATAATCGTCAGGCGTGCCATGGAAGATGCGGATCGGGCGCGACGCGACCTCGGTGTCGGTCTGATAGGTCGTCGAACAGTCCGGATAGAACGGGATATAGGCCGCGAACTGCAGGCCAGACTTGTTCCAGAGCTTGTGGAAGCGGTTGAGGCTCGCATAGAGCGTCGCCTGGCCACCGCGCGAAAATCCCATCAGCACGATGCGGTCAGGATCGACGCGCGGATGCTTTGCCAGGATCTTCAGCGATCGGTAGATGTCGATGATCAGATTGAGCCGGCCGAGCAGGGCCTGGTTCGGTCCTGTTACGGTCAGCCCGCGGCCGGTGAAGCCGTCGATCACGAAGGTCGAGATGCCCATGGCGTTGAATTCGTGCACCCAGGCGTCCGTGGTGGGGCCGACGCCGCTAGAGCCGTGCATCAGCACCACGACCGGCATCTTGCCTGATCCCTGCGCCACGCGGAATTCGCCGGCGACAGTCACCGGCTTGCCGGCCGCTTCATCGCCGCTGAGAAATTGCTGGTCGGAGAGGGTGAGTGACGGGATCGCGAAGATCTCGGTCCGGGCAGGGGCGTCCTTGGGAAGCGATTGCGCGCTCGCAAGCCCGCTTGAAACGCAGAGCGCAATGAGCACCATCGCGGCGCGGAATGCCGTCGGCATCGGATCCTCCCTATGATTTTCGGGAAGTAGATCAACGCGCATGCGCGCTGTCAATTTGCGCGAGGCAGTCTCACGTCTTGTCGGCGGGCTTCTTCGCCGTCAGCGCCTGATCGATGGCAAAGCCTCCGATCTCGCTCATCGCCTGCGAGATCACGTCGCCCTTGCGCGCAAATCCGCTGGAGAGATAGTCGAACTGCGTCCGCGCCAGCCGCAGCACCTCGATCGGCACGGAGATCGCGGTCTCGTTGAAAGCGTCGACCGAGGTGCGTAAGGTTTCGAGCTCGGTGGTGAGCTTGCCGATATGGCTATCCGCATCCTGCATCAGGCCCAGCAGCTTGCCGCGCTCGGTGTCGAAAGCGGCGCGCTCGGCGGCCGCGGCCGTCGTGACCTCCGCGAGCTGCGCCCGCAGTGCGGTGATCTGGCTGGCCATGGCATCGGAGGCAAGCTCGGCGGCCTCATGCCGCTCGGCATGGCGCTTGCTCTCTTCCTGCTGGTCGTGAAACAGCCGCTCGGCCGACATCGCCCGCTGCGTCAGCGACTCGATCAGGCTCGCCGCGCGCAGCATCATCTCGCCGTTCCGCCCCGACACCATGCTGGCCATGCGCCGCAGGAAATCGGTGGTCTCGGACGCGCTGTTCGGAGGCAGGGGAACGACCGTGGCGGACATGAGGTGATGCTTGCAGCCGGACGTGATGACCGCCGCCGTACCGACTGAGCTCACGCAACATTCGGCGCCTGATCGTCTCAGGAGCAAGCCTGAATCGCTCGGCCGGGTCAACCGACCTGCGCGGGCAAATCGTGGCTCTCCCGTCCGCGCGGGAGGTCAGGCGTCCTTCTGCCGGCCGATCCGCCCCAGATGGGTGAAGCCGAACCCGGCGGAATATTTCAGGCCATAACCCAGCGCCCGGTCGATGCCGATATGGGCGAGCCAGATCAGGGCAATGGAGAGGGTGAGGGGCGAAGCAAAGCCAAAACCCAGCGTCATCAGCGTCACCGGCGCCATGTAGCTGTGGACGGCGTTGTAGATCATCGCGCCGAATTTGGCGTCCGACAGGTAGGCCAGAAAACTCAGATCCGGCACCAGGAAGAGCAGGGCATAGACCCACCAGGAGCCGCCCCAGGTCGCATAGAGCGCGGTCATGGCGGCGAACAGAGCGAGGCCCTCGAGCCGCAGCAGGATCCTGACGCCGCCGGTCACCGCGCCTGCCTCAACAGCCCTCTCGTCCATGGTCACCTCCAGCCAATACTTTGGAATTCCTTGCGCTTTCACGCTGCGGCAAGGCAGCCCTGCGGCGCCGAAAGCCGCTTCCCGCCTCGCAAAATGCCGTGTTAGAACCCCGAGCACTTAAGGCTTAAGAACTGGCGGGAGCAAATGAAACATATCCTGGACGCCCTTGAAGACCGTCGCGCCGGCGCAAAGCTCGGTGGCGGCGAGAAGCGCATCGAGGCGCAGCACGCCCGCGGCAAGCTGACCGCACGCGAGCGCATCGAGCTCCTGCTCGACAAGGGATCGTTCGAGGAGTTCGACATGTTCGTCGAGCACCGCTCCACCGAGTTCGGCATGGAGAAGAACAAGATCCCCGGCGACGGCGTCGTCACCGGGTGGGGCACCGTCAACGGCCGCAAGACGTTCGTCTTCGCCAAGGACTTTACGGTGTTCGGAGGCTCCCTGTCCGAAACGCACGCGCTGAAGATCACGAAACTGCAGGACATGGCGATGAAGGCGCGGGCGCCCATCATCGGCCTTTATGACGCGGGCGGCGCGCGCATCCAGGAAGGCGTCGCCGCGCTCGCCGGCTATTCCTACGTGTTCCGCCGTAACGTGCTCGCCTCGGGCGTGATCCCGCAGATCTCGGTCATCATGGGCCCCTGCGCCGGCGGCGATGTCTATTCGCCCGCGATGACCGACTTCATCTTCATGGTGAAGAACACCAGCTACATGTTCGTCACCGGCCCCGACGTGGTGAAGACCGTCACCAACGAGGTCGTCACCGCCGAAGAGCTCGGCGGCGCCTCGGTGCACGCCACGCGCTCCTCGATTGCCGACGGCGCCTTCGAGAACGACGTCGAGACGCTGCTGCAGATGCGTCGCCTGATCGATTTCCTGCCGTCGAACAACACCGACGGCGTGCCGGAATGGCCGAGCTTCGACGACATCGGCCGTGTCGACATGTCGCTCGATACGCTGATCCCCGACAATCCGAACAAGCCCTACGACATGAAGGAGCTGATCCTGAAGGTCGTGGACGAGGGCGACTTCTTCGAGATCGCGGAGTCTTTCGCCAAGAACATCGTCACCGGCTTCGGGCGCATTGCCGGCCGCACCGTCGGCTTCGTCGCAAACCAGCCGATGGTGCTGGCCGGCGTGCTCGACTCTGATGCGTCTCGCAAGGCCGCGCGCTTCGTCCGATTCTGCGACGCTTTCAACATCCCGATCGTCACCTTCGTCGACGTGCCGGGCTTCCTGCCGGGCACCGCGCAGGAATATGGCGGCCTGATCAAACACGGCGCCAAGCTGTTGTTCGCGTACTCGCAGTGCACCGTGCCGCTGGTCACCATCATCACCCGCAAGGCCTATGGCGGCGCCTTCGACGTCATGGCGTCCAAGGAGATCGGCGCCGACATGAACTACGCCTGGCCCACCGCCCAGATCGCCGTGATGGGCGCCAAGGGCGCGGTCGAGATCATCTTCCGCAGTGACATCGGCGACCCCGACAAGATCGCCGCGCGCACCAAGGAATACGAAGACCGCTTCCTGTCACCGTTCATCGCCGCCGAACGCGGCTACATCGACGACGTCATCATGCCGCACTCGACCCGCAAGCGGATCGCGCGGGCGCTGGCGATGCTGAAGGACAAGAAGGTGGAAGCGCCGGCGAAGAAGCACGACAATTTGCCGTTGTGAGCGAGCGAAGGGCGGATTAGCGAAGCGTAATCCGCCATCTTTTTTTCGACGATGCACGCGGCGGATTACGGCTGCGCCTAATCCGCCCTACAATCGGTGTGCTCAATCCGATGACCTCAGACGATCCGACCGACGAAATCTCCGATATCGAGGATCGGATCGAGCGGCTTGCCGAGATCGCCGAGCGGTGCCGGAAGTACATCCTGGCGTCCAAGATCGCGATCGGCAGCGGTGCGGCGCTGCTCCTCGTCACCATCCTCGGGCTGTTTGGATTTGGTCAGACCGCCGCGCTCGGCGCGATCGCACTGGTGCTCGGCGGCATCGTCTCGCTTGGCTCGAACATCAGCACGTTGCGGCAGACGGACGAGGCGATCGGGGCGGCCGAGGCGCGCCGCGCTGCGCTGATCGGCACGATCGATTTGCGTGTGGTCACCGATACGCCGATGAAGCTGGTGTAGTGCGCTGCCTCATGCGGCAGTCTTGACGGCCAGCACCTGCAACTCCGCGCGGCATTCGGCGGCGAAGGCCTGAAGCCGTTCCGCGGTTTGCCGGTCGAGGATCGCCTTCGCCAGGCGCTCGGCGCGGGCTACTTGCTCTCTGAGATAGTCTATGCGGGCCATGTGTCACCTTCCGCCAGAAGAACTTTAGGCGATAATTTGAGGCAAATTGCTTCGTTCCAGCGGCCGTGAGCCTATGGCTAACACCGCCTTAATGATGTGCGGTGGGTCACATCCCGTGCGCCTTATCCGCCGCAGCGAAATGCGCCATCTGGTCTTCGCGCGCCTTTGCGAAAGCCGGACGCCCCGTGGCCCGCGCGACGTAGGCGCCGCAGGCGGGGCTGTCCGAGAGGCCGTCGAAATCGTCGACGATGCGCAGCACATCCGACATCATGATGTCGGCGACCGAGAAGGTGCCGCCAGCCATTCGCGGCCCGCTAACACCGGCTCGAGACGCTTGAGGCGGAGCTTGAGGAAGTCGTCCACGAACTTCCACGCCGCGGTGTCGGTCGGATGTTTCATGAACTTCGACATCGTCCAGGGCAGGCTCGCCATCTCCACCGAATTGAGGGCGGCAAACAGCCATTCCGTCGCTTCGTTACGGCCGCGCGGATCTGACGGCATCAGTTCGGCGTTGCGCTGGCCCAGATGCAGCAGGATCGCGCCGCTCTCGAAGATCGAGATATCGCCATCGGTGAGCCACGGCACCTGGCCGAACGGCTGGTGGGCGAGATGCGCAGGCTCACGATCGTCGAACGGCGTGCTGACGACGCGATAGGGCAGGGCTGCCTCTTCCAGCGCCCAGCGCACCCTGAGGTCGCGCACATAGCCGCGCGGCGGCGGGGGAACCCAGTCGTAGGTGGTCAAGGTGAGGTCGGCCATGCTGTGTCTCCGTGCTGTCTGGCAGAGGACGGATGAGGCCGATGCGTTCCGACAGAGGGCGATGATTTTTTCTGCGTCACCATCGTGATGAACCTGAACGCGGGATTCAGCGCCAGTTCATGTCACCGCCACGACACTTCCTCTGCATCACTTCAGCGATGAATCAGAGGATACGTCATGGAGCGCCGGAACTTTTTGAAAGTAGCATTCGGAATAGCGGCGGGAGCTGCCGCGTTCACCGCTGCGGCCCAGGCCGCCCCGCTGGCGCCCCAGGTGCTGGGAAATGGCAGCATGCCATCAGCCAATCCGGACGCTCATCCCGCCGTCACCACCAGCGAGGAAGCAGCCCAGCTCAAGCCCGAGCAGGTGCGCTGGGGTCACGGCCATTGGCATCGCCGGCACTGGGGCTGGCGTCACCGTCATTGGGGTTGGCGCCGTCGCTGGCACCGTCGCCACTGGCGTCACTGGTAGCGCCCGCGCCTGGACTAAAAAAAGGGGACCGCGATTGCGGTCCCCTTTTGGTTTGAGCCTTTCAACAAAAATGGCCGCGCAGGAAATCCCGCGCGGCCAATTCGAAACTACGAGAGATCAGAACGGACGGCAGCGGCCGGCGTACCAGCGGAAGCCATAGGGGCACACGCGCGGACGCACCACGACGACAGGCGGGGCGACCACGACCGGGCCCGGCGCGACGACGACCGGACCGCGCATCGGACGGCAGCCGCCATAGGGCCCGCGGTACCAGCCCGGGCCGCAACCACCGGCGGCGCTGGCCGCCTCGCTGAAGCCGACGACCGCACTGGCGAGCATCACGGCGGCAAACAGGTATTTCATTTGATCTTCCTTCTCGTCCTCGGGGGCAAGTCTTTGGGGGGCTCGGCGCTTGCGGCGCACAATCAATCAAACCATACGATTCGACACGTTAATTCTTGCGGCATGTCGGCGCGACGCGATCCAAACCTGCCAATCATGACCTGAATGCGGCATGAACATTCCCCGCGTGCTGCCTGGAGCGACAATTTGGCGTCGCTAGCGACCGAGAAAACCCAGCACCAACTCCTTGTACCGCTCCGGCGCCTCCAGGAAGACGAGGTGACCGGTGTCCGGAATGATCTCGGCGCGTGCATTTGGCATCTTCGCAGCAAACGCCTTTGCGAGCTCGGCATTCTGCCCCATCTTTGCGCGCAACGCTTCCGGTGCATTCGGCCGGCCTGGTGCGTTGTGGTCGTCGGCGCCCATGATGAACAGCGTCGGCTCGGTGATCTCAGCGATCTCGTGCGCGACCGGCTCGCGATAGATCATCTGGCCTGAAGAGACGAAAGCGCGCAGCCAGCGCGGATAGTCGGGGCTGCCCCTGATGTTGAAGCGCGCGTCGATGAACGGCGTGATCGCCTCAGGCGGCAACTTGATCGCGTAGTTGGTCTGGAGCTGCTTGCGGTAGCCGTCGGCCGTGAGCTTGTCCTCGGTCTCGATCATCTTCTCGGTCGGCGTCGGCGGCACGTAGAGGCGGTAGTCTTCGAGGCCGATCGGCGCCGTCAGGACCAGGTGCGCGACGCGATCAGGGTAGGCGCGGGCGATGCGCACGCCCAGCATGCCGCCAAGCGAATGCGCGACGATGTCGGCCTTGTCGATCTTGAGGTGGTCGAGCAGGGCGATGGTGTTGCGCGCCAGATTGTCGAAATGCAGCTCGCCCATGGGCTTGGAGGATTTGCCGAAGCCGATCTGGTCCGGCACCACCACGCGATAACCGGCCTCGCTCAGCATCTTGATGACATCAGCCCAGTAGCTCGACGGGAAATTGCGCCCATGCAGCAGCACCACGGTGCGGCCGTTCGGCTGCGCAGATGTCACGTCCATATAGGCCATGCTGAGCTGTTCGCCGTCATTGACGACAGGCAGCAGATGCACGGGATAGGGATAGGCAAAGCCTTCGAGCGCGATGCCGTAGGGCTCACGCTGGGGCGCGTCCGCAGCGCAGACGGTGAGCGGGAAAGTGAGCAGGGTGGCGGCGAGGGCGGCAGGCAAGATGCGGATCATAGGGGTCTCTGATTTGTTTCACCGTCAATCCGGGGCGCGCGCAGCGCGAATCCGGAATCTCGAGATTCCGGGTTCGATGCTCTGCATCGCCCCGGAACGACGTGGCCATAAGCGCGTGGATATCAGGGTCAAGCCCGGTCATGACGAGAGCGGGCGTTCACACGCAATCGTGTGCCGTCACGCGAGGCGCGTGATCAATCCTTGCCGTTGCCGAACAGTGCCGCGAACTGCTTCTCGCCGGTGCGGGTGAAATTCACCACGCGGCTGCCGGGGGTGGCATCGCGCGCGGCCCATTTCAGCTCGGCAAAACGCTGCATCATCGCGGCGCCCAGCGTGCCGGCGAGATGATGTCGCCGCTCGCTCCAGTCGAGGCAGGCCTTGCAGACCGGGCGGCGCGGATGGCTGAGCATGTCGGGCGATATCTGCAAATGTTTTGCAAGGAAGCGTTCGCCCTCGGTCGTCAGCTCGATGTCCTGCTTCTTCTGCTTGACCAGATTGCGCTCACGCATGGTGTCGAGCATCTGCACGCCGAGATCGCCCGCGAGGTGGTCGTAGCAGATCCGCGCACGGCGCAGCGCCGGATCCTTCGGCCCAGTGCGCACGCGCATGTGGCCGGTGCGTGCGGCAAGGCCCGCAAGTCCCTCGAGCACGCCGGCGACGTCGTCGTCGGTGAGGCGATAATAGCGGTGGCGGCCCTGCTTTTCCGGCTCGACCAGCCCGCCGGCCTCGAGTTTTGCAAGGTGCGAGCTCGCGGTCTGCGGCGTGATGCCCGCTTCCTGCGCTAGCTCGCTTGCCGTGAGCGCGCGGCCGTTCATCAGCGCCGTGAGCATGTTGGCGCGGGCGGGGTCGCCGACCAGCGAGGCGACCATGGCGATGTCGGGTCCCGATTTCATGCTTCGATGGTAGCCGAAGCATTGTAGTCCGGCAAGGGCGTAGCGTCTCACCAGTTCGTCATTGCGAGGAGCCCTTGCGACGAAGCGATCCAGACTGTCCCCGCGGAGGGATTCCTGGATTGCTTCGGTGCGCTCGCAATGACGATGTGGAAGCACAGGAGTCTCATCATGTCCGTCACCGTCTTCATCCGCTATCAGTTCGATCCTTTCAAGCGCGCGCAGTTCGAGGAATATTCGAAGCGCTGGCTGACCGTCATCCCGACATGCGGCGGCGACCTGATCGGCTATTTCATGCCGCATGAGGGCACCAACAACATCGCCTTCGCACTGATCACCTTCGAGAGCCTCGCTGCCTACGAGGCCTACCGCGCGCGGCTGCGGCAGGACGCCGACGGCATGGCGAATTTTCATTTCGCCGAGGACAACAAATTCATCCTCGTCGAAGAGCGCACCTTCCTGCGCAAGGTGGTAGTGTAGGCCATCCAGCATGATCCGGAAAAGTGCAACGCGGTTTTCCGGAAAAGATCATGCTCAGATAAGAGGAGACGCCCATGATCGCCGTGATCTTCGAGGTCTGGCCCAAGCCGGACTATCGCCAGGACTATTTCGACCTCGCGGCCGATCTCAAGCCGATCCTGCAGACTATCGACGGCTTCATCTCGGTCGAGCGGTTCGAAAGCCTGACCGAGAAGGGCAAGGTGTTGTCGCTGTCATTCTGGCGCGATGAGGCCGCCGTGCAGGCCTGGCGCAACACGATGGAGCACCGCCGCACCCAGGCCAAGGGCAGGGCATCTTCGCCGATTATCACCTGCGCATTGCCAGCGTTATCAGGGACTACGGCATGACCGATCGCGAGCAGGCGCCGAAAGACAGCCGCGCGGTGCACGATGCGCACTAGCAGTCGCCTTTCTGCGTGCCTATGTCTGCGCGGCCAACAAGGGAGAGAAACATGCATGTGACGACAGCGGACAAGCGCGCGACGTTCAGGAAGATGCACGAGAGCGGCTGCTTCATCCTGCCCAATCCGGTCGATGTCGGCACCGCGAAAGCCTTGCAGCATCTCGGTTTCAAGGCAATTGCCTCGTCGAGCGCGGGCTTTGCCTGGACCATCGGCAAGGCCGACAACCGCGTCACCGTGGATGAAGTCTGTCAGCATCTGGCAGCATTGAGCTCGTCGGTCGACATCCCCGTGAATGCGGATTTTGAGGGCGGCTTTGCCGTCGAACCTGAGAAGGTCGCCGAAAATGTCGAGCGCGGTGTGCGCACCGGCGTCGCGGGCTTGTCGATCGAGGACTCCACCGGCGACAAGCACAACCCGCTCTATGATCGCGCACTGGCGGTCGAGCGTATCAAGGCCTCGCGCAAGGCGATCGGCGACAGCAACACGTTGCTGGTCGGCCGCTGCGAGGCCTACTTGTGGGGCGTGACCGATCTCAAGCTCGTCATCGATCGGCTCACTGCCTACGCCGATGCCGGTGCTGATTGCCTCTATGCGCCGGGCCTGAAGACGCGCGAGGACATCGCGGCCGTGGTGAAAGCTGTCGCACCCAAGCCGTTTAATCTCTTGACCGGATTTTCCAATCTTTCGCTGAAGGAAGCCGAGGATCTCGGCGTGCGCCGCATCAGCGTCGGTGGCTCGCTTGGCCGCGCGGCATGGGGCGGCTTCATGCGCGCGGCGAAGGAGATGGCAGAGAAGGGGACGTTCAGCGAGCTTGCCAACGGCTATCCCGGCGGCGAGCTCAACAAGATGTTCGGCTAGAGCCAAAGCAAAGCGGCGGGACCTTTCGATCCCGCCGCTGTCGTATTGTGTTGCAAATCGTTACTTCGCGCCGTTAGACGGCGTCTGCGTGTCAGGCGCCGGCTTGGCGGCAGGCGTATCGGCCGGAGCCGCCGGCTTGCTCGGCGCAGCACCCGTGGTCACGCCGGGCGCCGTGTTGTTACGCGGCGTCACGTCACGCATGCCGGGAGGCGCAGCGGGGTTGGCCGGAGCCGTCTGCTGCGCGGTTTGTGTCGCAGGCGTATTGCTCGCCTGGTTGCCGGTGCTGGTATTGTTCAAGCCATAGAACACGGCGCCGAGCACCAGGGCGATCGCCACCGCGAACAGTGCGACCTTGCCGCTGGAGGCGGGCCCTTCGCCGAGCTCGGGATCAGCCTGAAGGTCAGCGTCCCGGCGCGCCGAGCGAAGATACTCATCGTCGGCGAGGTTCGGGCGGTACGGATCGTTGGGAAAACGGTCGTCAGCCATCGATTGGGTCTCCTCGTTGATTGCGATCTGACAACCCTCAGCTGCGAGATTCTGTTCCGCGCGCATTATGCTTTCGTCGCATGTTGCTCTCGGGCGCGGAATCGGGAACCTGTTCATTTTGGAACCGGGCGCGGTTCCACTGGTGAGCGAAGGGGAACAAGGCGATGTGGAGCCTGCCGCCGAGCGATAGTGTGCTGCATTTCCTCTCGTTGGTTGCCGTGGCCGCGCAGGGCATGACAGCCGCGCTTGCCGCTGGCCGCCGCAGCATGGATTGGTTGGGCGTCTGCTTCCTCGGCTGCATCACCGCACTCGGTGGCGGCACGCTGCGCGATCTCTTTCTCGGGCACTATCCGCTGGCCTGGGTCCAGAATCCCATTTATCTCGCTCTCGCCGGCGGCGCGGCGTTCCTCACGATTCTGATGGCGCGGCTCGTGCACAGGCTGAAAGTCGCCTTCATCGTGCTCGATGCCATCGGCCTCGTCGTCTTCACCATGGCCGGCTGCGACGTCGCCTGGCAGATGGACGCCTCGCTGTCGATCGTCATCGTCTCGGGCATGGTGACGGGGTGCGCCGGCGGCGTGCTCCGCGATGTGCTCTGCAACGATGTGCCGCTGCTGTTTCGCTCCGAGCTCTACGCCAGCGTCTCGGTGGTGACAGGATTGTTCTACGCCACCGCCTTCGGTCTGAAGCTCAACGCCGAGCTCTGGACCATCTTGACCTTTGCCCTCGGCATCAGTTTCCGCCTGCTCGCGGTGCGTTACAAATGGGAGATGCCGAAATTTGTGTTCACGGAGGATGGGGAGAAGTAGGGGTTTTGTTCGCCCTCCAGTTTCCGCGGCGTCGTGGCCGGGCTTGACCCGGCCATCCACGTCTTGCTCGCGACACGAAGAACGTGGATGCCCGGGACAAGCCCTGGCATGACGACCACTAAGGCTCTTGCCCGCGCGCCTTCGCCACTTGGGCCGGCGTCACCAGCGGGCCGGCATTGCCCCAGGAATTGCGGATGTAGTTCACGACCGCCGCGATCTCCTCGTCCGACAATTGCTTGGCATAGCCGGGCATCTCGCCGGTGTTCGGCGCCCGTGGGGTCGTCACGGTGTGGGCGCCGTCGAGGACGACGCGCAAGGTCGAGGAGGGGTTGATGGATTGCAGCAGCGCATTGCCCGGCAACGGCGGATAGATGCGCGGCGCGCCGGAGCCGTCGGCCTCATGGCAAGCGATGCAGAACTTTGCGTAGACCGCCTGGCCCGCTTTCATCTCGGCTTCCTCGGGCGGCGTCACGATGGTCTCGCGGCGCGCCGGCGGCTGGCTCTTCAGATACACCGCGATCGCGCGCACATCAGCATCGCTCATCTTCGAGGTCGAATTGACGATCACCTCGGCCATGGGACCGCCGGCATGGCTCTTCGCGTTGCGGCCACTCTGGAGATACTCCGTGATGTCCTCGGCGCTCCACGATTGCAGCCCGCTGCGCGCGGCGCCGTCGAGCCGCGGCGCGTACCAGCCGTCGAGTTCGCTGCCGGTCAGCGCCTGCGCGCTCTTGTCCGCGCCGAAAGCGTTCTTCGGCGTGTGGCAGGCGCCGCAATGGCCGGGGCCGGTGACGAGATAGCCGCCTCTATTCCATGCTGCGCTCTTGCTCTGGTCCGGCTCGAACAGGCCCGGCGTGAAGAACAGCAGGTTCCAGCCGCGCATCAGGAAGCGATAGTTGAGGGGCCAGTGCAGCTCCGGCGGCTTGTTGCGGCTGATAACAGGCGCCAGCGTGCCGAGATAGGCGCGGATCGCCAGCGTGTCGTCCTTGGTCATCTTCGTGAAGTAGGGGTAGGGGAAGGCCGGATAGTAAAGCGATCCATCAGGCGCGGTGCCGTAGCGCAGGGCGCGGGTGAAATCGGCGTCGTTCCAGGCGCCGATGCCGGTGTCGCGGTCCGGGGTCAGGTTCGGCGCGTAGATCGCACCGAAAGGCGTGTCGATGCGCTTGCCCCCGGCGAAAGGCTTGCCGGGATCGGCGGTGTGGCAGCCCGCGCAGTCGCCGGCCTCGACCAGCGTCTTGCCGTAGGCGATCAGCTCGGGCGACGGCTCGGCGGCAAGAGCGGCCTTCGCAACCGCACTGCACAACAGAGCAACAGCCAGAATCGTCCGCATCGAAAGCCTTCTCCTGCGATCTCTCGTCGAGTGCCTGAATATCGCGACGTCATGTCGTTTCGCGACAGCGGGGGTATGGTGACACAAATCGAAAATCGCCAATGTCTTTCCGGCCACGAAATTGCGTTTTTTTGCCGTCGCCCCGGAAGGGCCAGATTTGTGATGCGCCGCGTTAAATATCCGACATAGAGTGGCGGAGATGGTCGGCGCGCCCTAGCTAAAAACAACGGGCAGGCAACGGCTTAAGCAGCCAAACGCTCAAAAGGGCGGAAGAGGACAAGAATGGGCATCAACCAGGGTCCGATCAGTCTCGATCAGAAATACACCCAGGACACCGGCCATATCTTCACGACGGGCATTCAGGCGCTGGTCCGCCTGCCCATGGCGCAGATTCGCCGCGACCGCGCCGCCGGCCTGAACACCGCGGGCTTCATTTCCGGCTATCGCGGCTCGCCGCTTGGCGGCTACGACCAGCAGCTTTTCGCCGCGCGAAAACATCTCGAGCAGTACAACATCAAATTCCAGCCCGGCGTGAACGAGGACCTGGCGGCCACCGCCGTCTGGGGCTCGCAGCAGCTCAACCTCTCGCCCGGCGCGAAGTATGACGGCGTGGTCGGCATCTGGTACGGCAAGGGCCCCGGCGTCGACCGCTGCGGCGACGTCTTCCGCCACGGCAATGCCGCCGGCTCGGCCAAGAACGGCGGCGTGCTGTGCCTCGCCGGCGACGATCACGGCGCCAAATCCTCGACGGTCCCGCATCAGTCCGACCATGCCTTCATGTCGGCCTTGATGCCCTATCTCTATCCCTCGAGCATCCACGAGATGATCGAGATGGGCCTGCTCGGCATCGCGATGTCGCGCTACTCGGGCTGCTGGGTCGGCATGAAGGTGATCACGGAAACGGTTGAGACCACCGCCGAGATCGACCTGACCGATGAGATGAAGCCCTTCATCATCCCGCCGGATTTCGAACTGCCGCCCGGCGGGCTCAATCTGCGCTGGCCGGACGACCGTTTCGAGCAGGATCGCCGCTTGCAGGACTACAAGGGCTTTGCCGCGATCGCCTTTGCCCGCGCCAACAAGGTCAACCGCGTCACCATGGATTCGCCGAACGCCCGTTTCGGCATCATGGCCTCGGGCAAGAGCTATGAGGACGTCCGCCAGGCGCTGCGCGAGCTCGGCGTCACCGAGGAGGTCGCCGCCAGAATCGGCCTCCGCCTCTACAAGATCGGCATGCCCTGGCCGCTGGAGCCGGAAGGCGTGCATGAATTCGCTGTCGGCCTTGAAGAAATCTTCATCGTCGAGGAGCGCCGCGAGATCGTCGAGAACCAGGTCAAGCAGGTGCTGTTCAACTGGCGCGACGACGTCCGCCCGCGCATCGTCGGCAAGATGGACGAGCATGACAAGCGCTTCCTGACGTTCGCCGCCGAGCTCAGCGTCGCCTCGCTTGCGACCTCGCTCACCGAACGCCTGCTTCGACTTAATCTCAACCCCGAGATTGCGGACATGCTCCGCGCCAAGGCCGACTGGTTCAACGGCCGCCAGGCGTCGCAGATGATCCCGACGGCGCCTGTCTCCCGCACTCCGTATTTCTGCTCAGGCTGTCCCCACAACACATCCACCAAGGTCCCCGAAGGCAGCCGTGCGCTGGCCGGCATCGGCTGCCATTTCATGGCGCTGTGGATGGATCGCTCGACCGAGACGTTCACGCATATGGGCGGCGAGGGCGTGCCGTGGGTCGGCATTGCACCCTTCACCAACGAGAACCACATTTTCGCAAACCTCGGCGACGGCACCTATTTCCACTCGGGGCTTCTTGCCATCCGCCAGGCGGTCGCCTCCAAGACCAACATCACCTACAAGATCCTCTACAACGACGCCGTCGCGATGACCGGCGGCCAGCGCCATGACGGCGATCTCTCGCCGCAGCAGATCACCTTCCAGCTCCACGCCGAAGGCATCCGCGAGATCTACCTGGTCTCGGAAAACCCCGATTCATACCCGTCCGACAGCATCGCGCCCGGCGTGAAGCTCTATCATCGCGACGAGCTCCAGAACGTCATGAAGATGTGCCGCGAGTACAAGGGCACCTCGGCCATCGTCTTCGTGCAGACCTGTGCCGCCGAGAAGCGCCGGCGCCGCAAGCGCGGCCTGATGGAGGATCCGGCGCGCCGCGTCATGATCAATCCGGCCGTCTGCGAAGGCTGCGGCGACTGCTCGGTGCAGTCGAACTGCATCTCGGTGGAGCCGCTGGAGACCGAGTTCGGCCGCAAGCGCGCCATCAACCAGTCGTCCTGCAACAAGGACTATTCCTGCCTGAAGGGTTTTTGCCCGTCCTTCGTCACCGTGGATGGCGGCAAGCCGCGCCATCGTGCCCCGGCTGATCTTGGCGATATCGGCGCGATCGCCGAGCCCGCTTCAAAGCCGACGCTGGACAAGCCCTACAACATCGCGGTCGGCGGCGTTGGCGGCACCGGCGTGCTCACCATCGGCGCGCTGCTCGGCATGGCCGCCCATATCGAGGGCAAGGCCTCGATGATCCTCGACATGTCGGGTCTTGCGCAGAAGGGTGGCGCGGTGCTCAGCCATGTCCGCCTGTCGGATCACCCGGCTGAGGTCACGTGCTCGCGCATCGTTACCGGCACGGCCGATGTCGTGCTTGCCGCCGACGAGGTGGTCGCGGTCGCCAAGGACACGATCTCGCTGTGCGACTCAACCCGCACCCGCGGCATCATCAACAGCCACGTCATTCCGACTGCGGATTTCGTGCTCAACCGCGACTTCAATTTCCAGACCCGCAAGCTGAATGGTCTTTTGGAAACGGCGCTGCACAAGGACTCCGTGTTCTTCGACTTCACCAAGCCGGCCGAGCAGCTGCTCGGCGATAGCATCGCCACCAACATGATGATGATGGGCTATGCCTATCAGAAGGGGCTGTTCCCGCTGTCGGCTGAATCGATCGAGCAGGCGATCGAGGTCAACGGCGTCTCGATCAAGATGAACAAGGAAGCCTTCCGTCTTGGCCGCCTCGCGGTCACCGATCCCGCGCGCCTCGCCGAGATGCTGAAGGGGACGGATGAAGTCGCAGCGCCCAAGACGCTGGACGCCATGACGCTCGACGAGATCATCGAGCATCGCGCCAAGCATCTCACCGCTTATCAAAACGGCCGCCTCGCAAAGCGTTACCGCAAGCTGGTCGACCAGGTCCGCGAGGCCGCGGCGAAGGGCGGCTACGGCGAAGCGCTGCCGCGCGCCGTCGCGATCAACTACGCAAAACTGCTCGCTTACAAGGACGAGTACGAGGTCGCGCGTCTGTTCACCGACGGCGCCTTCGCAAAACAGCTCCATGACCAGTTCGAGGGTGATTACACCTTCAGCTTCAACCTGGCCCCGCCGATCCTGGCGTCCGGTGTCGACGCGTTGGGACGCCCGAAGAAGCGCGCCTTCGGCCCGTGGATGCTGAAGGTGTTCGGTGTGCTGGCGAAGCTCAAATTCCTGCGCGGCACCCCGCTCGACATTTTCGGCCGCAGCGCCGACCGCAAGCTCGAGCGCGACCTGATCGTCGGCTACGAAAAGGACGTCGCCACCGTGCTCGGCCTGCTGTCGCCGGTGACGATCGACACGTCGGTCGAGCTCTTGTCGCTGCCCGATCGCATCCGCGGCTACGGCCCGGTGAAGGAGAAGGCCGTCGCGGACGCCAAGGCCCGCTACGCCCAGCTTGCGGCTGATCTAGCGAGCCCGCCGCCGGCGCCAAGGCAGATCGCAGCGGAGTAGGGAGGTCTCGTAGGGTGGGTTAGCGTAGCGGATTGCGCGAAGCGCGAACCGCTCGGCGTAACCCACCATTCGCCTCTGGGTGGAGAATAAAGAGGTGGGTTACGCCGAGCAGATGCGCTTCGCGCATCTGCAGTGCTAACCCACCCTACGGACCTACGTTCCGTTACCGCACCTCAATCGTTCACCGACAGCACCATGACCGGATCGGCGATCGCCTCAGGCGCGATCTCCTGGGCGAGCGGCAGCACGGCCGTTCCGATCGCGAAGAACTCGATCACATGGGTCTGCCAGCCATGGCTGCCTTCGTGGATCTCGACCCCGACGACGCCTTCGGCATGCGCGGCCTCGGCCTCGTATTGCATCCGGTCGATGGCGATTTCGCGCGCCTCGTACATCGCCAAAGTGTAGTTCTCGAGCTCGACGTTCTGACCGATGCTGCCGAGGCCCGCCAGGATGCCGCGATGGGCGACGTGATAGACGCAGCTTCCCATCACCATCTCGACCGGACGGTAGCCGGAATGCAGCAGCGACCAGAAATCCTGACCCGACAGGTCGGAGGTGAAGGGGCCGCCGTCATGCGCGCGGAATCCGGGATGACCCTCGCCATGCACGACGCCGGTGCCGATGGCGATGAATTCGAGCAGATGCTCGTCCCATTCCAGTCGCTTGATCGTCAGCTTGACGCCGACGATGCCGTCCGCGCCCATGGCGGTCGCCTCCGCCCGCATCCGGCTCATCGCCAGCTCGCGCGCGTGATACATCGCCTTGGACAGGACATCGAGCTCCTGGTTCTTGCTCCAGCTGCGATATTGTATGCCGACATGGTAGACGCAGCTGCCGACGCACAGGCCGATCGGCTCGAACCCGGCCTTGCGCACCAGCAAAAACTCGTTGACCGAGAAATCGGAGGTGAAGATTCCAGTCGAATGGGCCGAGCTGCGCAAACCCTTGAGGCGGTCCCTGGCGTGTGCCGGCATCTCGTCGGTCATGTCAAATGGCTCCCTCGGATTCATTGGACTGGTAGGATTGGTGATGCGGCGTGGTGCCGACCAGCGGCGTGCGGCCGTCGTGCATGTCCACGACCATGCGCACCTCATGCGGAATTGCGGCGCCCGGCCTGGCGTCGACCGTCGTCGCCACGACGATGTGGCGGGCGAGGTACTGCTTGCGATCGTTCTGTCCTTCGCGCTCGAACATCTCGCTGAAATTGAGATGCGCCAGCACCCCGTTACCTTGCGGGCGCGCGTTGGTTCGCAGCTCCTGATGAGCCCGCTGGCGAACGTGCTGCCACAGCTCGCTCAGCCGCGCGGACTCGATATTGCCCATCCACGTCAGATTCGTGTTGTTCAGCCAGTCATTCAGCCATTCGTAATAGGCGCCGATCGCAAGGCCGGTCGGCACTACGTCGGCTTCCAGCAATTTGACGAATTCGAGGGCAGGGATGGTGGCAACGATCGGGTCGTCGCTTTGCGGCAATCCTTCGACGCGGACCGCGGTGCCGGACAGCGTGAAATCCATGCTGTTGTCGATGCCGAGCGGGATTGTGCGCATCTTGACATCGAGGACCGCGTTGGCGCCGGCGGTCCATGCCTCCTCTTTCAAGCGGCGCAGCGCCGTATGCCAGCCTTCGGCGTGGCCTTCGGTCCATGACCAGCCGTAGTGCAGCCAGCAGGTCGCCGAGATCGCCGCGATCGGCCGCAAGCCGTGCGAGCGCGTGACGAGCAATTCGGCCGGCGTCAGCGTGGCGGTCCACGGCCGGCGTCCGCTACGCGCGCCCTCCAACCGTTCCTTGATGGCTTTCGGCACTTCTCGGCGTTGAAGGGAGTCCTGGATGTCGGCGACGCGCTCGTCATGAGCGGCTTGCCGAGCGATGGTTTCCGCATCCGGTCTCTTGAAGATGTCGAAGATGCCCATCTCAGCTCGCCATGAAGTCGCCGAGCGATCCGCTCAGAGCCCGCGCATAGTCGCTGGCTTTCCTGGTTTCCTCGGCCAACCGCGCGAACCATTCGGCGGGCTCGACGCTCTTGGTGTTGAGCACGACGCCATGGACGACCATGGCAATGCTGGCCTTCAGCCGGCCGCCGTCGATCTCGAGATTGTATCGCTTCTCGCCGAGCTCGACCGAGACGCCCTTGGTCTTCACGCTGCGGGAGAAAAGACCGCGGCTTTCGTGAACCGTCACCAACTCCGGCAGGGCTTCCTTGAGCCTGAGCGCGAAAGCGCGCAGATTGCTCTCGGCATCCGATTTGAACCGGCGCAGCCACGCAGCCTGGATGTCGAAATTGACGTTCTCGGTCACCGCTGCACCGCCGCGGCGTTGACGCCCTGCATGCCCTGCACCAGCCGATCGCGGATCGCCGTCAGCTTGGCCTCGCGGTCGCGGTCGCCGGAGGCGACCTCCCGCTCGATCGCGATGACTTCGTGCATGGTCTGGATCGCTTCGTCCGCGACTTGCGCCAGCACGTCGATGTTGCGCTGATCGCCACCGAGGCTCCGCGCCGCGCTGGTCGCGGCGTCATGCGCGCCCTTCGAGGCCAGGATGGTTATTTGCCGTGCCGCTTCGTCCAGCTTCTCGGATTCGTAGGCAGCTCTCGCGATATCGACCTGCACCACCGCCTGGCTTGCCACCGCCATCAGGCGCGGGATCACCACCAGCATCCCGTTCGATATTTTCATGATCCGGGTTTCGGCGGCCTTCTTGTTCTGGCCGATGATCGGGATCAGCATGGCGGAGGCGACGAGATTTTCGCGCATCTCGGCGATCTTGCCGCGGAAGTTCGCCACCGCCGATCGAAACTCCATCACATCGGCGGCGTCGGTGGCATCGCCAGTCCCAACCGCATGCTGCCGCAGCGCTTCCAGCTCGGCCTGGCCGCGGTCGAGCGCAATCTGGCCGGCCGCGATTTCGATCTTCAGGTCGTTGAGGCTTTGGCGCACTGCCAGCGCCTGCTGGTCGAGCAGCTGGACGGCGACGGTCAGGTCCGCCTTGGTCTTACGGGCCTTGGCCTGTTCGGCATCCATCAGGTCGAGGAATTGCTTGCGGTTCTCCAAAAATCCGCTGAACGCGGTGCGGGCCTCGGCAACCGCGCCGATCAGCTTGCCGAGCAAACCTTTGCGGGCGACCGGCTGATCGCCCCTGGCTTCGGCCTGGAGGTCCTGAATGCGCAGGATGTTGACGCCGTCGATGACGCTTGCGGCGATGCGTCCGACCTCGCCGGCGTCCTCGAGCCGGACGCCGGTCAACAATTGGCGCGAGGTCTGGGCGATCGCAGCCAGCGCGCCGTCGCCATGCGCCAGCAGGGTGGTGGTGTTCCGAAAATCCACCTTCGCAGCCGAGGCCTCTGCCGCGGCTAGATCAGCCGCGCTGAGATTGGCGATTTCGACCAGACGTTCAGGTGCGGGTTCCGGCATCAAGCGCGGGTCCGTCGTGGTCAAAGGCTGCGGGGCTGGAGCGACGGCGGCCGGCACTTGCGCCGGTGGTGGATCGAGATCAAAGACGGAGAGGTCGAGAGGGGCGGTCGGCTTGTTATCGGGCATTCTTAGCTCCACCGATCGCTCCGTATCTCCCGGTCGGGCAAACGGAGCAGCTCTTGCCGCTGCAACATAAACGTGTCGTGGATGGCCGTATAGCGGCCAGGTGTAGGAGTTCCGATAGGCCGCCGAACATGCTTGCTCGCAAGCTAGCGCCTTCCGGGCAGGCTCGTTTGGGGCAGGAAGGCCTGCCGTCATCGTTAGTCGGATGGACGCTGGAATGGGTTCGACGCCGGGGATCGGTTCGCGATCTGAAAGAAGCCCCGTTCCCACGACTTCCGCGAACGCGTCGCGTGAGATCGGCCATGCCATGGCGACGTTTCGAATTCCCGTTTGAAATCAGTCACCGTTCTACTGTGCATGGGGTTGTTTTCGATCGATCGGTTCATTTTCGCATAAAACGAAAAATTGCTTGTGCCGTCGGGCAAAACACCTTTAGGATTTTGGCCACCGGAAGCGAGAAGTTGCGCTCACCCGCTGCACCCGCAGGGCGGAATATTTCCGCGCTTGCCAATCAACGCAGTGCAGTTCAGAAAAAAGCGCGAAGAAGAAACGCGAGCGGAGACCTCTGTTTTGACCATCAAGGGCAAGGCCTACATTGCCGGGATCTACGAACACCCGACCCGGCATGCGCCGGACAAATCCACCGCCCAGCTCCACGCCGAGGTCGCCAAGGGAGCGATCGAGGATGCCGGGATCAGCAAGGACGATGTCGACGGCTATTTCTGCGCGGGCGATGCGCCCGGCGGCGCCTGGCCGATGGTCGATTATCTCGGGCTGAACACCAAGAAACTCCGCCACGTCGATTCCACCGAGACCGGCGGCTGTTCCTACATCATCCATCTCGGCCATGCCGCCGAAGCGATCGCGGCGGGCAAATGCTCGATCGCGCTCATCACGCTCGCCGGCAAGCCGCGCACCGGCGCGATGCCGCCGCGCGCGGCAGGCGCGGAGGCCGATTTCGAGTCCGCTTACGGCGCGACCACCCACAATGCCTATGGCATGTGTGCCATGCGCCACATGCACGACTATGGCACCACGAGCGAGCAACTCGCCTGGATCAAGGTCGCGGCCTCGCATCATGCGCAATACAATCCGCATGCGATGCTCAAGGACGTCGTCACGGTCGAGGACGTCCTGAACTCGCCGATGATCTCCGATCCCTTGCACCGCATGGATTGTTGCGTCGTCTCCGACGGTGGCGGCGCGCTGATCGTGACGACACCCGAGATCGCCAAGAGCCTGAAGAAGCCGCTGGTCAAGCTGATCGGTCATGGCGAGGCGATGAAGGGCCCGCGCGGCGGCAAGGATCTCGATCTCACATACTCTGCCGGCATCTGGTCCGGCCCGCGCGCGTTCGAGGAAGCCGGCGTCACGCCGAAGGATATCAAATACGCCTCGATCTATGACAGCTTCACCATCACGGTGCTGATGCAACTGGAAGACCTCGGCTTCTGCAGGAAGGGCGAGGGCGGCAAGTTCGTTGCCGACGGCAATCTGATCTCGGGCGTCGGCAAGCTGCCGTTCAACACCGATGGCGGCGGCCTCTGCAGCAACCATCCCGTCAACCGCGGCGGCATGACCAAGATCATCGAAGCCGTCAGGCAGCTGCGCGGCGAGGCGCATCCGAAGGTGCAGGTCAAGAATTGCGATCTCGCCATCGCGCATGGCACCGGCGGCCTGTTGGGTGTTCGCCACGCCGCCTCGACGGCCATTCTGGAGCGCGTGTGATGGGTGAAGCAAAGAAGTATCCTGCCCCGGTGACGAACCCCGAGACCGCCGCGTTCTGGGATGCGGCCAAGCAGGGCAAGTTCATGATCAAGCGCTGCACCGCCTGTGGCGAAGCGCATTACTTCCCGCGCTCGATTTGCCCGTTCTGCTACTCCGACAAGACGGTGTGGGAAGAGGCCTCGGGCGAGGGCACGATCTACACTTACAGCCTGATGCGGAAGTCGCCGACGGGGCCTTATGCGATCGGCTACGTCACGCTGAAGGAAGGGCCGTCGGTGCAGACCAATTTCGTCGACTGCGATCTGGAGAAGCTGAAGATCGGTCAGAAGGTGAAAGTGGTGTTCAAGCCGACGGATGGCGCGCCATTGCCGTTCTTCACGGTGGCGTAAATTTCTTCCCTTCCCCCCTTGTGGGGGAAGGTGGCGCGAAGCGCCGGATGAGGGGTATCGCTCCGCGGAGAGATTGTTCGATGCGGAGGCAACCCCTCACCCAAACGAGTTTGTTGCGGGCAGCATCTGGCTCTCTCCCGCAAGGGGAGAGGGCGCATCAATAGGCGCCGCCGCCCGCTGAAAGAAGGCCGGGAGGAAACAAACAGAATGTCCGCCAGATACGAAGAGCTCAAAGGCCTGAAAAACCTCGGCCAGAAATATGCCTATGGCGATCGCGAGGTCATGCTCTACGCTTACGGCATCGGCCTCGGCGCCGATCCCATGGACGAGAACGAGCTCGCCTTCGTCAACGAAGGCACGCTCACGCCGCGACCGTTGAAGGTGGTGCCGACCTTCGCCTCCGTTGCAGCATGGGGTTCGGGGCCGGGCGAAATGAACCTCAACCGCGTCATGGTGGTCGACGGCGAGCGCGACATCACCTTCCACCAGCCGCTGCCGGTCGCCGCCAACATCACCGCCGACTCCTCCGTGCTCGAGGTCTACGACAAGGGCAAGGACAAGGGCGTCGTCATCAGCCACCAGACCGTGCTGAAGAACGAGAAGGGCGAGAAGCTCGCGACACTCGTCGCTTCGCGCTTCGCCCGCGGCGACGGCGGTTTTGGCGGGCCGAACCTGACCCAGCCTGATCCGCACAAGATTCCGTCGCGCGCGCCCGACAGGACCATCGACATCGTCACGCGGCCCGATCAGGCGCTGGTCTATCGTCTCTGCGGCGACCGTAATCCGCTGCACAGCGATCCCGAGTTCGCCAGGAAGGCCGGTTTCCCGCGTCCGATCCTGCACGGCATGTGCACCTATGGCATCACCTGCCGCGGCGTGCTGCAGACCTATGCCGACTATGACGCGTCAGCGTTCCGCCAGCACGTCGCGCGGTTCTCATCCCCGGTCTATCCCGGCGAGACCGTGACCATGGACCTCTGGAAGGACGGCAACACGATCTCGTTCGAAGCCAAGGTGAAGTCGCGCGGGGTGACGGTGATCAAGAACGGCAAGACGGTGCTGGGTTAGGCCCCGCTGTCATTCCGGGGCGCGCGAAGCGCGAACCCGGAATCTCGCGCCACGACCTCTGGGTTCCGGGTTCAGCGCTGTGCGCTGCCCCGGAATGACAATAATAAAACAGGGAGAAGCCACCATGGGACTACTCGACGGCAAGGTTGCGCTGATCACCGGCGCGGGCGGGGGGCTCGGTGAGGCCTACGCAAGACTGTTCGCGCGGGAAGGGGCCGCGGTCGTGGTCAACGATCTCGGCGGGCCCCGTGACGGCTCCGGCGCCGACAAATCGATGGCCCAGCTTGTGGTGGACGCGATCAAGGCCGAGGGCGGCAAGGCTGTCGCCAACGGCGCCGACATCTCCACCATGGAGGGCGGCCAATCGGTGTTCGATGATGCCATCAAGCATTTCGGTCGCGCCGACATCCTGGTCAACAATGCCGGCATCCTGCGCGACCAGACCTTCGCCAAGGCCAGCGAGTCCGACTGGGACAAGGTGATCAAGGTGCATCTGAAGGGCACCTTTTGTTGCACCATGCCGGTGTTTCGCTGGATGCGGGACAATGGCGGCGGTGTCATCGTCAACACCTCCTCGACCTCAGGCCTGATCGGCAATTTCGGCCAGACCAATTATGGCGCGGCCAAGGGCGGCATCTGGGGCCTGTCCAACGTGCTGGCGATCGAGGGTCGCAAGTACAACATCCGGATCTGGACGCTCGCCCCGGGGGCGCTGACCCGCATGACCGCAGACCTGCCCCGCTATAAGGAGAACCCAGGTGCGGCGCTGGGGCCGGACGGTATCGCGCCGGCCGTGCTATACATGGTCAGCGATTTGTCGGGCGACCAAACCGGCAAGGTGCTGGGCGTGTCCGGGCCCCGCGGCGTGCGCGAAATGCGGATGATGGAGATGGAAGGCTGGAAACCGCCGCATACGGGCTGGAATGCACAGGACATCGTCGATCATGCCAAGGAGATCTTCTTCTCCGAGGAACAGATCAAGATGGGCGCGCGGAGGTTTTAGCCAGTCGTCATCCCGGGCACGCGAAGCGTGAACCCGGGATCCATGTTACAGCACGCGCAATAGATGAATGGATTCCGGGTTCGCGCTGCGCGCGCCCCGGAATGACGGAGAAAAAGAGGGACTGATGAAACTCACCGCCGACGCCAAGGGCACCTTCGCAATCGCGCCGACGCCGTTCCACGACGACGGCCGGATCGACGAGCGCTCGATTGACCGCCTGACCGATTTCTACGAGGAGGTCGGCTGCGACGGCGTCACGGTGCTGGGTATCCTCGGCGAGGCGCCGAAGTTAGACGCGGTCGAGGCCGAGCAGGTGGCGGTGCGCTACGTCAAGCGCGCCAAGAAGATGCAGGTGATCGTTGGCGTCTCCGCGCCGGGCTTTGCCACCATGCGCTCGCTGGCGAAGGCCTCGATGGACGCAGGCGCGGCCGGCGTGATGATCGCACCGCCCCCGTCGCTTCGCACCGACGACCAGATCGTTGGTTATTTCAAGCAGGCCGCCGAGGCGATCGGGCCGGATATTCCCTGGGTGCTGCAGGACTATCCGCTGACCTTGCAGGTGGTGTTCACGCCCGCCGTGATCCGCAAGATCGTCATGGACAATCCGAACTGCGTCATGCTCAAGCATGAGGACTGGCCGGGCCTGGAGAAGATTTCGACGCTGCGCGGCTTCCAGAAGGATGGTTCGCTCCGTCCGCTCTCGATCCTCTGCGGCAATGGCGGCACCTTCCTCGACTTCGAGATGGAGCGCGGCGCTGACGGCGCCATGACCGGCTATGCCTTCCCTGAACTGCTGATCGATGTCGTCAACCTCTCCAAGGCCGGCAAGCGCGACGCCGCGCACGACCTGTTCGACGCGCATCTTCCGCTGATCCGCTATGAGCAGCAGCCCGGCGTCGGCCTGACCGTTCGCAAATACGTGCTCCAGAAGCGCGGCATCATCGCCTCCAGCGCGCAGCGCAAGCCGGGCGCGACGATGACGGCCACCGCGAAAGCCGAGGTCGATTACCTCTTGTCGCGCGTTGCCCGTTTCGACAAGCGCGCCAATCTCGGCCCGCAATCCAGCGCCGCGGGTTAGTTGAATGCCCGAGACATCAGCATCACGTCCGGCCTCGACGATCCTGCTGCTGCGCGATGGCGCGAAGGCCGACGGCAAGGGCCGCGGCGAAGTTGAGATCTTCATGATGGTTCGTCATCATCAGATCGAGTTCAACTCGGGCGCGCTGGTGTTTCCGGGTGGCAGCGTCGATGCTGGCGACAACGAGATTGTCGCCCGTGCCGATTTGTATTCAGGCGGCGAGGGCCTGAACGAAGCGGATCGCGGGTTTCGCATCGCCGCGATCCGCGAGACCTTTGAAGAAAGCGGTATCCTGCTGGCGCGATTCAAGGACACGGGTACCCCAGTTGATGCCAAGAGCGCCGGCGAGATCGCCGACGCGCATCGCGTCGCGCTCAACGAGCACAAGATCAGCTTCCTGAAAATTCTCGACGACAACGGCCTCCAGCTCGCGCTCGACACGCTCGTGCCCTATGCGCATTGGATCACGCCGGAGGGCATGCCCAAGCGCTTCGACACCTGGTTTTTCCTGGCGGCCGCACCGCCGGACCAGCTCGGGGCGCATGACGGCCGCGAGTCCACCGACTCGATCTGGCTGTCGGCGCGCGAGGCGGTGGAGGGCGGTGAGAGCGGCCGCTTCAAGCTGCCGTTCCCGACCACGCGCAATCTGATCCGCCTTGCCAAGCAGCCGAGTGTGAGCGCCGCACTCGATCATGCCAAGGGGATGTCGATCGTCACGGTGATGCCCGTGATGACCAAGACCGAGAGCGGTCGCCAGCTCCGCATCCCCCGCGAGGCCGGCTATGACGGAGAGGTGTTCGAGGTCGGGGCGGTCGGCTAGGACACTTCGATATTGACCGAAGTATAGCCGGTCCCGGGCGCGCTAGGTTCCGTCCATCGCGAATGGATGGGACAGATCAGATGGACGTCAGGCAGGATACCAACATCGCCATCGAGTTGGCATTGCTGCTCGCACTCGCAACGCTCTGGGGCGGCTCCTACACCTTCATCAAGCTCGGCGTCGCCACCATCCCGCCGGTGACACTGATCGCCGCCCGCACGACGGTGGCGGGCCTGTTGCTGCTCGCAGTCATGTGGGCGAGGGGCATTAGCATGCCCACGGACGCCGCGACCTGGCAGCGCTTCGCGTTCCAGGCCGTGCTCAACAGCGTCATCCCGTGGACCCTGATCGCCTGGGGCGAGCGCCATGTCGATGCGGCGCTGGCGACCA
Organism: uncultured Bradyrhizobium sp.; assembly: GCF_936928535.1. GTDB lineage: Bacteria > Pseudomonadota > Alphaproteobacteria > Rhizobiales > Xanthobacteraceae > Bradyrhizobium. Next base: position 55,458 of record NZ_CAKZHY010000053.1, on the reverse strand, counting down.
TCCTCAACTCGGCCGGGCCGATCTTCACCTTCCTGCTCACCGCGATCGTCACCCGCCATGAGGCCACGACCCCGCGAAAGCTGTTCGGCGTGATCGCCGGCATGGCTGGCATCCTCCTGATCGTTGGCGTCGATGCGTTCCGCGACGTTGGCAGCGGCCTCGCTGCGGAAGCGGCGATCGTTGCCGCCACTATCTGCTATGCATGTGCCGCGATCTTCGGCCGGAGCTTCAAGGGCCTCGATCCCATGGCGCCCGCCGCCGGCTCGCTGCTGGCGGGCACGACGGCGCTGATTCCGGCCTCGCTGGTGCTCGAGCAGCCCTGGACGCTGTCGCCCTCGCTGAGCTCGGTCCTGGCGCTGCTGGCGCTCGCGGTATTCTCGACGGCAGCCGCCTTCGCGATCTATTTCCGCCTGATCCAGACCCTCGGTTCGGTCGGCACCACCGCCCAGGCTTATTTGCGCGTCCCGATCGGGGTCGCCATCAGCGTCGCCTTCCTCGGCGAAAGCCTGAGCCGGACAGCCTGGATTGGCCTTGCTTGCGTCGTTGTCGGCGTTGCCGCCATGACGATCCCGGCGCGGCGGGCGGCCGTCGCTAAACCATCATGAAAAACAGGCTGTTCCGGCCGGTTGAGGCATGTTCCCCCGGAGGGGCGATACAGCGTATATTGGAGGGGTATGGAGTCCGGTTCCGCCCCTATGACTGTCGAAACGCCACCGAATCCGCCGCCGAAGCGATCATTTTCGCTGTCGATCGGCCAGATGACGTATGGCAGCTTCATTCTCGTCCTGGCGGTGATCATCGTCACCTCGACGGCCAGCGTGATCGCGATCCGGCATATCGACGCCACCTTCGCCGAGCTTCAGCGGCTGCAAAGCGTCGGCGATCTCGCTGAAGATATCGACCGCCGCATGAACGATTTGCGGCTCGCCGCGCGTGATTTCGTCACCGATCCCGGCGCGGGCATCCAGTTCAAGCAGGTCGGCGAGGCCGCCTCGACCCTGAGCGACATCCTCAAGAAGACCCGCATCGAGCTTGCCCCCGAGCAGCAGGACATGATCGACGGCGTCTCCGTGCGGCTCGCGACCTATCGCAGCGGGCTGGATCGGATTTCGACCCTGATCGATCGCCGCGCGCAATTGCTTGCCGGGCTGCCGCCGCTACGCGACCAGTTCGACGCGGCGGTCTCCGAAAGCGGCGACCGTGATCTAGCCGCGCGGCTGTCCGAAGCCCAAAGTCGGATCGCGCTTGGGCTGCTCGCGCGCAATCCCTCCGCGGCCGAACAGGCCGCGCAAGGCATGCGGACGATGATGATTGCCGATGGCAAGCTGAAGACGGCAGTGAACAATTACGCCGATGCCATCATCGCGGTCGCCGTGCGCGAACGGCAGATTGCCGATATCGACCGCGAGGTATTGGGCACCGAGGGCCGGCTGATCGGCCGTGTCACCGAACTGCTGCGCGACGTCAGTGACCGCCGCGGCCATGTGCTGTCGCGCGACTTTGCCCGGACGCTGGCGGAGGCGCGCTGGCAGAGCATCGTGCTCGGCAGCATGGGCGTGTTGATCGGTATTCTCGCCGCCGTCTTCGTGGTCGGGCGGACGGTGCGACCGCTGGCCCAGATCGCACGCTCCATCCGGGCGCTTGCGGCGGGCGAGAAAAGGACCTCGATTCCCTCTGCCGATCTCAACAATGAGATCGGCGACATCGCACGCGCCGCAGAGGTGTTCCGCCGCGCGCTGGAGGAGGCCGACACCGCGCGAGAAGCGGCGGTGCGCGCGCTCACCGAGCAGCGGCTGGCTGAAGAGAGCTACCGCAAGCTGTTCGAGGGTTCGGTCGACGGCATCTACGTGACGACGCCGTCAGGGGATCTCCTCAACGCCAATCCGGCCTTGGCGCGGATGATGGGCTATGACAGCCCGCAGCACCTGATCGACAGCATCAACGACATCGCCCACACGATCTACGTCCATCCCGAGGCGCGCGCGGAATACCAGCGGTTGATGCATCGCGACGGCATGGTGCGCGAGTTCGAGTACCAGGTGCGCCAGCGTAGCGGCAACATCCTCTGGCTCTCCGACAGCGCGACCGGCGTGCGCGACGAGCAGGGTACCATCCTCCGCTACGAAGGCACGTTACGCGACATCACCGACCAGAAGCGGGCGGAAGATGCCATCGCCGAAGGCCGGCGCCTGCTGCAACAGGTCATCGACACCGTGCCCGCCGTCATCAACGTCAAGGATCGCGATCTCCGTTACGTGCTGATGAACCGCTACATGGCGGGCATCTTCGGCATCGAACCCGGCGACGCGCTCGGTCGTACTACCGCCGATCTGATGTCGCGCTATGGCGCCGCCAAGACCGACGAGAACGACAAGCGCGTGCTCAGCCAGCGCAAGGGCCTCGGCTTCTACGAGGAAGAGTACAAGGACGCCTCAGGCCACATGCGGCAATGGCTGGTCAACAAGCTGCCGCTGCTCGATGCCGAGGGCGAGATCGAGCGGATCGTCACCGTGGCGCTCGACATCGGCGAGCGCAAGCGCGGCGAGCAGGAGATGCGGAAGGCCAAGGACGCCGCCGAAACCGCGTTGCGCAATCTGCGCGAGACCCAGGCCTCGCTGATCGAGGCGGAGAAGCTCGCCGCACTCGGACGCCTGGTCGCCGGCGTCGCGCACGAGGTCAACAATCCCGTCGGCATCAGCCTGACGGTCGCCTCTGCGCTGGAGCGCAAGACGGCGATTTTCAGCGCCGAGGTCGAGCGTGGTGAGCTTCGCCGCTCGACGCTCAACGATTATCTCAGCACCAGTCGCGATGCGTCCTCGCAGCTCGTCTCCAACCTGAACCGTGCGGCGGAGCTGATCCAGTCGTTCAAGCAGGTCGCGGCCGACCGCAACTATTCGGACCAGCGCAGCTTCGACCTTGCCGACCTCACCGAGCAGGTGGTGATGAGCCTGCGCCCGGGCCTGCGCAAGCAAAACCTGACGCTCAACGTGGAGTGCCAGCCCAACCTCACCATGAACAGCTATCCCGGTCCGTACGGCCAGGTGCTGACCAATCTGTTCCTGAATTCGGTGGCGCACGCCTTCCCGGACGGACGGCCCGGGATCATCGACATCCAGGTGCGCGAGTCCGGCAAGGACAATGTCGAGGTCATCGTCTCCGACAATGGCTGCGGGATGAGCCTCGACGTGCGGCGCCGCGCCTTCGATCCGTTTTTCACCACGCGGCGCGACCAGGGCGGTACCGGTCTCGGACTGCACATCGTCTACAGCATCGTCACCAACCGGCTCGGCGGCCGGCTCGACCTCGATTCCGAGCCTGGCGGCGGCACGCGGATCCAGATGATCCTGCCGCGCACGGCACCGCTGGAGCAGGCCGCGGAATAGGTCGCGTTAATCGACGTCGACGAGCTTGTGCAGGGTGGCACCGAAGATCAGGCTGGCCTTGCCGACCAGCGCCGTGCCCGTCATCTCCGCGCGGGTATCGGTGTAGGTCCCGCTGACGCCGATGCCGACCGGGGCAGGGCCACCGAATAGCGGGTTGTCATTGCCGCGCGGCGAGGTGTGCCGCTGCACGAGCACCTCGCCCTTGAAGGTGCTGGCGTCCTTCACGACGTAGCTGCCCGTGTAAAACAGGTAGGCATCGCCGCCAAGGATCTTGCCGTCACGAAAAAGAATCACGCCGCTGCCCTTGCCGACTCGACCATCGAGCAGGCTCACGTGAATCGAATAAAGGCCGTTCTTCATAACGTCCCATCGGCCGGCCACCATCGCCCAATGGCGTCACCGGTGGAGCTTTTATGCCAAAGCGCAACCGCTCGCGCAACGCGGCAGTTTTGCCTGCGAGGGTGTCCCGTGCGGGCACGCAGACCGTAGTCGTCCCGGCTTGCCTGTGACGCTGATATGACGGTCTCATCATGCAGCGAGGCCAGTCGCAACGAATCAGAGTTGGCCCGCGAAATGCATAACCATTGTTGCACTGGCCGCGGGGTGCTGGAGCAAGACGAACGTGAGCAACTGGATCGATTCCGGCGGCGACGAGCCGCGTCTGTACAGTGCGCGTCCCACGATTTGCGAAACGCAGCGGCGGCGGATCGGCCGTCCGACACGGTGGCTAAGCGCTGCAAGCCTCGCTTGCGCGCTGACGCTGGTGGCGCTGCTTGCCCCGCTCGGGCACGCGCGCGACCGTGGCCAGTTCGTCAACACCAGCGCCGAGTTGAAGGCCTGGTTCGACGGCTTGCGCAGCGGCAAGGGGCCCTGCTGCTCCGATGCCGACGGCTCGGCGATCTCGGACTCCGATTGGGAGAGCAAGGACGGGCATTATCGCGTCCGCATCCCGCGCCTCGGCTACGTGATCGAGGGCAGGGAGCAGGAACTCGTCTGGGTCGACGTGCCGGAGGAGGCCGTGATCTCAGAGCCCAATCGGGTTGGACGAACCATGGTGTGGCCGATCTACGGCTACATGGGCGTCACCATCCGCTGCTTTATGCCCGGTAGCATGACCTAGCTGGCCGGGCAGCGACTCGCCTGCCGCGTCACGTATATTTCTTGTCGCGCTCGAGCAGCTCAACGGAGATGCCTTCGGGACCGCGGATGAAGCAGATGCGCACGCCGGGCCGGATCGTGGTCGGCTCGCGCGTGAATGTCACGCCCTTGGCCTTGATCTCGGCGGCGACGGCGTCGATGTCCTTCACGGTAAGGCCGAAATGATCGAGGCCCTGGTGGGGATGCGGAGGCGGCGGACTAACGGCGTTCTCGCCTTCCAGCGGCGCAATGAAGATCTTGGCGCCGCCGAGATTCACATCGATTCGTCCCGGTGCGTGCACGATCTCGCCGCCGAGGATGTCGCGCAGCCAAGCCGCGGTCGCTTCCGGATCGGGGCTGCGAAGATGGACGTGATCCCAGGTGACAACAACCGGCATTTCATTCCTCCAGATAGGCGCTTTGAGACGTTGCTGCGCATGTTAGCGATCCCCATGGAGGATCGCCACCATGGCTACGTGAGATTCGCCTGGCTGCGGGAACCTCAATTCGCCTCACGAATTGAAGGAGGAGCGAGCAACGCACCCATGAAATCAGGGTTTGGCCGGATCGGACTGGGACGTTTCGTCGGGATCGGCGAGGGACGGCAACGGGTCCAGCCGGCCGCCGGCGTTTGGTTGAAACGAGGCCTGTTGTGGCTTCTGGCCGCGAGCGTGGTCGGGGTTGCCTCTTGGCTCTTGATCCCTCCCTCCGAAGGCGATGTCGCTCAAACCGAACCGGTGAAATTGGCGCTGGCAAGCGTCGATTCTGCTACGTCAGCGTCAGCATCAGATACCTCCGCGGCGGAGGCCGCCGGGCTCGACCGGATGAAGATCTCGTCCCAGACCTGGCGCCGCGGAGGGCTCGGCTCGAAGGCGCTGGTGACGTTCACCGTGCGAAATGACAATGACTATGCCGTAAAGGATCTCGAGATCGTCTGCGCGTTCATGCGGCGCGACGGCAGTCATTTGACGGACCGCAGCCGCGTGCTGGCCGATACGGTCAGCATGAAGAGCCGCAGGACTTTTGCGCGCGTTCCCGTCGGATTCGTCAACGTGAACGCCGATCAGGCGAAGTGTTCGCTGGTGACGGCGCGGCGGGCTTAAAGGCCCACGCATTCCGCTAGCGGAAAAGTTACCGTCCTTGCCCCTTGGCGAGAAATCTTGGAGTTGCCACTTGAACCAAAGGCTGGGCGCAGGAACCAATTGAGAGATCGCCGGTTGAGGCGAAGGACCCACGCGGGGTGCGGGGGCGGAGCGCGGTCGATGCCCATCTTTCGGTATTTCATGTTTGTCGGTGGAGCACTGCTCGCACTGTTGTTTGCGGCAGATTTTATTTGGCCGACTGCACCGGTTGCGCAGACCGTCGGGGTTGCAAGCTACGACCAGCCGCCGATCCGGATCCGGTCCGACCGTCATTTGCCTGACCGGGTCGTGCTCGATACCAACCAGCCGACCATTGCAGCGCCCGTGGTGAAGACGGCCGCCGTCGCGGCGCCTCAGCCGACCGCGCAGGCAGATCCATTGGCCGACCTGTCGGCCAAATCGCGGGTGCGCGAGACCTTCGCCCAGTTGATGCCGAAGGCTGACGCCAAGGCTCAGGCTCCAGCCCAGCCCAAGCGCAAGGTCGTCCGGGCGCGTCCGGCGCCGCAGCGCGGCCAGCCGATGATGCTGGTGGCACAGCAGCCGCATTTCGGGCTGTTCAATACCACTTGGTGAGAGCCCCTCTGACCCACCTCGAAACGAGGCGGGGAGGGCTTTTTATTCTTCGGCCTCTCTGCTAATTCGAACCCATCCCGAACGCCGTCGGTGTGCTGGCCGGCCAGCATATGACCGCGACGCTTTGGCTGGTGGCCCAATACTCGGGCTCAGGCGCTCGTAGCTCAGCTGGATAGAGCATCGGATTTCGATTCCGAGGGTCGGAGGTTCGAATCCTTCCGAGCGCGCCATTGGTCAGCCTGAAGCCGTCGCGGCAGGCCATCCCAATCGGTAGATCCATCACGCGAGCCCGGGCAGCCGACGTGCGGCGCTCCGGTCAGTTCGCGGAAAGACCAGCCTGCCGGGCCCGCGCCTGCGTATCCGAGGGCGCTTCGTGGAAGGTCGCGCGATAGGCCGCGGCAAACTCGCCGAGGTGATGGAAGCCCTGGGCGCGCGCGCAAGCAGCGACTGAGGCACCCCGGCTTCTGAGGAGTTGGGTGCGGGTGGCCCAAAGCCGCTTGAGGCGGATGTATTGATGCAGGCTCATGCCGCGCACCTTGGCTACCGCACCCCCGAGGGTTCGGATCGAGACGCCGAATTGATCGGCGAGGTCGGCCGTATAGATCGGAGCGGTTGGATAGGCTCGGACGTAGTCGTCGATCTGCTGCACGAGTCTGGCAGAGCGCACGCCCGATATTGGGGCGCAGCGATCTGACAGCGGGTTCATTCGAAACAGGTCATCGAAGGCGAGCAGCAGGCCCTCCTGAAGGTGGGCGGCGACCTCCGTGGTCTCGAACATCTGTGGCTGGACCGACGCGGTCCGCAGGATGTCTTGCACAAGCTGCCGTGCGTAGAGATGTGCGGTGGGGTCCGCAATGCGAACCCACAAGGCATCGGCACGATCGAACCAGCCGCGGTCCCGAAGTGCGGGCGAGAACATGATCAGCGCGTGATGATTGGTCTGGGGCTCGACGAAATGGCAATGGTGGTTGCCGCGCAAGCCGATGAAGAAGCGTGAATCGATATCCATTCCGCTCGAACTGGCGCGCAGATCATCGCTCATTGGCAGGATCACCATGCCGCCCGGCGCGCGGTAGGTGGTCTCGAGGATGCGCGCGAACGACCTTGCGACGATGATCCGGCATGCCGGCAGGTTCACGATTGCTCGCGCTGCGGCGAAATTGGCGACGTCGAGGGGAATGCTCCGGGAATCTTCCAGGGCCTCGGCCGGTCGGAATGCGTCCACGTCGGTAAACCGGGTTACCTGGAGCGCGGAGGAGGGGGCGAGAGCGTCGAAGAGCATGCGTCTGGCCGGATGCTGCAATGTGACAAAAAAATGAACGTTGTTACGTGGCCATCAATGGCGAAACATGGCGATTCAGTAAACTGGATTTCCGGCCGTAGTATTGCGGACATAATGCCACGACGACCCCAGGACCGATGTCGTCAACGGTCGCGGCTCATCGGCTGACCGGTGGCGAGGTCGATGAAATGAAGCCTTGTACAGGCGGGGCAGGTAAAGGATTCAAACCTCCGACCCTCGCTCTCCTGCCGCTTTTCGAGATGGGTCTGCACATTCATGCCCGTTTGCGGGCATCGGAAAACAATCAAATCGGCCATCGATACAAAATGACGGCACGGCAAATTTCATCTTTGATCTAGATCAGTTTTGGAATTGCTCCAGGCTGATGGGCCGCAGCGATCGCGTGGTCTCGCAAAAGCGAAGGGGCCCAGAGGGCCCCTGCAAATCTTACCAGCGGCGATAGCCGTAATAGCCATAGTAGCGTGGTCGATAATAACGCGGGCCGTAATAGCGCGGTCCATAATATCCGTATCCTGGGCCGTAATAGACGTTCGGCTGCCACCAGCAGCGTCCCCAGGCGTTGCAGACCATGCGGACCTGCTGGATGTCCGAGACCTGCGGGGTCGCAGGCGCGGGCGCAACTGGCATGGCCGACGCCGTCGACGATGCCGCAAGGGCGCCGAACAGGGACGCGGCGACGAAGCCGATCTTGAGATTCATGATGTATTCCTCCGCTTACGCACGACAGGATATCGAAGTTTGTTCTGATCAAATTGTGGCAGAGCCGAAATGTAATGCTGATGAACAAATCTCCAGCGCGCCCGCCGCGCGCCTGACCTTCGCTTCGCCCGGGCGACCTCGACGGCTCACTCCGTCATCGCCACCCCCTCGTTGATCCTGCGCAATTCGCCCGTGCCGCTTTGCTCCTAGTCTTGTCATTGTGGGCCGTCCTTCGCCGCATTCGAAGGACAGGCGCACAGATGGCTTGGAGCAGTGCGATGAACAAGATGAGAATCGACAAGGGCGACTGGCTCGTCGTGTGCGACGGACGCAAGGCGCTCATCCTGGAAAATCTAGGCGACGACATGTTTCCGAACCTTCACACCAAGGAGGTTCGCGAGCAGTCCAATCCGTCGACGGCCGCGCAAGGGACCGATGCGCCTGGCAGGCTCCATGCATCGGTCGGCGGTGCCCGCAGCTCGGCGGAGCAGACCGATTGGCACGACGAGGCCGAACGCACCTTCCTGCGCAGTCTTGCCGAACGGCTCGACACCGCGCTCAGCGCCGGCGAGACCTCGGGCCTGACCATGGTGGCTTCGCCGCGCGCGCTGGGCATGATCCGCACCGATTATTCGGACGCGGTGCGCAAGGCGCTCCGGGGCGAGGTCGGCAAGGATCTCGTCAAGTTACCGGTCTATGAGATCGAGAAGCAGTTGCTGCTGTCGGGAGCCGCCGCCGGTTAGGGCGGCTTTGCCAAGAGGACGCGCCCGGCGCCGCCTCAGTAGCAGGGGTGCCGCCGGCGGTCCTGGCCGACATAGGCGGCCGCGCTCTGGTAGCAATGGTTGGTCGACGGGCCGTCGTAGAAGGCGAAGGTGCCGGGATCGATACCGGGGCCGTAATTGTGCAGATAGCTGATCGGGTAGGGCAGCGGGTGGGCGTAATGGCGGTGGTACCGGTGATGCACCCGTGCCTCCGCGAGGCCAGGGGCTAGGACTGCCGCCGACAGGGCAATCGCGGCTACAAGCTTCAACTTGCTCATCTCGATTCTCCGGAACCCGCGCAAATAAGTCAGCCATCTATAGCCATTTCGGGCCGCCGGGGCACCCGTCCGGGAGGCCGAAATCGGGGCTGATCCCGCGGATTCCCTGATGGGTGTGACAGAATTGCCGGGATTGGGGTCAAAGCCTGCCCATTTTTGGCCTTTTCGGGATGCTTAACGAATTCCCCACACAAGTGTGGCCAAAGAGAATCCGGTCAAAGATTTCTCCTGCCGGGCTCCTTTGAGTCTTCACTGGGGTGCTCTTCGGGGCCGGTACGTTTCCTTGCAAGGTTTTCGCCGTCAAGCTGCCATGCGCATCACGCTCCTCAGCCTGCTGTTGCTCCTCGTCGCTGCTGTCGCGCCCGCGCGGGCTCAGCTGCATATCACCCGCGACCACGGCGGCTATGTCGAGGAGTACAAGGCCAAGTACAAGCGCGTCCGCGCCACCGGCGAGCGTGTGATCATCGACGGCATCTGCAATTCGGCATGTACGCTGGTTCTCGGCATCGTGCCGCTAAACAAGATCTGTGTGACCCCCAAGGCGAGCCTCGGCTTCCACCAGGCCTACTACGACAAGGCTTTCACCTTCGGCATCAAGGTCACCAGCTCGGAGGGGACGTCCGACCTGATGTCCTACTACCCTGACACGGTGAAGGACTGGATCCGCCGCAATGGCGGGCTCACCACCGACATGAAGAAGATCAAGAATGGGGTCGAGCTCTGGAAGATCATCGATCCCTGTCCGGAAGAATGGTGATCGTCTGATCCGGGCTACCCGCGTCCGTCGCAGCGCAGCATCGTAAAATTCGCATTGCCGCACCGCCCTTCGCTCGGGCAATGAGGGGGCAATGAATCATAATCAAGATCAATTGGCCGCACGGGCGGCGCCGGTGCTGTTCGTGCTGCTCTGGAGCACCGGTTTCATCGGCACCAAATACGTCATCAACAATGCCGATCCGTTGACCTATCTCGCCATTCGCATGGCGGTGGTGGTCGGCCTGATGGCCATCATCGCAGGCATTGCGCGGCCAAAATGGCCCGACCGCGCCGGCATCGCGCATAGCGCGGTGGCCGGCATCCTGGTCCATGGCTTTTATCTCGGCGGTACGGCGATTGCGATCGCGCATTCAATTCCGGCGGGGCTCTCTGCACTCATTCCGGGCCTGCAACCGATCCTGACCTCGACCATCGCCAACCGCTGGCTCGGCGAGAAGGTGACGCCGCTGCAATGGGGCGGCCTGCTGCTGGGGCTCGGGGGCGTGGCGCTGATCCTGCACAATCGTCCGATGACCGGAGAGGCCGGGCTCGGCTGGATCGCTTCGGTGGTTTCGCTGATCAGCATCACGCTGGGTACGCTGTATCAACGCCGCTACTGCAACCACATCGACTGGCGCGCCGGCAATCTCGTGCAGTACGTGGCGGTGACGATCTTCTTCACATTTGGCGCGTTCCTGTTCGAGGACCGCGTGGTGCACTGGACGCGGGAATTTGTGCTTGCGTTGGCCTGGCTTGCGGTCGCGCTCTCAATCGGGTCGATCGGGCTGCTGTATTGGCTGATCCGCCATGCCGCAGCGACCTCGGTCGCGAGCCTGTTCTACCTGGTGCCTGCCGTGACGGCGCTGATGGCCTATCTGCTGTTTGGCGAGAAGCTCGATGCGGTGGCGATCACCGGAATGGCGATGTGCGCTGGCGCCGTGTTCGTGGTCAACCGACGTTTCGGCACGTAGACGGGCCTGCCGGAATACATCCCTGGCGTGCAGCGTCCTGCGTGGTAGGCTGAGCGCATTTCAGCGGTCCATTCACACGGTGATTGCCATGAAGAAGGCGAAGCGCGCACTGCTCGGCAGGTCGATGAAGCCGGTTCGGATTGCCTGCATCAACTACGCCGGAGAGGCGATCGACGACCGGATGATGCGTAAGCTGACCGCGGCGCTGCAGAAATGCTACGACAAGCACTTCCTTCCGATTTGGGGCTATCCGGTTGATCTCTACGTCACGCGCAAGCCGAAGCGGACGGATTGGCAACTCGTCTATTTCGACGATGCCTCCCACAAGAACATGCTCGGACGCCACGAGCTGACGCATCGGGGGCAGCCGATCTCGAAGATCTTCGTCAAATCGCTCGGCGACGAGCCGGTCAGCGTGGCGGCCTCGCACGAGCTGTTCGAGATGGTGCTCGACCCCATGGCTAATCTCTGGGCTGACGCCAACCGCAACACCCAATATGCCTATGAGGTCTGCGACGCCGTGGAGGAGGACGCCTTCGTCGTCGGCGGCTTCCCCATGTCGAACTTTGTCTATCCGTCCTGGTTCGAGCCGTTCAAGCATCCCCGCGGCACCAAGTTCGACCACAACGGAACGCTGAAGGCGCCGTTCTCGATGACCGAGGGTGGTTACGTCATCAAGAAGGTCAACGGCAGGAAGGTGATCAGGGCGTTCGGCTCACCTGCGAAGCGGCGGCGCTTCAATGCCGAAGATCGGCGCGGCCATCGCAGCGAATTTCGCGATCCGAAAGGACAGCACCATCCGGGTCGGAGCGTCGCGAAGCGGCGCGGATAGAAGAAAAGCCTCCGGGCGCGCCCGCCCCCGGAGGGTGGTTTTGCGCTGCAATCAGCGCTTGGCCTTCTTGGCCTTCTTTTTCGACTTGGCAGCCTTCTTCGCCGTTTTCTTGGCGGCTTTCTTCGCCGACTTCTTGGCCGCTTTCTTAGCTGACTTCTTCGCGGCCTTCTTCTTCGAAGCCTTCTTTGCCTTCTTGGGCGCGGCTTTCTTCGCGACCTTCTTGGCGGCTTTCTTCACCTTCTTGACTGCGGCGACGGCGGCGTCCTTGGTCGCTTCCACGGCACTCGTCATCGTCTCCATCACCTGCTCGGTGATCGGCTTCTCGTCGTCCATATCGTGTCCCCCACGGTTTGCATGGAGTGATGACGATAGCGGGTTTCATAATTGTGTCAAAGCAACGCTCAACCTTTGCGGATCTTTGCGTAACCTGCGAGCGCACGCTCGCGTCCCTTGGCGTGATCGATGAGCGGTTGCGGATAGGTCTTTCCGAGCGTGACGCCTGCGCTCGCAAGCTCGATCGGTGTCGCCTGCCACGGCTGATGGATCAGCTTCGCCGGTACGTCCTTCAGCTCGGGCACCCAGCGCCGGACATAGGTTCCATCGGGATCGAACTTCTCGCCCTGGAGCACCGGGTTGAACACGCGGAAATAAGGTGCGGCGTCGGCGCCGCAGCCGGCGACCCACTGCCAATTGGCCGGATTGCTGCCGGCATCCGCGTCGACCAGCGTGTCCCAGAACCAAGCTTCGCCGTGGCGCCAATCGATCAGCAGGTGCTTGACCAGGAACGAGGCGACCACCATCCGGACCCGGTTGTGCATCACACCGGTGTGCCAGAGCTCGCGCATTCCGGCATCGACGATCGGGTAGCCGGTGCTGCCGCGCTGCCAGGCGGCGAGCGTCTTGTTATCAATCTTCCAAGGGAAGTCGTCGAAGTTGGTTTGCAGGTTCTCGGTGGCGAGGTTCGGGTGATCGTGCAGCAGGTGGCGGCAGAATTCACGCCAGCCGAGCTCGCTCAGGAACTTTTCGGTGCCGGATGCGATCGCCGGATTCTCTTCGGCGGCAAAGCGCGCGGCATGCCAGACTTGGCGCGGGCTGATCTCGCCAAACCGCAAATGCGGCGACAGGCCTGACGTACCCTCGCGGTCGGGCCGGTCGCGGTCGCCGGCATAGCTGTGCGCGGCGTGCTTGAGGAAGTCGCGCAGGCGAGCCCGGGCTGATGCCTCGCCCGGTGTCCAGCTCTCGCGCAGGCCGCCGGCCCAGTCGGGTTTAGCCGGCTCGAGCTGCCAGCTCTGAAGCGTTTCGCTCGCGATCTGCGCCGCCGGACGCAGCTCCTTCGGTGCGGGCAGCGGCTTGGGCGGATCGCCAAGCGACAGCACGCGCCGCCAGAAAGGCGTGAATACGCGCAAGCCGCGGCCTTCCTTGTTGCGGATCGCAGAGGGCGTAACCAGAAGGTCGCCGGGAAACCTTTGCGAATCCACGCCAAGCTTTGCCAGTACAGCTTCGAGCTGCTTCTCCACGGCCTGATGCGGCGCCTGAGCAACCGTATTCCAATAGACGGCGGCAGCGCCGCTTGCGCGCGCCAGCTCAGGGATCACCCTGGCCGCCTGGCCTTTGCGCAAGATGAGCGAGCCGCCGCGCGCTGCGATGTCCGCGCCGAGCGCGCGCAGCGACTGGGCGAGCCACCAGCGCGCCGCCCCACCAGGGGCCCGTCCGGCCGCATCGTCGAGGACGTAAAGGCAAATCACGGGCGCGCCGGATTTGGCGGCGGCGTGCAACGCGGGGTGGTCGGACAGGCGAAGGTCGTCGCGGAACCAGACGATGACAGGCGGTGGGCTTGGCGGGGTCAGGGCGCGTCCTCGTTTACGCTTTGGAGAGCATGTCGCAGGTAGGTGTGAACCGTCGTTAATGGGGCCGTAAGCGAATTGCATGAATATGCAGGAATTCCGGGGGTAGTTCCATTCATGACCAACTCATTAACGGCGAAGTTCGTGCCGCAATTCAAGCTTGGGACCAAGGCTGTCTTGTGTGCCGTCCTGCTGATTGCGATGAATACCGCATTGGTGGTGGGCTCCGGCTACTGGTCGCTCACCTCTGCCTTCAAAGAGCGCGCGCTGCGCGACGTCGAAGTCAATCTGCGCACGCTGGCGCTGGCCTTTGCCGAGATCGTTCCCGACGCGAAGATCTCGATGCGGGATGGCGCGGTGGCGCGGGCCGAGATCGCCAAGATGCCCGATTTCAAGGATCACGCCATCGTTGATCGTGTGACGTCCTATGTCGGGGGGAGTGCCACCCTGTTCGTGTTCGACGATGCGAGTGGGCAGTTTGTCCGCCGCTCGACCAACCTGAAGAAGGAAAATGGCGAGCGTGCCGTCGGCACACAGCTTGCTGCCGATCATCCGGCGCAAGCCGTGCTGCGGCGGGGCGAAGCCTACAAGGGGCCGGCCACGCTGTTCGGCAAGTCCTTCATGACGGCTTATTTCCCGATTCAGGATGGAGCCGGCAAGGTCGTCGGCATCCTCTATGTCGGCATCCCCATGGCGCAGTATGAGGCCATGCTGACCCAGGCGATGTCGAGCATGGCGATTGCGGCCGGCATCGCCGCGCTGCTGGTCCTGGTGCTGACCATGCTGGTCGTCCGCCGCGTCACCCGACCGCTGACTTCGGTCACGCGCTCGCTGACCGCGCTCGCCAATGGCAAGAATGACGTCGCGATCGATTGCGAGGACCGCGCCGACGAGATCGGCGAGATCGCGCGCACCGTTGCGGTGTTCAAGAGTAATTCGCTGGAGCGGTCGCGGATGCGCAGCGAGCAGGCGGAAGCTGCGGCTGCCGCCGTCGAACAACGCAAGGCCGACCTTCGCAACTTCGTGGCCGAATTCCGCAGCGGCGTCGGTGGCATCCTCGACAAGGTGCTGCATTCCTCGGGCGAGTTCGAGCGCGTGGCGCGGCAATTGACTGATACCGCGCGTTCCACCGCCGATCTGTCGGCGAAATCGGCCGGCGCGTCCGAACAGGCCTCCGACCACGTCCGCGCAGCGGCGTCAGCCTCCGACGAATTGTCGCAGTCGATTTCCGAAATCACCCGCAAAGTGCAGGAATCCAACGCGATCTCCGCCGAGGCAGTGCAACAGGCCGAGGCCACCGATCAACGCATCGCGCAGCTCTCGGAAGCAGGCTCCCGGATCGGCGACGTCGTCAAGCTCATCACCTCGATCGCCGAGCAGACCAATCTCCTGGCTCTGAACGCCACCATCGAGGCCGCGCGCGCGGGCGACGCGGGCCGCGGCTTTGCGGTGGTCGCCCAGGAGGTCAAGACGCTCGCCGGCCAGACCGCGAAAGCGACCGACGAGATCTCGACCCAGATCGCGAGCATGCAGCTTGCGACCCAGGAGTCGGTCACTGCCATCAAGGCCATCACCGAGACCATCGAGCGCATCAGCGGCATCGCGGGCTCGATCTCGGCCGCGGTCGAGCAGCAGCGGGGTGCCACCCAGAACATCGCAGCCAGCGTTCGCGCCGCGGCCTCAGGCACCGCCGACGTCGCTGTCAATGTCCGTCACGCGGCCGAAGGTGCGAGCGAGACCGGCGAAACGTCGAGCCGGATGTTTGCCTCCGCCCAGGCCTTGTCGGGCGAGAGCCTGAGCCTGAAGTCCGAGGTCGACAGCTTCCTCGACCGCGTGCAAGCGGCTTGATCTGGGCTGAAACCATCGGTCCGCCGTGACGTAGCTGACGGCATGATGTGACTGCCTGCGTTTTGCGGGCAGGGAGGCCGCCAGTGAACCGCATCGCCGTGCTTTATGTCGCAACCCTTGTCGTCCTGACCGGGCTGGACTTTCTGTTCCTCGGTTTGATCGCCAAGGGCTTTTTCACCGCGGAAGTCGGCGACATGCTGGGCGAGCTGAAGCCGCTGCCGGCTGTGCTGTTCTACCTGCTCTATGTCGGCGGCGTCCTGACCTTCGTCAGCGGAGCGAATGGCGCGACCTGGCAGGCGACGCTGCTGTATGGCGCGCTGTTCGGGCTGTTCTGTTATGCGACGTTCGATCTCACCGCACTGGCGCTCTTGAAGCACTGGAGCTGGCCGGTCGCGTTTCTCGACATCGGCTGGGGTGCGGTGGTGACCGCGGTCTCATCGACCGCGGGTCTGTGGGTGGCGGACCGTGTGACCGGCTAAGCCGCTATTTCGGCTGCGGCACGATGCGGATATAGGGCTTCGGCTCCTTCCAGCCCAGCGGATAGATCGTCTTGGCCTCGTCGTTGGAGACCGAGCCCGCGATGATGACGTCCTCGCCCGGTTTCCAGTCGGAGGGCGTCGCCACGCGATGCTTGGCGGTGAGCTGGAGCGAGTCGATCACGCGCAGGATTTCCTGGAAGTTCCGGCCGGTGGTCATCGGATAGACGAGCACCAGCTTGATCTTCTTGTCCGGCCCGATGATGAAGACATTGCGGACGGTCTGGTTGTCGGCAGCCGTACGGGTGAGGGGATCACCCGAGATCGCAGCCGGCAGCATGCCGTAGAGTTTCGAGACGTTGTAGTCGGTGTCGCCGATCATCGGGTAGTTCGGGGCCGCGCCTTGCGTCTCCTTGATGTCCTCCGACCACTTCGCGTGGCGGTCGACCGGATCGACCGAGAGGCCCATCAGCTTGACGCCGCGCTTGTCGAACTCCGGCTTCAACTTGGCGAGAGCGCCGAGCTCGGTGGTGCAAACCGGCGTGAAATCCTTCGGGTGCGAAAACAGCAGGACCCAGCTGTTGCCGATCCAGTCATGGAACTTGATCTTCCCTTCAGTGGTCTCGGCTTCGAAGTCGGGGGCGGTAGTGCCGATCGGAAGTGTCATGGTTTGACCTCATCGCATTGAATTTGCTTGAGAATTATGTCTGGTCGTCAGAATTAGTATAGGGGCTTGGCGCCCCCAAGTGAACCGGTTGAAGTAAAATGTGAATTCATTCTCTGAAGGTCCGATCTCCTAGCACTTTTCTGTTACAGGGGCACGCCTGCGGCGAACATCTCTACCGGGGCTTCACGGTCTCGATTGCCCCGATATTGCCTTTTATGACCCGCATCACGCCCGCCCGACGCTCTCCGGAACCGAAACGGTCCTCGTAGCGACTAATCGGCAACCATTGAGAAAAGTCGCGATCCCCGTATCGAATCGTTAACCACCCCTTTACGCCCGCATGAAAATGCTGGTCGATCAGAAGAAATCTGGAAGTGAACTATGTCTGCCGCACTGAAGTCCGTTGAGTCGCCGTCCCTCGAACCGTCCTGCCGCGATACCGCAGCCCATGCCCTCAGCGTCGTGCGCGACGGTGTGATCACGGGCGAAGGCCCGACCACCAAGGGCCGCGTGCACTTTTCCCGCTCCATCGATGCCGATGACGCCGCCTGGTGCGCCCGCATCCTGACCGCCGCCGCGGTCAACGACCAGCCGGTGAGCCGCGCCGAAGCCGAGGCGCTGTTCGAAATCAACGAGGCCGCGACCGAGCGTGCCGATGGTGGTCGGTTCGACGAGTTGCTGGCCAAGGCCGTCGCCCATTACGCCGCGAGCGCTTCGGGCCTGAAGGTGCCGCCGCGCAGCGTTGCGCTGGCACAGGAGACCGACATCGAGAGCTGGGCGCCGTCGTATGCCTCGAAGGTCAAGAGCGAGATGCTCGAGTGGATCGCGGGCCAGATGCGCGGCAAGCGCCAGAACAACCGTCGCCTGATGGCGATGGTGGCGACCTTCCTGGGCGCCACGGCGCTGCCTCTGGCGGGCCAGCTGCCGAACGTGTTCGACATTGGAATGTGAAGAATCTGGGCATGTAACGATCAAAACATTCTTGCGCCCCTTGCGAGGCGCGAGAGCAAGCGGCGGGGTTATTTCCCCGCCGTTTTTTGTTTGCCGGTCTCCGGATCCAGGCCCAGCGTGCGGCCGGGGAAGCCGGCGGCGTCGAAATAACGCTGGCTGCCGACGCGCTGTACGTTGAGCACGGTCTCAAGACCGTTCTCGGACTTCTTCTTCGACCTTTCGACGGCCTTGAATGCCTTCGGCACGACGCCGTTGGGCAGGGCCTCGGACATCACCCGGCCGACCAGGCCGCCATTGTGGGAGCCGCGAAGGCCGAGGAGCTGGGCGGAGGTCATGCCGACGTCGGCATTGCTGACCGGCAGCTCGTCGACATAGCCGGCTTTGAAGTCCGGACCGATCGCGGCCATGAAGTTGTAGGTGTCGCCGCGGCTGAAGCTGCCATGCATGCCCTGGCCCTGACGCAGCACGGTGTCGGCCACCTGCACCGAGCAATTGGTCGGGGCCTCGCCGCACTCGCTGGCATAGGAGCGGAAGTTGACCACGATCGCCGGTGTCGGCGTCGCGGCCTTGCCGCGCAGATTGATGCTCGACAGCGGCAGGGTGCCGGGGAAGCGGCCGAGTGAGTCGTCAACGAACAGGCCGGAGACGTAATCCTGCTCCAGCAACGCCTTGATGGTCTTGGCCGTCAACTTCTTGCCCTTGTTCGGTAAATAGACCAGGTCCGAGCCGCCATTGGTGGCGACGACGACGTCGGGCTTGGTCGCGTCCTTCCCGAGCACGCCGTTGCCGGCCTTCGGATGAGCGTTGCCGGTGACGGCTGCGTTCTTGTCGTTGGGGTCGAACAGCGGCAGGTCGAGGGCCTTGGCGAGATCGAGCGCGACGAAGCCCATCGGCAGGAAGTCCTTCGGCGTGTCGCCATAGCTGAGCTTGGCCGAGGGGCTGGTCTTGCTTTCCTTAGAGATGGTCGAGAAGCCGTGGTCGGCCTGGATCATGATGTTGGTGTTCGCGGCAAGCCCGAGCTCGTCCAGCGCCTTGCGGATCTGGGCTAGGTTGTTGTCGACGTTCTTGATGCTCGCCATCGTGCTCGGGCCGTTGATGCCAGGCATGATCTGGTTGAGGCTGTCGCCCTGATTATGTTGGGTGCCATCAGGGTCGCGCGACCAGAACACCAGCACGAACGGGTTGTTACGCGCCTTGAACATCGGCAGCACCACCTTGGTGGCGACGTCGGCGAAATAGGCCTGTTGCGCCACGTTGGCGACCGTGGTGCCGGGCGTCTTTGCATCGCCCGCCTTGGCATTGTCGCCGCGGCTCGGAGTGACGAGGGGCAGGCCGGCCTTGGTCAGGGCGTCCTTCATTTCGTCGGACAAGGCCACGCTAGCCTTGCCGCCGGTCGAATCGTCGATCACGATCGAATGCTGGCCGGGCTTCTCCGGATGATCGGTGTGGTCCCATTGATAGGTCGGGCCGACCTTGCCGATTGCAGCGGTGCTCAGGCCCTTATCGCGGGCCAACTTCAATACGGTCTCTTCGTTGAGATAGTCGCCCTTGAAATGCTCGTCGATGTCGCCAAGCACGGCGTCGTTCTCGATGAAGGGGACCACGGTGTCGCCGGCGGGCACCGAGGTGTAGTTGGTCCAGATCGTGTTCGAGAACACGCCGGTGTCGCCGAGATAATGGCCGGTCGACATCGCCGAGCCATTGGCCATGGTGAAGGTCGGGAACAGCGAATGCGAGTTCTTGAAGTTGACGCCCTTGTCGCGGACCTCGGCCATCGCAGGCGCGGTCTCGGGGGTGATCTTCAGGGCGCGCAGCCCGTCGGGGATGAACAGGATCAGGTTGCGGGGCGTGTTGTTCTCAGCGGAAGCAAATCCGCTGGACAGCAATGTCAGCCCGGCTGACAGCAGCACCAGTGAACGTCGCATCAAAATCTCCTTGCGGTGAGGCAGCTTGGCCGCCGAACCGCGGCCCCCGGCAATCGTTTAGTTTTGCTGTATGACGGTTATGTTACAAGAGCGGGCCGGCATGCAGAAGTGACGGGGAAGCGAGCCGGCGTCCACGGATTTGTCATTGCGGGGCACGAGATCGTGGCTTTGGCGCACGACTGCATCAACACCGTCGCTGCGCTCGCAATGACGCAGTACGTGGTGACTGCATCGCTTTTTCGATTCGACTGTTCCTTTCAGACACACCTTCGCGCCCTCTCGGCTCATCTGGCCCGAGCTTTGACGGCTCACGGTTGCCCGCCCGCAAAACCCTTCGTGCCGACGACGTGATCCACGACAATTCCGGGCGTTCTGCCGCAGCCGGTTCCCCGTTAATCCCGTGCCTTAACCAATAATTAATTATACGTTTGCGGGCGGGGGACAGGGCGGCCTAGCGTGCGGTGGGGAGCCGCAAATTGGCGAAGCCAAACGAGTTGGTGCGTATCATGATGTTCAGATCATATGGGGCGTTGCTCGCCTCGCTCAGCGCAGCCGCGCTGCTGCTTGCCTCCAGCGACAGTTTTGCACGACCGGGCGGCGTTGCGCCGCATGCCATGGTAACAGCCGCGCCGTCCGCTGTGGCACGTGCGCCGATGGTGCCGGGCGCGCGGTTTCACGGCCGCGGCAATCGCTTCAACAATCCCTTCGTCTATTGGCCGGGCGGGGGTGCCTTCGGGTACGACGGCGCTGCTTACAGCGAGCCGTTCGCAGATGCCGGACAGCCCGTCACCAACGACGTTCGCTATACCTACACTTACGACGTTCCCTGGGACTGGGCGCATCGCTTCCCGCCGAATGTCGTGCCGTCGGATCGGCCCTATGTGTCGAGCTGCCCGACCGAGCAGGTGACGGTGCCCGGCCGTGGTGGCGCCGAGCACACCGTCAACATCACGCGCTGCTACTGATCGGCGCCGAGCCAGGCGCAGCGACTACAGAATGCCGGCCGCAGCCGCCTGGTCGCGGTCGGACTGTTTTTGCCTGACATTCGCCAGCTCACGGCTGCAAGCCACAAACGCATTCGTTCCCGGGCGTAGCCCGAACTGACCGCAAACATCCCGATCCTCATCGGCAATGATGCGCGCGAGCTCGGCCTGCGCGGCTTCCCGTATCGCCGGCGCGGAGACGAGTGCGTGAACCCCGAGGGCCGTCACAACGGCCAGCACCAACGCTGCTGCAATGCCGAGGCGCTGCGTGTCATCGGCGGAGTGCTGGGACGAGTCGGCCTTGGTTCTGGCTTCGGTCATGAAATCCTCTCGGATGAAATATCGATGGTCAAAAAAATGTCGTTCGAGCCGTCCGCCAAAATCAGCGGGCGCAATAGGAATACACGCTGCGCCAAAGCCGCGACGTGAACCAGATTACAAATTCCAGGACGGCACGGCCTTATTCGAAATCGGTACTAGCCTAATTCAAAGCTGGTTACGCCGAACACGCGCTCCAGCCGCAGCGACGGGATCGGTCCAGTGTACATTCGCGCCGTTTCGAATGTCGGCTTCAACCTGAGGGATTCCGCAAGCGCAATAGCATCGCGGTTCACAGCGGGGATGTCGAGCACAATCTCGTTGCTGCCCGGGCTCGCCAGCAAACCCTGTACAACGGCCTCCGCCGCGGCGCGGTCATTGGCTACGAGCGGGCCAATTTTGCGGCCAGTCCGGCAGGGCCGGATCACGCCCCACGCGGCAAGCTTGCCGTCGCGCAGCAGTGCGCGGCCAACGTGTCCCGGCGTGTCGATCCAGGCGCGCAAAAAAGCTGCGCGCGGGGCAGGGAAGACGGTGGCGTCGTCGGCCTCTACAAGCGCAAATGGGATCGTGTCGAGCGCAACAATCTCGGCGGGCGGCTTTGGCGGCGCGGCAACGATGCCACTATAGCGGATATTGGCGTAAGCCAGCTGGAAGCCGGACTTCTTGTAATTGCCCTGCTGTGCCACGACGCCGTCGAGCCCGATCACACGCGCGCCCGCATGCGCAATCGCAGCGTTCCAGATTTGCAAGCCGTAGCCTTTGCCGCGAAAACCTGCGCGCACGATATAGAAGCCGAGGAAGGCGAAGCGCTCGTCGTAGGTGACGCAGGAGACGGTCGCGACCGGCTCGCCATCGATCTCGCCGACGAAGAAGCCTCGTGCATCGGGGATGGCGAAGCAGGCGGCATCGGCAAGGCCCGGATTCCAGCCCTCGGCTGCGGCCCACTCGATCGCAACGGAGATGTCACCGGGGCGTAAATTGCGAATCTGCATATCGCTCATGTTGCGTTGTCTCGGGGCAATGGACCTGCGGGCAAAGTCTGGTTTGCGGGCAAGTCTGGCTGTAGAAGGCCTGATGACAGGCTGAGCCGGAACCTTGGCAGACTGAATTTGGGCTCGCCGCAACGCTATCACAGGGATATTTGGTCATGGCAGCAGAGAAGGTCGCGCTCGTCACCGCAGGCGGCAGCGGCATGGGGGCGGGGGCCGCGCGGCGGCTTGCCGCCGACGGCTTTAACGTCGCGATCCTGTCGTCCTCCGGCAAGGGCGAGGCGCTCGCGGCCGAGCTCGGCGGGTTCGGCGTGACCGGCTCCAACAAGTCCAGCGACGATCTGAAGCGCCTCGTCGACGGCGCGCTCTCGAAGTGGGGACGGATCGACGTGCTCGTCAATAGCGCCGGCCACGGTCCGCGCGCGGCGATCACGGAGATCACCGACGAGCAATGGCACACTGGCCTCGACACCTATCTGCTCAACGTGATCCGCCCGACCCGGCTGGTGACGCCGGTGATGCAGGCGCAGAAAGGCGGCGCCATCATCAACATCTCGACCGCCTGGGCGTTCGAGCCGAGTTCTATGTTTCCGACCTCGGCGGTGTTCCGCGCAGGGCTCGCGGCTTTCACAAAGATCTTCACCGACACCCATGCGGCCGACAACATCCGCATGAACAACGTGCTGCCGGGCTGGATCGACAGCCTGCCGCAGACGGATGCGCGCCGCGACAGCGTGCCGCTGAAGCGTTACGGCAAGGTCGAGGAGATCGCGGCGACGATCTCGTTCCTCGCCTCCGACGGCGCCGCCTACATCACCGGCCAGAACATCCGCGTCGACGGCGGCCTGACGCGCTCGGTCTGACCCCTACCTCGCTTGAGCCGTCTGCCGACTTGTGCGAGCTTGTGCTCGTTACGTTGTTGGATGTCCTCGCGAGGGTCGCATGGCCGATTGGGGATCCGGTTACGTCGTCGACACCGCCTATGTGCACGATTTCTGCCGCGTGCAGGTGCCGGCTATGCTCAGCTTCGCCGCGCTCGCCAAGGGCGTGGCGGTCGCCGGGGGACGCGGCGAGCCGCTCAGCTATTGCGATCTCGGCTGCGGGCAAGGGCTGACCGCCACCATCGTCGCCGCCGCCAATCCCAACACTGAGGTCTTCGCGGCTGATTTCAACCCGACCCATATCGCGAGTGCGCGGTCGCTGGCCGATGCTGCGGGGCTCGACAACATCGACTTTCGCGAAGCCGATTTTGCCGAACTCGCCGACGACGCCTCGGTGCCGGAATTCGACGTCATCGCGCTCCACGGGGTCTATAGCTGGATCGGCGCCGAGCATTGCAAGGCGATCGTCGCGCTGATCCGGCGGCGCTTGAGGCCTGGCGGGCTCGTCTACGTCTCCTACGACGCGATGCCGGGCTGGGCAGGAATGGCGCCGCTACGCCGGCTGATGGTGCAGTTGCAGGGCGCGCAACCGCAGGTCTCGTCAAAACGCGCGCTGGACCAGGCGCTCGCGCTTGCCGACGGCCTGAAGGAGGCCGGCGCGCATTTCTACCGCATGTACCCGCAGGCCGCCGTACAGCTCGAGCGGCTGCGCAAGCTTCCTGCGTCCTATCTCGCGCACGAGCTTCTGACGCGCGACTGGCAGGCGTTTAACTTCGGCGATCTCGCCCAGGAGCTCGCGGCCGCGAAGCTGACCTTTCTCGGCTCGGCACATCTCACTGATCATGTCGATCGGGTCAACTTCACGGACAGCCAGCAGGCGCTGCTGGCCGATCTTACCGATCCCTTGATCAATGAGACCACGCGCGACATGATCATCGGCCGCCAGTTTCGCCGGGACATCTTCGCCAAGGGATTTACGCCAATGGCGCCGATGGCGGCGCGGGAACGCTGGCTGGCAACGCGCTTCGTGCTGACGAGCCCGCGCGACGATATCGAGCTCACCTTCGATACGCCGCTTGGCCGCTTCCAGCTGCGCGGCGAGATCTATCAGGGCGTAATCGACGCGTTTGCCGCAGGGCCTCTGAGCTTGCGCGAGGTGGTCGAACGTCTGCCGGAGACGACGCTGGGCTGGGCCTCGCTCACCGATGCCATCAAGGTGCTGGTCGGGCAGGGGCACCTCGCGCCGGCGCTGCCGCCGGAGGACGAGGCGGCGCGGCAGAAATCGGCGCGAGCGTTCAACGCGGCGGTGACGGCGCGCGCCAAGGAGACGGCGGAGCTGAATTATCTCGCCTCGCCTGTCACCGGTGGCGGTATCAGGGTCGATCGTCTCACGCAGCTCTATATGCAGGCGAGGCGCAAGGGCATCGCCGACCCCGCCGCACTGCTGGCGAGCCTCGCCACCGCCAGTGGGGAACGCTTTGGGAAGGACGGCCAAAAGCTCACCCCGGACGAGGTTCGCGCCGAGATCGCGGGCAGGCTTGCCGCGATCGACGAGCGCATCCTGCCGCTGCTTGGACGGCTCGGAATCGCTTAGCTACAGCAGCGAGAAATCGTGCGCGTGTTGCAAGAGCTGATGCAGCGCATCGCTGTCTGAGGTGGTCGTCGTACTGCCGCCTTGACTCCCGCCCTGGCCGTGGCCGGTCAGCGCACCGGCCAGCTTGATATAGTCGTCGCCGAGCGCGCCGACGTCAGTGTTGAGCTTGTGCAGATCCGCGTCCAGCTTGTGAAAATCATCGCCGAATTTCAGCGCGATCTGGTCGATCTTGAGCGTGCCGAAATTGTCCTGGGAACCGGTGATGTCGGTGACGATCTTGAAGAAGTCGTCGCTGACCTTGTGCAGGTCGTCGCTGACCTTCAGGGCGCCGCCGCCGAGCTTGATGAAGGCCTGGTCGATCGTCTCGGAGTTCGAGAGATCGCCAAGCTTGAGGAAGTCCTGACCCACTTTCAGGAAATCGTCGCCGACCTTGTGCAGTCCGGCGCTGAAATCGGAGAGATCGCCGGCCCATTTGATGAAGGACTCATTGGCGCCTTCGCCTGATACGTGCAGCTTGATCGTGTCGAGCCCGAGCTTGATGGCCTCGAAGCTGGCGGCCTGGAAATCAGTGTCGAGCTTGATGAAGTCGTCGGACAGCTTGAGCCCGCCGCCGTCGCTGCTTTCCGCGAAAGTGCTCACGGACGGCGTCTGGTCGGCGTATTTCAGGATGACGTCGTCGAACTTGTGCAGGACGTCGTCGAGCTTCAGCGTATCGAAGCCGAGCTTGATGAAGTCGAAAGCGGCCTGCTCGGTATCGTGCTTGAAGTCGACGGCAACCTTGTGCTCGTCGAATTTCAGGGTGTCGGAAAACAGATCTGTCAGCGCATCGCCGACGCGATCGAAATCATGTCCGAATTTGAGGAAGTCGTGATCGAGCTTGTGTGCGAGGAATTCGTCGACGCCGTCGAACTTGAGGAAAAAATCGGAGGCCATGGCCGAAGCTCCATGTCTCAACAATCTATCGCAGCAATTCGTGGAGTGTAGGCGGCCGGCATCGCAAGTCAACCGCAGGCCTCACACGCAATAGGCAAGCGCCGCTGCCCTATCGCGATGGAACCCGCGAAAGATGTCGTGCTGCTCGTCAGCTGTGCGCCACCAGTCTCGCCAGCGCAGGCAGGATCTTGTAGCGGGCGATCTCGCGCGGATAATCGCCGCGATTGGCAAGCAACACGATGCCGATCCGGTACGCCGGGACGAGGCCAATATAGCCCGATGCGTTGTTGAGCCCGCCCGGCTTGTCGACGATTGTGACGCCGGGGAGGTGGACTGTCTCCCACGCCATGCCCTGCCCGAAGGTTGCCTGTTCGTACCTTTGGTCGACGTGGAAGGCTTCGCGCTGCGTCATGTGCAGCGCCTCCCGCAGACGCGGGTCGATCGTGCGGCCGTCGACGCAGGCCGCGACGAATGTCGCAAGATCGCGCGCTGACGAGAACATCTGGCCGGTGCCGGGGAAGTCGAAATAGCTCTGTTGGCCTCCGATCGAGCCGATCGCGCTGCCCTGGTCGGAATAGCCCTGTACGACGCGTCGCATTGTGGCCTCGTCCATGACCGCGCGGTTGTCAGGTCCGCGTTCGGGAATGGAGGTTGCGTGCATGCCGAGCGGCTTGAGCACGCGGCTCTCGATCAGTCTTGCGATCGGCGCGCGATAGCAGCGCTCGAGCACGAGCTGAAGCAGGACGTAGCCGGCATGGCTGTAGATGCGCTGCTTGCCCGGCGCGACGCCTGCGGACGGCGTGAACGCGTTGAGCATCGCGACGAACTGCGCCTGCGAATAGGAATCGTTCGGCCAGGGCGGGTGATCGGTCGGCAGCAATAGACCTGATGTGTGCGTGGCGAGCTCGCCGATCGTGACGTTGCGGATGTAGTCACCACCTAGCTCAGGCAGATATTTCGGCAGAGGATCGTCGAGCTTGAGCTCGCCGCGGAGCGCGCCCGATGCCAGCAGCGTCGCCTCGAACGGCTTTCGCAACGAAGCGAGGTTGAACAGCGTGTCCGGCGTCACGGACCGCCTGGTGGCGTCGTCGGCAAGGCCGTAGCTGAAGAATTCGAGATGCCGACCGGCATAGAGCGCCGCGGAGAGGCCGCCCGGCTGGTCCGGTGTCGCGGTGGGCGCGAGCGCGGCCGCGACGAGGTCGCGCATTTGCGCGATCATGTCGGAATCGGCCAAGGCAGGGCGCGGGTTGGCCAGCGCGACCGCCAAGGGAACAAGCGCGGCGCGGACGAGGGATCGCCTCGTGATGTGGGGTGAGATGACAACAGGTGGCACGTGCTCGATCTGATCATGCGGTGCGCCCCGAATCCTATTGTAGCGAGGCGGGGACGGCGTCCCAATTCACGATTGCGCGTTATGAGTTCCGCTGGCGCTTCCAAAAAAACTTAGCCTGTCAGCTAACAATCGTTGACGCCGGATCGCGGTGCGATTATAGTTAGCTCTATGGCTAACCAATTATCCCGGCTCGACCAGGTCTTCGCGGCGCTTGCTGATCCGACGCGGCGTGCGATCGTCATGCGGCTTTGCGCCGGCGAAGCCTCGGTCGGCGAGCTCGCCGAGCCGTTCGAGATGGCGCTGCCGAGCTTCATGAAGCACATCCACGTGCTGGAGCTGAGCGGGCTCGTGCAGTCGGAGAAATCAGGCCGCGTGCGCACCTGTCGCCTCAGTCCCGAGGCGCTCGTCGGTGCGGAAGACTGGTTCCAGCACCAGCGCGCGATCTGGGAGGCGCGGCTCGACCGCTTCGAGACATATGTCATGAAGCTCAAGAAGGAGAGGGCGGCGGGCAAGCAGCCGTCCAAAGTGACCGAGAAGACCACCTACAAGCCAAGCAAACGGAAAGGTACTGAGTAATGACGAATCCTGCCAACGCCGCCCTGTCGCAATGGTCGATAGACCGCGAGATCGTGATGTCGCGCGTGATCGACGCGCCGCGCGATCTGGTGTTCGAGGCGTGGTCCGATCCAAAACACTTGCCGCAATGGTTCGGGCCGAAGGGCTTCAAGATCGAGACCTTCGAGATCGACGTGCGCGTCGGCGGCGTCTGGCGCTTCAACATGATCGGGCCCGACGGTACGGTCTATTCGAACCGCATGCGCTTCCGCCGCATCGAGCGGCCGTCTTTCATGGAGATGGATCATGGCGCCGACCAGGACGATGATCCCGGCATGTTCCGCTTCACCATCACCTTTGCCGAGCAGGCCAACGGCAAGACGGTGCTGATGATGCGGCAGCTGGCCTCCAGCACCGAGCAGCGCGACGGCATGATCGGATTCGGCGCCGTCGAATACGGCTATCAGACGCTGGACAAGCTCGCTGCCTATGTCGGTGGGATGAAGAAATAAGAGGCCCGCTTGATTCGGGGGCGCCTTCACACCGGCGCCTCCGGAATAAGCTTGGAAACGCAGGTGCCTTCGCAATTATGACAGCGCGCGCAGGCGAATTATGACAGTGGCGTCACGCAGATTTTTGTCGCCTGGAACGAATGATTTATGACAGAATTGCTACCGTTGAATGTCATGATGACTACGGCGGAGCGGTTCATGTTGCAGTGGCAGGCACGGTCAAATCCCCTGGCGTGGTGGTGGGGGTCTCTGACGCTGGTCAGCGCTGCGAACATTCTCGTCTGGTTCATGCTGTACCGCGAGTTCTATCCGACCGTGGCCGGCAGTGTCGGCGGCGGCTCGGATATCGGGCTGATGTTCCTGCTCTGCGCGGGCTATGTGTTCGGCTGCGCCTTCCGCTCGGTGCTGCCGCGCGCCGACGTGCAGCGCATCTGCCTGTTCGACACCTGGCTGTCGAGCGTGTTTGTCGGCCGCACGGTCGCGACCGTGGCCGAAGTCTGCTTTACCGCGCAATGGGCGATCATCCTGCATCAGCTCGGTCGGATGACGGGCGCCGAGACCGCGGTGAACATCGCGCTCGTGATCGTGCCTGTTATCATCATCGCGGAATGCTTCTCCTGGTACGCGGTGGTGACGACCAATTTCCTCTTCAACGCCATCGAAAACTCGCTGTGGGCGGTGACGTTCTTCCTTGCCGGCATCGCGCTGTGCCGCTTGATGCCGGAATTCCAGGGCGTGGTGCGCTGGGCGTTAATGTCAGGCATCGTCGGTATCGCCTGCTTCCTCGCCTTCCTCGTCACCGTCGATGTGCCCATGTATCTCAGCCGGTGGCGGGCAGGGCATGAAGAGGGCAACAACTTCCTTGGCTTCCTCGAAGGCCTGCATGACGTCGCGACGCGATGGGTGGTGACCCACGACATCGCGCATTGGAAGGGCGAGCTGACCTGGATGTTCCTGTATTTCAGCGCCGCCGTGTGGTCGAGCCTTGCGCTCTGCGCGCTCTATGCCATGGAAGGCTATCTCACGCAGTATCTGGCTTGAGCGTTATTTCCCCACCAGGCTGCATTTGCTGCGGTCAAGCGGGCGGAAGGCCTGGTCGGGCGGGATGGTCGCGACCAGCTTCACGAAGTCCCACGGGCCCTTCGACTCATCCGGCGTCTTGACCTGCACGAGATAGAGATCGTGCACCATGCGCTGGTCCTCACGGATGTGGCCGCTCGTCGTGTAGGCGTCCGACACCGGCGTCGCCTTCATCCTGGCCATCACTGTCGCGCTGTCGTCGGAGTCGGTATCCTTCACGGCCTGCAGATAGTGGCGCACGGCGGAATAGACGCCGGCCTGGATCTGCGAGGGCATTGCCTTTCGGCGGGCATAGAACGCATCGGAGAATTTTCGTGCAGCCGGTGAGACGTCCTCGAAGAAGGAGGTCACGATGAGGTCGCCGCGGGTCGCCTTCAGGCCGACAGCCGCGATGTCGACGTTCTGGAACGACATCGGAACGATCTTGATGCCCTGGTCGGCAAGACCGAATTCCTCCGCCTGCTTGATCGCGGTGGCATTGTCGCCGGCGACGTTGATCGCGAGGATCTTGGCGCCCGATGACTGTGCCTGCAGCAGGAACGAGGAGTAATCGGGCGTGCCGAGCTGGGCCTTGACGCTGCCGGCGACCTTGCCCCCAAGTGCGGCGATACGGTCGCGTGCGGTCGCCTCGATGGAGTGCCCGAAGGCGTAATCGCCTGTGATGAAGAACCACGGCTCCTTGCTGGTCTGCATGACGCCGGAGACGACCGCAGTGGCGGTGGAGTAGGCATCCTGGGTCCACTGGACGCTGGACGGCGCGCAGGCCTCGTCAGTGAGCTGGTTGGCGCCAGCGCCGGAGACCAAAAATATCTTTCCGTTGCCGCGCACCAGTTCCTGCACCGCGAGCGCCGCGCCCGAGCTGCCACCATCGGCGATCGCCTGTACGCCGTCGCTGAACCATTTGCGCGCCAGCGAGGCCGCGAGGTCTGGCTTGTTTTGGTGATCGGCCTGCAAGATCTCGATCGGCTTGCCATTGATCTTGCCGCCGAACTCCTCCGCCGCCATCCGCGCTGCCTCGACCGAGCCAGGGCCCATCGCGGTCGCGAAAATGCCGTTCATGTCGGTGAGGACACCGACGCGGACGGCATCGCCCTTGATCTCGGCGCGCGCGGCGCCTGGCAGCGCCAACGTGATCAGCAGGATGGCGGTTGATGTCGTGCGGGTGATGGCCATGGCGTTTCCTGATTTTATCGTCGATTGATCGGTTGCGGTGGTCAGGCCGCCTCGGCGATGACCTTGTTGCGCAAGATTCCGATGTCGGAGATCTCGACCTCGACGGTGTCGCCGGGGCGCATCCACAACGGCGGCGTGCGCTTGGCGCCGACGCCGCCGGGCGTCCCCGTGACGATGACGTCGCCGGGCGCGAGCGGGCAGATCGTCGAGATGTAGGCGATCAACTCAGGGATGGCGGTGATCAGGCGATCGGTCGTCGTGTCCTGCACCACGGCGCCGTTGAGCCGCGTCTGAAGCGTCAGCTTCGATGGATCGGGAATCTCGTCCGCCGTCACCAGCCATGGTCCAAAGCTGCCGCTCTCGGCAAAAGTCTTGCCGGAGAGGAACTGGCTGGTGTGACGCTGCCAGTCGCGGATGCTACCCTCATTGTAGCAGGCATAGCCGGCGATATGGTCGAGCGCATCGCTCGCGGGGATGTGGCGGCCTTGCTTGCCGATGACGAGTGCGAGCTCACCCTCGTAGTCGAAATCGTCGCTGACTTTGGGCTTCACGATCGACTCGAGATGGCCGACCTGGCTACAGGGAAAGCGGACGAACAGTGCCGGCTTCTCGGTGACTGTGCGCCCCGTTTCGGCGACGTGGTCGCGATAGTTGAGGCCGACGCAGATGATCTTGCCGGGATCGGGAATGACGGGCGCGAAACTGATCGCTTCGAGCTTATGATCAGGCGCGCCGGCCGCCACAAGCTTTGCAGCCTCTGCAACGCGGCCAGCTTCGAGCAACTGCCGCAGGGTGGCGCACCCCGCCATGCGCTTGCCGAGATCGACGACGCCGTTGTCCGTGACGGCCCCGAAGGAAGCGCGGCCTTTGGCGATGAAAGAAAGCAGTTTCATGAGATGCCCTTGAGAGATGGTTGGTCAGGCCGCGGACGGCACATGGGTTGAAGGCCCGATCGTGGCGACGAGCCGGTCGAGCTCGGCATCGTTACGGGCGCCGGCGCGGATGTAGCGGTCGGGGCGAACGAGCGCGGCGATGATGCCGTGCTCGCGCAGCCAAGGGTCGATGCCCTCGGCATCGTCACCGGTGAGGATGTTGATCCCGGCCTGCGAATGAGCGAAGCGCGCGATGCTGTCGACAATCAGCAGGTGGCTGTAGCCGGTCCGGTCGTCGCTGCGGCTGCCGTCCTTCAGCTTGAACTGCGGCGCGAGATGTCCAGCGAGAGGCAGATCACCTGGCACAGGCCTGGGGCCGAGCAGGGGCTTCTTCACCTCGAGCTTCGCGGGCGCATTATCGCGCGCCTCGCCGGCAGCGAGGCCAGCCTCGATCGCCTTGGTGTTGATGACGCCGCCTAGGCGAATAGCGAGCTCGATGAACTCGCGCACATGCGGCTGGCGCTCGTCCTGATAGGTGTCGAGCAGGCAGGCATCAGCGCCGCCGCCGATGACGCTGGCCAGCTTCCACGCAAGATTGGCGGCATCGCGGATGCCGGCGCACATCCCCTGGCCGAGGAAGGGCGGGGTCTGGTGCGCGGAATCGCCAGCGAGCAGCAGCCGGCCGTTCCGCCAATGCTGCGCAATGACGGAATGAAAGGTGTAGACCGCGGCGCGCTCGAGCTCGGCATCCTCAGGCGTGATCCAGCGCGACAGCAACTCCCAGACCTTTGCGGGCTGTGCGACGTCGTTCGAATCTTCCTCGGGAAGGACCGTGATCTCCCAGCGCCTGCGTGCGCCGGTGCCCCGGACATAGGTCGCCGGCCGCCTGACATCACAATGCTGAAGGCTGTAGTCGCCGAGATCGTCGCGCTCGCGCTTGAGCAGCACGTCGATCACCAGCCAGCGCTCGTGAAAGCCGAGATCGTCCATGCCCGAGCCGATGAAGCGGCGCACCAGAGATCGCGCGCCATCGCAGCCGACGACATAGCGGGCGCGCACCTCGCTGAGCTTGCCGTTGGAGAGGTCCTCGTAGCGGACCCGCACGCCGCTCGCATCCTGATCCAGCGCGAAGACGTCGCGACGACTGCGCAAGCTGACGTGCGGCCAGCGCGCAAGGCCGCCGATCAGCACGTCCTCGAGATCGGGCTGGTGGAAGCGGTAGCTGAGATTCCAGCCCATCGGCGTCAGCGTCTGCGGCCGCGACCAGTCGAGCAGCATCTTGCCCTGGCCGTCGAGGAACAGCATGCCGGGGCTGAGGATGACATGCGGCAGGATGGCGTCGGCCAGACCAATGGTCTGGAACACCCGCATGCATTCGTCGTCGAAATGGACCGCGCGCGGCAGATGATAGGTTCGCCCTTCACGCTCCAGCACCAGAGTCCGCACGCCGCAGAGGCCAAGCAGATTGGCGAGCGTGGCGCCGACCGGGCCACGTCCGACAATGACGACGTCAAACTCTTCGGTTGCGGACTTATCTTGCATGGGGCATCTCTTCCCCATCAGGTGCCGTCACTTCAATGGCGCCGGTCGAAGTGTCCGCCCAGCGGACGCCCCTATACCTCGACGGGGATCGCCGCGGCCGTCTCCTGAAGCTGGCTGACGAATTGCGTCACGGCTTGCTCGATTCCCAGCGCTGACCGGATCCAGATGATGGAGATGCAGCCGTAGACCACCCCGTTCCGCACGATGGGCACGGCGATTGATGCCGTCTTCGGATTGTACTCACCTTCACTGCGGATCGCGTAACCTCGCGCTTGCGTCTCGGAGATCATCTGATCGAGCCGGCCCTGGTCCAGGAAGAGACGGTCGTCGGCCTCATCGATGCGGCGCAGATGGCTGACGATGAGATCGCGCTCGCGTGCCGGGGAGGCGGCGAGATAGGCCCGGCCTGCCGACGTTCGCAGCATCGGCAGGCGCTTGCCGATCATGCCGCGATCGATCGAGAGCGGGCTGCGTGAATGCGTGGTCTCCTGCACCACCATCGCGGCGTTCTCGTAGGTCGAGAGGTCGACCGGCCAAACCAGGGTCTTGCTGAGCTCGGCGAGATAAGGCGCGGCCGCCTGGCAGATCACCACGCCGGGGTCGTAGCCATCGCCGAGGCTGAGAGCGAGCCGGGTGACGCGAAAGCGGTCGTCGCTGGCGCTGCGGGCGATATAGCCAAGTTCCTCCAGCGTTTCGAGCAGGCGGTAGACGGTCGGACGGGGCAGGTCGAGCGCGCGGGCGACGTCGCCGGCGCGGATGCCGCCCGAGCGGTTGACCTCCTGCAGCACGTCCAGCCCGCGCTTGAAGGCGCGGACACCCTCCGACTGTCGCGGCTGACTGGTCCGCGTCCGCTCCTTGGACACTTCGTATTTCCTCCCTTGTGGCCGACGGCCGCGCTATTATCGTCTTTGCGAACGCGAAGCGATTGCGGAACGCTACCGTAGGAGCGCGCTCGGCCGGTATCAAGTTCGCCCTACTACGGCGCGCGCGATGCCTTCGGGAGGAAACTCGATGGAAATCACTGCGCTTGGCTATGTCGGGATCAATTCGTCGCAGCTTGACCAGTGGAGCCGGATGGCAACCGGACTGCTGGGCATGCAGCAGGTCGATCGCGGCGGCAAGATGCGCGCCTTCCGTATGGACGATCGCAAGCAGCGCCTGATCGTCGACGGCAGCAGCGATGCCGGGCTCGCGGTGATGGGCTGGGAAGTCCCCTCGACCTCGGAGCTGGATCAATTGGCCGGGCGGCTGGAAAGCCATGGCGTCAAGGTGACGCGCGGCTCGCGCGCGCTGGCTGATGAGCGGCACGTTGCCGAGCTGATTGCATTCACTGACCCCGCAGGCAACCGGCTCGAAGCCTTCTGCAAGCCCGAGCTTGCGGCCGAACCCTTCAAACCCGGTCGACCCATCTCGGGCTTTCGCACCGGCGCGCTCGGCATGGGACACGTGGTGCTCAATGTGGAGGATGTCGAGCCGTTGTTGCCGTTCTACCGCGATGTGCTCGGCTTCCACGTTTCCGATTTCGGACTGAAGCCCTATGGGCTTTATTTCTTCCACGTCAATGGCCGCCACCACTCCTTTGCGATGGTTGGCTCCGGTCGCAAGGCGCTGCATCATTTCATGGTCGAACTCGGCAGCCTCGATGATGTCGGACAGGGCTACGACCTCGCACAGCTCGAAGACGGCCGCGTCGTCTACACGCTGGGCCGTCACACCAACGACCACATGACGTCGTTCTATGTGAACACGCCGTCCGGCTTCTTCATCGAATATGGTTGGGGCGGGCGCATCATCGATCCGGAGACGTGGCAACCGCACGAGACTTTCGATGGTCCGTCGCTATGGGGGCACGAGCGGCTCAACATGCCGGAAGAGCAGCGCAAGCGGCTGCGCGAGATGCGGATGGATGCGGCCGCGCGGGGCGTGCGCGTTCCCGATCCGCGTGTGCCGCCGCTGAACTGCGCGTGGCTGGACTCGGTCATCGCGCGCGAATGATCCGCGTGGGTGATCAGGTCTCGCCGAGATCGGGCTCAGTCAAGATTCCTTGCCGCAGCGCCAGGCGGACCAGCTCGATGTCGGAGCCGACGCCGAGCTTGTCCTTGATCAGCGAGTGCAAATTCGCCACCGTCTTCGGGCTGACGTGCAGCGTCTCGGCGATCTCCTCGGTCGTGTTCTCGGCGAGCAGTAGCCGCAGCACCTCGAACTCGCGGGGGGTCAGGACATCTGCGGCCGAGCTCTCGCCGCTGATCCTGCTCAGCGCCAGCTCGTGGTCGATGTCGGGGCTGATCGCGATCTTGCCGGCGAGCACGTCCATCACCGCGCGCACCAGCGTCTCGGGCGGACTGGTCTTGGTGACGTAGCCTCGCGCGCCCGCGCGGATCGCCTGGACGGCAAAGCCGGCATTCTCGTGCATGGTGAAGACGAGGATCTTTGCCGCCTTGTCCCATTGCCGGATGCGCCTGACGGCTTCGACGCCGCCGATGCCGGGCATGCTGAGATCCATGATGACGAGGTCGGGCGCTTCCGACTTGAACAGGCGATAGGCCTCCGCGCCGTCGCCGGCTTCCGCGATGACGCGCAGGCCCGGCTGCTTCTGGAGCACGGATCGATAGCCTTCGCGGACCACCGAATGGTCGTCGACCAGCAGGATCGTCGCAGTCATGCCGCGTGCTCCAGTGCCGGTGGACCTGCTGATACCAGCGGAATGACGACGCGCAGCGCCGTGCCGCCTTGCGGTCCGGCCTCAAAGCTGAGCCGGCCGCGCAGCGCCGCGACCCGCTCGCGCATGCCGAGCAGACCCATGCCGGATTTCGCGGCCGGGTCGGTCGAGCGTCCGTCATCGTCGATGGCGAGTGTAATCTGGTCGGCATGCATCGTCAGTTCGAGGGTAACCTTGGTGGCGCCCGCGTGCTTGGCGGCGTTGGTAAGCGCTTCCTGCACGATGCGGTAAAGGCTCGCGCTGATCGTGGCCGGCAGCGTCTCGAACGTCCCGTCGAAGCGGATCGCAAAGCGCGTTTCGCCGCGGCTGCGCCCGTTCCAACCGGCAACGAGGCCTTCGAGACTGGCGACCAGGCCAAGCTCTTCGACATCGGGCGGTCGCAGCCGGAACAGCGCGCCGCGGAGCGTCTCCATCATGCCTGATGCGGTCCGTGCGATGCCGTCGCATTCGCCGAGCAAGGACGGACACTCCTGTGCCGCGGTCTGGCGGGCGGAGGAGGCGAGGGCGCGGATGGCGGCGAGCGACTGGCCGAACTCGTCGTGCAGCTCGCGGGCGAGATGGCGGCGTTCTTCGTCCTGCAGCGCGATTAGTTTTCGTGTCAGCTCGGCGCGCTCGGCCAGCGCCGTATCGAGGCTTTCGGCGAGATGATTGAAGACGTCGCGCACCGCTGACAGTTCGGCGAGGTCGAACGGCGGCAGCCGCGCGGTGAGGTCATTGGCGGCAATCCGTTCGAGGCCGGTGCGGATCATGCGGGTGGGGCGCAGGGCACGGGCCAGCGCGGCATAGACCAGCACACATAACAGCGGCAGTGCGATTGCCAGCGCCAGCATCAGGCGGCCGGCCTCGTGCCAGGCCTCGGCCGTCTGCACCGCCGGGTCGACCGAGACTACGGCCTCGCCCAGCTTCGCTCCGCGCAGGATCACCGGCCGTGCCGCCTCGCGGCCGGGGTCGAACAGGCTGTGGTAGAACGCCGTGAAGATCTGCGGCGGTGGGTCGGCAGGGATCGGCGCGCCGCTGCAGAAGCGCTGGATCATGTCGCCGCTTGTGCCACGGAAGGCCAGGCAGAGGCCGGGTGTCATCACATAGGCCGAAACCGGATCGAGGTTGGGAAAGTCTGCGCGCGGACTCGCCGTCCAAAGCACCTTGCCTTGCTGCAGCTCCAACGTCTTCGCGACGATGGCGGCAATATCGTCGATGCGCGCATGTGCGGCGCGGTCGGCCGTAATCAGGAAATAGGCTGAGATCGCGGCGAAGCAGGCGGCCGAAATGGCGGCCACACGCAAGGTCAGGCGGACCTTGAGATCGAATCTTTTGCGGTTCCACATCGGCGGGCACCCGGGGCGAACGAAATGTCGCCCGCGCATTAAAGGGCAGATCGCTGCCTGCGGAAAGCGGCACCCTTGCCGCGGTGCAACGTCGTGAAATTTTCCCGGAACGGCTCGGAATGGCCACGGCTGCTGCGCAGCAAGCGCCCGCTTAAGCTTA
Organism: uncultured Bradyrhizobium sp.; assembly: GCF_936928535.1. Classification (GTDB taxonomy): domain Bacteria; phylum Pseudomonadota; class Alphaproteobacteria; order Rhizobiales; family Xanthobacteraceae; genus Bradyrhizobium. The sequence continues at coordinate 18,943 of NZ_CAKZHY010000053.1, read as the reverse complement.
GGGCCTTTCGATCATGCGAGGTCCGCGATGCGCCGTACCCTGTCGTTGCTGTGTTTCCTTGTTCTTCTCGTGGCCGGGCTGGACAGCCGGGCCGTCGCCGCCGAGAGCACTGTCGCGCTCGAAGATTTCAGCTACACCGACACCTCGGCCGAGCCTGTCGACCAGAGCGCCGCCCATCAGCTGCGGCTGCAGGCGTTCATGGTCGCGCTCCGGCGCGACATCGCCGCCGACCCGCACTATCGGCTGGCGCCGTCGTTGCAGGAGGGGGCGGCGTTCAAGGTGATCGGCGGCATCCAGAAGACCAGCACGCTGGTGCAATGGGCCAAGGTCGCGGTGATCGACGTCGGCGCCAGGAAGGTCGTGATGGACAGGCTCTACACCTTCCGTGGCGACAACGACGAATCCTGGGAGCGCGCCGAGATGTTCGTTTCCCGCGAGATCATGGCCGCGCTGGCTCAGCCCTGACGCCAACCGCACTCGCCATGTTCGATTTCGAGCTGAAGGACATGACCGCCGACTCGGTGACTGCCTCGGCGACGTCGGATGCGTCGCACCTAGCCGAGGTGACCGGCAGTGTGCGCGACGTACTCGGCCAATCCGGCCGCTACCGCATCGTCGATGTCGCAGGCGCAGGCGGCGGAGCGGTGAGGGCCCATGCCTTGCGGGATTGCAGTGGTTGCGAGGCGCCGATCGCGCACCAGCTCGGCGCGGATCAGTGGCTGATCGGCGTGGTGCGGCGGGTCATCCGCACCGAGTATACGCTCGGCTTCCAGCTCCGTGATGCCGTGACCGGTGCGGTGCTGGCGCGTGGCGACAGCGGTCTGCGCATGGGCGCAGACTATTCCTGGACGCGCGGGGCGGTCCGGCTGGTCAGCGACTGGCTGATCGAGAGCCGATAGGGCGCGTGGACTATGGAACGGTGCTGGCCAATTTTCCTTCCCACGTTCCGGCGCAAGCACCCCCCGTGGTCATTGAGTTGATCGAGGATGGTGTTACCCGCGTTCCGGATCGTCTGCAGAGCAGCGACGTTCATCTCGCGATCGTCCCAGCTGCCGCCGACGGCTAATTACCCGCGATAGGCCCCCGGCTCGGGAGGCACCCTAGTCGACCTTCAACATCGTGACGGTCCTATCCGCGAGCGCACTTGCGAGATACCGCACTCGGCCGGCGCGGGAGCGTTGAAATAGAGCGCCAGCAGCTAAGCGTCCTCGGCCTGGCTGGCTCAGAAAATGCAGCAACAACACCCAGGCTGGCGTCGTTGCTGGAACAGACGGGGGCTCGGCCGCCCCCCACATCGCATCAACCGAGAGACTTTTCTCCGCTGGGCCGCTCGGAGACCTCTGTTTGTCTTCGCGTGGCTTGCTAAGCGATGCAATCACGTCATGCGCAAGAGGCATCGGACTATCTAGAAACCAACGTAGATACTTCAATTCGCCTTGATTCAGTGACCTGATTTTGGTTGCGAGGGTTCGCTTAGCGGCCAACCTATTTCGAACATCTGAAACTACCAAGGAAATCAAGGCAATTCCAAATACTACGATTGCGGAGATAACCATTCCTCCTACGATTGGTGAAGAAGTGGGAGACTTGATCGGCTCAGCCGCAGCAGGTTCTTTCGCAGCGGCCGGTTGTCCCACAGGGGTGGGTTGTGTCACTGGCGATTTCTGTTCTTCAGCGACGGGCAGCGCAACTAGCTTTCCCGCTGGTTCTTCGTGACCTCGCCGCATAATTTCGTCGATCAGCGATCGGCGATTATCCCCAGTCAGTTCCGGCCGAACCATAATGCGAACTGTTGATTCAGCAAATTCACCGATGAACTTTACGGCCACTCCGGATCCGAACACTGCCAGAACCGCGACAGCGAGGACAATCAGGCGCAAAGGATAGCTAGCTGAGCTAAGGGCAACCCCGAGCGTGTGCACCACCTCATGCACATCCGATGATGCCTTGATATCTGTCTCGCGAGCGCTTGGCTCATTATCCGCCATTTGGGTCAAAGCTCCAGGAACGGCTCACCATCAACGCAATGCCGACCGAACCGTTCAACGGCGTAGCAGATCGAATAAATAACGATTGCTCCAACCGTAATTTGCACTCCATACTTGGTTAGGTTTGCATGATCCTCAGGAGTTTTTAGTAGTCCGGCCTCGACGCCAGCATAGATGACCGCGCAGATCACGGTCACAAGGAAACCTGATATCAATATCGCTTGATGGCGCGACACCAATCCAATCGCTGTCACGTAAACCACAGCGGTAACCGCGATAGTCTCTGGCTTGAGACGATCGTCGAGAATGAACTCCAGGAAAAAGGGTACAAGCGGGAAAAAAACTCCCGCGCAAATGCTCACAAAAAAGGCCTGCATAAGCTCCACCCCGAATATGGTTGTAAGTGGAGCTAGTTTCAATCCTCCCGTCAAGTTCCCTTTTGGCAGATTCATCCGATCCGCGCCGCTTGGCGTGGTGCGTACTTCGTCGGCTATTTGGCTGTCAGGATGACCTTCGACGCGGATCGAAAGTCGGACGAATTAAAGCCTTGCGTAGCCTCAGAACGTCAGCTGCACCTTCATCGATTGCGATCGGTCGCTTGCGAGCTCGAACGCGGCGACCGCATTCTCGAACGGCATGGTCGCCGTGATCAACGGCTTGACGTCGATCAGGCCTTCGCCCATCAGCCGTACCGCCAGCTCGAACTCGGGATCGAAGCGGAAGGTGCCGCGAAGCTGCAATTCCTTGGCGACGATGGAATTGATCGGCAGCGTCATCTCGCCACCGAGGCCGAGCTGCACCAGTGTCGCGCCGGGCCTGAGCACGTCCAGCGCGGTGCGCAGGGCCGCCTGATTGCCTGAGGCTTCGAACAGCGTGTCGAACACGCCCTTGCCGACGCGCCAGGGATCGAGCGCTGTGGCATTGGCAGCGACGTTGATGGCGTGCGTGGCGCCGAGCTTTTTGGCGACCCCAAGCGGCGCCTCGGCGACGTCGGTGACGACGATCTCGGAGGCACCGCCGAAGCGCGAGACCAGGATCATCAGCGCGCCGATCGGACCGCAGCCGGTGATCAGCACGCGCTTGCCGAGCAGGGGACCGGCCTGCTTACCGGCGTGGAGGCAGACGGCAAGCGGTTCGGCGACCGCGGCTTCTGCCAGCGACAGCCTGTCGGAGATCGGCACGGCCTGCGTCTCATCGACGGTGATGAATTCGCGAAAGCCGCCCTGCACATGGGGAAAGCGCATTGCGCTGCCGAGGAAGCGCATATCGAGGCACTGGTTGCGTAGGCCTTCCTGGCAATGCAGGCACTTGCCGCACGGCTTGCTCGGATTGACCGCGACGCGCGTGCCGGCCTTGACACTGGTGACGCCGTCACCGACGGCCGCGACGACGCCGGCGATCTCATGACCCAGCGCCATCGGCTGCTGGATGCGAACCACGCCGAAGCCGCCGTGGTGGTAGTAGTGCAGATCCGAGCCGCAGATGCCGCCATGGGCGATCTTGACGCGGACCTCGCCGGGGCCGGGCTCCGTATCAGGGTAGTTGTCGATCCGCAGATCCTTCGGGGCGTGAATGACGACGGCGCGCATGGTCTTGTTCCCTGGTGTTCGCGGGTCACATCGCGGCGATCATGCCGCCATCGACATAGATGATCTGGCCGTTGACGTAAGTGGAGGCGTCCGAGGCGAGGAAGATCGCCGCGCCCACCAGTTCATCCGGCTTGCCCCAGCGCTTGGAGGGGATGCGGCCCATCAGCCAGTTGTTGAAGTCGGTATTGTTGACCAGCGCTTCGTTCATGTCGGTGAGCATGTAGCCGGGGCCGATCGCATTGGCCTGGATGCCGTGCTGGGCCCATTCCACCGCCATCGAGCGGGTCAGGTTCTTGATGCCGCCCTTGGCCGCGGTGTAGGGCGCAATGGTCGGGCGCGCCAGCTCGCTGCCGAGCGAGCCGATATTGATGATCTTGCCGCGCTTGCGCGGGATCATTCGCTTGCCGGCCTCGCGGCCGATCACGAAGGCGCTGGTGAGATCGGTCTCGATCACCTTGCGCCACTCGTCGGTGGTGAACTCGACCAGCGGCTTGCGGTGCTGGATGCCGGCATTGTTGACGAGAATGTCGACGGCGATGCCCTTCTTGTCGAATTCGTTGAACGCCGCGACGATCGCGGGCTCGTCCGTGACGTTGAACGCTGAGCCCTCGGCCTGATGGCCGGCGGCGCGAAATTCGGCGACGGCCTGCTCGACGCGCTTGGGATCGACGCCGTTGATGATGATCCTGGCGCCGGCCTTGGCCATGCCTTCGGCGATGGCGCGGCCGAGGCCGCGCGAGGAGCCGGTCACAAGGGCAGTGCGGCCGGAAAGATCGAAGAGGGCGGTGCTCATCTCGGATAATCCTTAGACGTTGGAGCGGCGCACGATCAGATCGGAGCGCTCGAAGACGGCGGGCAGAAGGTCGACGCCAAGGCCGGGGCCTTCCATCGGGAAGACGTAACCGTCCTTGATCACGGGCATCGTGGTGACGAGCTCATTATACCAGCCCTTGTAGAAGGCGCGCACCGATTCCTGGATCAGCGTGTTGGGCTGGCTGAACGACATGTGGATGGCGGCGATGAAGCCGATCGGGCCGATGCAATCATGCGGCGCAAAGGGACGGTGATAGGTCTCGGCCATGGCCGCGATCTTGCGGCCCTCAGTGAGTCCGCCGGTCCAGCAAAGATCGGCCATCACCACATGCATGGCGTCGCGGTCGAGCATGTCCTTGTAGGGGAAGCGCGACCCTAGCGTCTCGCTCGCGCAGACCCAGACGTCGGTCGAGCGCGCATATTCGGCCAGCGCCTGCGGCGAGTTCATGCGGATCGGGTCTTCGTACCAGGTCGGCTTGTAAGGCTCGAGCGCGCGCGCGATCTGCTTGGCGGTCGGCAGATTCCACAGTGAGTGGAGTTCGACCATGATCTCCATCTTGTCGCCGACTGCCTTGCGGATCTTCTCGAACGGCTCGATCGCCTGCTTCATCTGCGCGGCGGTGATGTAGAGACCCTTGTTCTCCTGCGCCGCAGGATCGAACGGCCAGATCTTCATCGCGGAGATGCCGCTTTCCAGGAGGCTCTCGGCCAGCGCATCGGCGCGGTTCATGAAGCCGTCGAGATCTTCGTATGGGCCCTTGTTGGCCCCGAGATTCCAGTTCGCGACCGGGCTAATATTAGTGGAGCGGACATATTGCGTGCCGGCGCAGGTATTGTAGATGCGCTGCTTGTCGCGACAGAGGCCGCCGAGCATCTGGTGCACCGGCTGATTGCACACCTTGCCGAACAGGTCCCACAGCGCAATGTCGATCGCCGATGCCGCGCGATATTCGACACCGGTGGAGGACTGCGCCATCGGCAGGTTCAGCATGTCGCGATGGATCGCCTCGATGTGCAGGGGATTGCGGCCGAGCAGGCGCCCGGCAAAGGTGTCGTGGATCTGCGCCTCGACAGCGCCCGCGCCATAGAAGGTCTCGCCGAGACCGATCACGCCGCTATCGGTGTGAACCCGCACCCAGATGACGTTGGAGAATTCCTCGGTGCGCAGCGTCTCGATCGACGTGATCTTCACGGCAACTCTCCTCCCGTCAAAGGCGCCTCGCGCCCGTCGTGTTTTCATTTTGCATCGCAGCATAATGCGATGTCGAAGGACGTCTTACGCCCGCTTGTAATATATCACAACATGTTTTAAGGGTACCACAAACAAGGCAGCCGCCCTGCATGCGAGAGCGCAGGTCGACGGGAGGAATTTGATGGCACCGCGCAAGCGCGCGCTCGAGGTGGTGAGATCGGAGGACGGCGAGGGCAAGCCCTCGCGGCGCAACCGTCTCAACTTCTTCGAGCTGGCCTATCAGAAGATCGAGGAGCTGCTCGTTCATTGCGAGCTCAAGCCCGGCCAGTTCATGACCATGCTGGAATTGCAGCAGATCACGGGCTTCGGCCGCACGCCGGTGCATCACGCCGTCAATCGTCTGTCCGCCGACACGCTCATCATCATCCGTCCGCGCCACGGCCTGCACATCGCGCCGATCGATCTGGCGCGTGAGCGCATGCTGCTGGATCTGCGCCGCGACATGGAGCGTTTCGTCATTCGCCTCGCGGCGGATCGCGCCAGCCTGTCCCATCGCAATCAGGCGCTGCACATCGAGCGCCTGCTGCGCGAGCGCCGCGTGACGCTGACTCTCGACGATTTCAACAGCATCGATCGCCGCATCGACGCACTGGTGCTGGAGGCTGCGGGCGAGCCGTTCCTGGTGCACACGCTGCGACCGTTGCACACGCTATATCGCCGCATCGGCTACATCCACCACCGTTTCATGCCGGGGCAGGCCGATCTCTCAGGAACGATCGACCATCACCTCGGTATTCTCAATGCAGTTGCGAACCGCCGTGTCGAGGATGCCGTCAAGGCGAGCGACGCGCTGATCGACTACATGGGCCAGATGTTCACGGGCATGGAAACGGGGATCGATCCGCGCCTGCTCGATTGCAGCATCGAGCCGTTGCTCGGCGCTTGAAATGAACCTGGCGCGAAAAGAGTTTTGAAGAAGGGACCAGACATGTCGACGATGGCTATGCCACAACCGACCGCGAGCGAAGCCGCGGTCCGCTACCTCATCACCAATTACAGCCCCAAGGGCAACAAGGTCGGCTGGCTGATGATGGCCTCGATCCTGGTCGAGGCCTGGGACCTCTATTCGATCGCCTTCGTGCTGATCTTCATCAAGGAGCAGTACAATCCAGATCCGCTGATGCTCGGCCTCGCGGCCGCGGGCACGCAGGGCGGTGCGCTGATCGGTGCGCTGCTCGGTGGCTGGCTCTCCGACAAGATCGGGCGCCGCGTCATGTTCCTCATCACCATGGTGATGTTCATCGTGCTCGCATTGGCGCAGGCCTTCGCGCCGAGCGTCGGCTGGCTGGTCGTGATCCGCTTCCTGCTCGGTGTTCCCCTCGGCTCCGACATCTCGACCGGCTACACCTACATCATGGAATCCATGGCCAAGGGTGAGCGCGAGGTCATGGGCAACCGCTGGCAGTTCATGTTCGCCGTCGGCGAGGTGCTGACCATCGGCGTCATCGTGATCTTCCTGCTGCTCGACATTCATCACGAGACGCTGTGGCGCGTGACGCTCGGCCTCGGAGCGGTGCCGGCCCTGATCATCCTGATCATGCGCCACGACGTGCCGGAGACGGCGGTGTGGCTGGTGCAGAAGGGGCGCTTCCGCGAGGCCAAGCAGGTCGCGCGCGAGATGTTCAACGACGATCTCGCCATGCTGCCGGACCAGGATGTGGTGATGCCGAAGGTCTCGACCCGCGACTTCATCGCCGACCTCCGGAAGGACCCGATCCGCTGGCGTGCCACGATCTACGGCTGGATCGCCTGCTTCGCGCAAGGCAGCGAGTTCTCGACCTTCGCGTTCTACCTCCCGGTGCTGTTCGTGATGGTCGGCGTGTCGAGCGTGCTCGGCAACAATTTGGTGACGATGGGCCTGTTCTGCTTCGCCGCGCTGTCGGGCTGGGTCGGCCCGCTGCTGACGCCGAAGATCGGCCATCGCGGCATCGCGATTGCGGGCTTTTCCATCGTGCTGGCCTCGCTGCTGGTGGCGGCCTTCGCACTTTACACCGACAACAAGATGCTGCTGCCGTTCGCAGCCGCCGCCATGCTCTGGGGCCATTATTGGGACGCGTCGAACTGCATGACGATCCCGACCATGGTCGCCAAGCCGAAGTACCGCGGCACCGCCAGCGGCTTCGCCTACATGTTCGTGAAGCTGCCGTCGTTCCTGGCGATCTTCCTGTTCCCGTCGCTGTTCGCGGCGATCGGGCAGGCCAGTGCGACGCTTTTCGTTGCGATCTTCCCGCTGATCGGACTGCTTGCTGCAATCTTCATCCTGCCGGAAGTCTACGGCTACGAGAACGACTGACGACAAACCATCCGGTCGCGGCCTCATGGCCGCGATCGGTTTTCCTGGAGCCTACGGGCTCAGGAAGACGGGATCGATCGCGCTCGCCGTGTGGCTCAGCAAGCCGATGACCTGAAGCTGGGTGCTATGCAGGTCGATCTGCACGATGGCGAACAGGGCGAGTAGCACCACGGCGCCAAAGAGCAACATCGGATGGGACGCTTCACCCGGTGACGTGACGCCGTGAAGCGAGCGGCGCAGGGAAAAGCTCTGCGGCAGCGCCTTGGATTGAATCTGCATGATGACCTTCCTTGCCGCGCGACATTCGAACTGCGCGACAAGCGAACCATAGCCGCGGGATCGCCGCTGGCTTTGATGCACCGCAAACAAGCTGGTCTTTAATGGATCGCGGCCGCGAGCGCGGCGATGAGAGCCGGCGGTGTCACCAGCATGCCTAGCTTGAGGAACGGCCAGGCGCCGACCTCGATCTTCTCCCGCCGCAACGCGACCAGCCACAGGATGGTGGCGAGCGATCCCGTGACCGACAGATTGGGTCCGAGATCGACACCGATCAGGATGGAACTGACAACGGGCGCGGGCAGATGGTCGCTGGCGGCGACCGAGCCCGCGACAAGTCCGACCGGCAGATTGTTGGCGATGTTGTCGGCGATCCCTGTGGCGATGCCGACGCTCCAGGCGGCTTTCGGGATTGATTGCGCGACTGCTTCATGCAGCAGCGCGCTGAGGTGGCCGATGACGCCGGTCTTGATCAGCGCCTCCACCATGACGAAAAGACCGCCGACCAGCGGCAGGACGCTCCAGGACACGCCCCTGAGCACCGGCAGCGGCGATTGGCGGCTGATCAGCAGCACGATCGCGGCCGTCACCACGCCGCAGATGAAGGTTGGCAAGCCGAGCTGCTTGTCCAGCGCCGAGGCCGTGACCAGCACGACACCGATCGCGACGATGCCCACCGCCGTCAGCTTGCCGCCGCGGCCGAGCGTTGGATGCGGCACGCTACGCGCGATGGTCTCGTCCTTCAGGGCGCGGTGCTGGGTCAGGCGCAGTACGATGTAGGTGAGCAGGATCGAGGCGGCCGAGGGCAGTGCGAACAGGCGCAGCCATTCGGTCAGTTGCGGCATGCGCGCGCCGAACACCACGAGATTGGCGGGGTTGGAGATCGGCAGCACGAAGCTCGCAGCATTGGCGATGAAGGCGCAGACGAACAAATAAGGCAGCGGCTTGGCGCCGGCCGCGCGTGTCGCAGCATAGACGGCCGGCGTCAGCACGATGGCGGTGGCGTCGTTGGATAACAGCACAGTGACGACCGTTCCGACGATGTAAATCAGCAGGAACAGCCGTTGCGGCGAGCCGCCGGCATATTCCACCGCGAGCGCGGCGAGATAGTCGAACAGGCCCTCGAGCCGCGCCAGCTCCGCGATCAGCATCATGCCGATCAGGAAGAGGTAGACGTCGATGCCTTTCTCGATGCCGAGAAGCGCATCCTCCCACGGCAGGAAGCCGAGCAGCACCAGCGCGCCGGCGCCCAACACGGCCCAGATCGCTTCGGGCAGGCGAAACGGGCGAATGATGACGCCGGCGGTGGCGACGACGATGATGCTCCAGGCCCAGACGGCGTGAGACGGCACGTTCAATCCTTGTCGTGGAATGTTTTCATTCGGCAGCGATAGCGGAAGCCGGCGCCGCTGTCTTCCCCTCTCGGCGCGGACCGCCATCTCCGATTTGCCGCGTTTCGGGAAGGGCGATGAGGCAGATGATGGCGCCGATCGCAGCGGTTGCGCCGAGGGTGATGAAGGCTGCGCTATAGCCGGCGCTGACCACCACGAAGCCGGCGAGCGTGGTGGATAGCGCCGCGCCAATGCTTTGGGCGGTGATCACGGCGCCCTGCGCAACATTGAAGCGGCCGGTGTTGCGCATGAGATCGGCGACGATCACAGGGAAGATCGCACCAAAAATGCCGGCGCCGACACCGTCGAGCAGTTGCACACCGACCAGCCAGAACGGATCGTCCGAGAGCGTGTAGAGCGCGCCCCGGATGGGCAGGATCAAAAGCGCGCCGAGGAAGAAGCGCTTGTGGCCCCAGCGGTCGGCTTTGGCGCCGACCAGCATCGCGAAGGGCACCATCACCAATTGGGCCGCGACGATGCAGGCCGACATCAGGCTGGTCCCCATGTTCTTGTCCTGCAGCGCAAGCTTCTGTCCGACCAGCGGCAGCATCGCCGCGTTCGAGAGGTGGAAGAGCAAGACGCAGATGGCGAAGACGAGCAGGGGGCGGCAGGTCAGAAGCACGGTCAGACCTGAGGGCTGTTCAGGGGATGTATTTGTGTCGTCCAGCCCGCGTGCAAGGTCGTGGTCGATGGCCCGTTCGGGGATTGCGACAATGCTGACGAGGCTCGCAACCGCCATGGCGGCAAGAAGATAAAACACCACGGTCGGCCCGAACCAGTAGGCGGAGATACCGGCAAGCCCGGCGGCGACGGCGTTGCCGGCGTGATTGAAAGTCTCGTTGCGACCAATTCGACGGGTGAAGGCGGCATGGCCGAAAATGCCGAGCGAGACGGCCGCGATCGCGGGCGGAAAGATCGCGGCGGCGGCCTGAGCGATGCCTTGCGAGATCGCGACCGGCAGGAATGCGGGGAACAGGGGCAGCGACAGTGACGCCAGCGTCACCATCAGGGCGGCGACCATCATCACCGTCCGCTTTGCCCTGATAGCATCGACGAGCGCGCCGGCCGGTGTCTGCGCCACGATGCCGGCGATGGTGGCGATCGACATCACGAGACCGATCCGCGCCTCGTCCCAATGCTGCTCGGTGAGGAGATAGACCGCGAGATAGGGGCCGAGCCCGTCGCGGACGTCGGCGAGGAAGAAATTGGCGGCGTCCAGCGCGCGGCCCGCCAGCCTTGCCTGATCGGGGTTTTCGTTCGACATCGGTGTCTCGATCGAGGGCAAGGAAAGCGCCCCGGCAGAAACCGATCTCTCATGACCTTTGTTCCCGGCCTAGAACTTCACGGCTAGGAGAACAGCGCCGGCGCCGATCATGGTGATGCCGATCCAGCCCTGCGCGGACGGTCGCTCGCCGAGAAACGCGAATGCGAACAGAGCCACCAGGACGACGCTGAGCTTGTCGATTGGCGCCACCAGCGTCGCCGGCCCGAGCTTCAGGGCGCGGAAGTAACAAAGCCATGACGCCCCGGTCGCGAGCCCCGATAACACCAGGAACAGCCATGTCTTGGACGAGACCGCCGACGGCACCGTGAACTGGCCGGTGAAGAACAGCAGCACCGAGAAGGCGAGCAGCACCACGATGGTGCGGATGAAGGTCGCGAGATCAGGATTGATGTTCTCGACGCCGACCTTGGCGAAGATTGCGGTGAGCGCGGCGAAGCAGGCGGAGAGCAGCGCCCAGGTTTGCCAGGCGGAGAAGAGGGCGGGTTTCATCGGGGTATTCCTTAGCGAGCCACCGACAGCTTCTCCGTGATCGCCTTGCGCAGGATGCGCGAAAGCGACTCCACGGAATACGGCTTCTGGATCAATTCAAAGCCGCGATGGGCGTTCTCGGCGAGCACGTTGCTGTAGCCGGAGGTGAGCACGACCGGTAGGCCCGGATAGCGTTCGCGGATGATACCGGCGAGCTCGACGCCATTCATGCCGGGCATGATGACGTCGGAGAACACCAGATCGACCGCGAACTCGTTCTCGCCGAGAATGGCGAGCGCGGCATTGGCGTTGGCGACGCGGCGGGTGACGTAGCCGAGGTCTTCCAGCAGCTCCGTCGAGAACTGGCCGACATCGTCATTGTCCTCGACCACGAGCACGCGATAGCCGCGCCCGGTGGTGGCGCCCTCGCTGGTCAGCGAGGCCGCTTCCTTCTCGGCGCTTGGGCTCTGCGCCTGCGGCAGATAGATCGTGAAGGTCGCGCCCTGGCCTGGTGCACTGGTCACGGCGATGTCGCCCTCGGACTGTTTCGCAAACCCAAAGGCCTGGCTGAGGCCGAGGCCGGTGCCCTTGCCAACCTCCTTGGTGGTGAAGAAGGGTTCAAAAATGGCGTCGATGTTCTCGGCCGCGATGCCGCTGCCGGTGTCCGCGACGGAGATTGCGACATAGTCGCCGCCGCGCGCGGACTGCGCACGCAGGTTCGGAATGCCCTGGACCTTGCGCACGGAAATGGTGAGCCGGCCTTCATTGTCCATGGCATCGCGGGCATTGATGGCGAGATTGATTAGCGCGGTTTCGAACTGCGCGATGTCCGCCACGGTGAAACAATCGGCATCGTCGATAGCGACGACGATCTCGATGCGGCCGCCGACCAGCGGCCGGACCAACTGCGCCACGCCCTCGACCTGGCTGCCGACATTGAAGATCTGCGGCTTCAGCGGCTGCCTTCGCGCGAACGCCAGCAGTTGCGCGGTCAGTTTCGAGGCGCGCTCGACGGTGTCCGAGATGGCGTCGACATAGCGGCGGCGACGCTCCTCCGGCAACTCGCGCCGGCGCAGGAAGTCTGTCGCCGAGCGGATGATGGTGAGGAGGTTGTTGAAATCGTGCGCGACGCCGCCGGTGAGCTGGCCGATCGCCTCCATCTTCTGCGATTGCCGCAGCGCTTCCTCGCCGCGTCGGCGCTCGGTGATGTCGACGGCCTCGGGCACCGCGCCGGTGATGTTGCCGTGGCGGTCGAGCACCGGGCGCATGCCGAACTCGAAATCGCGCTCGCCGATCGGAAGCCGCAGCCGCATCTCCATCCTGACAGCTTCGCCCTTCAGCACGGTGTCGAAGGCCTCGCGCACCGCGGCGCTCATGCCGTGGGTTCCGGTGAACCAGGGCGTTTCCCAGAACGGCTTGCCGATCACATCCTCACTGCGCGCCTTGATGCCGTCGAGCGCCGTGTTGTTGGCGTAGAGCAGCTCGCCCTTCAGGTTGACCAGGCCCTGGTATTGGTTGCTGGTCGCCAGGATGGCGCGCAGCCGGGATTCATTGGATTCGAGCTCGGCGGTGCGCTGGGCGATGCGCTCTTCCAGCGTCTCGTTGAGCTTGCGCAGCTCGATCTCGGCCTGCTTTGCGACGGTGATGTCGTGGGCGACGCCGATGAAGCCGATATGCTTGCCGGTCGGGTCCCAGCGCGGCTGCGATTCCGAGCGCAGCCAGCGCCATTCGCCTGAAGCATCCTTGTAGCGCGCCTCCAGCACGAACGGCTTGAGCGAGGCTTCGCCCTGGACCGATTGCTGCAACACATGCGGCAGGTCGTCGGGATGCAGCACCTTGCGCCAGTCGAAGGCGATGGCCTGCTCGTAGGGCAGGCCGACGAAATCGACATAGGCTTGGTTGGCGAAAGAGCGCGTGCGGTCGAGCTTCGTCACCCAGATCGGCACCGGCGCGCTGTCGGCAATCAGCCGAAATCGCTCCTCGCTCTCCCGCAGCGTCTCGCGTGCGAGCGCCTGGTCGGTGATGTCGATATGGGCGCCGACGAGGCGGATGGCGCGGCCGTCGCGGTCGCGCTCGATCTTGGCGACGACACGGATCCAGCGCGTCTGGCCGTCGCTGGGACGGATGATGCGATATTCGGCGGTGTAGTCCTCGCCGGTCGCAGCCAGTGCATCGAGGAAATGCTTGACGGTGGCGCCGCGGTCGTCGGGGTGGATGCGGCTGACCCAATCCTCATGCGTCTCGTCGGCGGCCTCGGGCGGCAGCCCGTGGATCATCAGATATTCGGGCGAGCGGCGGTTCTTGAAACCTTCGCGGAAGTCGACCTCAAGGCCGCCGACCTTGCCGATGCGCTGGATCCGCGCCAGCTCCGCCTCGCGCTCCTGGAGCGCATGATAGGCATTGTCGCGCTCGCGCGCGATCTCTTCGAGGTGCTGGCGCAGCCGTTCGGCGGCGATGGTCTCGGGCAAAGGATCGTTCAAGGCGTCGGCCGTTGTGATGCGGGAGCGCACGTGCCGGTCGGATATTCACACAGACAAAGCGCGATAGCCATTGCTCAAAAGGGAATAGATCAGGAAGCGCCCACCGAACGGCGTTTGGCGGGTATGAGCGAACGCGGGGTCTGGCTATTTGTTCCTGAAGTTGGAACGATGGGCCTCAGTGCGCGTATCTGCGTGGCGCCACAATTGATATCTCTAAGACACCCTTTCCCAAGAGGCTCAATCTTGAAGCTCTTTGTTTGCCAGGCCTGCGGCAACGTTCTCTATTTCGAGAACCGCGCCTGTGAACGCTGCGGCCACCGGGTCGCCTTCCTGCCGGAAAAGGAGACGATGTCGGCGATCGAGCCTGACGGAGAGGGTTGGAAGACGCTTGCCGGCGAGGGCGAACGCCGGATGCTCTGCCGCAATGCCGAGTATGACGCCTGCAACTGGCTGACCGAACCAAGCGATACCACCGGCTATTGCCGCGCCTGTCGCCACAACGGCATCGTGCCTGATCTCTCGGACCCGGCGCAGCTCTCCGGCTGGCGCGAGCTGGAGGTGGCGAAGCACCGGCTGTTCTATTCACTGATCCGCTGGAGGTTGCCGCTGCAAACCCGGCAGGACAATCCCGAGCATGGCCTGATCTTCAACTTCCTCGCCGATGATCCCAACACCGGGCAAAGGATCATGACCGGCCATGACAACGGTCTGATTACGATCGCGCTGACCGAGACCGATACCATCGAGCGCGAGCGGCGCAGGCTGGAGATGGGCGAGCCCTACCGTACGCTGCTCGGGCATTTCCGCCACGAAGTCGGGCACTATTTCTGGGATGTGCTGGTGCGCGACGGCGGCAGGCTGGAGGAATTCCGCGCCGCATTCGGCGACGATTTCGTCGACTACGGCGAGGCCCTGCAACGGCACTATGCAGAAGGGGCGCCGCCGGATTGGCAGCAGAACTACGTCTCGGCCTATGCGACGATGCACCCTTGGGAAGATTTCGCCGAGACCTGGGCGCACTACCTCCACATCGTCGATACGCTGGAGATGGCCGGCGAGTTCGGCTTGGAGGTGCGCCCGAAGGTCGACCGCGACGGGGAGCTGTCGACGCGGATCCGCTTCAACCCTTACGAGGCGCGGGACATTCAGGCGATCGTCGACGCATGGCTGCCCTTCACCTTCGCCATGAACAGCGTCAACCGCGCCATGGGCCTGCACGACCTCTATCCCTTCATCCTGTCGCGGGCCGTGGTGACGAAACTCGGCTTCATCCACAGCCTGGTCCGCGGCGTGGCCAAAGCCGCAAAGCAATAAGGCGTCCGGGCCTCAGGCCGGGACCGGTCTTGCGCTGGTACGCCAGAGCGGGCCGGATTTTGCCCGTTGCCTCCGGCCCATTTTGCTGTACCACGACAGGATACGGCCCCGTCCCACTGGCCCGCCAAGGCGTGGGGTAGGGTCCCGCCCAAGGGACGAAACTCAAGACAAACAATGTTCAAACGCATCCTGATTGCCAACCGCGGCGAAATCGCCTGCAGGGTCATCAAGACCGCCCGCAAGATGGGAATTCGGACGGTTGCCGTCTATTCCGAGGCCGACCGCGACGCCCTCCATGTCGAGATGGCGGACGAGGCCGTCCTGATCGGTCCGCCGGCCGCGGCCGAGAGCTACCTGGTGATCGAGAAGATCGTCGAGGCATGCAAAAAGACCGGCGCCGAGGCCGTGCATCCCGGCTACGGCTTTTTGTCCGAGCGCGAGGCGTTTCCGCGGGCGCTGGAAGCGGCCGGCATCGTCTTCATCGGCCCGAACCCCGGCGCGATCGCCGCAATGGGCGACAAGATCGAATCCAAGAAAGCGGCCGCCAAAGCCAAGGTCTCGACCGTGCCGGGCCATCTCGGAGTCATCGAGGACGACAAGCACGCGGTCCGGATTGCCGATGAGATCGGCTATCCCGTGATGATCAAGGCCTCCGCCGGCGGTGGCGGCAAGGGCATGCGCATCGCGCATTCCAAGGCCGAGGTCGCCGAAGGCTTCAACCTCGCCAAGGCCGAGGCCAAGGCCTCGTTCGGCGACGACCGCGTCTTCGTCGAAAAGTTCATCGTCGATCCCCGCCACATCGAGATCCAGGTGCTGGGCGACAAGCACGGCAACGTCATTTATCTCGGCGAGCGCGAATGCTCGATCCAGCGCCGCAACCAGAAGGTCATCGAGGAGGCGCCGTCGCCGTTGCTCGACGAGGCCACGCGCCGCAAGATGGGCGAGCAGGCGGTCGCACTGGCGAAGGCCGTGAACTATGATTCCGCCGGCACGGTCGAATTCGTCGCCGGGCAAGACAAGAGCTTCTACTTCCTGGAGATGAACACGCGCCTTCAGGTCGAGCATCCCGTCACCGAGCTCGTCACCGGCGTCGACCTCGTCGAGCAGATGATCCGGGTCGCCGCCGGCGAAAAGCTCGCTATTGCGCAGAAGGACGTCACCCTGACGGGGTGGGCAGTGGAATCGCGCCTCTACGCCGAAGACCCGTTCCGCAACTTCCTGCCCTCGATCGGTCGCCTAGTGAAGTACCGTCCGCCGGCGGAATTGAGCAAGGACGGCATCACGGTGCGCAACGACACCGGCGTGCAGGAAGGCGGCGAGATCTCGATCCATTACGATCCGATGATCGCAAAGCTCGTCACCCATGCGCCGTCGCGCGCGGCCGCGATCGAGGCGCAGGCGACCGCGCTGGATTCGTTCTACGTCGACGGTATCAGGCACAACATCCCGTTCCTGTCCGCGCTGATGCATCATCCGCGCTGGCGCGAAGGCAATCTGTCGACCGGCTTCATCGCGGAAGAATTCCCCAAGGGCTTTTCCGTGCGCGTGCCCGAGGGCGAGGTTGCGCGTCGCATCGCCGCGGTCGGCGCCGCCATCGACCACGTGCTGGGTGAGCGCAAGCGGCAGATCTCCGGCCAGATGGGCGGACGCGTCGTGCAGCGCGAACGCCGCCGCGCAGTCTGGCTCGACCGCCAGGAGATCCCGCTCGAGATTGCCCGCGAGGGCGATGCGATCGCGATCCGCTTCGTCGATGCCGACGGCAAGGCCGGCAAGGCGCATCTGTTGCAGTCGTCGTGGAAGCCGGGTGAGCCGGTCTGGCAGGGCGCCATCGACGGCCACTTCGTTGCGGTGCAGGCGCGCCCGATCGCCAACGGTATCCGCCTCGCGCATCAGGGCGTCGAGGTGCCGGTCTATGTCTGGACCGAAGCTGAGGCTGCTTCCGCCCGGCTGATGCCGGTGACGACCGCTTCCGACACTGGCAAGAAGCTGCTCTGCCCGATGCCGGGCCTCATCGTCTCGATCGCGGTGACCGAAGGGCAGGAGGTCAAGGCCGGCGAGACGCTGGCCGTGGTCGAAGCCATGAAAATGCAGAACGTGCTGCGCGCCGAGCAGGACGGCACCGTGAAGAAGATCCACGCCAGCGCCGGCGCGACGCTCGCGGTGGACGCGCTGATCCTGGAGTTTGCGTAAGCGTGCAGGTGGGGCGGGCCAGTTTGCCCGCACCCACCGTCATTGCGAGCGCAGCGAAGCAATCCAGACTGTCTCCTGCGAAAAGAGTCTGGATTGCTTCGCTGCGCTCGCAATGACGGAGGTGGGGGA
Organism: uncultured Bradyrhizobium sp.; assembly: GCF_936928535.1. Lineage (GTDB taxonomy): Bacteria > Pseudomonadota > Alphaproteobacteria > Rhizobiales > Xanthobacteraceae > Bradyrhizobium. The sequence goes on along the minus strand of NZ_CAKZHY010000053.1, from coordinate 1,475 downwards.
GCCACTTTCGTCCGCAGAGAGAGACAGCACCATGGCCTTTCGTTCCCGCCGCGAGACACTGCGATCCACCCTGTCGTGTCAGGCTTGCGTCCATCCTGGCTCGGTCTATGACGCGATCTCGATCCGCATTGCCGAGGATCTCGGCTTTCCACTCGGCATGTTCGGCGGCTCGGTGGCTTCGCTTGCCGTGCTTGGCGATCCCGATGTCACGCTGATCACACTCACTGAGCTTGCCGAGCAGATGCGGCGGATGTCGCGCGCCGCAAGCCTGCCGGTGCTGGTCGATGCCGATCACGGCTATGGCAATGCGCTCAATGTGCGCCGCACGGTGCAGGAGCTGGAGACCGCGGGCGCCGCGGGCCTCACCATCGAGGACACGCTGTTGCCGGCGGCCTTTGGCGAAGCCAAGGCGCAGCTGATCTCGCTGGAGGAGGGTGTCGGTAAGATGAAGGCGGCGCTCGATGCGCGCGGCGATTCCTCGCTCGTCATCATGGGCCGCACCGGTGCGGTCTCGATCACCTCGATCGAGGATGCTGTCCGCCGCGCCAGGGCGTATGAGGCGACCGGCGTCGATGCGCTGTTCTTCACAGGCATCAAGTCGCGTGCCGAGCTCGAGGCCATAGTGGCCGCGACGCGCCTGCCGATCGTGCTCGGCGGCGCACCTGACGAATTGAACGCGATCGACTATCTTGCCAGTCAGCGCGTGCGCATCGCGCTTCAGGGCCACGCCCCGATCGCAGCGGCGACACAGGCAGTCTACGAGGTGCAGAAGGCGTTGCGTGAGGGCACGTCGCCGAAGGTGCTGAAGGGGTTGCCGCCAGCTGAGCTGACCAACCGAGTCACGCGCGAGATTGAAGTCAAAACGCGCAGCGCCGATTTTCTCGGACTGAAGAAATGAGCCGCGCGATCCTCCAGGTGATGATCCGCGGGCGCGTTCAGGGCGTCGGCTATCGGGCCTGGGTCGAATACCAGGCAACCGCAAGCGGTCTTGAAGGCTGGGTCCGCAACCGCCGCGACGGCAGTGTCGAAGCGTTGTTCGCGGGAGCGCCGAAGCATGTCGCCGACATGGTTGCGCTGTGCCGTCACGGCCCGCCGTCATCGCGCGTGGACAGCGTGACCAGCGAGACGGCGAGTGTGGACGAACTGAACCTGCGCCGGGCAGGGGAGGCGTTCTCGGTGTTGCCGACAGTGTAGGGCGCTGCTTCTCAGGAGAATCCGTCGTGCCCGGGCTTGTCCCGGGCATCCACGTTCTTTGAGCTATGCAGTTAGCCGTGGATGGCCGGGACAAGCCTGGCCATGACGCTGCGGAGGCCTTGGTGCCTCAAGTTCGCAAGGTGCGGAAACCATCACCGCGGCAGCTTCGAGATCGCCTCGCTCAGCTCGTGGATTTCATACGGCTTGCGCAGGATCGGGAAGTCGCCGCGGACGCCGGCGGCGGCTTCGCTGTAGCCGCTGGCGAGCAGGATCGGCAGGGC
>NZ_CAKZHY010000052.1:5000-86502 GCF_936928535.1 uncultured Bradyrhizobium sp. | reverse complement strand
GCGCACTTTGTGGGCGGTAAGGTGCAACCGACGGCACCTCGTACGCGGGAGCCATGCCATAGGCGTCAGCGGCCGGCATGAAGCGGATGATGCGGCCGTCGCGGGCGTCGATCACAAGCCGGCCATCGTCGCCGCGACGGTCGATCACCGCGATGGTGTAGACGACGCCGCGCAAATGCGGGATGCCGAGCGGCGAAAAGCCGTTGTCGCGCAGCACGGCATAGACCTCGATGGCCGGCAGCAGCGCCGGTTCCGGGCCTCGTTCCTCATAGCCGTAACCGTATCCGTAGCGAGCCGGAGGTGGTGGCGCGGCCTCCGCCGGCGCGTAAGGCCCGTCGAAATCCGAGACCGCGACATAGCCTCCCCGCGCGGTTCCGTTCGGCAGAACTTGGGCCTCCGCGGCATTTGCCACCAGCGCCAGCGCGGCGGCAGCCACACATCCTGTGAAAAACTTCATGGTCGGCACGCTCCTGTCAGGCCCCGAATGATCCGCGCTCTTTCGCTTCTTGCGGCGTGGCGCGCCTTTCGAAGGGCTGAACTGAAGCTTCATCCGGGATTTCGGCGCCGCTTGGGCCGGATCGGGGCGCGTTTGCTTCAAAACCGGGGCCGCGCAACTTTCGGAAAGCGATTGATTGACTTCTGAGGAATCGGGACTTCCGCGCGCTTGTGTGCTAGACAAAAATTTGGCAAGGTGATGGTTAGGACAGGAAGACTGTCTCAATTTTGCTTGCGGTTCCGGCATAGGGATTGCAACGAAAGTCGGTGCTTCCGAGCACCATAAGGCAAGCAGGAAAAGCCGTTCTCGGGGACGAAGAACGCCTTGGCCTGAATTTAAGAAAATGCGGCTCGCAGCGGACGAGCGGTGACCCAGAGGCGGGTGCCGCGGAACGCCCAAGGTGCGCCGAAGATGGCGGTGAGGCAGCTTGCCGCATGGAGAGGATTGGAACAATGAACGGGTCGCAATTCGAGCGCGGAAACATCGTGGCAGAAGAGCTGTCGGCGACGGTCGCCTCGAAAACGACCGATCCGATCCAGGAACACAATTCGCGCCCCGAAGCCGAAGGCCTGTACGATCCGAGCCTGGAGAAGGACAGCTGCGGCGTCGGCTTCATCGCCAACATCAAGGGCAAGAAGTCGCACGAGATCGTCTCGGACGCGCTGAGCATCCTCTGCAACCTCGAGCACCGCGGCGCCGTCGGCGCCGACCCGCGCGCCGGTGACGGCGCCGGCATCCTGGTGCAGATCCCGCACGCCTTCTTCAGCCGCAAGGCCAAGGAGAACAAGTTCGAGCTGCCGGCTCCGGGTGAATACGCCATCGGCGCGCTGTTCATGCCGCGCGACACCGCCTGGCGCAACGTCATCAAGAGCATCATTGCCGACCAGATCAAGGCGGAAGGCCTGACCCTGCTCGGCTGGCGCGACGTGCCGACCGACAATTCCTCGCTCGGCGTTACCGTGAAGCCGACCGAGCCCGCCTGCATGCAGGTGTTCATCGGCCGCAACGGCACCGCCAAGACCGAGGACGAGTTCGAGCGCCGGCTCTACATCCTGCGCAAGTCGATCTCGCAGGCGATCTACCAGCGCCGCGACCGCGGCCTTGCGGGCTATTACCCCTGCTCGATGTCCTGCCGCACGGTGATCTACAAGGGCATGTTCCTCGCCGACCAGCTCGGCAAGTACTACCCTGATCTGCACGAGAAGGACTTCGAGAGCGCGCTCGCGCTGGTTCACCAGCGCTTCTCGACCAACACCTTCCCGGCGTGGTCGCTGGCGCATCCCTACCGCATGATCGCGCATAACGGCGAGATCAACACGCTGCGCGGCAACACCAACTGGATGGCGGCGCGCCAGGCCTCGGTGAGCTCCGAGCTGTACGGCAAGGACATCAGCCGGCTCTGGCCGATCTCCTATGAAGGCCAGTCGGACACCGCCTGCTTCGACAATGCGCTCGAATTCCTGGTGCAGGGCGGCTACTCGCTGCCGCACGCCGTCATGATGATGATACCTGAGGCATGGGCCGGCAATCCCTTGATGGATGAGAAGCGCCGCGCCTTCTACGAATATCATGCCGCGCTGATGGAGCCGTGGGACGGCCCCGCCGCGATCGCCTTCACCGACGGCCGCCAGATCGGCGCCACGCTCGACCGCAACGGCCTGCGGCCGGCGCGCTATCTCGTGACCAAGGACGACCGCATCGTGATGGCGTCCGAAATGGGCGTGCTGACGATCCCCGAGGACCAGATCATCACCAAGTGGCGCCTGCAGCCCGGCAAGATGCTGCTGGTCGACCTCGAGCAGGGCCGCCTGATCCCCGACGACGAGATCAAGGCCGAGCTCGCCAAGAGCCATCCCTACAAGGAGTGGCTGGAGCGGACCCAGATCGTGCTGGAAGATCTGCCGAAGGTGCCGACCACGGGCGTGCGCTCGAACCTGTCGCTTTTGGATCGCCAGCAGGCGTTCGGCTACAGCCAGGAAGACATCACGATCCTGATGACGCCGATGGCGGCCACCGGCGAAGAAGCCGCGGGCTCGATGGGCAACGACACGCCGATCTCGGCGCTGTCGGACAGGGCCAAGCCGCTGTTCACCTATTTCAAGCAGAACTTCGCGCAGGTCACCAACCCGCCGATCGATCCGATCCGCGAGGAGCTGGTGATGAGCCTCGTCTCGATCATCGGACCGCGGCCGAACCTGTTCGATCTTCAGGGCCTTGCCACCACCAAGCGTCTGGAAGCGCGTCAGCCGATCCTGACCGACGCGGATCTCGAAAAGATTCGCTCGATCTCCGATGTCGCTGAATCGCACTTCAAGTCGCGCACGCTGGACACCACCTTCCACGCCGGTCTCGGCGCGGCCGGTATGGACCAGGTGCTGGACGAGCTCTGCGCGCGCGCCGAAAGCGCGGTGCGCGAGGGCGTCAACATCATCATCCTGTCCGACCGCATGGTCGGCACCGACCGGGTGCCGATCCCCTCGCTGCTGGCCTGCGCCTCCGTGCATCATCATTTGATCCGCACCGGCCTGCGCACCTCGGTCGGCCTTGTCGTCGAATCCGGTGAGCCGCGCGAAGTGCATCACTTCGCCTGTCTCGCAGGCTATGGCGCCGAAGCGATCAATCCCTACCTCGCGTTCGAAACCATCATCGCGATGAAGGACCGCCTGCCCGGCTCGCTCGACGACTACGAGATCGTCAAGCGCTACATCAAGTCGATCGGCAAGGGCCTTCTGAAGGTGATGTCCAAGATGGGCATCTCGACCTACCAGTCTTATTGCGGCGCGCAGATCTTTGACGCGGTCGGCCTCAAGGCTGACTTCGTCGGCAAGTTCTTCGCCGGCACGCATACCCGCGTCGAGGGCGTCGGTCTTGCCGAGATCGCGGAAGAGGCCGTGCGCCGCCATGCCGACGCATTCGGCGAGGCGCTGGTCTACAAGACCGCGCTCGATGTCGGCGGCGAGTACGCCTATCGCAGCCGCGGTGAGGACCATGCCTGGACCGCTGAATCGGTCGGCCTGCTCCAGCACGCCGCACGCGGCAATTCGCTCGAGCGCTACCGCGCCTTCGCCAAGATCCTCAACGAGCAATCGGAGCGTTTGCTGACGCTGCGCGGCCTGTTCCGGATCAAGAACGCCGAGGAAGAAAAGCGCAAGCCTGTTCCGCTCGAGCAGGTCGAGCCGGCCAAGGACATCGTCAAGCGTTTCGCCACGGGTGCGATGAGCTTCGGCTCGATCTCGCGCGAGGCGCATACCACGCTTGCGATCGCCATGAACCGGATCGGCGGCAAGTCGAACACCGGCGAAGGCGGCGAGGAGGCCGACCGCTTCAAGCCGCTGCCGAACGGCGATTCCATGCGCTCGGCGATCAAGCAGGTCGCCTCGGGCCGCTTCGGCGTCACCACGGAGTATCTCGTCAACTCCGACATGATGCAGATCAAGATGGCGCAGGGTGCCAAGCCCGGCGAGGGCGGCCAGCTGCCCGGCCACAAGGTCGACGCTACCATCGCCAAGGTCCGGCACTCGACCCCGGGCGTCGGCCTGATCTCGCCGCCGCCGCACCACGACATCTACTCGATCGAGGATCTGGCGCAGCTGATCTACGACCTCAAGAACGTCAACCCGACCGGCGACGTCTCGGTCAAGCTCGTCTCGGAAATCGGCGTCGGCACCGTCGCCGCTGGTGTCGCCAAGGCGCGCGCCGACCACGTGACCATCGCAGGCTTCGAGGGCGGCACCGGCGCCTCGCCGCTGACCTCGATCAAGCACGCAGGCTCGCCGTGGGAGATCGGCCTTGCCGAAACCCACCAGACGCTGGTGCGCGAGCGGCTGCGCAGCCGCATCGTGGTCCAGGTCGACGGCGGCTTTCGCACCGGCCGTGACGTCGTGATCGGCGCGCTCTTGGGCGCCGACGAGTTCGGCTTCGCGACCGCGCCCTTGATCGCGGCCGGCTGCATCATGATGCGCAAGTGCCATCTCAACACCTGCCCGGTCGGCGTCGCGACCCAGGACCCCGTCCTGCGCAAGCGCTTCACCGGCCAGCCCGAGCACGTGATCAACTACTTCTTCTTCGTCGCCGAGGAAGTCCGCGAGATCATGGCCTCGCTCGGCTTCCGCACCTTCAACGAGATGGTCGGCCAGGTTCAGCTGCTCGACCAGACCAAGCTGGTGGCGCACTGGAAGGCCAAGGGGCTCGACTTCTCGAAGCTGTTCGTCAAGCAGAAGGAAGAGAAGGGCCAGAAGATCTATCACTCCGAGCGCCAGAACCATCATCTGGAAGCGGTGCTCGACCGCTCGCTGATCGAGAAGGCGAAGCCCTCGCTCGACCGCGGCGCGCCGGTGAAGATCGAGGCTGCGATCAACAGCACCAACCGCTCCGCCGGTGCCATGCTGTCGGGCGCGGTCGCCAAGATCTACGGCCATGCCGGCCTGCCGCAAGACACCATCCATGTCAGCCTCAAGGGCACCGCCGGCCAGGCGTTCGGCGCCTGGCTCGCCAACGGCGTTACCTTCGAGCTCGAGGGTGAAGCCAACGACTATGTCGGCAAGGGCCTCTCGGGCGGCAAGATCATCGTCAAGCCGCCTGCCAACAGCGGCATCGTGCCGGAAGAGAGCATCATCGTCGGCAATACCGTGATGTACGGCGCCATTCAGGGCGAGTGCTACTTCCGCGGCGTCGCCGGCGAACGCTTTGCCGTGCGCAACTCAGGCGCAGTCGCCGTCGTCGAGGGCGCGGGCGATCATTGCTGCGAATACATGACCGGCGGCATCGTGGTCGTGCTCGGCAAGACCGGGCGCAACTTCGCGGCGGGCATGTCGGGCGGCATCGCCTATGTGCTCGACGAGACCGGCGACTTCGGCAAGCTGTGCAATCTCAGCATGGTCGAGCTCGAGCCGGTGCTGTCGGAAGAGCTGATCAATGCCGGCACCTATCACCACTCCGGTGACCTCGAAGCGCACGGCCGGGTCGACGTGTTCCAGAACCTGCTCGACTCCGACGTCGAGCGTCTGCACGTGCTGATCACGCGCCATGCGAAAGCCACCGGCTCCAAGCGCGCCGCCGACATCCTTGCCAATTGGAAGGAATGGCTGCCCAAGTTCCGCAAGGTGATGCCGGTCGAGTACCGGCGCGCGCTGCGCGAAATGGCCGCCAACGCGGACGCCGAGCCGAAAATCGCGATCGGGGCGTAGCAATAAGTCCTCATGGTGAGGAGCGCGAAGCGCGTCTCGAACCATGAGGTCACCATCCGGGCCTCTATCCTTCGAGACGCGGCGCAAAGAGTGCGCCGCTCCTCAGGATGAGGGGTGAAAGAACAAAGAACTTAAGCGGCAGGGACTTCGAGCTTTAATGGGCAAGATCACGGGTTTTCTCGAAATCGAACGGCACGACCGCAAGTACACCCCGGTCGCCGAGCGCGTGAAGCATTTTGGCGAGTTCGTCGTTCCCTTAACCGAGAAGGAAACGCGCGACCAGGCCGCGCGCTGCATGAATTGCGGCATTCCCTATTGCCACGGCACGGGCTCGGTCGCGCCGGGCACGCCGGGCTGCCCGGTCAACAACCAGATCCCTGACTTCAACGACCTCGTCTATCAGGGCAATTGGGAAGAAGCCTCGCGCAACCTGCACTCGACCAACAACTTCCCTGAATTCACCGGCCGCATCTGCCCGGCGCCGTGCGAGGCGTCCTGCACGCTCAACATCGACGACAACCCCGTCACCATCAAGACCATCGAATGCGCGATCGTCGACCGCGCCTGGGACAATGGCTGGCTGAAGCCCGAGGTCGCGGCCGTCAAGACCGGCAAGAAGGTCGCGGTGATCGGCTCCGGTCCGGCCGGCATGGCCTGCGCGCAGCAGCTCGCGCGCGCCGGTCACGACGTGCACCTGTTCGAGAAGTTCGCCAAGGCCGGCGGCCTGCTGCGCTACGGCATCCCCGACTTCAAAATGGAGAAGGGCGTCATCGACCGCCGCGTCAAGCAGATGGAAGGCGAAGGCGTCACCTTCCACTACAACAGCCATGTCGGCGTCAGTGGCAATGTCGATCCGCGCGAGATGCTCAACCAGTTTGATGCGATCGCGCTAACCGGCGGCGCGGAAGCTCCGCGCGACCTGCCGATCCCCGGCCGCGAGTTCGACGGCATCCACTACGCGATGGACTTCCTGCCGCAGCAGAACCGCCGCGTTTCCGAGGAGCCGCTGAACGGCGTCAAGGAGATCCTCGCCGGCGGCAAGCATGTCGTCGTCATCGGCGGCGGCGACACCGGCAGCGACTGCATCGGCACCTCGCTGCGCCAGGGCGCGCTGTCCGTGACCCAGCTCGAGATCATGCCCGCCCCGCCCGAGCGCGAGAACAAGGGCCTGACCTGGCCGAACTGGCCGCTGAAGATGCGCACGTCCTCGAGCCAGGCCGAAGGCGCGATCCGCGAATTCGCCGTGCTGACGCAAAAGTTCACGGGCGAGAACGGCAAGGTCAAGAAGTTGCACTGCGTGCGCGTCGACGACAAGTTCAAGCCTGTGACCGGCACCGAGTTCGAGCTCGACGCCGAGCTCGTCCTGCTCGCCATGGGCTTCGTCCATCCGGTGCACGAAGGCCTCTTGAAGCAGCTCGCGGTCGACCTCGACCCGCGCGGCAACGTCAAGGCCAACACCTTGGACTACCAGACCTCGCGCCCGAACGTGTTCTCCGCCGGCGACATGCGCCGCGGCCAGTCGCTGGTGGTCTGGGCCATCCGCGAGGGCCGGCTGTGCGCACGGTCGATCGACACCTTCCTGATGGGGAAGACGGATCTGCCGCGGTAGGCGGTCATTCCGGGGCGCGCGAAGCGCGAGCCCGGAATCCATTCATCCACCAACGCTGAGGCTTGATGGATTCCGGGCTCGCGCCAAGTGGCGCGCCCCGGAATGACGGCGGAATTAATTCTGCAACCTAACCCCCAGCATCACCACCGTCCCCTGCGAGCTCGCCCCTGCGGCGTTCGAGTCCAGGATGTCGTGGCGCAGCGTGCCCTTGATCCAGATGTTGCGGTTGAGCTTGTAGATCAGGTTGCCTTCGAGCGAGTAGGTCTTGTCGTTGCGATTCTGGCCCTGGTAGTCGTAGGTGCCGTAGGTGAACTTGCCGATCGCGGTGAGCCAGCGGCGGAAGTCGTGGTCGACTTCGGCGGCGTAGGTGTGCACCAGCACGCCGGAGGAGCCGGGGATGGTGGTTTCCGCGATCTGGGTGTCGGTGTTGAATTTCACCGTCGTCAACCCGCTGGCGTTCCAGATCAGCGAGCCTGAGGTCAGGAAGCCCGAGAGCTGGCTGAGACGCGGGTCGACATAGTTGCGCGCGGAATAGCCGACCGAGACTTCGCCGGTGAGGATGCGCGAGAATTCGAAGGATGAACCGACCTTGGCGTAGCCGCCGTTTGAATTGCGCAAATAGCCGTTGCGGTCGGCGGCCTGGTCGTGGACGCGGTTGTCGCCCTCGATCTCGACGAACGGTTTCAGGCCCGGCTTCAGCTCGTAGGAGAAGCGTCCGATGCCGCCATACTGGTTGAAGTCTCGATCGTCGTTGCTGAAGCTCGAGCCGTCGGTGAGTTTCGAATCCGTGTAGGCGGTCCGATCGATCGTGGCGCCGGCGGCGACCTGGAAGCGATTGAAGGTCTGGTCGAAGCCGAAGGTGCCGCCATAGGTGGCGTAGACAGGATATTTCTGCAGGCCGGCCTGCACGTTCGGGCTGCCGGGATTGTCGGTGGCGAGCCGCAGCCGCAGCTGCGAGGTCAGCTTGAGGTCGCGATCGACATCGAAGCGGCCGTCGACATGGCCGGTGAAATCGGGCCGGTTGACCTCGACCGGCGACGGCGAGGGAAGTCCGTCGATCGTCGCCGGCATGTTGTTGGTGTAGCCGGAGAACGAACCGCGCAGATCGGCGACCAGAGCGTGGCGCTCCCAGTCGGACATCACCAGAAGATCCGGCGCGACGACGTAAACGGGCGAGCCGACCGGCTTATTGAGACGTGCGGGATTGGTGTCATAGCCGGTGGAGAGCTCGAGCCCGCCCTTGATCAGAAAACTGCCGGCGTAGTCGCCGACCGCGCCAAACGCATCGTCGTCGACTTTGAGGCGACGGCGCTGCGGCTGGCCGGGCACGGTGCCCGCCATCGCCGGCGGCAGTGGCGTCTTGTTCGCGGTCTCCGATGGCGGCGGCGCAATGCGCGGAGGACCGAGCGTGGAGACGGGCGGCGTTGCAGGTGGCACCGGCGAGCCGGGACCTGCGGGCTTCTTCGGCTTCGGCTGGCCCGGATAGAGTTTTGGCTGCTGGCGCTTGCGATTGAGCGAATCGTAGCCCGAGTTGCTTGCGCCGTTCGCGGCAGGCAGGCCATAGGTCGGGATCTGGCCAACGCGCGTCGTCGCGGGCACATCGCTCTTCTTGCGCGGATCGTCGTTGGGATCAGGCGGTTGCGGGATCGCATCCGACGGCGCCTGCAGGACGCCCGCTGTGCGGCGCGTCGGCAGCGTGTCAGGCGAGACAAAGCCGCCGCGGGTGGGATTGAACAGGTCGGGCGTGACGCTCTGGGCGGCCACGGGCGCGCTTTCCAGCGCCGTCAGCAACAGGCATGGCAAAGCGGCGCGGAAAGCTAACGCGCAACTGCTCCGGCCCCTGCCTGGAGGCGACCCCACGATGGAATAACTCCAACGAAATCAAATACTTTCACGATCGCCCCCGCCGACGCGCGGAAGCCATCGTTAATGGAGTTAAAACAATTATGGTTAATGACCCGTTGAGGGCTCTGACGCCCGCGTCGCCTCGCCCGCCCGGGCGTGCTAAGGAGGCGGCAACGGGCCGACGCCCCTGCTCCCCTGGACCCAGATATGCCGAGTTCGAAACCGCTGATGACCTCATCATCCGGCCCCACCCCTGACAGCGTCGAATCCGCGCTCCGCACGCTGGAGACGGAGAGCGGCGGTATCAACGCGCTCGCGGCCGCCCTGCGCGGCCCGCTAGGCGAAGCCTTTGCCAAAGCGGTCGACCTGATCCGCAACGCCAAGGGCCGCGTCATCGTCACCGGGCTCGGCAAGTCCGGCCACATGGCGCGCAAGATCGCAGCGACGCTGGCCTCGACAGGCACGCCGGCCTTCTTCGTCCACACCGCGGAAGCCGCCCATGGCGATCTCGGCATGATCACGGCGGACGATGTCATCATGGCGCTGTCCTGGTCCGGCGAGCAGCCGGAGATGAAGACGCTGGTGAACTATTCGGCGCGCTTCGCGATCCCGATGATCGCGGTGACGTCGAATGCAGCCTCCTCGCTCGGCCAGGCGGCCGATATTGTCATCGAGCTGCCGAAGGCGCGCGAGGCCTGCCCGCACAATCTGGCGCCGACCACCTCGACCATGATGCAGGTCGCGATCGGCGATGCCATCGCGATCGCGCTGCTCGAAGGCCGCGGCTTTACCGCGCTGGAGTTCGCGCATTTCCATCCCGGCGGCAAGCTCGGCGCGATGCTGAAATTCGTCCGCGACTACATGCGCACCGGCGCGGAGATTCCGGTGAAGCCTCTGGGCACCAAGATGTCGGACGCCGTCGTCGAGATGTCGGCCAAGGGGCTCGGCTGCGTATGCATCGTCAACGCGGCCAACGAAGCCATCGGCATCATCACCGACGGCGATCTGCGCCGCCATATGCGCCCCGATCTGCTGACGGCGACGGTCGATGAGATCATGACGCGGCAACCGAAGACGGTGCCGCCCTCGATGCTCGCGACCGAGATGATCGAGGTGCTGAACACCCGCAAGATCACCACGTTGGTCGTGACCGAGGCGGACAAGGTGGTCGGCATCGTGCACCTGCACGATCTGCTGCGGGCGGGTGTGGCTTAGGGCACGCTCTATGCTCTCGTCATTGCGAGCGCAGCGAAGCAATCCAGAATCTCTCCGCGGGGACAGTCTGGATTGCTTCGCTGCGCTCGCAATGACGGCAGTTAGAGCGGTGCCGGAAACCGCGCCGCCTTCTCCTCCAGCGGCAGCTTCAGCCCGTTCGCCAGATACGACACCGTGCGGTAGAAGCCGCACAGCAGCATGATCTCGAGGATCTGCGCCTCGTCGTAATGCGCCAACAGCGCTGCGAACTCGGCGTCGGAGAACGTCGCGCGCGCGTGCAGGGCGTCGACCGCTGTAATCAAGGCCTGCTCGGCCGGCGACCAGCAGGCTGAGGTCGCATCGCCCTCCACCGTCGCGCGGATCTCGTCCTCCGTGAGCTTTGCCGGGCCTGCAAAGATGGCGACATGCACGCCCCATTCATATTCGCATCTGTTGAGTGCGCAGGTGCGATCGACGACGATCTCGCGCTGGCGCAAGGACAACGGCCCGGGATCGAGCAGACCGCCGGCGCGGAACTTGTCCCAGGCGCGGCTGTGGCCGGCCATCACCCGGAACAGCAGCAGTGGCGGCGCACCGCGCATGATGCGGTCGAACTGCGCCTGGATCTCCGGGGGATAAGGCTGATCAAGCGGGGCGACGCGCGGCGTTGGGGATGACATGAACGTCTTCTTTGCTACAATTACTGTAGCAATACGCTACATTATCTGTAGCAAGACGCAAGAGGGGCGCGATGGCAAAACAGGCTTCAGGAAAAGTCCGCGGCTCGCGCACCGGCCGGCCGATCATGGCGCTGCTCGACCTGCTGGGCCGGCGCTGGACCTTGCGAATTTTGTGGGAGCTGCGTGAGGAGCCCCTCACCTCGCGGGCGCTCCGCACCGCCTGCGACGAGGCTTCGCCGACGGTGCTCCAGGCGCGGCTGACGGAGTTGCGCGAGGCGGGGTTCGTCGAGCTCGGCGACGGCGGCGGTTATGGATTGACGCCGCTGGGACGGGAGTTGTGCGAAATGGTCATGCCGCTGCACAGGTTTGCGGAGAGGTGGCAGAGGTAAGACAGAGCGGCCAAGTGCACCGATAATCCTTCTCCCCTTGTGGGAGAAGGTGGCGCGACCGGATGAGGGGTATCTCACCCCGAGCTCAGCATCGCGTTTGAGGAGAGATACCCCTCACCCGTCTCGCCGCTTCGCGGCGAGCCACCCTCTCCCACAAGGGGAGAGGGGAAGAAGGAATTACGCCGCCGCCACCGTCAGGTTGGCACCATCGACCTGCACCACCTTCACCCGCGTGCCCGCCGGCGTATCCGGGCCTGCCACGCGCCACACCGTGTCGCCGATGCGCACGGTGCCGTTGCCGTCGATGATCGGCTTCTCCAGCGTGAACTCGCGGCCGAGCAGCGCCTCGGTACGCTTGTTGAGGAAGGGGCTGGCGCTCGCCTCCGGCTTCGGCCGGGCGAGCCGGCGCCATACCGGCACCGCTGCGGCTGCGAACACCGCGAACATCACGAGCTGGATCTGCCAGGAGATGACTGTCACGAACGAGATCAGGCCGACCAGCAGCGCGGCAAGCCCGAGCCAGAACAGGAAGACGCCCGGCGCGATCACCTCAAGCGCCATCAGGATGAAGCCGAAGATCAGCCAGTTCCAGTTGCCGAGCGATACGAGCACGTCGGTCATGACACGCCTCTTTGTATGGGCGCATGCCCTTGTCGGAAAACCGGTCTCCACTTTTCCGGGGCATGCGCTGATATGAGCGCACGACCTTAGCAGAAGGTCATGCGCCGTTCCCTAACCCTGCCGCGGCGGCACCGCCGGCGGTGTGCCGCCGGTCGGCGGCACCGAACCTGTACGGCGAGCCGCGGCGGTCGCGGACGCAGCACTCTCGCCAAACGTTGCCTTGGCGATCTCGCCAATGCCGGCGAGCGAGCCGAGCATGCTGGTTGCTTCGATCGGCAGCATGATGATCTTCTGGTTCGGCGCATCCGCGAATTGGCCGAACGCCTTGATATATTTGTCGGCGATGAAGTAGTTCAGAGCAGCCACATCGCCCTTGGCGATGGCATCGCTGACCATCTGGGTTGCCTTGGCCTCGGCTTCTGCGGAACGTTCGCGGGCCTCGGCATCACGGAATGCTGCTTCCTTACGGCCCTCGGCCTGAAGGATCTGGCCCTGCTTGGCGCCCTCTGCGCGCAGGATCTCCGACTGGCGCTGGCCTTCGGCAGCCAAAATGTCGGCGCGCTTGACGCGCTCGGCCTTCATCTGCCGGCCCATGGCCTCGACGAGGTCGGCGGGCGGCACGATGTCCTTGATCTCGATGCGGTTGACCTTGAGGCCCCAGGGTGAGACCGCGGCATCAACGACGCGCAGCAGGCGCTCGTTGATCTCGTCACGGTGCGACAGCACCTGGTCGAGATCCATCGAGCCCATCACCGAGCGGATGTTGGTCATGGTCAGCACGATGATCGCTTGTTCGAGATTGGCGACTTCGTAGCTCGCCTTGGCGGCGTCGAACACCTGGAAGAAGGCGACCCCGTCCACCGTCACAGTGGCGTTGTCCTTGGTGATGACCTCCTGCTCCGGAATGTTGATCACCTGCTCCATCATGTTGATCTTGCGCCCGACGCGATCGAAATAGGGCACGATCAGGTTAAGCCCGGGGCGCAGCGTCTGCGTGTATTTGCCGAACCGCTCGATGGTCCAGTCATAGCCCTGCGGCACCGTCTTCACGCCGGTAATCAGCGTGATGATGACGAGTAACACCAGAACAATCGCGAAAATATCGAAGCCGCTCATATGTCCTCCAAGGCGGAAAAGAAGCCGGGAAACAGGCCCTTCCCGCGCTATCATTGGTCGGGATCAGCACCCTATCGGTTCAGCGGTCGCTTTTCACGTCGGCATTGGCGCCTTTCCGCACAAGACGCGACGAGAGGGAACGGTCACGATTATGTATTTGCGAGGGCCCTTGAAAGCGCGACGACGCAGACCTAGCGGAAAAGGTTAAGAAATGCCGCCCTACTCGATCACTTCGTTCGCGATTGCGAGCAGGCCGGGAGACAGCGTGACGCCAATCGCCTTGGCCGCTTTCAGATTGATCGCCAGCTCGAACTTGGTGGGATTCTGCACCGGGAGGTCCGCAGGCAGGGCGCCCTTCAGAATGCGATCGATGTAACCGGCGGCACGACGCAGCTGCTCGGCACTGTCGGTGCTGTAGGACATCAGCCCGCCTTCGTCGACAAAGGCGCGGCTCCAGAACACCGACGGCAGGCGCGATTCCGCGATCGCCGCCAGCAGCGGCGCGCGATTGGCCATGGTGAAGAAGTCGGGCAGGACCAGGAAGCCGCCATCCCTGTGCGAAGCTAATGTGGCCAATGAGGCGACATCGTGCACCGGCGCGGGCTCGACCGTCACATGCAGCATCTGCGCGGCTTCCTGGAGCGTGCGCAGCATCAGCGGCGCGAATGGCGCGGTGGCGGGATTGTAGACGACGTAGACGCGAGACAGTTTTGGCGTAACCTGCGTCAGCATCTCCAGCCATTTGCCGGCGAGCGGGCCGTCATAATCGGTGAAGCCGGTGATGTTGCCGCCGGGATGGGCAAGGTTTTCGACAAAGCCCTGGCTGACAGGATCGGTGACGACCGAAAACACGATCGGGATTGTCGTAGTGCGGCGGCGCAGCTCCTCCACCGAGGGCGTGCCGAGCGCGAGCAGGACATCGGGCTTGAGAGCGATCAGCTCGTCGGCAAGCTGCGCAAGGCGCGCCCGGTCGCCGGCGCCACTGCGCCAGTCGACCCTGAGATTGTCCCGCTCTTTCCAGCCGAGAGCTGTAAGCGCCTCCACGAGGCGGGTCTGGCCGATCACGTCATCGGCTGACGTGACCGAGAGCACCCCGAGCCGGCGCGGTGTCGTCGGCTGCTGTGCCGGCGCCGAGGCCGGCCATGCCGCAAGCGTTCCAAGAAGCGCCAGGCAGTCGCGGCGGTTCATGGAGCGCTCCCTAGATCCAGCCCTGCAGCTCGCGCAGCACCAGGGTGCAGATCACATCCATGCCCGGGTCGCTGTCGTTGAGGCAGGGGATCGCCGAAAACTGCTCGCCGCCATTGTGCTTGAAGATCTCGGCATTCTCCTGCGCGATCTCCTCCAGCGTCTCCAGGCAGTCGGCGGAAAAGCCCGGCGTCACCACGGCGATGCGGCGCACGCCTTCCTTGGCGAGGCGCTCCATCGTCTTGTCGGTGTAGGGCTGCAGCCACTCGTCATTGCCGAAGCGCGACTGGAAGGTCAGCAGCAGCTTGGTGTCGTCCATGCCGAGCCGGCGGCGCAGCGCCTCGGTCGTCGCGATGCAGTGGCCCTGATAGGGATCGCCCTTGTCGACATAGGATTTTGGCATGCCGTGGAAGGAGGCGACGATCAGTTCGGGCTTGAACGACAACGTGGCGAGATGCGTCTCGATCGAGACGGCTAGCGCCTCGATATAGGCCTCGTCCTCGTAGTAAGGCGGCGTCACCCGCAGCGTCGGCTGATTGCGCAGTTGGGCGAGCACGCGGAACACCTCGTCGCAGACCGTCGCCGAGGTCGAGGCGGAATATTGCGGATAGAGCGGTACGGCGAGGATACGCTCGCATCCCTTCGCAATCAGCGCATCGATCCCCGACTTGATCGAGGGATTGCCATAGCGCATCGCCCAATCCACCACGACATGCGTACGGTCGGAAAGCGCGGCGGCAAGCTTGTCGGCTTGCGACCGCGTGATGGTCTTCAGCGGCGACTCGTTCTTCTCGACGTTCCAGATCTTCTGGTAGTCGAGCGCCTTGGTGCGGGGGCGGCTGCGCAGGATGATGCCGTTCAGCACGGCTTTCCAGATCAGGCCCTGGTCTTCGATGACGCGGGCGTCCGACAGAAATTCCTTCAGATAGACCCTTACGCCGGGCGCGTCGGCCGTATCCGGCGTGCCGAGATTGACCAGCAGCACGCCGACGCGCGGCTGGCTGGGCTGATTAGTCGGCTTCGCGGTCGAGATGGGGGCCAGGGTCGTCATGATCCGTTGGGTCGCGCGTTGCTCCGAACTTGTCAAGATGAGCCCGGTTTCGCTAGGGTCGCCCTTAAGCGGGGGAGGGAAGATGACGCTCGCGGAATGGTGCGTGCTCGGAGCGCTGCTGCTCTATCTCTTAACGATCGTCTCGATCAAATGGATCAGGTTTCGCGGCTTCGACAATTCCCGGCCGCGCGATCCCGCCTTTTACGAAGACGCCATCTCGCAGCGCGCGCTCGGCGCGCACCAGAACGGCATCGAGACCTTCCCGTTCTTCGCCTTCGCGGTCCTGCTCGCCGAATTCCGCGACTCGCCGCAACGCCTGATCGACGAGCTCGCAGTGCTGTTCCTGATCGTGCGGGTGGCCTATGTGCTGACCTATCTCGGCAGCCGCCCGACGCTGCGCTCCATTCTCTGGAGCATCGGCTTTGCGCTCAATCTGGCGATCTTCCTCATGCCGCTGTTGAAGCGGTTTTTGCCGATGTAAGCCGGCTCTTCCTTCAAAAACACGTCGTCCGCTCGGCGGCGACATAGCCGAGCAGCAACCCCGCCCCGAACAGCAGCACGAGAGCGGCAGCGGCGAATTCGATGCCGCGCATGAACAGCGCGCCGCCGCCGGCGCGGCTCGCGCTGAGGCGACCGGCGATGTCCTTGGCCGAGACTGCGACCACGGCGATGGTAGCGACCGTGATCGCGGTGCCGAGACCCATCAGGAAGGTCGCGGCGATGCCGGCCCAGAACAGGCCCTGGGCCAGTGCGAACACCAGCACCAGGATCGCCCCCGAACAGGGGCGGATGCCGACGGTCAGGATCGCGGCGAAGCCCCGCCGCCAGCCGCCGGGGCCGGCCAGTTCGCTCGGGGTGGGGCCGTGGGTATGGCCGCAATGCTCGTCGTGGACGTGGTCGTGCCCGTGATGGTGATGGGCGTGCCCGTGATCGTGGCCGTGATGATCGTTGTGATGGTGATCGTCGTGCGCATCATGATGATGGTGACCGTCATCATGATGGTCATGCGGCACCCCAGCCATCGCCGGCACCGGCTGCGTCGCCTGGAGCGCGCGGATGAAGGTGCGTCCCTTGACCCAGACCAGGCGCAGGCCAAACAGCGCGATCAGGCCGTAGCTCGCGATCTCGATCGCGCCCTCCGCCTTGCACATGGTCCTGGCGGTCGCATTCAGGATCCAGGCCGAGATGCCGACGATCAGGATCGCCACCAGAGACTGCATCAGCGCGGATGCAAAGGACAACGCGATGCCGCGCCTGAGGGTTTCGCGGTTGGCGACGAGATAGGAGGCGATCACGGCCTTGCCGTGGCCGGGGCCGGCAGCATGGAAGATCCCGTAAGCAAACGAGATGAAGAGCAGCGTCCACACCGCCGAGCCGTCGGATTTGGCGGCGCGGATGGTCGACGACATCTGGCGATAGAATTCGGATTGTTTTGCCAGCAGCCAGCCGATCAGGCCGCTGGCCCCGGGCTCCGCCGCAGGCGCCTGCTTCGGCGCGCCGAACGGATTTTGTGCGAAGACGTGATGGATCGCGGCGTCGGCCAGGCCGAGGGCGAGGAGAACGGCGGCACAGGCGAGGAGCCCGCGCCCAAGCGGCGAGCGATGCGGCTTCATGGACAATCCACCGTGATCTTGTTGGCGAACATCATGCCGAAATTGGCGTTGGGGCCGTCGGTGAAGGTCTGCTCGTTGAGCTTCTGCGCGGTCGCGCTGCCGTCGCTGGGACGATCGAGCTTCATCTGGCAGCCCGTGGGCGCGCCGACCAGCTTGACGGGATTTTCCTTGGCCATCTGGAAATCGATGAAGAAGGAGCGGTCGAACACTTCCAGCATCAATTGTTTCGGTTTGAGCGGCGTCTTCAGCGGCAGGGTGAAGTGCAGGGTCAGCACCGAGTCCTTGTAGTCGAGATAATAGTCGACCGGCTCGCCAAAGCGCTCCTTCTTGCCGTCCGCCTTCGCGAAGGTGAAGTAGGCATATTCCTTCAGCGACTCGACATTGGTCTGCGCCAGCGGCCCCAGCTCCTCGCGCGTATAGGCGCCCTTCTTCTTGGCCTCGAGCCCCTGCACCGCATAGGCCGAGAACATGTCGTCAAAGGTCCAGGCGTGGCGCACGCCGGTGATGCTGCCGTCCTCGGCGTAGAGCAATTCGCTTGAAGCGGTGATCCAGACATGCGGATGTGCGCTCGCCGCGCCCGCCACAAGCGTGAGAGCAACGGCGAGCAGCCATCCCAGCGCGCGCATGCCGGTCAGGCCGCCTTGTCGTCGAGCAGGCCGCGGCGGCGCAGCAGCGCGTCCGGCTCGGGCGGACGGCCGCGGAACGCCTCATAGGCCGCTTCCGGATCGACCGATCCGCCGCTCGAATAGATGTCGTCGTGCAGGCGTTTTGCCACGGCGGGATCGAAGATGTTGCCGGCTTCCTCGAATGCACCGAAGGCATCGGCGTCCATCACCTCCGACCACATGTAGCTGTAATAGCCGGCGGCGTAGTGATCGCCGGTGAAGATATGGCCGAACTGGGTCGGCCGGTGCCGCATCGAGATTTCCTCGGGCATCCCGATCTTCTCCAGCTCGCGCCGCTCGAAGGCCCGGACATCCTGCGCGGCTGAAGCCGGCTGGGAGTGGAACTCGAGGTCGACCAGCGCCGAGGAGACGAATTCGACCGTGGCAAAGCCCTGGTTGAATTTTCGCGCGGCGAGGAAGCGCTTGAGCAAATCGTCCGGCAGCGGCTCGCCGCTCTGGTAGTGGCGGGCGAACTGCCTGAGCACCTCGGGCCGCTCCTGCCAGTGCTCGTAGAGCTGCGAGGGCAGCTCGACGAAGTCGGTGAACACGGAGGTGCCCGACAGCGACGGATAGGTCACGTTGGAGAGCATGCCGTGCAGGCCGTGGCCGAACTCGTGGAACAGGGTGCGGGCATCGTCGGGCGACAACAGCGCGGGCTCGGATCCGGTGCCCTTGGCGAAATTGCAGACATTGATGACGAGCGGCGCGATCTCGCCATCGAGCTTCTGCTGGTCGCGCAACGAGGTCATCCAGGCGCCGGAGCGCTTGGACGGCCGGGCGAAGTAGTCGCCGTAGAACAACGCCTTGTGCTTGCCGTCGGGACCCTTGACCTCCCAGACCCGGACGTCGGGGTGCCAGACCGGCACATCCTTGCGCTCCTCGAAGGTGACGCCGAACAGGCGCGTGGCGCAATCGAAGGCAGCGGCTATCATCTGATCGAGCGCCAGATAGGGCTTGATCGCGGCGTCGTCGAAATTGGCGCGCTGGAGGCGGAGCTTCTCGGCATAGAAGCGCCAGTCCCACGGCGCGAGCTTGAAATTGCCACCCTCTTCCGTGATCAGCGCCTGCATCTCGTCGCGATCGGCGAGCGCGCGGACGCGGGCCGGTTTCCAGACCCGCTCCAAGAGGCCGCGAACCGCGTCCGGGGTCTTGGCCATGGAATCCTCGAGCCGGTAGGCGGCGAAAGTCGGATAGCCCAGGAGCTTGGCGCTCTCCTCGCGCAGATTCAGGATCTCGCCGATAACAGCATTGTTGTCGTTGGAGTTGCCGTTGTCGCCGCGCGCGATGAAGGCCTTGTAGACCTTCTCGCGCAGGTCGCGGCGGCCGGCGCTCTTCAGGAAAGTCTCGACCGAGGAGCGCGACAGCGTGACGATGGCCTTGCCTGCCATGCCGCGATCTTCTGCCGCAGCCTTGGCGCCGGCGACGAAGCTCTCCGGCAGGCCCTGGCGGTCGGACTCACCCAGCTCCATGAACCAGTCCTGCTCGTCGCCAAGCAGGTGATGGCTGAAGCCGGTCGCGAGCTGGGCCAGCTTCTCGTTGATCTCGGCCATGCGCGTCTTGGCCTCGTCGGACAGGCCGGCGCCGGACCTGTGGAAGCGGGTGTAGGTGCGCTCCAGCAGGCGGAGCTGCTCCGGTGTCAGGCCGAGTTGGGCGCGGTTCTCGTGCAGCTGGGCGATGCGGCCAAACAGCACGGCGTTCATCATGATCGGATTCCAGTGCCGCGCCATCCGCAAGGAGACCTGCTTGTCGATGTCGAGGATCGCTGGGTTGGAGTGCGCCGAGACCAGGTCGTAGAAGACGGAGGCGACCTTGTTCAGCAGCTTGCCGGAGCGCTCCAGCGCCGTGATGGTGTTGGCGAAGTCGGGCGCAGCCGGATCATTAGTGATGGCCGCGATCTCGGCGGAGTGATCGGCGAAGGCCTGCTCGAAGGCCGGCAGGAAGTGCTCCGGCACGATCTCATTGAAGGGCGGGGTCGCAAACGGCGTCACCCAGGCCTTCAGCAGCGGATTGGTCTCGGAGTCCGTAGTTTGGCGGGGGTCTGACATCGCAAGTCTCGTTTTTTGAGGCAATTTGTTGCAGCCAGCTATAGCACGCGATGGGGCTTTTTTGGGCCATTTGGCCTTGCTCCCGCCCGCCTTTTCGGGGAGATTGCGGCCCTCGAAACACCGGACCTTGAACGCCCATGAACGCGCCCTCCTCGTCTTCCCGTCAGATCGTCTGGCCGAGCGTCATCACCGTCATCAGCGCCGCCATCCTGATCGGCGCCGAGGTGTTCGGCGCGGCGTTTGCCGGCGGCTGGGCACTCTCCATTCTGATCGGGCTCGGTGACCAGGGCGCGCACATCCTTCAGGCCGTGCTGTTCGCACTTGGCGTGCTGGTCATGACCGCCTTCATTCGCGCAGCTCAGCGCGTCGAGCCGTTCTTCAAGCGCGGCTGACACGTCTCACGCGTCAGCGACGCGCGCACAACACAGAAAACTTAACGCGCGTTCATCTTCCGCGTCGCTCGCGCAACACTGCGCAAGCAGATGTTAGGCAATTCTGTTCTCAGCCTAAAAAAATTCTTGCGAAGCGGAGTCAAAACGCTTATGTGCGGACTTGCCCAATTTCGCACGTGCCTGTGGTCGTGTGTCAGTCGGTAGGTATCCGGACAAGAGGCCGGACAGCCGCCAAGGGGTGAAGAAGCCGAGGGGCTCTTCGGAAGTGCAGAAGTCGAGGACTGAAAAGTCGAACGACTGACGGCAAACCCGAAGCGTCCAGCATCTCTCTCAAGAGATGCCTTGTCGAAGGTGACTTCACTTTTTGCAACCGTGACTGGCAGCCGGAGGCGAACCGGCGCACCCCGCTCTCAACGGGGGACGCGACTTAAAGCAACGACGGATCGGGCTTTTTTGGTCTCTACCGGCATTCCAACGCCGGCGCGGGCTACTGAAAAGGCTTGTCCTTCATTGCCAGGTGTGCGGGCGGGAAATTCCCAACCAATCCACGGCAGCACAGTCTGATTTGAGTCTTTGGCTCGTCGCGCCTCCATCGCGCGATCTGGCCGGGGCGCTTATCCGACGACATTTTTTGAACGGATCCCCGTCGCTGGGCCGTTTGGGAGAGTGCTATGACCGAACGTATTCACGAATTCCTGCGCAACCGCCGCAGCGAGGGCCGGGACACCGAGCCTTGCCTCGTGGTCGATCTCGAAGTCGTGCGCGACAACTACCAGACCTTTGCCAAGGCACTGCCCGATAGCCGCGTGTTCTATGCCGTCAAGGCGAACCCGGCGCCGGAAGTGCTGTCACTCCTGGCCTCCATGGGCTCCTGCTTCGACACCGCCACCGTCGCCGAGATCGAGATGGCGCTGGCTGCTGGAGCTACGCCCGACCGCGTCTCCTTCGGCAACACCATCAAGAAGGAGCGCGACATCGCGCGCGCCTTCGCGCTCGGCATCCGCCTGTTCGCTGTGGACTGCGTCGCCGAGGTCGAGAAGGTCGCCCGTGCCGCCCCCGGCGCGAAGGTGTTCTGCCGCATCCTCTACGACTGCGCCGGCGCCGAATGGCCGCTGTCGCGCAAGTTCGGCTGCGACCCGGAGATGGCCGTCGAGGTGCTCGACGTCGCCAAGCGCTTAGGCCTTGAGCCGTGCGGCATTTCCTTCCATGTCGGCTCGCAGCAGCGCAAGGTGAAGGCGTGGGACCGTGCGCTGGCGATGGCCTCGCAGGTGTTCCGCGACTGCGCCGAGCGCGGCATCAACCTGACCATGGTCAACATGGGCGGCGGCTTCCCGACCAAATACCTGAAGGACGTGCCGCCGGTCGTCACCTACGGCCGCTCGATCTTCCGCGCGCTGCGCAAGCACTTCGGCAACCAGATTCCGGAGACCATCATCGAGCCGGGCCGCGGCATGGTGGGCAACGCCGGCATCATCGAATCCGAGGTCGTGCTGATCTCGAAGAAGAGCGACGAGGACGAGGTGCGCTGGGTGTACCTGGACATCGGCAAGTTCGGCGGTCTCGCCGAGACCATGGACGAGTCGATCCGCTACGCCATCCGCACCCCGCATGACGGCGCAGACATGACCCCGTGCGTGCTCGCCGGCCCGACCTGCGACAGCGCCGACGTGCTGTACGAGAAGAACCCGTATCCGCTCCCCGTCACGCTCGAGATCGGCGACAAGCTGCTGATCGAAGGCACCGGGGCCTATACGTCGACCTACTCGGCCGTGGCGTTCAACGGCATCCCGCCGCTGAAGACCTATCACATCTGATTTGCCACATCTGATCCGCCTCTCTTCTTCAGAGGCCTGACGAACCCGGGAGCCGGCTTGCCGGCTCCTTACCCGACATTGCCATTCTGACGACGCTTGAGCCCGCGTGCCTTCGCGCGTGGATCCAAGCGAGGACTGACGCGCCATGACTGCTCCTCGGAAGCCACAAATTGCCCTCACCTCGGAAGCCGCTCCGTTCGCGATCCGTGCGGAACGTGCTGCCGACGTCGCGACGCGTGAAGCGCTGCTCGATGCCTGCTTCGGCGAGACCCGCCATAGCCGCACATGCCAGCGCCTGCGCGACGGACGCGCGCCCGCCGCAGGCCTTGCCTTGTCGGCGATGCGCGAAGGCAAGCTCGTGGGAACCGTGCGGCTGTGGCACGTCAGCGCCGGAGACAGGCCCGCTCTGGTCCTCGGACCGTTGGCGGTGGACCCTGCCTGCCGCGAGCTCGGGATCGGCGCCGCGCTGATGCAACAAGCGCTGGTCGCCGCCCGGGCGCGCGGGCATGAAGCGGTGATCCTGCTCGGCGATGGCCCCTACTACGCCCGCTTCGGCTTCTCGGCCGCGAAGACCGGCGCACTGCTGCTGCCCGGCCCGTTCGAGCGCGAGCGCCTGCTGGCGATCGAATTCACCGACGGTGTGCTTGATGGCGCCGAAGGGATGATCGTTCCGACCGGCGCGGCCCTGCCTAAACGGAGGGTGGTTCGTCCCCTCCAGGCGCACGCGGCGTAAGGATTTGCCATGAGGGCAACGACCGAAGCCGCGCCACGCGGCAACGCTCGGTCGCGCCTTCGCTTGCTCCGTTGCTTTGGGGTTGCGTGAGCCCCCGAAACGCCCTTTAAACCCACGAAATCCACCTTTCAGCCGAGGCCGAACCCATGTCCCGTCGCCTGATTTCCACCGGCTCCCCCCTCGAGAAGTCCGTCGGCTACAGCCGCGCCGTGGTTGACGGCGAGTTCTGCTTCGTCGCGGGAACCACCGGCTATGACTACACGACGATGACGATGCCTGATGATGTCACGAGCCAGTCACGCAACTGCTTCAAGACCATCGAAGCCGCCCTGAAGGAGGGCGGGTTCGAGATGGCCGATATCGTCCGTGCGACTTACTACGTCACCGACGCCAGCTACATCGATGATCACTTCGCCGTCTGCGGCGGGGTTCTCGGCGACATCAGGCCGGCAGCGACATTGCTGGTCGTCAGCGCCCTCGCGAATTCCGAGATGAAGGTCGAGATCGAAGTCACCGCCAAGCGCCGCAGCGCTTGATCCACCCCTGTCCGCCAGCACGTTCCGGAGAAACCATCCCATGAGCCCTCCCTCGCAGATCTACGCGAAGATCACCGGTCCCATCGTCATGGTCGGCTTCGGCTCCATCGGCAAAGGCACTTTGCCGATGATCGAGCGCCATCTCGACTACGACAAGTCGCGCGTCACCGTGATCGACCCGAAGGACGAGGGCCGCAGGGCGCATTGCGAGAAGCAGAATGTGCGCTTCATCCAGAAGGCCGTGACCAAGGAAAATTATCGCGAATTGCTGACCCCGCTGCTGACGGAAGGCGGCGGCCAGGGCTTTTGCGTCAATCTCTCCGTCGACACCGGCTCGACCGACATCATGGAGCTCTGCAACGAGATCGGCGCGCTCTATATCGACACCGTCAACGAGCCTTGGCTCGGCTTCTATTTCGATTCAACGAAGGGCCCGGAAGCGCGCTCCAACTACGCGCTGCGCGAGGTGACGCTGGCCGCCAAGCGGGCGCGCCCCGCCGGCTCGACCACGGCCGTGTCCTGCTGTGGCGCGAACCCCGGCATGGTCTCGTTCTTCGTCAAGCAGGCGCTGCTCAATGTCGCCGCCGACCTGAAGCTCAATGCACCCAAGCCGAAGACCAAGGCCGAATGGGCCGATTTGATGCGGCAGGCCGGCATCAAGGGCATCCACATCGCCGAGCGTGACACCCAGCGCGCGAAGAAGCCGAAGGAGCCCGACGTCTTCGTCAACACCTGGTCGGTGGAAGGTTTCCTGTCGGAGGGCATGCAGCCGTCCGAGCTCGGCTGGGGCACCCATGAGAAGTGGATGCCCGAGAATGCCCATACCCATGAAGCCGGCTGTGGCGCCGCGATCTATCTGATGCAGCCCGGCGCCAACACGCGCGTGCGGACCTGGTGCCCGACGCGCGGCGCGCAGTACGGCTTCCTCGTCACCCACAACGAGTCGATCTCGATCTCCGATTACTTCACGGTGCGGGATGCCTCGGGCAAGGCGGTCTACCGGCCGACCTGCCACTACGCCTATCACCCGGCCGACGATGCCGTGCTGTCGCTGCATGAACTGTTCGGCCGCGCCGGGAAGATGCAGGAAAAGCACCACATCCTCGAAGAGGACGAGATCGTCGACGGCATTGACGAGCTCGGCGTGCTCTTGTTCGGCCACGACAACAACGCCTACTGGTTCGGCTCGCAGCTCTCGATCGAAGAGACCCGGGAGCTTGCGCCCTATCAGAACGCCACCGCCCTGCAGGTGACCTCCGCGGTGCTCGGCGGCATGGTGTGGGCATTGGAGAACCCGAACGAGGGCATCGTCGAAGCCGACGAGATGGATTTCGATCGCCTGCTGGAAATCCAGCTGCCGTATCTCGGCCCGGTGAAAGGCTTCTATACCGACTGGACGCCGCTGACGGATCGTCCGGGACTGTTCCCGGAGGAGATCGACAGCAGCGATCCCTGGCAGTTCAAAAACATCCTGGTGCGCTGACCGGCGCACCTGTCCGGGCCGTGAACGGGAGGCTAATAGCCTTCCGCCAGCCCGGGTGCTAACCAACCGCCCGGTGGCACGGCAACCGGGAGGTCCGCATGAAGAACATCGCCTGCATCGCGGGAGGCGTCAGCCTCCTGATCGCGTCCCACGCATGGGCCGCGGACACCGGTCAGTTGCCCTGCAAGACCACGCAGGAATGCAACGAAAACGCCGCCAAGATCGGCGCCAACGCCCCCAGCGACGCGCAGCCCTCGACCAGCAAATCGGACGCAGCCGAGGACCAGTTCTACTGGCTCAACAAAATCAACAAGGCCTCCACCGTGATGCTGGTGGAGGAAGGCATCTTCCCGAAAACGACCGGCCAGCTGATCGCCTCCGGCGTCGACTACACGATCCGCCAGGCACGTGAGCCCGACGGCAAGCGCCCGAGCGACGTCCTTCAGATCGAGAAGATCATGACCGACAAGGTCGGCGAGGAGGCCTCGGTCATCCACGCCGGGCGCAGCCGCCAGGACATGTACGCGACCTTCCGCGCGGCCAAGCTGCGCAACCAGACCCTAGATTTTGCCGAGGCGCTGCTCGGCTTGCGTGCCAAGCTGCTCGCCAAGGCGGCCGACAATCTCGATGCATTGATGCCCGGCTACACCAACGGCGTGCAGGCGGTGCCCATCACCTATGGTCATTACCTGCTGGCCTATGAGGAATCGTTCGAGCGCGACCAGCAGCGCATCAGCGAAGCCTACCGCCGGCTCAACCTCAGCCCGATGGGCGTCGGCGTCATGTCCGACTCGATCTGGCCGCTGAACCGCATGCGCCTCGCCCAGTTGCTCGGCTTTGACGGCATCGTCGAGAATTCGATGGACGCCAACCAGGTGATCCCGTTCGACAACCAGCTCGAGGCCACCGCCATCGCCAATTCGGCCGCCATCCGCATCGGCGCGATGATGCAGGACCTGCATACGCAATACGCCGAGGTGCGGCCGTGGCTATTGCTGCAGGAGGGCTCGACCTACACCAGCAGCTCGATGCCGCAGAAGCGCAATCCGGGCCTGATCATGCAGGCGCGGATCGCCGCTTCAGATGTTGTGGGGCTGTCGGGAGCGGTGTCGATCCGCGCTCACAACGTCATGTCAGGCATGGTCGATTCCAAGTCCCAGTCCGAGGATATCGGCCTGTTCCCGCGCGCCGTCAAAATGGTCAGCGCCACCGACCGGGTGTTCGATGCGATCGTGGTCAACAAGGCCCGCGCGAGGGAAGAGCTGGAGAGCGACTGGACCTCGACCATGAACCTCGCCGAGCTGCTGCTGGAGGCGCACCAGATCCCGTTCCGCGTCGGGCATGGCTTTGCGTCACAAATGGTCAGCTATGCGCGGCCGCTGGATCTCACGCCCAAGACCATCCCCTTCAATGAAGTGACCGACCTGTTCGCCAAGACGCTTGCCAAATTCAACATGCCGGCAAGGCCGTTCCCGATGAGCGAGGCCGAATTCAGGGAGGTGATGTCACCGGAATGGATCGTGACGCACACCAAGGGCGTCGGCGGTCCGCAGCCGGAGGAGACTGCGCGGATGCTTAAGTCGTCGCAGCAGCGCCTCGATGCCGACAAGCTCTGGCTTGCCGCCCAGCGCGACAAGCTCACCAAGGCCGATACTGCGCTCGACCAGGCGTTTGCGACGCTGCTGCCGAACGGCGCGGCGAATTAACAGCGGACCGGGGCGCGTCATGCCGCGCCCCGCCCACTCACATCACTTCGCCATGTAATCGAACGCCACGCTGCCGAGCCCGAGCGTCAGGTCCGCCTTGAAGTGCAGCGCCGAGATCACCTCGCGCACCGGCAGGCGGGCGACATCGCAGAGCGCGTGAGGAAACAGGCCGAGCGCGGCGGGGCCGGTCCAGGCTTCCTTCAGCGTGATGTCCTCGAGATGGAAGCGCACCAGCTCGCAGATCCGGGGGGTGCCGTCGACATGCGGGATAATCTTCAGGATGAAGTTCGGCGTCTTCATCGGCTGCAGCACCGCGTCAAGGTCCACCTTGCGGTGCTTGTAGCCCATGGTCGCGGAGGCACAGAGCACCGAGCCGTAATGCAGCGAGCCGACCAGCACGTCGCTCTCGACCTCGATCTTCGGCCGCGCCAGCTTCTTCGGAAAGCCCCACAACTCGCGTCCGCCGGCGATCGGCCCCTCGTCGTCGAGATACATCGCGTGGGTGTAAGCGCCGAGCTCGCCCTTGAAGCGGACCGGGATCACCTGCCCGGTCTCGGTGTAATCGCCGAAGCCAGTCGAGTCGGGCATGCGGATGAATTCGTATTTCACCACCGGCTCCGCCACCTCAAGCGGCTCGGGCACGATGGCCGCAAGGGCTTCTGGATCGGTCCTGTAGGTGATGATGAAATACTCGCGGTTGAAAAAGCGATATGGCCCCGGCGGGAACGACGGGTTGGTGAGCGGCATCGAATAGGCGGTGCGGCGAACGTCCTCGATCTTCATGGGAGCCCCATCTGTCGTTGGTTCGACGGATTATGGAGCGGGCCGGGCGTCGAGGCGAGATCGTAAAAGCAGCAGCAATCGTCACATCCGCGTCAAAATGCGCGGCCTTTGATGCTACTTCTTCTCGAGCGGCGGAGCGACCTTCTCGGCGGGCGCCGGCGGAAGTGCCGGTTTGGTCGCCGCACCCTGCGTCTGCGGATCGGGGCGCGCCGGCTGGGGAGCAGGCGTGGTGGGACGCTCGCCGCCGGGCTTTGCCTCGGCGGGCATCTTGTCCTGATCGGTTGATGGGGTGCCCTGGAGCGGCTGCGTCGCCTGCGCCAGCTCAGTCCTGCTCTCGGCGCGAATTTGAGCCAGTGATATCACCGAGACAACGACGCCCGCTGCGAACAGCGAGCCGGCAATTGTGAGATCGAGCTTCTGGTTTCGCTTGTTCTGGCTGGGCATGTCGATCACCGCCTTTTGTCCGGGGGATCAACGAATTTCCACGATTGCAGTTCCACGCGTCGCTAGGCGGGAACCATGGTTCGGGGCGCTCAAATGCCGCGCTCAATCCGTGGTGCTGACTTCCCAGGTGGCGTGACGGACCCCCGGCAGGTGCTGGAGCTCGGTTGCCACCGCGTTGAGCTCGTTCGGATCGACCGCGGTCGCAACCAGCTCCGCGACGATCTCGATCAGATCGTCACCGGTCTCGACAATCTCGACATCGGCGACCGGATATTTTGCGTCCTCGAGCTTGTCGACGAGCCGGTCGCGCATGTCGGGCAAGGCGTCCAGCGCAACCGCGAGCTTGAAGTAATAGGTCGCCTCAAGCGACTTCACGTTCAGCGGAATGCGGTTGATGGCATTGACGAGGGGGCGTAGCAGCGTGTTGCCGGCAATGATGAACACGGTGAGCGCAGCCGCCTGCGCGACCATGTCGGCCCCGGCGCAGGAGCCGACGGCGGCGGAAGCCCATAGCGTCGCCGCGGTGTTGAGGCCACGGACGTCCATGCCCTGCTTCATGATGACGCCGGCGCCAAGAAAGCCGATGCCGGAGACGACATAGGCGATCACGCGGACCGCGCCGTCTGCGCCATCCAGATGCATGGCGAGATCGACGAAGGCGGCGGCGCCAACGGCGACCAGCACGTTGGTGCGCAGGCCCGCGGTGCGCTGGCGATATTGCCGCTCGGCACCGATCAGCGTGCCCAGCACGAAGGCTGTGAACAGGCTGATCAGGGTGTCGGCAAAATCAGCGAGCTGGAAGGTCGTGAGAAATCGCATGGTCCCCTATACGGCGGGAACCATGACAGATCAAAGCTCCAGCAGCCCGCCGTCCCCATTTTCGTGGGCGAAGGCGAGCAGCGTGCCCTTGGCGTTCCAGGCGAGCCCGGCGACCGGCGGCGCGCCATTGCGGCGGACCAGGATCTCCGCGCCGTCCTCCATCCGCACCATCAACACGGTGCCGTCAGCGTAGCCGCAGGCCAGGATGTCGTTCTTCGGATGGCAGGCGACAACCGAGACGCGGGCCTGCAGCGGCGCGAGCATCGCAGGCTCCTTGCCCATCGGGCCGTCCTTGGTGGCGAACGGCCAGATGATGACGGTGTCGGCGCCCGAGGTCGCCAGCCCCTTGCCGCCCGCGCTCCAGGACATCGAACGGACGCGGCCGGGATAGCCGGTCATGCGCATGTGCCTGTTGTCGGCAAGGCGCCAGCCATGCAGCGCCGCCTCATGCATCGAGGTGACCAGGAATTTGTTGTCCGGGCTGAAGGTGACGCCGAGATGCGAGCCGGCCCAGGGCAGGAATTCGGCCGACCCCTCCATGTTCGGAAACCACAGGGTGGCGCCATTGTAATGCGCGATCGCAAGCCGCAATCCCTTCGGCGCAAACCCAAGCCCGCCGACGGTCGAGGGAACATCGAGCGACTTCTCGGCCTTGCCGCTCTTGACGGTCGCCGTCTTGCCGGCGGACCAGGCGTAGGCGCCGTCGGGATGCAGCGCGACCGCATCGATCCAGCGCCGCTTCGGATCGGTCGCGAGCAGCGTCACCTCGCCCTTGGCGTCGACCGAGACGACCTTGCCGTCGTCGCCGCCCATCACGAGGCGCTTGCCGTCGGAGGCGACCGAGAGAAT
Source organism: uncultured Bradyrhizobium sp. (assembly GCF_936928535.1). GTDB lineage: Bacteria > Pseudomonadota > Alphaproteobacteria > Rhizobiales > Xanthobacteraceae > Bradyrhizobium. Next base: position 57,248 of record NZ_CAKZHY010000052.1, on the reverse strand, counting down.
ACCGCCGCTGTGCACGGCGACTGTAGTGACGTCGCCCTTGTCGTCGACGAACGCGACATTCTCCTCACCACCGACGAAGGCGGCGCGGGGGCCAAGGAAATGCACCGAGGTCACGCCCATGCCGAGCGCAACAGGCTTGACGCGGTCGGTGACGGAGACGATCGAGGCGGACTCGGGGGCCGGCGAAAACTCTTTCATCACGAGACGATGCAGCTCTCGAAGCCTTCGCGAATGGCCTTCTCCGGCAATTCGCGACCGATGAAGACGAGGCGGCTCTCGCGCTTCTCGCCGTCCTTCCATTTCCGCTGGTGGTTGCCCTCCAGCATCATGTGGACGCCCTGGAAGACGTAGCGGTCGTCGTCGTCGTGGAAGGCGAGGATGCCCTTCGAGCGCAGGATCTTGCCGCCCTCGACCTGCACCAGGTTCTGCAGCCAGGGCATGAACACGTTCGGATCGAGCGGCTTGTCGGTCTTGAGCGACAGCGACTGCATGTCCTCGTCGTGATAGTGCTTCAGGCCATGGCCGTGATCATGGTGGTGATGATCGTGGTCGTGATGGTGGTGATGATCATGATCGTGGTCATGATCGTCGGCCTCCAGGAATGAGGGCTCGATGTCGAGGATGCGGTCGAGGTCGAACGCGCCGCGATCGAGCACGTCGGCCAGCGCCACCGAGCAGCGCTCGGTGCGATGCAGCTTCGCATAGGGGTTGATGGCGCGGATGCGGGCCTCGACCTCGGCAAGCTCCGGCTTGGTCACGAGATCGGTCTTGTTCAGCACGATGACGTCGGCAAAGGCGATCTGGTTCTTGGCTTCGGGCGCGTCCTTCAAACGGTCGGACAACCATTTTGCGTCCGCGACCGTGACCACCGCATCGAGCCGGGCGTTCTTCTGCACGTCCTCATCGACGAAGAAGGTCTGGGCGACCGGCGCCGGATCGGCAAGGCCGGTGGTCTCGACGATGATGGCGTCGAACTTGCCCTTGCGCTTCATCAGGCCGTCCATGATGCGGACGAGGTCGCCGCGCACGGTGCAGCAGATGCAGCCGTTGTTCATTTCGAACACTTCCTCGTCGGCGCCGATGATGAGGTCGTTGTCGATGCCGATCTCGCCGAATTCGTTGACGATGACGGCGTATTTCTTGCCGTGGTTTTCCGACAGGATGCGGTTGAGGAGCGTGGTCTTGCCGGCACCGAGATAACCGGTCAGGACGGTCACGGGTATTTTGGAGGCGGTCGCTTCAGACATGAGAACTCCGGGTCGGGCTTTTCCGCGCGACGCACGGCGGGGTGGCCCCCTGCCCTATTGGTCAAGCGCGCTGGTCAGGGCCTTTATATTGTGCCTGACCATATCAATGTAAGTGGGTGCAGGCCCCTTTTCGCCGGTCAAACTGTCCGAAATCAGGGTCCCGCCGACCTTGGCGCCGGTCTCGGCCGCGATCCGCCGGATCAGGCGGTCATCGCTGATATTTTCAAGAAAAACCGCCGGGATCTTTTGGGCCCTGATCTGGCCGATAATGGTGGCGATGTCCCGCGCGCTGGGCTCGGTTTCCGTGGAGACGCCCAGGGGGGCCACGAACTGGACGCCATATTCGGCGGCGAAATAGCCGAAGGCATCGTGGGTCGAGATCACCTTGCGCCGTTCGGCCGGAATTTTGGCGACGGCGTCGCGGACCTCGCGGTCGAGCGCTTCGAGCTTTTCCAGGTAGGCCTTGGCCTGGGTACGGAAGACATCCGCATCGTCAGGATCGGCGGCGGCCAGCGCATTGACAATATCGGTGACGTACATCCTGGCGTTGGGGACGGACTGCCAGGCATGCGGATCGGCGGCCGAGCCGAGCTTCAGGGGCGCGATGCCGGCGCTCGCGGTCACCACCTGCGCCTTGCTGCCTGCGGATTGCACGAGGCGCGGCAGCCAGCCTTCCAGCCCGAGCCCGTTGACGATGACGAGCTTCGCCTCCGCGATTCGTTTCGCGTCGCCCGGTGCCGGCGTGTAGACGTGGACGTCGCAGTCGGGGCCAACCAGCGTGGTCAGATTGATGCGGTCGCCGCCGATCGTGCGGACGAAATCACCGAGGATCGAGAAGCTCGCAACGACATTGAGCCGCTCAGCCGCGTGCAACGGCGAGCCGATCAGCAGCAGGGCAAACAGCAGCAGGACGCGCATCGTCACGCCTCTAGATGCCGGCCGGGAAACAACTGCCTGACGATGCCGCCGACGCGGCCGAACAGGACGGAGACGATGTAGAACACCGTTGCCACCAGAATGATCGCAGGGCCCGAGGGCACGCGGGTCTGGAATGACAACACGAGGCCGGCATAGCCGGAGATCGCGGCCGCGACGACGGCGATGCAGATCATCACCGTGAGATCGCGGGACCAGAACCGTGCAATGCCTGCTGGCAGGATCATCAGGCCGACAGCGAGCAGCGTGCCGAGTGCCTGAAAGCCGTTGACGAGATTGACCACGACCAGCGCGAGGAAGGCGAGATGCGCGGCGCCGCCGGCCCGGCTGACCGTGCGCAGGAATAGCGGATCGACGCTCTCGATGACCAGCGGGCGATAGATCACCGCGAGCACCAGCAGCGTCACGGTGGCGTTGAAGGCGACCACCAGCAGCGTCTGGTCGTCCATCGCGAGGATGTTGCCGAACAAGACATGGAGCAGGTCGATATTGGTGCCCTTGATCGAGACGATGGTGACGCCCAGCGCCAGCGAGGCCAGATAGAAGGTCGCGAGCGATGCGTCCTCCTTCAGTCCGGTCGAGCGCGCGACCACGCCAGCGAGGATCGCGACCGCAAAGCCCGCAATCAGCCCGCCGGCCGTCATCGCGAACAGATTGAGGCCGGAGAGCAGGAAGCCGACCGCGGCGCCGGGCAGGATCGCATGCGCCATGGCATCGCCGACGAGGCTCATCCGCCGCAGCATCAGGAACACGCCGATCGGCGCGCCTGCCAGCGACAGCGCGATGACAGCAGCAAGTGCGCGCCGCATGAACTCGAACTCGGTGAATGGACCGATCAGCGCGTCATAAATCATCTGGGATCACGCCGCCCGCGAACGCGCATCGTCAGCCGCGCAGGCGGTGGCGCTGTCGTCGAACGCTTCGCACATCCGCATCGCGACCATCAGGTTTTCAGGAGTCAGCACCTCCGCCGTCGGGCCCCAGGCCACGGGGCCGCGCGCGAGCACCAGCGTCTCGCTGAAGTGGCTGCGCACCATCTCCATGTCGTGCAGCGCTGCGAGCACGGTACGGCCCTCGTGATGCCAGTGCTTCACCAGCGCGAGCAGATCGGCAATGGTCTTGCTGTCGATGGCGTTGAAGGGCTCGTCGAGCACGATCAGCCGCGCGTCCTGGAGCAGCACGCGCGCAAACAACACCCGCTGCATTTGGCCGCCCGAAAGCGTGCCGATGGGGCGGTTCTCGAAGCCGTTGAGGCCGACCGAGGCGATCGCGCGAAGAATCTTTTCGCGCGCGGCCTTGCCGATGCCGCCGAACAGGCCTGTCCCGCGCCACAACCCGGTACTCACGAAATCGAACACCGAGATCGGGAAGCTGCGGTCGATGTCCGCGCTCTGCGGCAAATAGGCGATGTCACGGGCATCCAACCCGCCGAGATGGATGCTGCCGTCGAGCGGCCGGAGAATGCCGACGATGCCGCGCAACAGGGTCGATTTGCCGGCGCCGTTGGGACCGATCACCGCGACCAGCGCGCCTGAAGCGATCTCGCCACTGAGATGATGCACGGCCGGGTGACGGTCATAGCCGAGCGTGACGTTGCGGAATGCGACCTGGGCCATGGTCACCTCATCGCCAAGAAGACGATGCCCCAGAGCACGGCACAGGCGGCAACCGCGGCCGAGAGGCGCCCTGCCATGGTCATGCGCAGGATCGACCAGGGCGCGTCCTGCGCCGGATGCGGCGAGGCCGCATCGTGGACATGGGCATGGGTGTGGTCGTGCCCGTGCGAATGCCCGTGGTCGTGGGAATGGTCATGGGTCTGGCCAGGAGAATGACCCGGGGCATGGTCGTGATGATGGGGGTGGGACGCGGCGGGAACCATGTCCAAGACGTTATATTATAACATTACGCCTGTCCACGTCCTCGCTCAAGCGGGGTCCCAAAGCGCTCTGTGCCGGGCAATTCCGTACAGCAAAAAAGGCGGCCGCGTCCGCGACCGCCTTTTGTTTGTGTCATTCCGGGGCGGCGTAGCCGAACCCGGAATCTCGAGATTCCGGGTTCGATGCTGCGCATCGCCCCGGAATGACGAGCAAGCCTTACGCCTTGTCGAACAGGGACTCGACGTATTCCCAGTTCACGAGGTTCTCGACGAACGCCTTCAGATAGTCCGGACGGCGGTTGCGATAGTCGATGTAGTAGGAGTGCTCCCAGACGTCGCAGCCGAGGATCGGGGTGGCGCCGTGCACCAGCGGATTCTCGCCGTTCGGGGTCTTGGCGATTTCGAGCTTGCCGTTCTTGACCTGGAGCCAGCACCAGCCGGAGCCGAACTGGCCGACGCCAGCCGCCTGGAAATCGGTCTTGAACTTCTCGAAGCCGCCGAGGTCCTCGTTGATCTTCTTCTCGAGCTTGCCCGGCAGCTTGGTGCCGCCGCCGTTGGGCTTCATCCAGCTCCAGAAGTGGATGTGGTTGTAGTGCTGGCCGGCATTGTTGAACACCGCGGGGTTCTTGCCGAACGAGCCCTTGACGATCTCCTCAAGGGACTTGCCTTCCCATTCGGTGCCCTTGAGCGCGTTGTTGCCGTTGGTGACGTAGGCCTGATGATGCTTGTCGTGGTGGAATTCCAGCGTCTCCTTCGACATAAACTGGCCGAGGGCGTCATAGGCGTAAGGGAGTGGGGGCAGCGTAAAGGTCATGGGTTCTTGTCCGCAACTGATGGGGAACGTGTTGTAACGGTCACCCCTTATAGAAGGTTCCGCCGCCGTTAAATACCGCCAATTTGCGCAATTGGATCATGCGGCCGCTTGGCCGGATTGCATAAAATCGACGCACGCGTGCGCAGCATTTCGACGAACTCCAAAATATCATTGCCTTTGAGGCGCTTATGGGAGAACGAACCTACCACGGCGCGAAGAGGCGAAAGAGAAGGCCATGAGCATCGAGATCGACATCCTCAACGGCGATGCCTCGTGGAAGATCGCGGAACCGCTGCATCAGGCGGTCTGGGGACCGCAGCAGATTGCGGGCAAGTCCTGGGCCCACGTCAAATGGGCCAATGCCGATCCGCGCGTGCTGATCGAGACACCCGAGGATGGCCTCGTCTGCCATGTCGGCATCTACTTCCGCACGGTCACCTGGAATGGACAGAAGGTGCATGTCGGCGGCATCGGCGGCGTCTGCACGCGCGAGGATCGCCGTAATAGCGGCTATGCAACGATGGCAATCGACGCGGCGGTGCATACCATGCGTGCCAACGAGGCAGTTCGTTTTGCGATCCTGTTCTGCGAGCCGCACAATTTCGCATTCTACCAGGCCCGCAGCTGGCTGCCCTTCAAAGGCGAGGTCTATTGCGAGCAGCCGGAAGGACGAATCCGCTTCGACCACATGGCGCCCTATGTCTTCAACATCGTGCGCGCACCGACCCTCGGCACCATCGACCTGTGCGGCCTGCCCTGGTGAGAGATTCGCCGGCGGCAGATGCGCGCGGGGATTTGATACTATCAGGCGTTGCACGATTGTATTTTGCTGCTACTGAGACGCCTCTATTCTGAGGTCCCCTTCCCATGTCCCGCAGATTTGCCGTTCTCGCCGTCCTTCTGGCTGCCCTGTCGGGCGCGACGACCGTCCAGGCCCAGAGCGCCGGGGCGAGCGGGACCTGGCTCACCCAGGCGGGCGATGCCCGCGTCAAAATCAGCAAATGTGGCGGCGGCATCTGCGGCCATATCGTCTGGCTGCGCGAGCCCATGGACACCGCGACCGGGCAGCCCGCGACTGACAGCAAGAATCCCAATCCGGCACTCGCCAAGCGGTCGATGATCGGACTGCCGCTGTTCTCCGGCATGCAGCCCGCAGGACCGAACAAATGGTCGGGCCAGATCTACAATGCCGACGACGGCAACACCTATGCGAGCAGCATCACGGTGACATCAGTCGAAACATTGCGGGTCGAAGGCTGCGTCGGCGCCCTCTGCGGCGGCGAAACCTGGACGCGGGCGGGACGCTAGCTCGCGGCCACCATGGTCTTCAGCACCGTAGCCGCCGAGGCATAGCCGCCGCGCGCGCCGTCGATGAAGTGCACATGATCACTGCGCAGCGCCGAGGGCGTGAAGCAAGTCATCATCGCCGCGTCCTGCTGATAGAGGCCATAGCGAACGACGCCGTCGCGCGCAGCGGTGGCGAGGCGATCGCTCAAGGCGCGCTCGAGCTCGCTCGTGCAGTCGAGGATCATGCGCAGGCCGTCGTCATATTTGCGGAAGTCGGAATTCTCGACCACCTGGCGCTTGTAGACTTTTGGCAGGAAGCCGCCGGCCTTGATGTCGAATCGCATCAGGACATAGGCAAAAAACGTGAAGGCGAGCAGGCGGGCGCGGCGCTGGAACAATGACCCGCCACGGGTCGCCCGCGCCTCATAGTCGAGCCCCTGCGGCGGCCATTTCAGCGGCGGCCCCTGCGGCGGCACGGGGCGACCCGCATCCGGACTGCGCTCGACCAGATGGATGATGTCCTCGATCACCCTGCGGAAGGCGCGCGGGTCGACCCCGGCAGCCGGCATCACCAGCACCGAAAGGATCAATCCGCGCGAGGCCGGGATCACCTCGAAGCGGCAGGACAGGCCGGAGAGATCCGGCTGCGTGCCCGGGGGCGCCTCGGCCACGGCAAACTCGCCGCGTTTCATCGCCGCGTCAGCCCAGGCAAGCCCGCCGCCGGAGAACATGGCATAGGACAAATTGGCCGACGGGCCGAAACGCGCAACGCGCACGTCGAGCCCCTTGGCGCGAATGGCACTGACGGGTACCAGCGCGACCCGCATCTTCAGATCAAGGTCTTCCCGCACCCAGGTCGCGGTCGCGGCCAGCGCTTCGCGCGCCAGCGCGAGATCATCAGGTGCAACGGCAAAACTCGCGCCATCTCCGCCGAACACGAAAGGAAATTCGCGTCCTCCCAAGGCATTCGTCACCGCCGCGATCACGGCGGCCCCGGCCATGTTGACCGCCTTGTAGCGCTGCGCCGCGATGGCCTTCGTGGAATCGACGATATCGGCGACGCCGATGCACCAGTCGTCAGGCAGCGGTGAATACAGCGCGGGATCCATCAGGCTGGTGAAGCCCCGGAAGACACGGATACGGCTGTAAAAGGATTCGCCTGAGTTCATCTGACGATGCCGGATGGCTGGGACGCATTCGAGCGAGATACGTGGCAGGAGCCATCCGGGTTCACCCCGAGCGGTCCCATTCGAGGCCTTGATCTTTGGCCGAAATGGTGCCGGACGACAAGGTCGCGCCGCGCCGCAATGCCGCATCTCGTCATTGATCGACATCAAACAGCAGGTCGGGGATGACGCTTACGATTGACTGTCTATGGGTGACACGGGACATCAGGGGTGTCTGACTTCGGCAACAAGGATTCCGCCCGTCCGGTACGTCGACGTACCGGCCTCGACATCATCAGTGCCGTCAAGATGCCGGAAGACCTGACTGCGGCCGTGGACGCCTGGGCCGAGACCCAGCAATTGTCGCGTGCAAGTGCGATCTGCAAACTGGTCGAGCTGGGTCTCAAGATCGCTCCGGCAGCGTCGGCCTCACAGCAAATCACCATCGCATCCGACGCCGCCAGGATCGAAGAGATCGCCGTGCACGAGATCGAGGGACTGCTCGATCCCGCCTTGCCCGCAGACGAACGCGAACGCCGCATTCGCCGTCTGACCGAAGGGCCGCCGGAGTTCTCGCATGCTCGGATTGATCTGCCGAAACCGGAGACGTGAGCGCGGCCGCGCTAGTGCAGCTTCTCGTCCTGGCGCTTGCGCAGGCTCGGCGACGGCGCGACATGACAGCCGATCAGCCGCACGAACTGCTGCGGATACATTTCGTAGCCGTGGCTGCCGGAGTTTTGATGCGACATCGGCGGGCAGCGGGCAGCGTCCAGCTTCGCAGGCGATGGCTCAGCGGATACCCGGCCTTGACTCATAGCGTTGACGCTTGGCGTTGCCATGGACTGCTCCCTTTCGTTTAGGGCAGTTCGATTGACGTACCTCAATCGATGACGTGGCATCTTACGACCAAATCCGGCTCGTTGTCATTGTGCCGGATCAACGTCCTTTTATCGGACGGGTTCCGTCTCAGGCCGTGTTCCCGGCGTCGATCGTGAACACGGTGCCGGTCACGTTGCGACCGCCGTCGCCGAGCAAATATTCAACCATGCGCGCAACGTCCTCGGTTTCGGGCAGACGTCGCAGCGCGCTACGGCCGGCGATGCGCTTGCGACCCTCGTCGGAGAGATTGTGCGTGAGCTCGGTGTCGATGAAACCGGGCGAGATTGCGTTTACGGTGATGCCGAGCTTGCCGACCTCGCGCGCGAGCGAGCGGGTAAAGCCGGTCGCCGCCGCCTTGGTCGCACCATAAACCGAGAGGCCGTTGTAGCCGGTCGTCGCGATGATCGAGGAGATGTTGATGATGCGGCCCGCGCCGTCCGCCATCATCTGGCGCGCGACATATTTGGTGAGGATGATCGGCGACAGCACGTTGAGCTGCACCAGCGCCTCGATCTCCGAATTATGCATGGTGGCGAGCAGGCCTTCGGTGCCGAGGCCGGCGTTGTTGACGAGCCCGTAAATCGGGCCGAATTCGTCGCGCACGAGCTTTGCGAACGCCGGGATCGCATCGATCACCGACAGATCACACGCGCGGAAATGCAGACGTCCCTCGGAAGCGGCGATCGCAGACTTGAGCTCGTCGCTCTCGCGCCGTGCGGCCGCGATCACGTTGTAGCCGGCACCGGCCAGGCGCTTGCCGATCGCAAGGCCAATGCCGCGGCTGCCGCCGGTGACGAGAACATTATGCATCGGTGCGCGCCAGTTTGCCGGCCGGAGTGACGTCGAGCGCCTCGACGAAGCGGATCACCGCCGGCACCTTGTGCGAGGCGAGCTGCGTGCGGCACTGATCCAGGATCTGATCGCGGATCTCTTTCGCCCGCGCTTGATCGGTGCCGTCGGCGAGGATCACGTCGGCGACGACGATGCCGCCGGTGATCGGACTCTTCCGCGACTTCGCCCGTGACATCCGCACGTCGGCGTGACGGTTGATCACCGCCTCGATCTCCTCGGGATGGACTTTCAGCCCGCCGATATTGATGATGCCGCCGCGGCGGCCGACGAAATAATAGCGGTCGCCCCGCAGCTCGACGATATCGCCACTGTCGACGAAACCATCGCCATCGGTCAGGGCCGCCGCGTTGCGTCCGATATAAGCGTGCGCCGTGCGCGTCGAACGGATGCGCAGCGAGCCGTCCACGACCTTCATCTCGACGCCATTGCGATTGCCGAGATAGCTGGCCGGAAAGCCTTCGAGCCCGTCATTGACGGCAAAGCCCACGCCGGCCTCGGTCGAGGCGTAGGCATGGCCGACGGAGGAGTCGGGGAATGCCGCTTTCAGACCGTCGAGCACCGCCTGGTCGGCGATCTCGCCGGAGAGACGGACATAGCCCGGCTTGAATTGCGCGGCCGCGCCGCTCATCAGCAGCTTGCGCCAGTGCGAGGGCGTGCCCGAGATGTGGGAGACGGCGTGCGCGTTCAGCCGGGCAACATGATCTGCGAGCGCTTCATGCGGGTCCGACAGCACCATCGAGCCGCCGGAGAGGATGGCGCGGAGGAAGATCTGCAAGCCGCCATAGCGGCGGATGTCGTAGAACGTGGCCCAGACCGGCGCAGGTCCCCTGGCCGGACCTTCGGCAACGATCGCGCCGGTGAGCGCTTCCAGCGTGTGACCGACGATCTTCGGCACGCCCGAGGTGCCCGAGGTCAGCATCAGCCATTCGGTCGCGCGCTCGGTCTTCACCGGCGTGGCGGCTTGAAGCGGCAATTGAGCGGTGACGACGAGCGAGACGCCGGTCTCAGCCCAGCGATCGGGCTCATCGGTAACGACGGCGTCGATCCCGGCATCGGCGATCAACGCGTCGAGATAGGCCGGGTTGAGATCAGGCGGGCACAGCAGCATGCGGCGCGCGATGCCGTCGAGCTCGATCATGGCAAGGCCCGAGCGGAGCTGGTCCGACAGCTTGAGCAGCACGGCGCGGCCGGACAGCTCGCGCAAGCGGTCGCCCAGCACGGTTTGCGACAGGATGTCGGTCAGCGACACGACTTCGTGCGCATCCGAGATCGTGCGGCCCTTCCGCTCCGGGCTCAGATAGTCGCGGAGCGCAAAAATCTCACGCGGGGACATTTTCGTAGGCCCGCACGAAATCACCCACGGTAGCGGGGAACGCGGCGTCCTCGGAAATGGTGAAGGGGTCGACGCCGGTCTCGTCCTCGAGACGGGCGACAAGGATCGCGAAGGCAAGCGAGTCGAAACCCGTCTCATGCAGGGACAGATCGTCCGTGAGCGCGGGAAGCGTGACGTTCTGTTCCTTGGCGATCTGCTGGATCGCCTCGATGACCTTGGACCGTACCGACATGGCTGGCTCGCCTCTTCGTTAGTTAATCGACTGTATGTCTTGCGGCGGCTCTTGATGACCGCCTCCCATGGGCGTCTGTTTACCCGACAGAAGTAAATGGCCTCTTGGACAATTCAGATAAAATTGGACCTATCTGCCGATTTTGCTGCGGCTACAGTCTGATCGTACCGTCGACGATCTGCGCAAAATGACCTGAATCGAGCGCGACATACGCGCCGGATTTCGGCTCCAGCACGAACAGCGGCTCGGCGATCGCGGCGGGGTCAAACCCTTCGCGCGCAAGGTCGCTCTTCTTCTGCTTGAAGGTCTCGGTCGCATCGAGCTCGCGCGAGATGCGGATGAAAACCGGGCGAGCATAGGCCGGCAGACGCTGAGCGAGATGAGCCGGCAGCGCTTCGATGTCAAAGCCCTCGTTAACCACGATTGCGCTCATGCCGGCACGGCCGTCAGTGCCGGGAATGCCGACGCCATAGGTCGTGGCATCGACCACGCCAGTGAAATCGCGCACGGCGTCATTGACCTCCGATGTCGCGACGTTCTCGCCCTTCCAGCGGAAGGTGTCGCCGATGCGATCTACGAAATGGAAAAATCCCTTGTCATCGAGCCGCATCAGATCGCCGGTGCGGAACCAGGCGTCACCCCTGGCGAAGACGTCGCGCAAGATCTTCTTCTCGGTCTCGCCCGCATCGGTATAGCCCTCGAAGCGGCCGCCCCCCTCCTCGGCCTTGCCGATGCGGCCAATCGCCTCGCCGGCCTCGCCGCGGGCGCAGGCGATGCAGAATCCCTCGTCATTGCGCAACGGCGCTCCGCTGTCGGGGTCAAGCTTGACGAGGCTTGCCGGAAAGCGATGCGCAAGCAGCGGCGGGATGCGGCCGATGGCGCCCGGCTGGCCCTCGACGTTGAACAGCGAGAAATTGCCTTCGGTCGCGGCATAGAATTCGAGGATGCGCGGAATGGCGAAACGGCTCTGGAAATCCTCCCAGATATCGCCGCGCAGGCCGTTGCCGCAGACCAGTCGCAGGCGATGGCGGTTCTCGTATTCCGACGGCGGCGCCTTGAGCAAATAGCGGCAGAGCTCGCCGATATATTGAAACAGCGTACAATCGTGCCTGACAATGTCGGGCCAGAAGTTCGAGGCCGAAAACTTTTCCGCGATCACCACCGATCCGCCGGCGGCCAGCATGCTGCAGGGCGCCACGATGCCGCCGACCGAATGGAACAGCGGCAGGCAGTCATAGAGCCTGTCCTGCGGCGTCGCCCCAGTGAGGCCGGCGAACCAGAAGCCCCAATTGAGGATGCGGCGATGGCTGATGCTGGCGGCCTTCGGCAGGCCGGTCGTGCCCGAGGTGTAGATCAGCAGCGCGCGGTCATCGATGGTGACGTCGCCATGCTCCTCCGGCAACAGCGGCCCGTCATCGAGCGCAGCGAGGGCGACATCGATCGCCCGCTCGCTGCGGGCGTCGCCATGGGTCCAGATCTTTGTCTCGGTCTTCAGATGCGGCGTTGCGCTGTCCAGCGTCTCCGTCAACGCGTGTGCGACGATGAGATGGGTGGGTTTTGCCACATCGATGCAATGCGCGAGCGACCGGCCGACGAGCTTGGTGTTCAGCAGAGCCACCACGCCGCCGACGCGGCTGATGCCAAGCCAGGCTGCGACGTAGTCAATGCCATTTGGCATGATCAGGCCGACTGTGTCGCCCTTGACGACGCCCACCGAGCGCGCCCACCGCGCATAGCAATTGATGCGCTTCGACAGACCGTCATAGTCGAGCGCGGCATCGTCCGTGACCAGTGCGAGCCGGTCGGGCTGGCGCCGCGCCCAATCGTCGACGACGTCAGCGAACAGCCGGCCGGGCAGCGTCTCGATCCGCGCGGTCAGCTCGATCGCCTTCAGCCAGATCTTTGAGGCCGAAGGCGCACGCGCGGCCTTGGCTTGCTCGATGACGCCAGTGGTCATGCCGTTCATTCTTTCGGGCGGTATCCGCTTGTTCCCGCAAGCTTAGCCCGCGCACTTTGCCCAGGTGTTAAGAGACAAGGTAAAACTCGGTTAGCTCTCGATTAACCGCGATCATCCTTTACCAAGTCAGCGGGATCGGCGTGCGGCCTGGCGCAATTCTTGCGATAGCAAGTCCAGTCATTCGGACGCGCCGCGCGCGCGATGAACTGGAGGCCACGATGATCAGCAGGCGACGTTTCGTTCAGACTGCCGCATGCGCCGCAGCCGCGCTTGCCGCACCGCTCGCCTTTGCGATCGGCAACCCATCCTATCCCTCGCGCAACGTGAAATGGGTGGTCCCTTACGCACCGGGCGGGGCCACCGATGTGCTGTCACGGCTGATCTGCCAGCGGCTGTCCGACCGGCTCGGGCAAACTTTTGTGGTCGAGAACAAGCCGGGGGCCGGTAGCAATATCGGAACGCAGGCCGTGATCACCTCGGCACCGGACGGATACACGCTGCTGCTGACCTCGACCGCAAACGCGATCAACGCCTCATTCGATCCGGCCCTGCCCTATGATTTTGCCAAGGGCATCGCACCGGTCGCCGGCGTCGCACGCATTCCGTTGGTGCTGGTCGTCAGCAATGATCTGCCGGTCAGAAGCGTCGCCGACTTCATCGCCTATGCCAAGGCAAATCCCGGCAAGATGTCGATCGCGTCCTCCGGCATCGGCACGTCGTTGCACCTCTCCGGCGAACTGTTCAAGTCGATGGCCGGCGTGCAGTTTACGCACGTGCCGTATCGCGGTTCCGCACCGGGCCTGACCGACGTGATGAGCGGCCAGATCCAGGGCATGTTCGACAACGTCACCTCGTCCTTCGAGCTGGTGCGGGCGGGCAAGCTGCGTGCGCTCGGCGTCACCACGCGCGAGCGTTCGGAGATCCTGGCCGACGTGCCGCCGATCGCGGACACGCTTGCGGGCTATGAGACATCGTCCTTTTACGGCGTCGGCGCGCCTCACGACACGCCGCGCGAAATCATCGATCTGCTCAATCGCGAGGTCGACGCGGCCTTGTCCGACGCGGAGATCAAGGCCCGCATCGCCGAGCTCGGCGCGATCCCGCTGCATGGCAATGCCGGCGAGTTCAGTACCATGCTCACCGCGGAGACCGAGCGCTGGCGCAAGGTGGTGGAGCTATCGGGAATCAAGAAGGAATAACCTGCGGCTCCCGCGCGAAAAGAGCACGCCGGGAGACGTACCACCGGCGATCAGTACACCTTCTTGTGACGCTTGCGGGGCTGCGGCTCGTTGAAAGCGTAGTAGGGATTGACGTCACAGGTGGCTGCGAGACCTGACGCTGTTGCGCGGCACTGCTCCAGCGACGTGAACGAGCAGTCGAACCAGTTGTTGCCGCCGCCACTCCTGCCGCCCCCCGCGTAAACGTGCATGCACACCGGATAGTGCGGATCATAGGTCTGGGCGCTGGCATCTGCCGCGACGAACAGCGTGGAAATCGCGGTGAGGGTCAGGAGAGCGAGACGCATCGGACGTTTCCTCGAATCGGTAACAACGGCAGGTGTTATGCCATTTCGATATGGCACAGTGGCGCGAAACAAGCGACCTTCGCGGCTTATACCTCTCCTGTTTGTGAGAAGCAGCAAAAACAGCGGGGCGCAGCGCCGTAACGATCCGGAACCGCGCAAGCGCTCTGCGGCTGCGCCTGCATTGCACGCATATCTCGATACGACCGTTCTTCGACAAAGGTCGCAATTCCCCGGCGCAGGAATCCGTTCACGGGCCCCGGGCGAACAGACTAGTCTTTCGACCACAACGCCGGCCCCGGACCGACGACGATCCAGGGCAATCAACAAACATATCGGCTGAAGGAAACGCACATTCGCGCTCGGGCTTATCGAGTGCGGCTCTGCCGTGCGCGGCGAGAAGATGCGCTGGCCGATCCGTGGTCCCGGGGCATGCAAAAGAGCTTCTCATCTCCCTTCATCCGCTATCCGATCGGCACCTCGCTACTGATGGCCGGCATTCTGTTCGTAGGCCTCGTAGCCTATCCGCTACTACCGGTTGCGCCGCTGCCGCAGGTCGACTTTCCGACGATCCAGGTGTCCGCCTCGCTGCCGGGCGGCAGCCCCGAGACCATGGCTTCCTCCGTGGCGCAGCCGCTCGAGCGCCAGCTCGCGCAAATCCCCGGCATCACGCAGATGACCTCGACGAGCTCGCTCGGCTCGGCATCGATCACCATCCAGTTCGATCTCAACCGGCTGATCGACGCCGCGGCCAACGACGTGCAGGCGGCAATCAACGCAGCAAGCGGCCAATTGCCGAAGAACCTGCCTTCGCCGCCGAACTACCGGAAGGTGAACCCTGCCGATTCGCCGATCATGATCCTGTCGGCAACCTCGGAGACGCTGCCTCTCACCACCGTCAGCGACCGCACCGACGCCCAGCTCGCGCAGCAGCTCAGCCAAATTCCCGGCGTCGCGCAGGTGTTTGTCGGCGGCCAGCAGAAGCCCGCGGTGCGCATCCAGATCGATCCCGCCAAGCTGGTCGCCAAGGGGCTGTCCTTGGAGGACGTGCGCAGCCAGATCGCGATCGCGACCACGGACAGCCCAAAGGGCAATATCGATGGCATCAGGCGCGCCTATACTGTCTACGCCAACGACCAGTTGCTCGAGGCCGCGCAGTGGCAGGATGTGATTATCGCCTATCGCAACGGCGCGCCTTTGCGGATTCGCGACATCGGTGAAGCGGTGTCGGGACCGGAGGACATGAAGACCGCGGCGTGGGCGGACGGCAAGCGTGGCGTGTTCCTCGTCATCTTCAAGCAACCCGGCGCCAACGTCATCGAGACGGTCAATCGCATCAAGGAGAAGCTGCCGCGGCTGATCGGAGCGATCCCGCCCGCGATCAAGATCAAGATCATCAGCGACCGCACCATCACCATCCGCGCTGCGGTCGACGACGTGCAGATCACGCTCATGATCACCATCGTGCTGGTGGTGATGGTGATCTTCATCTTCCTGCGCAGCTTCTGGGCCACGATCATCCCGAGCATCACCGTGCCGCTGGCGCTGCTCGGCGCCTGCTCGCTGATGTGGGTGTTCGGCTATTCGCTGGACAATCTCTCGCTGATGGCGCTGACCATCGCGGTCGGCTTCGTGGTCGACGACGCCATCGTGATGCTGGAGAACATCACGCGCTATGTCGAGCGCGGCGAGAACCCGGTCACCGCCGCCTACAAGGGCGCAGCCGAGATCGGCTTCACCATCGTCTCCATCAGCATCTCCCTGATCGCCGTGCTGATCCCGCTGCTGCTGATGGGCGGCATCATCGGACGGCTGTTCCGCGAATTCGCGGTGACGCTGTCGATGGCGATCTTCGTCTCGCTCGTGGTCTCGCTGAGCCTGACGCCGATGATGGCATCGCGCTTCCTGCGCTCCGATCACGAAGCCCGCCACGGCCGCTTCTACCAATGGAGCGAGCGGCTGTTCGAGCGGCTGCTCGGCGCCTATGAGCGCGGGCTCGACCTCGCGTTGCGGCACAGCCTCGTCACGCTCTGCATCTTCTTCGCCACCGTCGCCCTGTCGGGGCTGCTGTTCGTCCTGATCCCGAAGGGCTTCTTCCCGCAGCAGGACAATGGCTTTCTCACCGCTGTCTCGGAGATGCCCCAGGACATCTCCTTCGCCGAGATGAAGCGGCGGCAGGAGGAGCTCAATGCCATCGTGCAGGCCGACCCTGCCGTCGATTCCATCGCGATGTTCATCGGCGGAGGCGGCACGGCGCTGAATTCGGGGCGCATGTATGTTACGCTGAAGCCGATCGGGGAACGCGATGCCAATGCGCAACAGATCATCGCGCGACTGCGACCAAAGCTCGCCAAGGTCGAGGGCGCGCGCCTCTATATGCAGGCCTCACAAGACGTGCGTCTCGGCGGCCGTGCCACCCGCACCCAGTTCGAATTCACGCTCCAGGACGCCAATCTGTCCGAGTTGAACAGCTGGGCGCCGAAAATCCTGATGCACATGAAGGGCCTGCCGGAGCTTCATGATGTCGCCACCGACCAGCAGACCGAAGGCACCACGCTTCAGCTCACGATCAATCGCGACACGGCGGCACGCTACGGCATCCAACCGCAGTTGATCGACGACACGCTCTACGACGCGTTCGGCCAGCGCCAGGTGGCGCAGTATTTCACGCAGACCAACAGCTATCACGTGGTGCTCGAGATCACGCCTGCGCTGCAAGGCAAGCTCGACACGCTCAACAAGCTCTACATCACCTCGCCGCTGACCGGCGGCGAGGTTCCGCTCTCGGTCATCTGCAAATGGAACAACGAGCCGGTGCGGCCGCTTGCGATCGCACATCAGAGCCAGTTTCCGGCGGTGACGATCAGCTTCAACCTTGCCGAGGGCGTTGCGCTCGGACAGGCAACCGCGGCCGTCATGCGCGCGGTGAGCGAGATGGGCGCGCCACCGACGCTGTCGATGAGCTTTCAGGGGACGGCCCAGGCGTTCCAGCAATCGCTGGGCACCGTGCCGATGCTGATCCTCGCGGCGCTCGTCGTGGTCTATCTGGTGCTGGGCGTGCTCTACGAGAGCTACATCCATCCGCTGACCATCCTGTCCACGTTGCCATCGGCCGGCGTCGGTGCAATCGCGATCCTGATGATATCAGGCTTCGATTTCAGCCTGATCGCCCTGATCGGGGTCATCCTCCTGATCGGCATCGTCAAGAAGAACGGCATCATGATGGTCGATTTCGCCATCGTCGCGGAGCGCGAGCAGCACCTGACGCCGGAGCAATCGATCCGGCAGGCGGCGCTGCTGCGTTTCCGGCCCATCATGATGACGACAATGGCGGCGTTGCTCGGCGGCGTACCGCTGATGCTCGGCACCGGCACGGGTGCCGAGATCCGCCAACCGCTCGGCTACGCCATGGTCGGCGGCCTCATCGTCAGCCAGGCGCTGACCCTGTTCACGACGCCGGTCGTCTACCTCTACCTCGACCGCCTCTCCAACACGCTGTCACGCTGGATGGAGAGCAAGCCAAGCGTGGAGGAAGAGGGCGAAGAACAGAAGGATGCGGCGGAGTAGGCCGGCTCGCGTCAACCCAGCCCCTGCAACACCAGCCGGTTCAACCTTGCCGCAAACGCGGCCGGATCTTCCGGCAACTCGCCATCCAAGATCTGCGCCTGTTCGAGCAGGAGCAGGCTGAGGTCGTCGACCGTCGTGGAGCCGGCCTGGGCCCTGGTAATCGCCGTGACCATGGGGTGGCGGAGATTGATCTCCAGGATCGGCTTGGTACGCATGCCGCGGTTCTGCTGCGCCAGGATGCGCTCGAGCTCGCGGCTCGGGCCCTGGCTGTCGGCGACGAGGCACGAGGCCGAGCTGGTCAGGCGGGTCGAGGCCTTGACATCGCTGACGCGCTCGCCAAGCGCCGCCTTGATCACCGCGATGGTGGCGGCCTCATCCGCGGCGGGCTCGTCCTTCTTCGCCTCGTCCTTGTCGTCGACGCGGGGGATCAGATCGAGATTGAGATCGCCCTGGCTCAACGACTTCAGCGGCTTGCCCTCAAACTCTGATGGCATTGAGGTCCAGAACGCATCGACCGGATCGGACAGCAGCAGCACCTCAATGCCGCGTGCGGTCGCGGCCTCCAGCCGCGGGCTGGACTTCAGCCGCTCGATGCTGTCACCGACGAGATAATAGATCTCGGCCTGGTTCGGCTTGAAATCGGCGACGACGTCCTTGAGCGCGCGCTTCTCGCCTGTCGTGGTGGTGAAGCGCGACAGCGCCAGCAGCTTCTCGCGACGCTCGAAATCCTCGTAGATGCCCTCTTTCAGCACCGCACCGAAGGCCTCCCAGATCTTTGCGAAATTCTCCGCGTCCTTCTCGGCGAGGCTTTCGAGCTCGTTGACGACGCGGGTCGCCACGGCTTTGCGGATCTGCGCCAGCTGCGGATTGTTCTGCAGCATCTCGCGCGAGATGTTGAGCGGGAGATCCTCGCTGTCGACGACGCCGCGGATGAAGCGCAGATAGCCGGGCAAGAGGTCGGCATCATCCGTGATGAAGACGCGGCGGACATAGAGCTTGACGCGGCCCTTCCGGTTCGGCTCGAACAGGTCGAACGGCTTGGTCGAGGGCGCAAACAGCAGCACGGCATAGGAGTAACGCCCTTCCGCGCGGTAGTGCAGCGTCATCGCGGGATCGTCGAAGGCGGACGCGATCTGCTGATAGGCCTTCTTGTAGTCCTCAGGCGTCAGCTCGGATTTCGAGCGCTGCCACAGCGCGCTCGCCGAATTGATCTGGCGCGGCTCGCCTTCTTCCGGCGCCAGCTCGATCGGAAACAGGATGTTGTCCGAATAGGCGCTGACGATGCGCTCGATCTCGTATGTTTCGAGATATTTCTTGGCGTCGTCCTTCAGGTGCAGGACGATCTCGGTGCCACGCTTCACACGCGCCGCCTCCTCGTCGCTGGCGCGCGCGATCTCGAAGCCGGAGCCGCCTGACGAAGACCAGGTCCAGACGTCGCTCTCGCCGGCGCGGCGGCTGAGCACGACGATCTTCTCGGCGACCATGAAGGCGGAATAGAAACCGACGCCGAACTGGCCGATCAGGCCGAGGCCGTCCTTGGCCTCTTTTAGTTTCGACACGAACGCCTTGGTGCCGGAGCGGGCGATGGTGCCGAGATGGTCTATCAGCTCCTGCCGCTCCATGCCGATGCCGTTGTCGGCAATGGTCAGCGTTGCGGCCGCCTTGTTCGGGATAATGCGGATCTTGAGCGCATCCCCCTCGCCCAGCAGCGCCGGATTGGCGATCGCTTCATAGCGCAGCTTGTCACAGGCATCCGAGGCGTTGGAGACGAGCTCGCGCAGGAAGATGTCGGTCTCCGAGTAAACGGAATGCACCATCAGGTGCAGCAGCTCGGAAACCTCGGCTTGGAAAGGCTGCGTATGCGTGGCCGTATCGGACGTCATCATGCGTTTACCCGGTCAATCAGAAATGGAGAAAGCCGGGATATAACGCGATGGGATAGCGGATCAAGGGGATGCGCAGAGCCGCCCTCCGGGCAGGAGGGCGCTATGGCGCGAGGGCGGCGTCGATCAGGTCACGCAGCGGCCGGGCTGCAGCAGCTTGGCGACCTCGGTCAGGGAGCTGACCATCGGCTCGCAGGCGATCGTGGGCTTGCGGCCCGGCGTCAGCAGCAGCGGCGTCGGCTTGGCGTTGCCGGTCTCGATGGTCGCGGGGACCCGCAGCAGCACGGACGTATCGGCAAGGTCGTTCAGCCGCATCGAGACCGTACGGGTCGGAACCGCCGCCGGCTTGAGGTCGGCGAGCCGGTCGGACTTGCCGGCGCGGTTGACGTTATGATTGGCGAGGTTGCGGCCCGATTGATTGGCGACCGCTTCCCAGCGGTCGGCCAGATCGTGGCCGGAGGCTAGTTGCATGGCACCAACCTGGACGGCGCCGACCTGCACAGCACCAAGCGTCGCGACGAGTGCGACGGCACCAAAAAATACCTTTTGAATCTGTGACATGACGATCGATCCCTCGCCCCATGGCGATCGCGGGAACAACGCGAGGGAAGGACCAGAGTTTCCCACAGGTTAAGATCACTTAACCGTGTGCCAAATTCACGCCGGGCCGCACAAAAATCGGCAAAAAAATTTGCCACCGGCTGGAACGTCTCTCGTGCCTGGGAGTCGTCTCAACAGCCGGCTATTCCCCCCTGCCCCATAAGCCGGCGACGTAGGGCGCGACTGTGGTGATGCCAGTCGCGCCTTACTTTTGTCTGGGGGCGGCTTTTGGCCCGACGCCGAACTATGGGGTCTTGCCCACGGGAGACGGATCGGGCCGCTTCAAATCCGCCCGCGGATAGTTCGGAGCGAACAGACAATCCTGCATCCAGGGCTCATCATAACCAGCAGGGCCGTCGGGGTCATATTTCCAGAGGCTGCCAAGGCGCGGTGGAGCGAGATCACCGGGAGATATCTGAGGGTTCGTGTCCCAATGAGCGGCGGCCCCGACGTCCGGGTCTGGGCAGCTATGCCCTTCATACCCTGTGTAGCAACTCGCGACTGGTCTGGCTTCGCCATTCGTCACAACGCTGACCAGCCGTCGTTCAGTCGTGTGACCGCTGGCCCACTCCTCTCCGACACTACAGATTCGGTCCTTGTGCTGGCGATGCGTAGAAATCCAGCAGGCATACTCCCAGTGACCATAGCGTGGGGGCATAAAGCCGCAGGGACCCTCATAGCCTGCGAGCGGTCCACCGCTGTCCTTGGACGCGACTTTTCGCTGAAGCTCCATCCTGCGGATGGGCTCGTTTCCTTTCAGGAAGTCGAGACGATCCTTCGTGATCTTCAGCAACACCTTGCGATCGTCGGGCTCTTCGTCTTGCTCCCCATCGATTCTCGGAACGCCACCCGAACGCGCCTCGATCCATCGCCGCTGACTGCGTACGAGTCCCTCGCGGAAGTCCGGGTCCGTTGTCCGGCGCAGCAACGCGAAGTAGGCGGCGCTCATCGCCGCATCCGCCTCCCTCGCCTCCGGAGAAGAGCAGATGAGCTTCTCAGCCTTCAGCGCCGCCTTCGCGCAGTCAAGCGCGTGAACGACACTTGGCGAAATGACGGCGCAAACGGTCAGCGCCAGAACGAAAGCAGGTTTCATTGCCATGTCCAAGGGAAGGGCTCGTCAAACCAGGATCCGACCGTGTCTGGGGCCCACTTTCACTTGCCCGCCAGCCAATCCCGCCCCTCGCCATAGAGCTTCTCGACCTCGGGGCCGATCAGCCCGGGCATATCGCGCTTGACCTTGTAGCCGATCAGCTCCTGCATGTAGGCGAGATGGCGATAACCTTCGGGCAGCGCAGCGAGCGCCTGCTGGTCGAGGCGAAGCGTCGCGGCGGGATCGACCGGGTCGATCCTGTCCTTCTCGTAGATCGGCTGGCGGCGGACGATGCCCCACCGGCCCTTTCGCTTCTCGAGGAAATCATAGAAGCGTCCGGTGCAGACGACGTCGCAGAGCACGTCGTGCACCAGGGCCCGCTGCGAGATCGTCATCTTGGTTTGCGCAATGGCACGCTCGCCCGAGAGGTCGATACTGGTGCCGCCGAGGAAGTGCAGGATGCGTACGCCCTTGGCAAAGCCCTCCTGGCTGACGCGCATGAAGTCCCGCGCCGGTCCCTGAAACCAGGTCGCAGACATCCAGCCTTCCTCGTGCCAGACGGTGGCAAAGCGCTCCCAGTCGCCGGCATCGCGCCACAGCGCCCAGTTCTCGACGAGGTCGCGGATGGCGAGGCGGTCGAGCAGTTGCTGGTCCATCGGCACATCTCCAATTGGTGCAATGCGCGAGGTATGGGCGGCGAACGCGACACCCGTCAAGCGGGCACGAAAAATCCGGCGTGCCTCGCAGCACGCCGGATCCAATCACCTCGTCAGACAGCGGCGCTTCTTACGCCGCGGGCGCCTTGTCAGGCCGCGGGCGCTTTCGGCGCGCGGTTGCGCGAGTTGCGCTGGAAGAACAGCGCCTGGCTCGCCACGGCAGACACCATCGCGGGCTGGAACGGCTTTGAGATCAGGAAGGCCGGCTCGGGGCGCTCGCCGGTGAGGAAGCGCTCGGGATAGGCGGTGATGAACACCACCGGCACCTCGAAGGTGCGGAGCAGCTCGTTGACGGCGTCAAGGCCCGACGAGCCGTCGGCAAGCTGGATATCGGCGAGGATGAGGCCAGGCCGCTTGTTCTTGGCCAGCGCCACGGCATCGGCATGGGTGCGCGCCACACCGACGACGTTGTGGCCGAGATTCTTCACCAGGCTCTCGAGGTCCATGGCGATGAAAGTCTCGTCCTCGATGATCAGCACGTCGGTGGCGATCTCTGCCGCCATCTCGCGGCCGGCGGCATCGGCCAGCCGGCGCGTCTCGGCAACATCGGTGCCGAGGACAAAGGCGACTTCCTCTTCCGAAAAGCCCTCGAGCGAGAGCAACAGAAAGGCCTGCCGCGGCAGCGGCGTGATATTGGACAGCCGGCGTTCCGGCGGCATCGGCAGCGTCGTGACCTCGGAATCGTCATTGACCGAAACCGAATTCCAGATCTGGGTGAACAGGCGAAACAGGCCGGCCCGCGGCCCATGACTCTCGTCGAGCACGCTGGGATCTCCAAGCATGGCTTCCAACATGGCTGCGACATAGGCGTCGCCGGAGGCCTGGCTGCCCGTCAGGGCGCGCGCATACCGGCGCAACAACGGCAAGTGTTCAGCAACGAGCTGTGAACGGGACATCCCCACTCCATTCATCATCGGGCCAACCTTGAAGAACCAGGCAATATGAGGGGAGGCCCGGGTTCCCCTGCTGGGGCTGATTACGCCTCAGGATAAGAAAAGTTCCCGTTGGCTGGGAACTTTTTGTCGAACCTGGAATTGAACTCGTCCAGGGAACGGCTCCCGGTTGAGAAAACTTCTCTATTTTGCAGTCACTTAACTCGGGGAAACGTGGAACAGGTCATGAAAGATCTCAAGTCTCAAGCCAGCAAAAGCACGACCCCCGGCAAGGGAGGCCTCACTCCGGAGATCCAATCCCGGATCGGCCATCAACTGCGCGCGATGTATGATGACGTCGTGCGGCAAGGGGTTCCGGACCGGTTCGCGGAGCTCATCAAAAAGCTTGATGCGCCGGGAGGTGGTTCTCCAAACGAGAATGGGGCTGGGGGCTCCAACGACAACAATGGGAGGGACTAATGCCTCTCACGAACTCCCTGCGTGACGACATTCTGGCGGCCGTGCCAAGCCTGCGCGCGTTCGCCATATCGCTCAGCGGCAACGCCGACCGCGCCGACGATCTGGTGCAGGAGACGCTGCTCCGCGCTCTCGCCAACATCGACTCGTTCCAGCCCGGCTCCAATCTGCCGGCGTGGCTGTTCACGATCCTGCGCAACCTGTTCCGCTCCGACTATCGCAAGCGGCGCCGCGAGGTCGAGGATGCCGAGGGCAACTATGCCAAGACGCTGAAGACGCAGCCTTCGCAGAACGCCCATCTCGAGTTCGAGGAGTTTCGCACCGCGCTCGACAAGCTTCCGCAGGACCAGCGCGAAGCCTTGATCCTGGTCGGGGCCTCCGGCTTCTCCTATGAGGACGCGGCCTCAATCTGCGGCTGTGCGGTCGGCACCATCAAGAGCCGCGTCAACCGCGCGCGCTCGAAGCTCGCCGCGCTGCTCTATGTCGACGGCGCCGAGGATTTCGGGCCCGACGAGACCGTGCGCGCCGTGATCGGCGGCAGCGGCGGATAGCGCGTCAATCGACTGAAGGCGACAGCTCGCGAAGGCGGCCGTTTGCGCGGCCGTCTTCGTGCGCGCGCGAGTTACTTCTCGACGAACGTCACCGTCTCGGCGACTGATGCGCGCGAGGTACGGTAACTGTTCACCTTGTGTGCGTGGTCGGCGTAGCCGAACGAGATGCCGCAGACGACGCGGCGATCGTCCGGCAAATTGAAGTGACGGCGGATCAGGCCGGAATGACGCGCCAAAGCGGCCTGCGGGATCGTGCCGAGGCCGAGCGCTTGCGCGGCAAGCATGAAGTTCGAGACATAGGCACCGCAGTCGATCGCACCGTAGATGCCGAGCGGCTCGTTGGTGTGAATGATCGCGACATGCGGCGCGCCGAAGAAATTGTAGTTCTCCAGCGCCTGCTTGGCGTAAGCGCTTCTGTCGCCCCTGACGATGCCGAGCGTGTTGTAGAGCTGAAATCCGCTCTCCCGGCGGCGCTCGAGATAGACGCCGACATATTCGCGCGGCGGCGTGAAATCATAATCGTCGCCGAGGCCGCCTGATGCCTCCTTGTAGATCAGCTGGCGGAAACGCTCCTTGGCTTCGCCGCTGGCGATGATGACCTGCCAGGGCTGGCTGTTGCACCAGGACGCGGTGCGCTGCGCGGTCGTCAGCACGTGCTCGATGGTGGAGCGGTCGACTTCTTTCGGCAGGAAGGCGCGCACGGAGTAGCGCTCGTTGAGCAGCTCTTCGAGCACGCCGATGCGGTCGGCCTGGTTCACTTTTGCATCCATGGATCAGCTCGCGCTCTCACCGCCCCTTGGTGGGAATCTTGTTGTAGGGCACATCCTTGTCGACGCGGATATCCCCAGGAAGACCCAGCACGCGCTCGGCGATGATGTTGCGCAGGATCTCATCGGTGCCACCAGCGATGCGCATCGATGGCGAGGACAGCAGCATCTGCTGGAACTGGCCGTGCACCGTCTCCTCGTCCGCGCCGGTGAGAACACCCGCCGCGCCTTGCAGGTCCATGGCGTAGGTCGCGATGTCCTGCAGCATCATGCCGGAGACGAGCTTGCCGATCGAGTTCTCCGGGCCCGGCCGCTCACCCTTCGACAGCGCCGAGATCGCGCGATAGCTGGTATATTTCAGCCCGCTCGACTTCACGGCCCAGCTCGCAAGCTTCGAGCGCACCGCGGGATCGTCGATGGCGAGACCATCCTCCAGCATCAGGTTCGAGCAGAACTCGAACATTTCAGGCACTCCGGTCGCAAGCCGCGCGCCGATCGACATGCGCTCGTTCATCAGCGTGGTCAGCGACACGCTCCAGCCCTCGCCGACGGCGCCTAACCGCTGGCTGTCCGGAATCACGACGTCGGTGAAATAGACCTCGTTGAACTCCTGCATGCCGTTGGCCTGCCTGATCGGCCGCACCTCGACCCCCTCGCTCTTCATGTCCAGGAAGAACATGGTGAGGCCTTTGTGCTTGGGCACATTTGGATCGGTGCGCGCGATCAACAGGCCGTAATCGGAGTAGTGCGCGCCCGAGGTCCAGATCTTCTGACCGTTGACGACCCAGTTGTCGCCCTTCTTTTCGGCGCGCGTGCGCAGGCCCGCGACATCGGAGCCGGCCGACGGCTCGGAGAACAGCTGACACCAGATCTCCTCGCCCGAGGCGAGCTTCGGCAAGTACCGGCGCTTGGCGTCCTCGCTGCCCCAGGCCATTACGGTCGGACCACACATGCCTTCGCCAATCTGGAACGGCTGCGTCAGCTTGCCGTAGACGCCCTCTTCCTGCTGCCAGATCACGCGCTCGATCGGCGTTGCGCCACGGCCGCCATATTCCCTAGGCCAGTGCAGGCAGGCCCAGCCGCCTTCGGCCTTCTTCTTCTGCCAGGCCTTGCCGACCTCGACCATGTCATGCTTCGCAAGCCTGATGCGGCCGAGCGAAGATTTTGACAGCTCCTGCTCGAACTCTTTCGGCGCATTGGCGGCGATCCACTTGCGTGCAGTCTCACGGAATGCGGCTTCCTGCGGGGTGTCGTCGAAATTCATGGCGCTTCCCTTTTTGTCATTCCGGGGCGCGCAACGCGCGAACCCGGAAGCCAGAGGTTACCTACACATCTCGAGATTCCGGGTTCGGCTCTTCGAGCCGCCCCGGAATGACGGCTAATTTCTTCCCTTGGTCGGGATCTTGTTGAACGGCACGTCCTTGTCGACCCTGATATCACCGGGCAGGCCCAGCACCCGCTCGGCGATGATGTTGCGCATGATCTCGTCGGTGCCGCCTTCGACGCGGGTCCCGGGCGCACGCAGCAGCATCGCCTGGAAACGGCCCGCGAGCTCGGCATCCTCGCCGCTGACCACGCCGCCGGCGCCCTGCAAGTCCAGTGCGTAGGTGGCGACGTCCTGGATCATCGAGCCCGCGACCAGCTTGCCGATGGAGTTTTCCGGCCCTGGCCGTTCGCCCCGCGACAGCGCCGAGATCGCGCGCATGCTGGTGTATTTCAGCCCGCTCGCTTTCACGGCCCAGTTGGCGAGCTTCGAGCGCACCGCGCGATCCTCGATCGCCGGACCGTCGTCGAGCATCAGGCTGGAGCAATATTCGAAGAGTTCCGGGAAACCGGTCGAAACGGCCGCACCGATCGCGCTGCGCTCGTTCATCAGGGTCGTCAGCGAGACGTTCCAGCCGTCACCGACCTCGCCAAGGCGCTGATGGTCTGGGATGCGGACATCAGTGAAATAGACCTCGTTGAAGTCCGAAGCGCCGCTCGCCTGCTTGATCGGCCGCACCTCGACGCCCGGGCTCTTCATGTCTAGGAAGAACATGGTGAGACCCTTGTGTTTGGGCACGGTGGGATCGGTGCGCGTCAGCAGGATGCCGTAGTCGGAATAATGCGCGCCCGAGGTCCAGATCTTCTGGCCGTTGATGACCCAGTCGTCGCCGTCCTTTTCTGCGCGCGTCCGCAGACCTGCGACGTCGGAGCCGCCGGCCGGCTCGGAGAACAGCTGGCACCAGACCTTCTCGCCGGAGGCGAGCGGCGGCAAATATGTCCGCTTATGCTCCTCGCGCGCGAACGCCATCATGGTCGGCCCGCACATGCCGTGGCCGATGATAAACATGCGGGACAGCTGGCCGAACGGCCCTTCTTCCTGCGACCAGATCACACGCTCGATCGGCGAGGCGCCACGGCCGCCATATTCCTTCGGCCAGTGCAGACAGGCCCAGCCGGCGTCGGCCTTCTTCTTCTGCCAGGCTTTTGCCACCTCGAGAATGTTGGCGTTCTTGAGCACCGTGCGGCCGAGCGAGGATTTGCGCAGCTCGTCTTCGTACTGCTTGGGCGCGTTGGCACCGATCCAGACGCGGGCGGTAGCGCGGAACTCGGCTTCCTGCGGGGTGTCGTCGAAATTCATGGTCTCATCTCTCGGTTTCGTTCCCCGGACGCTGCGCAGCACGAAGTGGTGCGCTGCAGATCCGGGGTCCATTGCGGCCCCTGGGTCCCGGCTCTGCGAAGCGGCATTGCATGCCGCATCGCGTCCGGGACACGAGCCGCGGATTACGCCGCGTTCTTCTTGCGCATGCGGTCGATCAGCTGGTCTTCCCAATAGGACAGGCTGCCAAGCCCGAGCGCCATCGCATTGGCGCGGCGGTAGTACATGTGGCAGTCGAACTCCCAGGTGAAACCCATGCCGCCGTGAACCTGGATGTTGTTCTTGGCGCAGTGCTGGAACGCCTGCGTCGCACTGATGCGCGCGGCGGCGGCGGCTTCCGGCAGCTCGGCCGCGTTGGTCGAAAGCGCCCAGGCGCCGTAATAGCTGTTGGAACGCGCCAGCGTCGCCGAGACATACATGTCGGCCAGCATGTGCTTGATCGCCTGGAATGAGCCGATCTGGCGGCCGAAGGCGATGCGGTCGAGCGCGTAGTCACGGCCCATCTCCAGAGCGCGGTCAGCGCCGCCGACCTGCTCGAACGCACACAACACCGCGGCGCGATCGAGCACCTGGGCCAGGATGCTCCAGCCCTCCCCGGCAGCGCCGAGCGGCTCGGCCTTGCAATCTCTAAAGGTGATCTCGGCCTGTCCGCGAGTCGGATCGAGATTGGTGAGGCTCTTCACCTCAACACCGCCAGCCTTGAGGTCGACCAGGAACAGCGAAATGTCGCTGTCGCGGCCGCCCGAACCGGTGCGCGCCGCAACCACCGCGAAGTCGGCGATCGCACCATCAGCGACCGGCTTCTTGACGCCGTTCAGCACGCCATTCGCAGCCGCCAGCTTGACGTTCTTCGGCGCGGGATTGCCCTTGCCCTCGAACAGCGCCAGCGTGCCGATCGCTTCGCCGGAAGCGATCGCGGGCAGCCACTTCTTCTTTTGCGCGTCGCTGCCGGCGATCAACAGCGCTTCCGCCGCGAGATAGACGGTCGAGGAGAACGGCACCGGCGCATTGGCCCGGCCCATCTCCTCCGCAATGACGCAAAGCTCGAGATGGCCGGCGCCAGCGCCACCGAACTCCTCGGGAATCGCAACGCCGAGAAAACCCATCTCGGCAAGGCCCTTCCACAGCTCCTTATCGTAGGGCGCCTTGCCGTCGAGCACGACGCGCACCGCCTTGGGCGAGCATTTTTCGGCGAGGAATTTGCGCGCCTGGTCGCGGAGCTGCTTCTGGTCGTCAGAGAAATCGAAATTCATGGCGCGTACCCGTGTTGATGATGTCGACTACTTGAGAATGATGACGTCTTGATCCGGTTTGTCGGCATAGAGCCGCTCGACCAGCGCCGCGCGGCGTTCGAGGCCGGCCCGCTGGTTGATGTAGCCCTTGTCCGTGAGCTCGTTGCCGTCGATCGAGGGCGGCTCGGCCATCAGCATGGCGCGCGCGATGATGCGGCTGCTGGCGCCTTCACACTCCTTGTTGTGAGTCTGGAGCCCGCGCTTGAAGCAGGCGATCACATCAGGGTGCTTCACCGCATCCTCGAAGCTGAGATCGGGATTGCCGACGAGCTGCCGGCAGGCGTGCAAATTCGGCCAGGCAAGCAGCCCGATGAAAGGGCGATCCTGTCCCGCGACCAGCGCGTCATGCACGACCGGTGTTGCGGCCGCGATCGCGTCGGTGCGGAGCGAGCCGACATGCACGAAGGTGCCGGTGGTGAGCTTGAAGTCTTCGACCACGCGGCCGGCGAAGATGATGCCCTTCACCGGATCGGCATCGTCGACGAAGATACCGGCGTCGCCGATGCAGTAGAATCCTTCCTCGTCGAACATCTTCTTCGTCAGCTCCGGCTGGCCGAAATAGCCAGGCGTGACGTTGACGCCGCGCAGGCGCAGCTCGTATTTCGAGCGGCACGGCACCATCTTCAGCTCGACGCCCGGGAACGGCAGGCCGATCAGGCCGACACGCTCGGTGTCCCAATAGGTGCCGGTCGAGGTCGGTGCGGTCTCGGTCGAGCCCCAGCCGGTGTAGAACACGATACGCTCGCCGGTGGTCTTCACGGCGAGGGCCTGCATGCGGTCGTAGAGATCATCGGGCAGCCGCGCACCGCCATAGGCCATGATCGACAGGTTCTTGAAGAAGGATCGGCACAGCGCGTCGTCCTTCTCCATCGCGGCAGCGAGTGCGGCATAGCCTGCCGGCACATTGGCGTAATAGGTCGGCGAGATCTCGCGCAGGTTCTTGATGGTCTCTTCGAGCTGCCCCGGCATCGGCCGTCCGTCGTCGATATAGAGCGTCCCGCCGTCGACGAGCACCGGATGGAACGCGGCATTGCCGCCCATGGTGTGATTCCACGGCATCCAGTCGAGCACGGTCGCGAGCGGGCCGCCCGGCGTGCGCGGTCGCACCTGCATCATCATCGCGGCGTTGGCGCACATCATTTCCTGCGTGTTGATGACGGCCTTGGGCATACCGGTCGAGCCCGATGTAAATAGCAGCTTGCCCACGGTGTCGGGCGTGATCTTTGCGATCGACGCCTCGACATCAGCCGTCACTGGCGTCGCGGCGAGCTCGGCAAAACTGACGCTCTTAACGCCTTCACAGGGCCGCACGACGTGAACGACGGTGACGCCGGCGAGATCGAGCGCGCTCAGCGCCTTCTCGAAGGTCGGGCCGTCCTGCACCATCACCACGGCCGGCTTGATCAGGTCGAACAGGTACTTCAGCTTGACGTGATCGTGGCTCATCAGCGAGTAGGCCGGCGACACCGGCGCGGCGGGCGAGCGCGCCTGCATCGCGGCCTGCGTCATCAGCGCATGCTCGATCGAATTGCCAGACAGGATCGCAACCGGGCGTCCGTCGAGCTGGAGATTGAGGAG
The DNA here is from genome assembly GCF_936928535.1 of uncultured Bradyrhizobium sp. Taxonomy (GTDB): domain Bacteria; phylum Pseudomonadota; class Alphaproteobacteria; order Rhizobiales; family Xanthobacteraceae; genus Bradyrhizobium. Next base: position 27,113 of record NZ_CAKZHY010000052.1, on the reverse strand, counting down.
CGCCTGGGTCAGCGCATCGACGGCGCGCTTGGCTTCACCGTAGGAGACCTTGCGCCATTCGCGGTTTGGTCCGCCGCGCTGCGCCAGCCAGATGCGCTCGGGCGCTTCCTTCGCCCATTTCGCTAGCGAGGCCGGAAGATGCTTCTCATAAGGCTGCAGTGGAATGCGCGACTTCAGCACCACCGTGCCGTCAGCGCGGCGCTCGACATCGATATCGCGCGCCAGCCACTCGACCTTGCGAAAGGCGGGCTTCGCCATCACCGCCGCCGCGCTTCCACTCATTTTGCGTCTCCCGGAATTATTGTCCTTCGCGGATCTTCGTTGTTTCAGCGTTTGATATAGACAGGCTTTCGCTTCTCAAGGAAGGCCCTGATGCCTTCCGAAAACTCCTCGGAGCGGCTGCACAGGACCTGGTTGCGGTCCTCCATCGCGATCGCGGCTTCCAGCGATCCCGCATCGACGCTCATGTTGAGACATTCTTTCGACAAGCGCAGCCCCACGGGCGAGGCCGTCATCATCGCGTCGACATAAGGCTCGGCGGCTTCATCGAGCTTGTCCTCGTCGACGACTTCCGAGACGAGCCCGACGGCAAGCGCGCGTTCGGCGCCGATGAACCGTCCAGTGAGGATCAACTCCGACGCCACGGAAACACCAACGAGCCGCGGCAGAAAATAGCTGGTGCCAATGTCGCAGCCGCCAAGGCCGAGCTTGATGAAGGCACAGTTCATCCGCGCCGATTTCGTCGCGATGCGGATGTCAGAAGCGAGCGCCAGCGCAAAGCCGCCGCCAGCTGCCGCGCCCTGCACCAGCGACAGGATCGGCTGGGGACAGCGCCGCATCAGCATCACGATGTCGGCGATACGTCGCTGCGAGTCCAGCGACTCGGTGACGCCGGGCGGCTCCTGCTGTCCCGCGCGCCGCTGCATCGCGGCCTTGAGGTCGAGACCGGCGCAGAAATTCTTGCCCGCGCCCTTCAGCACGACGACACGCGTGTCGCGATTACGCTGGAGCCCCTGGAAGTAGGCGTTGAGCGCGTCGATCAGCGACGGATCAAGCGCATTTAGACTGTCCGGACGATTGAGCGTCACCCGGTCGACGCCGTCGTCATGCTCGATCAGCAGCGGTTGGGACATACGCGATTTTCCTCCATCCGCAACGATGGTGCCGATTGCTGCGCCCTCTCCCCTTGTGGGAGAGGGCATGTACATCGCTGACCAAGAACTCGCTTGGGTGAGGGGTCCATCTCCACAGATGAGATCGCGGAGGGAAACCCCTCATCCGGCGCTTCGCGCCACCTTCTCCCACAGGGGGAGAAGGGAAGAAAAACCCTACCGCGGGGCCATGCGGATGGCGCCGTCGAGACGGATGGTCTCGCCGTTGAGCATCGCGTTCTCGACGATGTGCACGGCGAGCGCGCCGTACTCCTTGGCATCGCCAAGGCGCGAGGGATGCGGCACCTGGGCGCCGAGGCTCTTGCGGGCTTCCTCGTTCAGGCCCATCAGCAGCGGCGTGAAGAACAGGCCGGGCGCGATGGTGTTGACGCGGATCTTCTGGCTGGCGAGGTCGCGCGCGGCCGGCAGCGTGAGCCCGACGACGCCGCCCTTCGAGGCCGAATAGGCGATCTGGCCGATCTGGCCTTCATAGGCCGCCACCGAGGCGGTGTTGATGATGACGCCGCGCTCTTCACCGACAGGCTCGATGGTGACGAGGCGCTCGGCGAACAGGCGCAGGCAGTTGAACGTGCCGATCAAATTGACGTTGATGATGCGCGCGAATTTTTCGAGGGGATAGACGCCGTCGCGACCGACGATTCGCTGCGAGCCGCCGATGCCGGCGCAGTTCATCAGCACGCGGGCGACGCCATGCGCAGCTTCGGCCTTGGCGATCGCCGCCTTGATCTGCTCTTCGCTGGTGACGTCGGCATGCAGCGCGACGCCCTTCACCTCCGCGGCGACCTTCTCGGCGTTCTCCTTGTTCTGGTCGATCACGCCGATCTTGGCGCCCTTGGCCGCCATGGCGCGCGCGGTCGCTTCGCCGAGACCCGAACCACCGCCGGTGATGAGAACGGCTACGTCTTTCAATTCCATGACAGGCTACCTTTCCTTGGACGTTTCTTCTCTAGACTTATGAGTTCTGGCCGGATTATCCGGCCGCGACAGCTTCCTCGGCTTGCGTGAGGATGCCGCCGCAAATCAGCGTTTCCATGTGCTTGATGTATTGCCGGCAGACGTCGTCGGTGACCGGACCGACGCCGGTCGCGCGAGACATCGCGTGCCGGCCGAAGAACAGATGATCGCAGGCGCCGATCAGGCTGGTGTAGAACAGCACCGGATCGGTCTGGCGGAACTCGCCGCGGCTGACGCCTTCGGCGAGCAGGCGGCGATGAAAGTCGAGCAGCGGCGCAACGAAGAATTTCGAGACTTCGTCCGCGGAGCCCGCAACGCTCTCGTGCAGGAGATAGTGGATCAGCCGGTTCATATACGGGAACCGGTGATAGGCGCGAATGATGCCGGCGATGTGCAGCTTCAGCTTCGCGGTCGCCGTGATCGGCTGCGCCAGCAGATATTCGAGATTGGACATCTCGGTGGCGGCATCGCGCGCGAGCAACGCCAGCAACAGGCCGTCCTTGTTGCCGAAGTGATATTTGACCAGCGCGGCGTTCGCGCCCGACTTCTGCGCGATGTCCGAGAGCGAGATCTCGATCGAGGAGCGTTCGATCATCAGCTCGCTCGCGGCCACGAGCAATTTCTCTGCCGTGGAATTCTTTCCGCTCGGGAGCCTGTTCGGTACGCTGGTAGTCACGGAGATCCCTTGTTCTCGCCGCTCGAGGCGGGCCGCAGATAAGCCGAAGCAGCGCCTCCCCACAAGAGTTAATTGATCGATTGACTAAACGATATCCCGCCCATTAAATCCGCCCCCGACAACCCCAAGCTATCAAAAACAATCACGGGAGAGACCGAAATGGCCGAGGCTTATATCGTCGCCGCTGCGCGTACCGCGGGCGGGCGCAAGGGGGGCCGCCTCGCCGGCTGGCACCCGGCCGATCTCGCCGCAAAAGTGCTGGACGAGCTGGTCGATCGCACCAAGGTCGATCCGGCCCTCGTCGAGGACGTGATCATGGGCTGCGTGATGCAGGTCGGCGAACAGTCCAACAACGTGGCGCGCAACGCGATCATGGCCTCGAAGCTGCCGGAGAGCGTGCCGGGCACCTCGATCGACCGTCAGTGCGGCTCGTCGCAGCAGGCGCTGCACTTCGCGGCACAGGCCGTGATGTCCGGCACCATGGACGTGGTGATCGCGGCCGGCGTGGAATCCATGACACGCGTGCCGATGGGCCTATCCTCGCAATTGCCTGCCAAGAACGGTTTCGGCAATTACAAGAGCCCGGGCATCGAGGCGAGATATCCGAACATCGTATTCAGCCAGTTCACCGGCGCCGAGATGATGGCCGAGAAGTACGGCCTGTCGAAGGACGATCTCGACGAATTTTCCTTCCAGAGCCATCAGCGCGCGATTGCCGCCACGCAAGCCGGTCACTTCAAGAAGGAGATCGTGCCGCTGGAGATCGTCAGGGCCGACGGCAGCAAGGATACCCACCACATCGACGAAGGCATCCGCTTCGATGCCACGCTCGACGGCATCAAGGGCGTCAAGCTGATCGCTGAGAACGGCAAGCTCACCGCCGCAAGCGCCAGCCAGATCTGCGACGGCGCCTCCGGCGTGATGGTCGTCAACGAGCGCGGCCTCAAGCAGCTCGGCGTCAAGCCGCTCGCGCGCATCCACCACATGACCATGACCGGCGGCGACCCCGTCATCATGCTCGACGCTCCCTTGCATGCCACCAAGAAGGCACTGGAAAAGGCCGGCATGAAGGTCGACGACATCGACCTGTTCGAGGTCAACGAGGCCTTCGCCTCGGTGCCGACAGGCTGGCTCAAGACCACCGGCGCCGATCCGGCACGCCTGAATGTCAACGGCGGCGCGATTGCGCTCGGCCATCCCCTCGGCGGCTCCGGCACCAAGCTGATGACGACGCTGGTCCACGCCCTGCATCAGCGCGGCAAGCGCTACGGCCTGCAGACCATGTGCGAAGGCGGCGGCATGGCCAACGTGACGATCGTGGAGCGGCTGTAGGCCGAGCCGCGGCATCGCTCACGCGTTGCCACACGAAAGGTGTCGTCCCGGCGAAGGCCGGGACCTATATCCACAAATGTTCGTGGTTGGGGCGAGCTGGGGCGACATCGCATTTCAACAATTTCGATCGGTGGTTATGGATCCCGGCCTTCGCCGGGATGACACCTTTGTTGTTGTGAGACCAACTTTCATGACCCACCCCTCCATCCACGCCCGCACCACGCCCAACAAGATCGCCTACCAGATGGCCGGGACCGGCAAGGCGATCACCTATCGCGAGCTGGACGAACTCTCGAACCAGGGCGCAAACCTGTTCCGTTCGCTCGGCCTGAAGGCAGGCGACCACATCGCGCTTTTGATGGAAAACCGCCTCGCCTTCATGGAGATCTGCTGGGCGGCGCAGCGCAGCGGGCTCTATTACACCGCGATCAGTCGCTATCTGAAGCAGGACGAGATCGACTACATCATCGGCGATTGCGGCGCCAAGGTCGTGATCACCACGCCGAAATGCGCCGAGCAGATCAAGAACCTGGTCAAGGGCAAGCCCGGCGAGCCGATTTTCTACATGGTCGATGAGCCCCAGCCCGGCTTCCGTTCCTACGACAGGGAAACCGCCGCACAGCCGACCACGCCGATCGCGGACGAAGTCGCCGGCTACGACATGCTGTATTCCTCAGGCACCACCGGCCGCCCCAAGGGCATCAAGAAGGCCTTCGAGGGCAACAAGATCGACGCGCCGAATGCCTTCCTGCGCGTGCTCTGCGCCGACATGTGCGGCATGAATGCCGGGAGCACCTACCTGTCGCCAGCGCCGCTCTATCACGCGGCTCCGCTGCGGTTCAACATGATGGCGATCGTGCTCGGCGGCACCTCCATCATCATGGAGCATTTCGACGCCGAGGATTTTCTGAGGCTGGTCGAGAACTACAAGGTCACGCAGTCGCAACTGGTGCCAACCATGTTCGTGCGCATGCTGAAGCTGCCGGACGACGTCCGCGCCAAGTACGATGTCTCGACGTTGAAAGGCGCGATCCACGCCGCCGCGCCCTGCCCGGTCGACGTCAAGGCCAAGATGATCGAATGGTGGGGACCGATCCTGATCGAGTACTACGCAGGCTCAGAAGGCAATGGCGTCACCGTCTGCAGTTCGCAGCAATGGCTGGAGCATCGCGGCAGCGTCGGCCGTGCCGTCGTCGGCAAGATCAAGATCCTGGACGAAAACGACGAGGAGCAGCCAGTCGGCGAAATCGGCACGGTCTATTTCGCCGACGCGCCCGCCTTCACCTATCACAACGACCCGGAGAAGACGAAGAAGGCCTACAACGCCAAGGGCTGGTCGACGCTCGGAGACGTCGGCTATCTCGACAAGGACGGCTTCCTGTTCCTCACGGACCGCAAGTCCTACATGATCATCTCCGGCGGGGTGAATATCTACCCGCAGGAGACCGAGGATGTCCTCATCACCCACCCCGAGATCGCTGACGTCGCCGTATTCGGCGTCCCCAACGAGGAGATGGGCGAAGAAGTGAAGGCCGTGGTGCAGCCGCACGATATGAGCCGGGCCGGCAAGGCGCTCGAGGCCGAGCTGATCGCCTACTGCAAGACGCGCCTCTCGGCGATCAAGTGTCCCCGCTCGATCGATTTCGAAGCCGAGTTGCCGCGCACGCCAACGGGCAAGCTGGTCAAGCGGCATCTGCGCGACCGGTATTGGCCGAAGACGGCGGCGAAGATTTGAGGAAGGTCTCGTGTCCCGGACGCGGCGCAGCGCATAGCGGAGCGCCGCAGAGCCGGGACCATCTCGCCTGGTCTGGGCCCCTGCTCAGCAGTGCAGCACTTTGTGCCGCACTGCGTCCGGGGCACGACCAACACTACCTCAATCAAACAAGCTCGGCGTATGGTTCACCAGCGCGCCCTCGATCTCGAGCATCTTCAGCTTGGTCACCACACCGCCATTCGCCGAGAAGCCGCCGGGCTTGTTGCCAGCAGCGAGCACGCGATGGCAGGGCACGACGATCGGGCACGGGTTGCGGCCGAGCGCCTGGCCGACGTCGCGCGACAGCTGGACGCCGCCGAGCTGCTTGGCGATGTCGCCATAAGTGATGGTCTTGCCGGGCGGGATCGCGCGGGCGATCTCGTAGACGCCGCGATTGAACTCGGGCACGCCGTCGAGATCGAGCTCGATATCGGCGAGGTCGTCGTGCCCACCCGCAAGCAATTTCGTCATGCGGTCGATCGCGTGCTGCACCTCGGGCGTCGGTTCGGCTTCGGTGGCATCAGCATGACGCTGGCTGATGCGGGTGCGGATCTTCTGTTCGCCGCCCATCGGCAGCTGCGTGCCGTTGATGCCGCGCGGTCCCCAGGCGATGGCGCAGAGGCCGATCTTGGTGTCGAACAGAGCAAAATGCTGGTCGGTCATGGCTTGGTTCCTGGGCTTGCGTCCTTCTCGCGTGCCCCCATTGTCATCTAGGCCCAAATCTAGGCTTGGAAATAGTTGCGATCCACCCGGTTTCCGGGAATCTTGCACAGGAGTTCCGCGCCCCTTCCGACGAGCCCCGAATGCAAAGCCTCCACGTCCTTGGATACGACATGCCCTATCTCGACGTGGGCGAGGACCGAGACAGGCCGCCGCTGGTCTGCGTACACGGCTCGCTTTCGGACTTCCGCGTCTGGGGCTGCGTGCTTGGGCCGCTGACGCAGCGGCACCGGATGATCGTCCCCAGCCTCCGGCACTTCTTCCCGGCAAAATGGGACGGCGTCGGCGACACCTATTCGATCGCCCAGCATGTCAGTGACGTCATCGCCTTCATCGAGAAGCTCGATCTCGGCCCCGTCGATCTGATGGGCCATTCCCGCGGCGGCCACATCTGCTTCCGCGTGGCGCAGCAGCGGCCCGATCTGCTGCGGCGACTGGTGCTCGCCGAACCCGGCGGCGAGCTCGACGCGAGCCTTGACCCTGACTATGCCGGCGGCCCCTCGCCGCCGCTGGCGCGTTTCACCGCCTCGGCCGAGAAGATCGCGGCAGGCGATGTCGACGGCGGGCTTGCCGTCTTCGTCGACACGCTGGAAGGCGCCGGCACCTGGTCGCGGCTGCCGGCGATGGTGAAGCAAAATCTACGAGACAATGCCTATACGCTGATCGGTCAGGTCCGCGACAACCGTCCGCCGTTCTCGAAAGCGGATTCGGAGGCGATCAGGATGCCGACACTGTTCATCCTGGGCGCGCGGACCAAGGGCCTGCTGCCGAAAGTGCTGCATGCGCTGGCCGCGCACGTACCCTATTCCAAAACGGCGATCATCCCGAACGCGACGCATCCGATGTTCGAGCAGGCGCCGCAAAAATACTCCGAAGTGGTCCTGGATTTCCTGGCGAGCTGATCATGCAGAGCTTTCGCGTCAATGGTTACGACATGGCCTATCTCGAAGTCGGCGAGGGCCATCCGCTGGTCTGCGTGCACGGCACGCTCGGCGATTTCCGCACCTGGTATTCGGTGCTCGGCCCGCTGTCGAAGAACCACCGCGTGATCGCGGTCAGCTTGCGGCATTTCTTTCCCGAGCATTGGGACGCCGTCGGCGACGATTACAAGATGGCGCAGCACGTCTCCGACGTGATTGCCTTCATCGAACAGGTCAAGTCAGGACCGGTCGACCTGATGGGCCATTCGCGTGGCGGGCACATCGCGTTTCGTGTCGCGCAGGCGCGGCCTGACCTATTGCGAAAACTGGTGCTGGCCGAGCCGGGCGGCGATCTCGACGCCAGCCTGCCGGTGCCGGAAGGCACGCCGGCATATCCACCGCTCGCGGCGAAGACGATACGCTCGGTCGAGATGATCCGCGCCGGCGACATCGAGGGCGCGCTGCAAAACTTCCATGAAGGCATCGAAGGCGATGGCTCGTGGCGGCGCGTGCCGGCGGCTGCAAAACAGCAATTGCGCGACAACGCGCTGACCTTCCTCGGCCAGATCAATGAGCAGCGCCGGCCTTATACGCTCAGCGATGCGCAGGCGATCAAGACGCCGACGCTGCTGATCGGCGGCGGCGCCACCACCGGCAGCCTGTCGGTGATGTGGCGCGTGCTGGCCGCGCACATCGCGGGCGCGCAGACGGCGGTGATTCCCAATGCCGGACACTGGATGTTCGAGCAGGCGCCGCAGGAATTCGGCGACGCCGTGAGCCAGTTCCTCACGGCGTAGCACTCTCCCCGCGTCCCGGGGGAGAGTGGGAGTAAAAGGCCTCACACCTTCCAGACGCCGACTGGCATCTTGATGGTCGCATTCAGCCGGTTCCAGACGTTGATTGTCGCGATCGCGAGGATCAGGGTTGCAAGCTCGCGTTCGTCAAAATGTTTGGAGGCCTCGTTCCAGATCGCATCCGGCACCGGGTCCTCACGATCGGCAACGCGCGTGACCGCCTCCGTCAGCGCCAGCGCCGCGCGTTCGGCGTCGGTGAAATAGGGCACCTCGCGCCAGGCGGAGACTGCGAACAGCCGCTCGTCGGTTTCGCCGAGCTTGCGGGCGATCTTGGGATGCATGTCGACACAGACGCTGCAGCCGTTGATCTGGCTGGCGCGCAGATGCACCAGTTCCAGGAGCTTTTCCGGCAGACCCTGCTTGGTGAGGTTGGCGAGGGCTTGCAGGTGGTTCATGGCCTCGGGCAGGACCATCACCGGGTGATTCATGCGGGCGTGCATCATGTCGCGTCTCCATCTATCGAACTTCGAAGGTTCCGGTCACATCGGCCGGATTGGCTTCGTCATGGGCATGACGGATCGCGACGAGGGAATGTGACTGATGACTGACGAAAATTTTCTGACCCGGCAGTTCGAGGCCAACCGCGATTACTTGCGCGCCGTCGCCTACCGGATATTGGGTGCGCGCGGCGAGGTCGACGACGCCGTGCAGGAAGCCTGGCTGCGGCTGAGCCGGAGCGATACGTCCGATGTCGCAAACCTCAAGGGCTGGCTGACCACCGTGGTCGCACGGATCTGCCTCGACATGCTGCGCGCGCGCAAGTCGCGCAAGGAAGATCCGATGAGCCCGGATGTGCCCGAGCCGGTCGACGAGACGCAGGCGCGCGAGGCGGAGATGGCCGATTCCGTCGGCGCGGCCCTTCTCGTCGTGCTCGAGACATTGCAGCCTGCGGAGCGGCTTGCCTTCGTGCTGCACGACATGTTCGCGGTGCCCTTCGAGGAGATCGCGCCGATCGTCGGCCGCTCGGTCGATGCCTCCCGGCAATTGGCGAGCCGGGCAAGGCGGCGCGTGCAGGGCGCACCGGTGCCGGAGGCGGACCTGTCGCATCAGCGCATGATCGTCGATGCGTTCCTCAAGGCCTCACGCGAGGGCGATTTCGAAGGGCTGCTGGCGGTGCTCGACCCTGACGTCGTGTTCCGCGCCGACGACGCCGTGGTGCGGCTCGGCACGCTGCCGGAGATCCGCGGCGCGGCGGCAGTCGCCCAGCTCTACAAGGGCCGCGCGCAGGCGGCACGCACCGCGCTGGTCGATGGCGAGATGGGGGTCGCTGTCATCCTCGGCGGACATCTGCGCATTGCGCTGCGCTTCAGCTTCAGCGGCGGCCGCATCGCCGGGATCGAGGCGTTGGCCGATGCCGAGCGGATTGCGACGCTGGATGTGGAGGTGCTTGAGCGCTGAACTCGAAAACAACCCCATGCACAGTAGACCCCTTCAATAAAATCAAAGGCTTACGCGACAAAGCCCGGCATTGACGGCTCTGCCCTCCTGAGATACCTTTGAATACGGAATTCCGTATTCCCTTTTCGGAGCCGCCGGCGTGATTCCTCTCGACCCGCTCCCGAACCTGATCGACCAGGTCTACGCAAGGATCCTGGAAGCGATCTCCGATCGCACGCTCCAGCCCGGCCAGCGCATCCGGCAGAACGAGCTTGCCGACAAGCTCGGCGTCTCGCGCCAGCCGGTGTCGCATGCGCTGCATCTGTTGCACCGGCAGGGTCTCGTGGCCGAAAGCGGCAAGCGCGGCTTTGAAGTCACCCAGCTCGATCCCGCGCGCATCCGCCAGCTCTACGAGGTGCGCGGCGCCATCGACGCGCTCGCGGCCCGCCTTGCAGCCCAGCGTGCCGGAACCGACGCGGCCGGATGCGCGCGGCTGGAGGCAGCGCTCGCCGCCGCACGCGGCATCGATCGCAAGACTGCGCTCGCTGACCTGATCGCGCTCGATGTCGAATTCCACCGCGCCATCTATCAGCTCGCCGGCAATCCCGTGATCGAGGAAACGATCACGCCGCAATGGCCCCATATGCGCCGCTCGATGGCAACCGTGCTGTCGGAGCTCGATTACCGCGGCAGCGCTTGGGCGGAGCATGCCGACATCGCAAAACACATTCTCGCGGGCGACGCTGATGCGGCCGAGCGCGCGGCGCTTGCGCACGCGCAGACAGCGGGACGGATGACCGAGGAGAGATTGAGGGCGACGGACGAGGTGGCGGCGTAGCCGTCATTCCGGGGCGCGAGCCCGGAATCCATCGAACGGCACGCGCTGCGGATAAATAGATTCCGGGCTCGCGGCTTCGTCGCGCCCCGGAATGACAAAATAACAGGAGGACGACCCATGAAACTGTCCCAGGAGCAATTGGAGTTCTTCGACCGCGAGGGCTGGCTGTTCCTGCCCGAATTGTTCACCCAGGAAGAGGTCGATTTCCTCGCCCATGAGGCCGTCGGGATTTACGATACCAACCGGCCGGAGGTCTGGCGCGAGAAGAGCGGCGCGCCGCGCACGGCCTTTGCCGCGCATCTCTACAACGAGGCTTTCGGCGTGCTCGGCGCCCATCCGCGCATGATCGATCCGGTCGAGCAGGTGTTCGGCGAGCCCGTCTACATGCACCAGTTCAAGATCAACGCGAAATCGGCCTTCACCGGCGACGTCTGGCAGTGGCACCAGGATTACGGCACCTGGAAGCGCGACGACGGCATGCCGGAGCCGCGCGCGATGAACATTGCGATCTTCCTCGACGAGGTGATGCCGATCAACGGCCCCCTGATGCTGGTGCCGCGCAGCCAGAATGCCGGCGATCTCGAGGCCTCGCATGACCTCGCCACCACCTCCTATCCGCTGTGGACACTGGACGAGGACACCGTGACGCGCCTCGTCAAGCAGGGCGGCATCGTCGCGCCGACCGGCAAACCCGGCGGCATGCTGATGTTCCACGGCAATCTGGTGCACGGATCAAGCGGCAACATCACGCCCTACCCGCGCAAGATCGTGTACCTGACGCTCAACGCCGTCTCGAACTACATCCGCACCCCGACGCGGCCGGAATATATCGCGCATCGCGATTTCACGCCGATCAAGACGGTGGATGATGACGCCCTGGTGCGGCTGGCTCGTGCGCCAAGGCAGGCGGCGGAGTAAGACACGCTCGTGCCCCGGCCGCAGCGCAGCGTCTCTTCGACGGTGCGCTGCAGAGCCGGGGCCCATGCCACGCGGATAGTTTTCTTTTCTGGGTCCCGGCTCTGCGGAGCGGCACCATAGCGCGTCGAAGACGCGCGTGAACGCGCTGGTGGCGCCGCACCGCGTCCGGGACACGATCATTGTCAGGACACACCGCCATGAACCTCTTCCGCCTCCTCCAGGCCCGCGCGTCCGCCGGCAAGCCTGTCCGTGTCGCGCTTGTCGGCGCCGGCAAATTCGGCTCGATGTTTCTGGCGCAGGTGCCGCACACGCCGGGGCTCGAGGTGCCCATCATCGTCGATATCGACCGCGACCGCGCGCGCGAGGCCTGCCGCACCGTGGGGTGGAGCGCCGAGCGCATCGCCGCGACCGTCTTCACCGATGATGGCGCACGCGCAATTGCCGGCGGCGCGATGGATGTCGTGGTGGAGGCGACCGGCAACCCGGCCGTCGGCATCCGCCACGCGCGCGCCGCGATCGCGGCGGGCAAGCATATCGTGATGGTCAATGTCGAGGCTGACGTGCTCGCCGGCCCGCTGCTTGCCGAGGAAGCGCGCAAGGCGGGCGTGGTCTATTCGCTCGCCTATGGCGACCAGCCGGCGCTGACGGCCGAGATGGTCGACTGGGCTCGTGCCACCGGCTTCCACGTCGTCGCCGCCGGCAAAGGGACAAAATATCTGCCTGCCTATCACGACGTGACGCCCCACGGCGTCTGGCAGCATTATGGTCTGACCGCGGGCGAGGCGCAGTCGGCCGGCATGAACCCGCAGATGTTCAACTCCTTCCTCGACGGCACCAAATCGGCGATCGAGATGGCTGCGATCGCAAATGCCTGCGCCCTCGACGTGCCCTCAGAGGGATTGCTGTTTCCGCCCTGCGGCGTCGACGATTTGCCGCACATCATGCGGCCGCGGTCGCGCGGCGGCGTGCTGGAGCGGTCGGGTGTCGTGGAAGTGGTTTCCTCGCTCGAACGCGACGGCCGGCCGGTGTTTCGCGACTTGCGCTGGGGCGTCTATGTCGTGCTGGAGGCACCGAACGACTACGCGGCGGACTGTTTCAAGCAATACGGCCTGAAGACCGATGCCAGCGGGCGCTTTGCGGCGATGTACAAGCCCTATCATCTGATCGGGCTCGAGCTGAACATCTCGGTGCTGTCGGCGGCGCTGCGGGGCGAGCCGACCGGGCAGGCTTTCGGCTTCCGCGGCGACGTCGCCTCGGTCGCAAAACGCAATTTGCGCGCCGGCGAGATGCTGGACGGCGAAGGCGGCTACACGGTGTGGGGCAAGCTGGTGCCGGCGGCCGCGAGCCTGAAGGCAGGCGCCCTGCCGATCGGCCTCGCCCACCGCCTCAAGCTGAAGCACGACGTCGCCCATGGCGAGATCGTGCGCTGGAGCGACGTCGAGTTCGACGCGGGCAACGAGACGATCAAGACAAGGAAGGCGATGGAGACGGCGTTCGCAAAATAGCGACCGGCTGCCGAACGCGTGCGACCGTCAGGCTTTCATCGCAAATCCGATCTCCAAAGCGTAGGCGCGGCTCTCGCCGGGCATCAGCACCGCTTCTGACCCATTCACCTTGGCGCTCGTGCAGGGCTCGATCGCGAGCACGCAAGCCTGCGGCCGCAGATCGTGCCAGAGCTGAAGATGCGGAAGCGTGCTGACGTCGAAGCTGACGGCAATCTCCAGCGTCGCGCCGTGCTCCAGCGGTGTCGCGAGCCTGCAAACGGCGGAAGCGCCATCACCGTCAGCCGGAAAGCTGACGGATTCGGACAACAAGGATGTATCCGGCAGCGCCTCGACCTCGAGCAGCCGCCGCGAGCCAAGGGTCACGGACGATCCCGGCGCGAGCGCCGGGTAACCGAAATTGAAGTGATAGAGGCTTGCCTGCGGCGTGGGCTCGCTCGACAGGTTGGTCACCTCGTCGCGAATGCGCAGCAGGCTGCCGCCGATCGGCGCCTCGAGCTGACGCTTCAGACGCAGTGCTTCGCCGCCGAACCGGAACTGCATGACCTCGCCCTCGCAGAACAGTACGGGCTCACCCCGATTCCAGTCTTCGCCGTGTGCGGTCACGCGCGCCGGCGTGAACGGCAGCCGGCCGTGCATGGGATGACCCGGCACGGGCTGTCGAAAATGATCGAGGCCGCAAGTGACGAGGAATCCGGAATTGGTGCGGCTGTAGCCGCGCCCGCCATCCTCCTCCGGATGGTGCAAATGCGGACTGCGGAAGCCGGCCATGCTCTGCCAGGCGATCGGCATGCCTTTCCACCACAGCGGCCCGATGTCGAGCGATCGGTCCGCGAGCGCCCAGAAATCGAGTCCACTTCCATTGGAGAAGGCAAGCGCGGCGACGCCGCGCTCCACACCCTCGTCGAGCACGATGCGGCGCACGCTCGCAAACTGCCTGAGATCGCCGACCTTGGCGCGCAGATCGTCGTCGGTCACGACGACATCTCGCGTTGGGCTGTCGGCTCGTGCAGGTCGAGCCTGCCGAACGCTTCGGGCGGGGCCTCGTTGGCAGCCATCAGCCGCGCCATCAACGCCACCAGACGCGCCTCCTGCTCCTCGTTCTTCACGGGCTGCTGCTGGCCAGGATCCCTCGCGAGATCATAGAGCCGCGTGTCGTTCTCGAGGAGCGCGCCCGGGCCGTAGTTGAGATACATCGGCGAGCGTTCGATCACGGGGACCTTGAGCAGCTTTGCGCCCTTGGTGAACGGGAAACCCTCCGACAGCGACGCGCCGGCGAGCTCCTCCGGCAGGAACGGCGAGCGGATATGCGTCGGCATCACCGTGTACTGGAAGATCTCCTGCGTCTTCAGATCGGCGGGAAAGCGGTGATAGGTGTAGTGCCCGTCGGTGATGTTCACCGCGCCGCCGAAATAGCCGAACAACGCCGCTTCGCGTAAGGCCTGCGTGGATCGCGCGGCCTTCAGGATCGAATGGCCCTCCATCTCGCGCGGCGGCGCCACATCGAACAGGTCGAGGAATGTCGGCGCGAGGTCGATCGACTGAGTGAGGACCCCGCTTCGCGCGCCGGGTTGCGGGCGCCGCGGATCGTGCACGAACAACGGAATGTGCACGATCTCTTCATAGAGGTTCATGCGGTTCTTGGCCCAGAAATCGTGCTCGCCGAGCAGGAAGCCGTGATCTGTCGTGACGACGAGCGCGGTGTCCTTCCACATGTCGCGGCGGTCGAAATCGTCGAGCAACTGCCCGAGCAGGAAATCGCACATCGACACAACGGCATAATAGTTTGCGCGCAATTCCTCGCATTCGGCCGGCAGCTCGTCGACCCGGCCATAGCGCGGCCAGTCGCGGATCGGCCCGTTCCAGCCGCTGTCGAACGGCGCCTTGAACCTGACAGGCGCGTGGAACGGCTCGTGCGGATCGAAGGTCTCCAGCTGGAGCAACCAGTTGTCGGCGTCGTAATTGCGATCGAGAAAGTCGAAGGCGTGGGCGAAGCACTGCACCGACGGGAAATCCTTCTCCTCCTTGATGAACTCGCGGTTGATGATGTTCTGCGAGTGATATTTGCGCCGGTCAGTGGTGAACTGGCGCGCATGATACATCTCGCGCAGACGCTCCCAATGCGGCTGCACCATTGCCTTCCAAGGATCGCCCTCCTGGCCGCGCACGAACTCATAGCTGTCGTAGCGGTTGTGATAGGTCGCGCCGCCGTCCTCCCAATAGTGGAAATGATCGGTGATGAGATGGCTGTAGATACCGGCGTGATGCAAAAGCTCCGGCATGGCGTTGTCGAACGGCTCGAGCGGGCCCCAGCTGCGGTGCAGGAAGCTGAGCCGGCCGGTGAGCAGATCGCGCCGCGCCGGCATGCACGGCAGGCTGCCGACGTAATGCCGGTCGAAGGTCAGCGTCTTCGCGGCGAGGCGGTCGAAGTTCGGCGTCGGAATCCTGGTGCCGCCATAGGCGCCTAGCAGATGGCGATTGAGGGAATCGAAAAGAACGAAGACCGTCTTCATGGCATTTCCTTCGCTGGTCGCGTCTTATTTCACGGCGCCCTGGGTGAGACCCGCCACGATGTAGCGCTGGCCGATGATGAGCAGCACCAGGGCCGGCAGGATCGACAGCGCGGCGGCGGCCGCCATCTGCGTGTAGAGAATCTCGTATTCCTGGGCGAATTTGGCGATCGCGACCGGCACCGTCGCGGTCTGCTTCATGGTCAGCGTCAGGGCGACCCCGAAATCGTTCCAGCTGAACACGAAGGTCAGGATGGCGGTCGCGGCAAGGCCCGGCGCAATGATCGGCAGGACAATCCGCCACAACAGGACCGGCGTCGTGGCGCCGTCGAGCCGGGCGGCTTCCTCGAGCTCGACCGGAACGTCGCGCACGAACACGCCCATCAGCCACAGCGCCATCGGCAGGTTGAGCACGGTATGCGCGAGCACTACGGCGGTCAGCGTGTTATCGAGACCGACCGTGCGCATGATCGTGAACCATGCGCTCGCGAGCGCCAATGGCGGAAACATGTGAAACACCAGTGCCCAGCCGAGAAAGACGTGCACGAACCAGCGCGGCCACGACATCCGGTTGAGCGACCACGCGGCCAGGGTGGCCGCGACGAGGCAGATCAGCGTGCTCAGCGTGCCGACGACGAGCGAGTTGCGATAGTTGACGAGAAAGTCGGAAGTCTTGGAGAACAGCACCTCGTTGAAGTTCTTCAGGACCGGCGTGAACCAGAACGCACCCGAGAGCAGCGAGATCTGGGTGCGGAATCCGGCAGCCACGACCCAGACGACGGGGATGAGCACGAGCAGGGCCGCCGCGATCAACAGGGCATGAATGGCCAGGGCGCGCGCCCTCGGAGACGTCGTCATTTCGTGGCTCCCGTCCGTCCACGCGCCGCGAAGGCGGCTGAGAGCAGAATGCAGGTCATGAAGATGATCGCGACCGACATGGCCGAGCCATATCCGGTCTGATCCTCGCGGAAGAAGCGCTGGTAGAGCGTGAAGCTCATGACCTGGGTCGATGTCCCCGGTCCGCCACCGGTCAGCAGATAGACCTCGTCGAAGACCTTGAAGGCCAGCACGAGGCGGAAGGCAAAGGTCACCATGATGGTGGGCAGCATCATCGGCAGCGTCACATAGGTGAGCTCCTGCCAACCGGAGGCCCCATCGATCTTCGCGGCCTCGTAGACATCCTGCGGCAACGATTGCAGACCGGCCAGGAACAGCAGGAAGCAGAAGGGCGTCCAGTGCCAGATGTCGACGAAGATCACCGAAGCCAGGGCCGTGTTGGCCGACCCGAGCCAGTTGAGGGGATCGATGCCGACCAGCGCGATGGCCTGGTTGACCAGGCCGAAATCGAAGTTGAGCAGCAGTTTCCATATCGCGCCGACGACGATACCGGGAACCAGGATCGGCAGGATGAAGATGGTGCGATAAAGCAAACGTCCGCGGGTGACGCCGGTGCAGAGCAGTGCGAGCACGAAGCCGCACAGCATCTGACCACCGACGGCAAACAGCGCGAACAGGATGGTGTTGAGAATGCCGGCGCGGAACAGCGTATCGCCGGCAAGCGCGCGGTAATTGTTCAGGCCCGCGGCGGAGAAGCTCGAATGGCCGCCACTCCAGCTCACGGTGAAAAAGCTCGTCGCGAACAGATTGGCGAGCGGCAGCACGCTGAGTGCCAGCAACAGCAGCAATGCCGGCGACAGCGTCAGCCAGCGCCACAGCCGCTCGTCGAGGCCGCGCTGGAAATCGGACGCGCTCGACTGGCTCGCCGGTGCGGATGGCTCTGCGACCACCGCGGCGATGTGCGCGGTGGCGCTCGCGGTCGGCTTCATCGTCGGCCTCAGGGCAGTGCGGGCAGTTTGCCGGTGTTGTAGTTGCGTTTCGACATGACGCCAAAGATCTGCTCGGCCATGCTATTGAGCGCCTGCACCGACGTCGTGTTGCCGGCGACGGCCTGGTTGAGGCCGAGCTCGAGGATCGAGATCACCTCGCTCGCCTCCGGGAACTGATAGATGTTGACCGCGTGCGGCAAGGCTTCGCCGAGTGGTTTCATCCAGCGATAGCGGCGCTCCTGCGCGATCGGATCGCGATAGGTCGCCGCGCTGATGGGAATGCCGCCGAACTTGGCGTGCGCAAGCTGGGCCTCCTTGGTCTGGTACCAGCGGAGGAATTCGAGCGCGCTGCGCTTGCGATCGTCAGGCACGTTGCGCGCGATGCCGCCGAGCCAGTGGCCGAGGCCGGGACTGGTTGAGAAGCCCTCCGCATGCGGTGTGACCGCGAACTCGACCTTGTCGACTACGGCGGATTTGTCGGGATCATCCATCTGCGACCACGCCGAGACCACCACCATGATATGGGCGGCCTTGCCGGTCAGCATGTTCTGGATCACCTCGGCCTGTTCGAGCGAGGCGGTCTGCGGATGGCCGGCTTCCTTGGCGAGCCGCAGGTAATAGTCTAGCGCGGTGCGACCAGCCTCGTTGTTGAGCGTGACCGTGTAGTCGCCGGCCGCCTGGTTCTTGAAGATGCCGCCGCCAAAACCGTAGAGGTAGGGATAGAAGTCGTAGCTGACGGTGGCAGGCCCCCGGGCGCCGCGCTGGACGATGCCATAGCGGCTCGGCGGCTTGTGCAGCTTCTTGGCGTTGGCTTCGAGCTCGGCAAACGTCTCCGGCACCTTCAGGCCCGCGTCCTTGTAGAGATCGCCGCGATAATAAAGCAGCGGAATCAGCGGCGAGATCGGCACCGACATCAGCTTGCCCCCCGCCGTCATCGTCTTCTTGTCGGCGTTGAAATAGACGGTGTTGTCGAGCGTGTAGACATCGGGGTCGAGCTTGAAGGACGGATCGATCGCCGCGATCGGCTCGACGAAGCCGCCGAAATACATCTCGGCGACCCATCCGGAGTTCATGATCAGCAGGTCGTACTGGCCGTTCGCGGCACGCACGGAGTTGCGTTGCTTCTCCAGCGATCCCGCGAAGGGGTTGACGTCGAGCTCGACCTGGTTGCCGCTCTCCTTCTCGTAGAGCTCGACCATCTTGCGGAAGCTGTCGAACCAGGGCGACTGGTTGATCACGATGGTCATCGGCGCGACCTTGGCGGCCGCCGCGTAGCGCCATGGGACAGCGAGCCCGAGCGCGGCCGCACCACCAGCACCAACGACCTGACGGCGCGTCAGGCCACGCTTCCCGCTCTGTCTCAGCATCCCAATCCTCCCGCCCGCATGTCGGCCGATTCCGGCTCTCTCGGACGCCAAGCAAAACAGGATTCAGGTATTCTTACAAAGAGATAATTATGCCGTAGGTATAGATGAAAGCTATGGCTTGCCTTTGCGGCCCGCGCTCTCCGCGGCACAGATGGCCTTGAGCGCATCGATGATCCCCGCGGCGGCCGTTGAGACCCAGCCGTCCTTGCGCGTGATGATGCCGGCATCGCGCGTCAGCCCAAGCTCGGGAACATCGAGCATCACGAGGCCCTCGCCCTCAGGCGTTTGCAGCGTTTTCGATACGGTGGTGGCGAGTGCGTCCGATTGCCTGAGGACGTTGAGTTGAAGGGCGACGGATCCGCTTTCAAGCACACTCGAGGGCGGCGGGAGATCGTTCGCGACGAACAGCGCGTCGAGCCGGCGATGAGCCCGCGTCGCATGTGGCGGCTTGATCCACGGATATTGCAAGAGGTCGCGCATGTTGACCCGCCGGCGCCGGGTCAGCGGATGGCCGCGCCGGCAGCAGACGCCGAGCCGGTCCGATGTGAGCGTCAGGGCCTCGAACTCCCGCCGGTCCTCGGGCGAGGGAATCTCGGCGACGACGAAGTCGAGCTCGCCTTGTCGCAGCGCACGAAGCAGCGATTCATCGAAACCGGCCTCAATGCGGACGCGAACCAGCGGATGCGCCGAGAAGGTGCGCGCCAGCGCCGCCGGGAGATAGCGCCGCAACCATGTCGGACCCGCTCCGATCACGACCACGCCGACGGCGCCGGAGCGCTGCGCGGCAATCTCGTGACCGGCATCCCTGAGCTGGACATGCACGGCCTCCGCATGGCGGAGCAGCGTGGTTCCGAACGATGTCAGGGCCACGCCGCGCGGCAGGCGCTCGAACAGCTTCACGCCAAGCTGCTCCTCGAGCAGCTTGATGCTCTTGGTGAGCGTCGGCTGCGCAATGTTCAGATCGGCCGCGGCAAGCGAGATGTTCTTGCGCTGCGCGACGCGCAGGAAATATTCGAGCTGCCGGAAGTCCATCGCTGCCCCGTACCCCCGAGTCTCTGCTTTCAACATGTCCAGCGCGCCGGAAAAGAGCGCCGGGCTAGCGGGCTTGCCTGGCGTTCGGCACCAGGTCGATCAAGCCCAGATCCACCAGCGTGCGATGGAAGCGACGTTTGCGTTCGGAGGCTGACGCGAAATAGGCGTCGCCGCAATCGTCCAGCAGGCTCGCGCGCGTGGCAAAGACCGGATCGAGTGCAATGCCCGCCCGTTGCAGGGCCACAGTTCCGAGAAAGGCGATGTCGAGGTCGGCGCCCCTGCCGGGGCTGAAGTCGGGGATATTCAAGGCTTCGATCGCGTAAAATGTGCGGAACGGGCGCCTGTGATCGCCTGATAGCTTCAGCTGGCGCTCGATCTGTTTCGTCAGCACCGGTTGATGGTCCCCGTAGTGCACGATCAGAACAGGGCGTCCAGGGAAGCTGTTGGTTAGTCTTTCCTTGAGGCCTTGCCAGGCAGACGCGGTCTGCGCCAATCGCGTGTAGTACTCGGCATATCCAGCGTCGGGGAAGCTGGCCGCGGCAAAGGCGCGCTCCTTCTCGAATTGACCTGGTGGCACGAGCTGCCTGTTGTGCGGACCGTGGTTGAAGTTGGTCAGCGCATAAAGAAATCTCGGCGTCGGGTCGTGAGCCACCCTTTTGGCATACGCATCGATGACCGCATCCAGAAACACCGCGTCGGAATTGGTGGCCTCGAAACGCCTGACATCGAATGGCGGAGGAAGCTCGTCGGCGAAGATGCGCTCGTCGATGCCGATCGAGCCATAGAACTTATCGTAGCTGAGAAAGGCGCGTCGGCAGCTGGATATCAGGGACGTCTTGTAGCCGAGCGACGCCAGCGAGCGCGGCAGGCTGCTGTGAAAACGGCCGGCGCCCTTCTGGAAGAGGTAGTAGCCGCTTGAACCGAAGCTGGCACTGGAAAGGCCGGTCAGCAGGCTGAATTCGGTCTGCCACGAACCTCCGCCGAAGATGTCGACGTTCAGTCGCCCGAATTCCCCATCTGGCGGGGACAGGAAGGCTTCGACTGACGGTTCGACCGGCAGATCGAAAATCCGGGGGTCGAAGACGGATTCGTGCTGGACGACGATGATATCAGGGGAACAGGCGGACCGCGCAGGCAGCCCCTCCCTCAATGGCAGGGGTTCGCTAGCGATATCGCTCAGCGCCAACGCGCCGAACTGTCGCCAGCAAGCGGGGTCGACCAGCGAGGCCATGAAGGTCGCATAGAAGCTCCGACCTTGCGTCAGAGTGAGCCGCAAGGACCTGACGCCCTGTGACAGGGAAGCCTTTGCAAAGACAATGAGCGCAAGGCAAAGCAAGAGGATTCGAAACGCGATCGGAAGGGGAGATCCCGCCGCGTAGAGCAGGATTGCGCTCGAAGCAGCGATGAAGACCACGGCACCCGCCAGGACACCCAGCATCATGCGCGGGTATTGCAGCACGAAGAACGGGACTGTGCCGGCAAACGCCAGCGGCAGATCGGAGACGGTCAGTTTGAGCGCGCTGTGATGGAACTTGACCGACGATATGCCGGCGATGGCGATCGCCAGCACGCCGGACAGCAGGATCGACCGCTCGAGATCGCCAACAAACAGCAGCAGCAAAGCGGCGTCGAAGAGGAGAGCTGCGACCGCAAACGGAAGATGTTCAACGCTCCGTTCCGTCAACGCGACAACGGCAATGACCGTCACAAGGATCAAAATCGAAATCATGGGTAGCAGGATGCCCCGGGCATCGCGATTTTTCAATTTGCTGAGTCGGATTCCTCACGCGTGATGTGCCGTCATTGCCAGCTATCGGTTCCGCAGCGCAACAAGACCGATGTCTGGCGTCCATGGTCCGACGACGCGGTGGGGCGCAAACGACAAAAGCCCCGGAGGATGCTCCGGGGCTGTCTGCTGTTGGCGCAACTCTCGTTTGGCGGAAGGTGTCATTGCCCGCGAAAGCGGGCGATCCAGTATCCCAGAGGGCCTCTATTGGAGGGCTCGCTCGTCACGCCCGCCCCGGTCAAGCCAGGGCAGCGCAGGTGTGGGTGTGGCGCGCGCTATATCGTCAGTTCTGGTCGTCGCCCAGCGCAGCAACGAGCTTGTCGTAGTACTTGCCGACGAGATCGATGTTGGCCTTGTTCTCGACCGCGGGTGCCGGGGTCTTCAAGGCCTGGTTGAGCTCGTCGAGCGCTTCCTTCTTGTCCTTGGCCGGCATCTTCTTGTCGGCCTCGACCTGCGCGATCTGCGATTTGATCACGGCATCGTTGCCGACATATTTTTTGGTCGTGGGGTCGAAGCCGCCGAGCACCAGGCTGATGTTGTCGACGACGTTGTTGTAGTCGTCATAGCTGGCAAAAC
>NZ_CAKZHY010000051.1 GCF_936928535.1 uncultured Bradyrhizobium sp. | reverse complement strand
CGGTCCACATCGCCGCCATTGTCGCCTATTGGATCAATTGAGTCTGAACCCTAAGGGGTTAGGCCGCCTTCTGCCCGCTTCGGGCATCGAGCCCGGCATAGATGCCGCGTTCGAATCCCGCGAAGGCCTGCAGGCATTTCGCGTCGGCAAACGGCAGCAGCTGCATCAGGATCACGCCGGTGACGTCGCGCGCCGGGTCGATCCAGTAAAAGGTGTTGGCAAGGCCCGCCCAGGCAAGGCTGCCGGCGCTGCGGCCTTCCGCTGTTTTGGCGGTGTTGATCATGAAGCTAAGGCCCCATTTCTTCACCTGGTCCGGATAGAGATCGACGTCGTTGGTGTAAGGCGGCGCTGCGGTCGTCATCTTGGTCATGTTGAGATCGCCCATCTGGTTCTGTCCCATCATGGCGATCGTCTCTGGCTTCAGCACCTGGTTGCCGTTGCCGCGGCCCTTGTTCAGGATCATCTGCGTAAACTTGATGTAGTCTCCCGCGGTCGAATAGAGGCCGCCGCCACCCATGTGGAATTCAGGGTTCTGCTCGAGCTCGAACGGCATCGCGGCAAGCTGGCCGTCCTCGCCGCGGGCATGCATGCCGACGAGGCGCTTGCGCATGTCGTCGCTGATCTTGAAGCCGGTGTCGCCCATGCCGAGCGGCGCAAACAGACTGTCACGCAAATAGGCATCGAGCTTCTTGCCGCTGGCGGCCTCCACCGCCTTGCCGACGAAATCGATATTGGTGCCGTATTCCCAGCGCGTGCCGGGATCGGTCATCACTGGCGTCTTCAGCGCGGCGTTCAGGCAGGTGATGATGCCAGGCGTGCCTGTTTTCTCCATGTAGCGCGCGAAGTCGCCGTTCCACATATCGTAGCAGAAGCCGGCGGTGTGGGTCATGAGATGGCGCAGCGTGATCGCTCTTTTCGCAGGCCGCAATTTTGGCTCGCCCGTGGCGCCAAAGCCTTCCAGCACTTGCGGATTGGCGAGATCGGGTAGCAGTGAGCCGATCGGCGCGTCGAGCGACAGCTTGCCTTGCTCGACCAGCTGCATCGCGCCCGCTGACGTCACCGCCTTCGTCATCGATGCGATCCAGAAGACGCTATCCATCGTCATCGCATCGGGCTTGGACAGGTCGCGCTTGCCGAACGCGCCTTGATACAGAATTTCGTTGCCGCTGGCGGCGATCGCAACAACACCGGGAATCTCCTTGGCGTCGCTTGTCTTGCGCAGAATCTCGTCGATCTGGGCTTTGCTTTGCATCAGCGTTTCCTCCGGTTTGATTATTGTTGGAAGTATCAGGATTGTCCTCCCGCAGGGCGCGTGCGGCAAGCGTGTCGATATGCAGCCTCTGGTCGCGATGTCGTGACTTGACGCTCTGCGCTCCAAGCGGGACCACTGATCTGCAACACTTCTTCACAATCTGCGGTGGATGGCCGCAACGAGCCGTGACCTTGGATAGGCCCAGGCGATATGCTTCGCGTGTTTGAAACACTTGAAACATTTTGTGCGCTGCGGCGTTCAGCTCGTGGCCCGATTGGCGGCTGACGTCCGGATTTGTGCAATTGGCGGCCTCCATCGGTCGCGAGGGGACTTAAAGATGATTTCGACCTGGAGCGAATGGAAGCGCTATCCCCGTGCCGGACGGGGCGACAATCTGGAAGCGCCGATCTCGCCTGGCATATATGAGGTGCGGATCGCCGGTACCGGCGCCCTCTATTCATTCGGCGCGGTCGACAATCTGGCGCAGGCGCTGGCGCTGCTGCCGGTCGGCTCAAAATCCTGGTTCGGACGCCGCGATACCTCCGACGCACCCGATCTCGAATACCGGACTTGCGCGACCTCTTCGAAGGCCAGCGCCAAGGCCGCGGCCGAGCGCATGATCGGCCGGCGCGAGACCTATATGAGCGGCGCGGCCTGATCGTCTCCGAGTCGGCGGTGCCACACCTCTCCCACGGGGAGAGGCAAGGCGACCGCTCTCAGCTTAGCTCCCATCAGCTGTGCGTTGCGGGACGGTGCATTGCGCACCTGATATCCCTATATTCCGGGCCGATCCTGAAAGCCCCCAGGGAGTAACGCCATGACCTCGACCGCCGCCGCTCGCGCCCAGCACGCCACCGCCACCCTGCGTGACCGGTTGAAGGACCCGTCGCTGCTGAAGGAGGCCTGCTATATCGACGGTGCCTGGGTCGGCACGCCTGTATTCGCCGTGAACAATCCCGCGACCGGGGTCGAGATCGCCAAAGTCCCGCAGCTTGGTGCCGACGATACCACTAGGGCGGTCGAAGCCGCCCAACGCGCGTTTCCGGCCTGGGCCAAGCACACCGCCAAGCAGCGCTCCAACATTTTGCGCAAATGGTTCGAGCTGATCATTGCCAACCGCGAGGACCTCGCGCTGATCCTGACCTCCGAGCAGGGCAAGCCGCTGTCGGAAGCGCTCGGCGAGGTCGATATCGGCGCCGCCTATATCGAGTTCTTTGCGGAAGAAGCGCGCCGCGTTTACGGCGAGACCATCCCGACGCAGCGGCCCGATGCGCGCCTGCTCGCGATCAAGCAGCCGATCGGCGTTTGCGGCGCCATCACCCCGTGGAACTTCCCGAACTCGATGATCACCCGAAAAGTCTCGCCGGCACTCGCCGCAGGCTGCACCGTGGTGCTCAAGCCCGCCAACGAGACGCCGCTGTCGGCGCTGGCGCTGGCGGTGCTCGCCGAAAAGGCCGGCATCCCCAAGGGCGTGCTCAACATCATCACCGGTGACGCGCCGCCGATCGGCAAGGTGCTGTGCGAGCATCCGGCCGTGCGATTCGTCGGCTTCACCGGCTCGACCGCGGTCGGCAAGATCCTCTACCAGCAGGCCTCGGTCGGTGTGAAGCGGCTCGGCCTCGAGCTCGGCGGCAACGCGCCGTTCGTGGTGTTCGACGATGCCGATGTCGACGCGGCAGTGGAAGGCGCGATCGTCTCGAAGTATCGCAACATGGGCCAGACCTGCGTCTGCGCCAACCGCCTCTACGCCCAGGACAAGATCTACGACGAGTTCGTCAAGAAGCTGTCGGCGAAGGTTGCGGCGATGAAGATCGGCGACGGCACCGAGAGCGGCGTCACGCAAGGGCCGCTGATCAACATGAAGGCGGTCGACAAGGTCGAGCGTCACATCGCAGACGCGGTCAAGCGCGGCGCCAAGGTGGTGACCGGCGGCAAGCGCAGCGAGCTCGGCCGTTCCTTCTTCGAGCCGACCGTGCTCGCCGATGTGAACCCGGACTCGTTGGTCTCCCAGGAGGAAACCTTCGGCCCGCTCGCGCCCGTGATCCGCTTCAAGGACGAAGCCGATGTCGTCGCGATGTGCAACGCCTCGCCGTTCGGCCTCGCCTCCTATTTCTACTCCCGCGATATCGGCCGCGTCTGGCGCGTCGCCGAGGCGCTGGAATCGGGCATGGTCGGCGTCAACACCGGCCTCATCACGACAGAGGTCGCCCCGTTCGGCGGTGTCAAGGAAAGCGGCCTGGGTCGCGAAGGCTCGCGCCACGGCATGGAAGAATATGTCGAGATCAAATACGTGATGATGGCGGGGGTGTGAGGGCCCCTGCTGCCTCCACACCGTCATGGCCGGGCTTGACCCGGCCATTCACGACTTAACTCTGGGACAAAGAACGTGGATGCCCGGGACAAGCCCACGACTGTCCGGTTGGGCGATTAGCATAGACTGAGGCTCATCTGTCGATGAT
>NZ_CAKZHY010000050.1 GCF_936928535.1 uncultured Bradyrhizobium sp. | reverse complement strand
CTTCTTCGCACATCTAATCTAACGTCGAACCGAGGGTGCCGGCTTAGCGCTTACGATGAGCGGTACGTTCTGCTCGGTGAGCCAGTCCAGCGCATCCAGCGTGATATTGCCGTTTCCGTCCACAATGACGACTCTGGACGGCATGTTCCGGTCGCCCGGAAAAAAGCGCTGGATCGCCCGAACCTGCGGATAGTGGGTGAAGCCATCCCGGACGAGCAGCGTGCCCGCCTCAACTCGCAGCCCGAGGCCGTGTCCGGTCAGGACTAGCGGCTCGCGAGTGCGTCTAGCCGGCGCACCGAGACGCTTCTTTTCGGCTCGTGGGGTTGCCCAATATCGGCAGCGTTCCGCCCACTGGCAATCGTCCATAACTGGCTGATATTCCATGCATAATTATAACGTTTTGGAGCGAGGTCGCCACAAAAAACGGGCTAATTGGGGAATACAATTTCTGCTAGCGCTGGATCGCATGCTCTCAAATATCGGATCGATTCAGGAGTGACGCCTCGTTGGGCACCCTTCCGAAATTCATCGACTATTTGAGCGGCGCGCTCTTGAAAAAATCTATCCTCATTTAGCGCAGTCAAGAATAACAGCATCAATTGGGCAGTTCGGAAATCAATTTGCTCTTCGATTTCTGCCAGCATTTTCAGGCCGGCGGGATTGTTCGGCGGCTGTTTGCCCATTTTTGCGATCGTGAGAAATAGGCGCAACTCGTTTCGCGCTCGGACAATCTGCTGGTCCGATAACGTTTTGTAGATTTCCACCAACTTCAGCCCGCCCAAGCGGGCAGAAATTAGCTGGAATGCTCCTTCAAACTCCTCGTACAGACGTTGATTTTGCGAGATTGCAGCTTCGCTGCGCGCTCGACTCAATTTGAGTGCCTTGTCTAGAGCCAATTTTTCGGCATCTGAGCCGTCAGTCACATACGAAGACCACCCTTCGAACTCTCCTGTAAGCAAGCGCCTGATGAACTCAAAAAAGGTCGCGAAATACTTCTGGCCCACTCGTTTGCGCACCTTGCGAAAGACCTTGTTGTCCGTTCTGAACGTACGAAGGTGTTCGATAGCGTCAGGAGCGAAATCGCTATCAAAAGTTCGGTGGATTTTTGGAAGGTAGTCGTCGTACCAAATGGCTCTGTTCTCCAAAATCTCTCGGGAATATTGCACTCCAACGTGGAAACCGCGCCACCAAAGTGCCTCGCCACATCGCTGGAGTGAGTGCTGATAACTTTGCTGAATCTGACAGAGAGCTAAGAGCTGACTCGTCGTGCCACTGGGATAGATAGTCCTAGAACCAGGAATGCCCAAGTCATGCTCTTGTTTGGGCGCAGGCAAAATGTGCGCTCGATGCCAGCGCCGCAATTGCCACTCCGTTAAATCCAATCCTGTCCCCTTCGCTGTCGCGAGGATCTCATCCGCTGATTCGCCAGGATCGTCCGGACTCACGTCATTGCTCTCAGCATAGTTCGGGCAGGCTACCGCGAAGTGATGCAGGAAGTCCCGCCTGAGCCGGCCTTGTTCCGGGCAGCCTACCGCGAGTCGGTGCGGGAATCGACGTCCGTCAGCGTCAAGCTCTCTACCGAAAATGTGGAGAGCTTTTATGAGAAAGAGATCAAGGCTTCCCAAGCGCGGGAGGCCGGGACGCAAGCGATCGCCAATCCAGGCAGCCGCGCGCAAATCCAAACTGCCCCTTCGCGAAATCCCCATTCAACTCGACCATGCGCGCCGTCTGTTCATGGTCACCAGATCAATCAAGAGCGCTGCCCGCAGCACTGGGGTATCGGAAGCACGCCTGCGTCGCCTGGTTCGGAACTACAAACTCGCAAAGTGGGATCCAAAAAGGCGCCGATGGCGGATCACAGACCGGGCTACGCGTGAAGTCGGCATCGCAACGAATGGCCAAGCAAGAACCATAGTCGTTCGAGGTTTTGTGCGAGCCCAACTCGCGAAGGGCTACAGTGCAGCGGTCAAGCGCTTCCTGGAAACCAACGATGCAGCGGTACTTACCCCCTACGAGGGGAAGTCAATCACTGACATCCACAAGCAAGACCACCTACTCGAAACCCGCCCAAACGTTCTGCTCCGCCTCGCCAACACAGGCAGCGACGCGGACATGAAGATCTATCGCCTTATCGACTGAAAAGAGAAGCTCCAATGCCGAAGAACAACAGCAAACGTGACGATTATGAGCGTCGCAAACAATCGCGCCTGCACAAGTTGGGTACTAACAATCCGCGATGTGCGGTTTGCGGAAATTCAGATTGGCGCGTCATCGAAGAACATCATCCCGATACCCGCAAGCGCGATAGGCTGGTCGTTCTGCTCTGTTCAAACCATCACCGCTTGGTCACCTACGATCAGAAGGAGCATCCAAGCGAGCCACAGCAGGCGGACCAGACCTTGGCGAGCATCGGCAATTTTCTATTGGGCTTGGCAGATATGCTCGCGCTGATTCTGGAGCGTCTCTACGAATATGGCGAAGCCCTGATCGCGCGATCGGGCGACGTGGCACACTTAAACGGAGGTCGCAAATGACTTCCATCCAACCGCCAGCGAAAGAAGAACGACCGATACTGCTTCGAGCTTTCGCGGAGCCTGTCAAATTCATGGTCAAGCGGCGCAATAAGGCAGGTCGCGCGTTAGATACATCAGATTGGACCGTTGTCTTTGACTGCGAGACGACAACTGACCCGGGACAAGCTCTCCGGCTTGGGTTCTGTCGCGTCTATTTTCGGGAAGAGCTTCGCCACGAGATTTGCTTCTACAAGCCTGGGATGCTGTACCAGCGTGATGCTGCGTCAATCAGGCGCTGGGCGTCCCGCGCGAATGTCGCGTTGATGAGCTGCGATGAATTCATCGACAAGATACTTTACAAGTACGGCTACGAGCTAAGAGGAACCATCGTTGGGTTCAACCTGCCATTTGACCTATCGCGACTAGCGATCAGCCACTTTCCGGCACGTACGACCCAGAGGGACAAGAGCATGTATGGAGGCTTCAGTCTAAAGCTCTCCCCATTCCCATGGTGTCCTCCGGTTCAAATTAAACATTTGTCTCGATTCGTCTCGTTCATGCGCTATGCTGGCTACTCGTCTCCCGCGAACCGCAGCCAGCGGAAGCGAGGACAATCGGTTCCCGTCAAGCGCGGCTACTTTGTCGATGTTCGCACCCTGGCAGCCGCCCTTCTAAGCAAGTCATTTACGCTGGGCTCGCTTGCGAAATTCCTGTCCGTCGAGGCGCGAAAGCTCGAGACCGACGAGCATGGCAGAAAGCTAACAGCGGAATATCTCGATTACGCACGTAGAGACGTCCTCACGACATGGCACTGTTATCAGGCCCTCCGGTCTCGATATGCTGCGATGTCGCTGGAAACACCCATCAGCCGGGTTTTTAGCGAAGCCAGTCTCGGAAAAGCGTACTTCAATAAAATGGGCATCCAGCCGTGGCTAAGCTTGCAGCCTAATGTACCTCGGTCGTTGTTGGCAGACATTATGTCCACCTTCTATGGCGGCCGCTCCGAGGTACGGATACGGCGGGAAATGCGACAGGTGGTGCTCTGCGATTTTCTTTCGATGTATCCAACCGTTTGCACGCTGATGGGCTTGTGGAGGTACGTCATCGCCAGAGGCATTGATTGGAAGGACGGTACCAGGGAGATCAAACGACTCCTTGATAGCTGGACGCTCGCGGATCTTCAGAAACCAGAGAATTGGAGTCGTCTGGTTGCCCTAGTTCAAGTGATACCAGAAGGCGACGTATTCCCCGTGCGTGCGGCCTACGATAGCAACGCTGATGGGACGATCGGCGCAAACTATCTATCCAGCAAATCGCCAATGTGGTTCACGTTAGCCGATTGCCTGGCAGCTCAGTTGCTCACTGGCAAGCGCGTAAAGGTCCTTAAGGCAGTCATCTTCAAACCGCGGGCCCCTCAGGTTGAGTTGAGGCAACTTACGTTTGCAGACGGACAGACCGTCGATCCATATAGGGATGACCTCTACAAAAGCCTCATAGAGACCCGCCAAAAGCTCAAGGACCAACGAAACAATGCGTCTGGTGACGAGCTGGCGCAACTCGATATTGCACAAAACACAATTAAGATCGCGGCGAATGCGACAAGCTACGGAATTTTCGCTGAGATAAATGTCACCGACAGTCCACTGGCGCAACGTCTGAAAATCTTTGGCTCGTGCGATAATCCCTTTTCACACATGTCCAACAAGGAAGAGCAACCTGGTCGATTTTTCCACCCGCTGGTGGCAACCACTATTACCGGTGCTGCGCGATTAATGCTGGCGATGGCAGAACGGTTGGTGACCGACGCCGGTTTGGAATGGACATTTTGCGACACGGACAGCATGGCCATCGCAAGGCCGGCAAATATGTCGGAATGCATTTTCAACGAAAAGGTCGACGAAGTGGTCGGGTGGTTCCGACGCTTGAATCCGTATAAGTTTGGTGGCGATATTCTGAAAATAGAGGACGTGAATTATGGGCTAAAGAATCGCGCTCTGCGCGAGCCTCTATTTGTTTGGGCCGTGTCCGCAAAGCGCTATGTCCTTTTCAATATCGAAAAAATCAGACCCATCATCCGAAAAGCATCTGCCCACGGATTAGGGTATCTTCGTGCTCCTTATGGCGAACAAGATGCGCCTAAGGAGATTCCGCCTCCTAAAATACCATTGCCCAAAATTGGAGTTCAGCGATGGCAGCATGACCTATGGTGGACAATAGCGAACGCAGCAATTCAGGGAAAACCTGACTATGAAACTACTTTGGATTTTCATCCTACATTCAGGCAGCCGGCGATGAGCCAATACGCAGCAACCACACCCAAGAACCTCAGATGGTTCGATGCGTACAACAAATATCGTACATATGCCGACCAAGTGAAGCCATTTGGGTTTGTTTGCGTATTCTACGGTAACGAACTTGCAGAAGTGCCAAGCGCTACATCCAAGACATCCCTCCCAAAGCCAGTTGCCCCATTCGATAAAGATCCGGGTCGAGCGGCAAAGTCGGCTTTCGATAGGATAACCGGGGAACAATTAAGCCCGCGTGGGCTCAAGACTTACGCGCAGGTATTGGCGCAATATCACCTTCATCCCGAAAGCAAATTCTTAAACGGCGATTTCTTGGACCGAGGCACGACATTTCGTCGGCACGTTTATGCGAACGAAATTCAGTACATCGGGAAGGAGAGTAACAAGTGGGAAGAGCATTATTTCTTGGGCTTTGATCCGGATGACGAGCTTCGGTACGGCGCTAAACCGCAAAGCAAGCGCTCGCTCGCAAAAGTGCTTGCCCGATATTGCACGGCGAATGGCACCCGGACGACGGCGGCAAAATTGGGTATTTCACGAACGAAGTTGTCGAAACTGCTGGAAAACGGATTTTCGGGGTGCGCGCCGGAATTTGTGCAGCGAATTTCGGGAATTATCGTCCAGCTGGATTCAGAGAAAAGTCAGCAAAAGCAGGAAATTCGAAGATTAAAGGGCTTGGCGCTCTCTGAGATGCGACGGCTGGGTGCTTCTAAATTTGCAGGCATCCTCGGAATTGATGTGGCCAATCTGTCCAAAATGGTGAGCGGTAGTCGAAACTTGTGTAAGCGCTTAGCCGCGACCCTATTGAAGCTGGCTTGACGTTTTGCGGAACCGCC
>NZ_CAKZHY010000049.1 GCF_936928535.1 uncultured Bradyrhizobium sp. | reverse complement strand
CCCGAATCAACTCCGTGCGACGGAATCAGAGATCGCTAATTAGGTACAGACCCTAGTTCTCCACCCACCACGCCCAGATCCACCTCCTCCGAGAGGACAAATTCCATCACACGGCTCGCGATCGCATCCTTGATGGTCAGCGCAACGCGCGGAAAGCGATCGCGAAAGCGCACGATGATGTCGGGCAGTATGCCGGCCGCAAACGACGGCAGCGCGCCGAGCCGAACCGAACCACCGCCGTGACGAGCGATGTCGCGCACGCCGGTCACGGTCTCGTCGAACTCCCGCAGGAGCCGCTGAAAGACCGGCACGAGTTCACGCCCCAGCCTCGTCAATTCGACGGATCGACTGTTGCGGTCGAACAGCTTGATCCCGAGCTGTTCTTCGAGGGACCGGATCTGCACCGTCAACGCCGGCTGCGACAGATTGGTCTATGCGGCCGCGCGCGTGAAGCTAAGCGTGCGCGCCACTGCAAGGTAGGCCCTGATCTGACGAAGCGAGATATCCATAAACAGACCCTATCACTGCGATCGGATAAATTCATTATACTAATTGATCGTCCGGTGTTCTTGTTGCGCCATGAGCCCGACCATCGAAGTCCGGGCCGAGGAGACGGAACCAGGGCATGCGCAGCATCAGGCTCGGAGCGGGAGCCGGCTATTCCGGAGACCGCATTGAACCGGCGGTCGACCTCGCCGCGTCCGGCGACCTCGATTATCTCGTCTTCGAATGCCTCGCCGAGCGCACCATTGCGCTGGCGCAAGGCGCACGCCAGGCCAACCCAAATGCAGGCTACGACCCGTTCCTGGACGAGCGCATGCGCGCGGTGCTCCCGGCGGCGTCTCGCAACGACACCCGGATCATCTCCAACATGGGCGCAGCCAATCCGCTCGCTGCCGCACGTCGCATTGGCGACATCGCCAGGGAGCTTGGCCTCCCATTGAAGGTGGCGGCTGTGACGGGCGACGACGTGCTCGACGTGGTCACCTCCGGCAACTGGCCGATTGAAGAAACCGGCGGATATATTCCGGATCTTCGCGATCGAATCCTATCCGCCAATGCTTACCTCGGTGTGGCTCCGATTGTAGAGGCTCTCACGGCAGGCGCTGACGTCGTCGTGACCGGCCGCGTTGCCGACCCCGCGCTTTTCCTTGCGCCACTGATCCACGAATTCGGTTGGGCGATGGACGATTGGGACCGGCTCGGCCAGGGCACGCTTGTTGGCCATCTAATGGAATGCGCAGGCCAGGTCACCGGCGGCTATTTCGCCGACCCCGGAAAGAAAGACGTGTCGAACCTTGCGCGGCTCGGTTTCCCGATCGCCGAAGTCCGTGCCGATGGCGAAGCCGTGATCACCAAGCTCTCGGGCACAGGCGGCGCCGTCACTGCGGCCACCTGCAAGGAGCAGCTGCTGTACGAGATCCACGACCCCGCCGCCTATTTCCAGCCCGACCTCATCGCCGACTTCAGCGAAGCGTCCGTCGAGGAGATTGCTCCCGACCGTGTCCGCGTCACCGGAGGACGCGGCCGGCAGCACAATGGTTCCTTGAAGGTTTCGGTCGGCTACTCCGACGGCTGGGTTGGCGAGGGTGAAATCTCCTATGCCGGACCGGGCGCCGTTGCGCGCGGACGCCTTGCGCTGGAGATCGTACGCGAGCGACTGGCCATATCAGGCGTTGCACTCAGCGACATCCGCGCTGACTTGATTGGGCTCAATGCCCTCTATCCCGGCGCGTCGCACAGCGAACCACCGGACGTGAGGATCCGGATCGCCGGACGCACCCGGAGTCAGGCAGAGGCACAGCGCATCGGTAATGAGGTGGAAACGCTCTACACCAACGGCCCGGCCGGCGGCGGCGGTGCATCGAAGGCGACGCGGCGCACGATCGGCGTGGTGTCGGTCCTGATTCCGCGTGAGCGGGCGCAGCCGCGCGCCGAGATGCTCGAGGTGACGCCATGAAGCTACGTGACGTCGCCCATTCGAGGACGGGCGACAAGGGCAACACCTCGAACATTTCAGTCATTGCCTATCGCGCGGAAGATTATCCGCTCATCTGCAAACTGGTCACCGAAGAGCGGGTGCAGATGCAATTGGCCGGACTGAACCCGACCCGCGTAACACGATATGAACTGCCCAAACTCGGAGCCCTCAACTTTGTCATCGCGGGCGCGCTCGGCGGCGGCGTGACCCGCTCGCTTGCGCTCGACGCGCACGGAAAGGCGCTCAGCTCCATTCTTCTCGATATGGATCTGGAGCCCTGACGCGGCACGTAGCAAACCGCAACTAATCAAGAAGCCTCGGCACGCACCGAGGGCACAATCGATCAGGAGAAACGTCCATGAACTTCATCTCCAAATGCGCAGCCGGTCTATTCGTCTCGGCGTTCGCGATGACCACCGCTCACACCGATCAGGCACAAGCGGCAGATTTGCGCATCGTCGTGCCGCAACTGCCGTCGGCGCTGGATCCCACGATCACGACGCTCGGCACAAATTGGCTCGTCGCCAGCAACGCCTGCGAAGGTTTGACCGGCCTCGACGACAATTGGCAGCCGCAACCGATGCTGGCCGACAGTTGGTCCTACGACGAGAAGGCTCTCACGCTGACCTTCAAGCTCAGGTCCGGCATCAAGTTCCATTCCGGTGCCGCGATGACATCCGACGACGTCGTGGCGTCACTGAAGCGTTATCGCGAGAGCGCCGGCACCGGTGCGGTATTGAAGAGCCTCACGTCCGACATCAGTGCGGAGGGCCCGGATACGGTCGTCGTCAAGCTTACGGGCCCGACCGGAATCATCCCGGGCCTTCTCACGTTGACCCCGGCCGTGATCATGTCCAAGGCCGCATTGGCGGGTAAAAGCGCGACCCAAGCCGTCGAGACGATCGACTGCACCGGCCCTTACAAGGTCACCGAGTTTCAGGCCGATCGGCAGGCGGTGCTCAGCCGCTTTGCGGACTACAAGCCGAGGGCTGAGGCAACGTCCGGCTCCGCCGGCGCCAAGAGAGCCCCCGCCGACAGAATGATCTTCATGCCGCAGGCCGAGCCATCCGTGCGGCGCGACAACGTTCTCACTGGGGCGGCCGATATCGCGACGACACTGCCGTTCGATTTCTACGCCGATTTGAAGTCCAATGCCGCGGTCCAACCCGTCGTCATCAATGACAACCAGTCGCTGACCGCCGTCTTCAATACCAAGAAGGGTCCGATGGCCAATGTGGCCATGCGGCGGGCGGTCTATTCTGCGTTGGAGATGGATTCGATCATGCTGGCCGCGGAAGGCGATCAGGCCTTCTACGTCATCGATCCGAGCTGGGTGCCCGACCGCAAGTCGATCTGGTACACGAAAGCCGGCGCTGACGGCTTTGGTACGCCGAAGAAGGACTTGGTGAAGAAGCTGCTGGCCGAGGCCGGCTACAAGGGCGAACCACTTCGCTGGCTGACATCCAAGGATTTCTACCAGGGCCACTATCTGCCGGCGCTCACGGCTCAGCAGCAACTCGAGGAATACGGCATCAAGATCGACCTTCAGGTGATGCCGGCCGCGACCTACATTCAGACGCGGTCCGACGCCGACAAGTTCGACGTCTTCTCCTCATTCCTGCCGACCTACGTCGACCCAGTCGTCATCCCCTATCTCAACGCGACCTATCCCGGGTTCTGGAACGATCCGAAGAAGGAAGAGCTGGTCAAGAAGCTGGCGACCACGAGCGACCAGAAGGCACGTGTCGAGATCTGGTCTGACATCCAGAAGCTGATTTACGATCAGATGCCGTACATCAAGTTCGGCACTGAGGCCTCGTTCTACGTCGCGCGGAAGGGCGTCGGAAATCTGCAGACGAGCCCGGCCAATACCCAGGTCTTCTACAATGTCGTGCCTGTCGCAAAGTGACGGGAGCTGTTGCGTGACGATGGCTGCAACGGACGCAATGCTTGACACGCCGCCGACGCCCGCGGGGCCCTGGCGGCGATTGCTGCGCAATCGCACTGCCGTCTTCGCGATCTCCGTCCTCGCTGCGCTTGCGGTGCTTGCCCTCGCTGCCCCCTATCTCACCAATGCCCAGCCTCTGCGGATTTCGCCGGGCATCCGTCTCAAGCCACCGCGTCCGCAGAACTGGTTCGGCACCGATCATCTCGGCCGTGACATGTTCGCCCTCGTTCTCTTCGGTGGCCGGACGTCACTCCTGGTCGGACTTCTCGTCACCTTGATCTCGATGTCGGTTGCCATCACGCTGGGGCTCGTGGCCGGCTTCTACCGACGCGTCGACATGGTGCTGATGAGGTTGGTCGACGGGCTGATGGCGTTCCCCTCGATCGTGCTCGCCACCGCCGCCGCCGGCTACCTCGGCCCGAGCGTCACCACGGTCATCGTCGCGCTCTCGATCGTGCTCATTGCACCGGTACTGCGGGTCGTGCGCGGTCAAATTTTGGTTTTGCGCGAGCTCCCCATGATCGAAGCAGCCCGCGCCGTGGGCGTGCCGGATCGACGCATCCTCGCGCGCTACCTGCTTCCGGCGATCATGTCACCCTTGCTGGTTCAGGCGTCCTTCATTTTTTCGGCGGCTGTTCTCGGCGAGGCAGCGCTCTCCTTTGTCGGGCTCGGCGTCGGCGCCAGGGATGTGAGCTGGGGCAGCGCCCTGGCGGAGGCCCGCAACTACATTCAGAATGCCTGGTGGATCGTGGTCTTCCCCGGCGCGGCTCTGGTGCTCACCATTCTGTCGCTTAACCTGCTTGGCGATGCGTTGCGCGACAGTCTCGATCCACGATTGGCGCGGAGGTAATCATGCTGCGCTTCCTCGGTCAACGCCTCCTTCTGATGATCCCGACCGTCGTCGTTCCGCTGGTCCTCGTCTTCCTGCTGCTCCGCCTCGCTCCCGGCGACCCGGCCGCGCAGATTCTCGGCGACCAGGCATCCCCCAGCGAGATCGCCGCACTCCGGTCGGAGATGGGGCTCGATCTGCCGCTGCCTGTGCAGTTCGTGCTTTGGGCGAAGAACATAGTGACGCTCAAGCTCGGCACCTCCTTCTTCTTCAAACAGCCCGTGATCGATCTCCTGCCGCAATACGCGCTCGTGACCCTGCAGATAGCGCTTGCAGCGCTGTTCCTGGCGGTGGCGCTCGGCAGTATCCTTGGCGTGGTGGCCGCGATCAACAAAGACGGAGTGCTCGACCGCGGCCTTGTCGGTGTTGCGGTGCTCGGTATTTCCCTGCCGGAATTCTGGTTGGCGCTGCTGCTGATCTTCCTGTTCGCGGTCACGCTGAGGTGGTTTCCCGTTTCGGGATACGTTCCGCCCGCCGACGGGCTGCTCGCCTCGGCAGCCACCATCGCCTTGCCGGCGCTTGCACTTGGCATCCGCCAATCGGCATTGATCACCCGCATGATGCGCTCCTCCATGCTCGACGTTCTCGGCGAGCCCTACATCGTGACGGCGCGTGCGCAAGGCCTCCCTGAGGCCATGGTGATCGGCCGCTATGCAGTGCGCACAGCCGCTATTCCCGTGGTCACCGTCGCCGGCCTTTCAGCCAGCTATCTGCTCTCGGGCGCGGTCAGCATCGAATTGATTTTCTCGCTCCCCGGCCTGGGCAAGCTCCTCATCGACGCGGTCGCCCGGCGCGACTATCCGGTCGTCGAGGGGGCCGTGCTGCTCATCGCCCTGATGCTCGCGGCGCTGAACCTGATCATCGACGTCGTCTACGCGCTTCTCGACCCGCGTGTGAGGATGGGATGACCGACCAAGCTCCGATCCTCGAGGTAAGGGACCTATCGGTGTCGCTGCCGATCTCCGGCCGCATGGTGCCCGTCGTCACCGACCTCTCGATGTCGATCTCGCCTGGCGAGGCGGTGGCGCTGGTCGGCGAGAGCGGTTGCGGCAAGTCGATGACGGCCCGCGCAATCATAGGCCTGCCGCCGCCGGGCGCGGTCGTCTCAGGCTCGATCAGGCTGGAGGGCCGCGAACTGACGACGCTCTCACCCCGGGAGCGCAGGCGCGTCGGCGGACGCGGCATCGGATTCATTTTTCAGGAGCCGATGACCTCATTGCATCCGACTCTCTCCATTGGCCAGCAGATGACGGATGCGCTTCGGTACAATCTGAATCTTCCGACCCGCGTGGCGCGGGATCGTGCACGAGAACTGCTCGCTCGGGTTGGTCTGCCGAAGGAGCGGGATCTTCTCAACGCCTACGTTCACGAGCTTTCAGGCGGCATGCGCCAGCGGGTGATGATCGCGATGGCCATCTCGTGCAATCCCAAGCTCGTCATCGCCGACGAGCCGACCACGGCCCTGGACGTGACCATCCAGGCGCAGGTGCTCGAGCTTCTCATCGCCATGCGCGCGGAGATCGGCCTCGCCATGTTGTACATCAGCCACGACCTCGAGGTCGTTGCCGAATTCTGCGACCGTGCGATCGTCATGTACGCCGGAGATCAGGTCGAGGCCGGCACGCCGGTCGAGTGCCTGAAGATGCCGCACCATCCCTATACGCGCGGCCTTGTCGATGCGATTCCCCATGCAGGCGAGGCTAGAGCCCGGCTCTCGCCGATTCCCGGCCAGGTGCCGTCGCTCGGGTCCTGGCCGAGAGGCTGCCGCTTCCAGCCGCGCTGCCCGCGGCAGGACGATCGCTGCGCAACGCGACCGGAACTCGCCACAGTCGTCCGTTCGGAGGTTCGCTGCTGGCACCCGCTGGTTGGAGAAGTATCGTGACGGACGCGCTTCTCGACGTCGCCGGATTGTCCAAGAGCTTTCATCAGGTCCATGCGGTGCGTGATGTCGGCTTCACGATCGGCCGCGGCGAGACTTTCGGCATCGTCGGCGAGAGCGGCTCCGGCAAATCCACCACGGCGCGCCTGGTGCTGCGGCTGGTGGAGCCGACCAGGGGCGTCATCCGCTTTCGCGGTCAAGACTTGGCGACACTCTCGAAGGAGGCGCTGAGGCGCGAGCGCCGGCATATGCAGATGATCTTCCAGGATCCGTTCGGCTCGCTCAACGGCCGGATGACGATCGAGCAACTGATCGCCGAACCGATGGAGGTCCATCATATCGGCGATTCCGTCGAGCGGCGCCGTCGCGTCGGGCAGCTTCTCGCTGAGGTGGGCTTGCCCGAGGCGGCAAGACACCGGTTCCCGCACGAATTCTCCGGTGGTCAGCGTCAGCGCATCGCCATCGCCCGGGCGCTCGCGACCGAGCCTCAATTGATTGTGGCCGATGAACCGGTATCGGCGCTGGACGTCTCTGTCCAGGCCCAGGTGCTCAATCTCCTGCTCGACCTGCAACAACGCCATGGCCTCGCGCTGCTCTTCATTTCCCATGATCTGCGCGTCGTGGAGTTCATGTGCGACCGGATCGCCGTGATGTATCTCGGCACTGTCGTCGAGGAAGGGCCTAAGGCCGAGATCTATGCTGAGCCGCGACATCCTTATACGCGGGCTCTGCTCGAGTCCGCGCCAGGCCGCGCGCGCAAGGGGGCGCCGCTGAAGGGTGATATCCCGAGCGCGGCAAACCTTCCCACCGGATGTGTGTTCCAATCCCGTTGCCCGCGTGCATTCGATCGGTGCACCCATGAAGCCCCGCAACCTCGCGCGGTCGCACCGTCTCATCGCGTCGCCTGTCATCTCGCGGAGGAGTAGCCTTGGATTTTGCGAGACATACACCCTATGGCCTGCTGCGCGGGCGACGGACCCCGTACGGCTCCGAATTTCTTGGCATTCCCTATGCCGAGCCGCCGATCGGTCCGCTCCGGTTCTGCAAGCCGGTCCCACGCAGGCGAGCTGCGGCGGCCGTCGATGCCACCTCACCGCGTCCCGCGCCGCTCCAGGCCATGGGCCCGAGCCTTGGCCTATTTGGCGACACCTCTCCGAAATCCGTCTCGGAGGATTGTCTTTATCTCAACGTCTGGACCCCGGCTGCCGACGAAGAACGCCGACCGGTCCTCGTGCATCTCTTCGGCGGCGGTTTTCAGCGCGGCAGCGCCACCGACGGGGTCGAGGATGCGGCCGCACTTTCGAAGAATAGTGACTGCGTCGTCGTTCGTATCGGCTTCCGCGTTGGCGTGCTGGGCTTCCTGCATCTCGGCGATGTCTGGGGCGCGCCCTATGAGGCCGGCAATGTCGGGCTACTGGATGTCGTCGCTGCACTGGAATGGGTCGCCGAGAACATCGGCGCGCTCGGCGGCAATCCGGGCAATGTCACCGTCTTCGGGATTTCGTCCGGCGCCTTCATGGCGACGGCATTGTTCGCAGTTCCGGCCGCGCGCCCCCTTTTCCATCGTGCTTTCCTGCAATCCGGCTCCGCTTCCAGAGTGTTCGATCGAGCGAGCGCGGCAGAGCGGGCGCGCGAGTTTCTCTTGGCCGCCGGCGTTGCCATCGGCGATCGCCGTGCGCTGGACGCGCTGCCGCCCGATCGCATTCTAGAGGCAGAGGCAAAGATCCTCGCCAGCGATCTCGGTGCGCGCAACGCGCCGGGCGGCCGTGCTCTCGGGATCGTCGAGGACGGCACCACGGTGGTCGAACATCCGCTCGAAGTCTTCCGTCGCGGGATCTGCCGCGACAAGCCGATTGTTCTCGGCTCGACCCGCGATGAATCGCGCATGTGGTTCTCGCTCGGCGTGATGGCGATCCCTGAGACGAGAGACGCACTGGCAGCCGAGATGGACCGCTTCTTTCCCGGCAGGGGAGCCGCGATCTTCTCGTCCTATTGCGCGCGCTACGGCGACGCTGGTCTTGCGCAACTGAGGGAGCAGTTTCTGACCGATGCGGTGTATCGCTTACCTGCCGTGCGCACCGCCTTGGCGCATGCACATTCCGGTGGGACGGCTTATCTCTTCCGGTTCGACTGGACACCCGCCGGCGAGCGGGCGCGTTTCGGGGCCGCTCACGGCTTCGACGAGCCGTTCGTCTGGGGTGTAGAGCCATCGGACAAGCTGCCGCTCATGGACGGATCACACGATGCGGCGACGGTGGCGCGGCAGATGTCCAACGCCCTCATCGCGTTCGCGCGCACCGGCGACCCAGGTTGGCAAGCTGTCGCGGCCCCCTCCCCTCTGTCGAAGATATTCGGCGGCGACACAGAGACCGCCGCATTGGACGATCTGTTATTGGCGACCTTTGACGGAGCGGACCGGCGCTAGGCGCGCAATCCCGCAAAAAGCGCCTCGAACTCGCTACCCGCCCGATAGAACACCGCCGGTTGCCCCAGCGGGGCCGCGACCGATATCTCCTGTCCGCCCGCAAACGACTGGCCGGTCCAGACGTGAATCCAGTCGATCCCTGCCGGAAGATAAAGGCTCCGTTGGTTCTGCGATGCCTGCCAGACGGGCGCGACGAGCAGATCGCGGCCATAGAGATAGCAGTCCTGAATGCCGTAGGTTCGCAGGTCGTCCTCGTGATGGAGGAACAGCGGACGTTGGACCGGAAGGCCGCGCTTCGCAGCTTCCTGAGACAACGTCCTGAGATAAGGCGAGAGATGAACGTAGATCGCAGTCATCCTGGCAAAATGCGCGAGGACCACGGGATCGCCGTCGAGCTGCAGATTGTCACGGGGCCTGTTGCCTTCATGGCTGCGCATCACCGGCGTGAAGGCCGCCATCTCGCTCCAGCGCATCAGCAACTCGGGCGTACGCACATTGCCGAACAGGCTGGTGTAGCCGCCGATGTCGGAGTGGTGGAAAGCGTTGCCGAGCAAGCCCGACGAGAGGGCGGCGCAGATCACCGTGACCAGTCCGTCATGCCTGGAAAAATCGACCGATTGATCTCCCGCCCAGAGCCAGGGGCAATGCTTCTGCGCTCCCGTGAAGCCGGAGCGCATGAAGAACACGGCCTCGCCGGTGCGGCCTCTGCTCGCCACCGCCTTCGCATTCACTTCCGCCCAGAGCACCGGCCAAAGGTTGTGCGCGAGCCGTGCATCGACGCCGCTGGCGAGACGCACATCGACCGGCAGATACTCGCCGAAATCGGCCATCCAGCCTGATAGCCCATAGTCGAGCATTTGCTTACCGATGATGTCCTCGGAGAACCACGCCGCGGCGTCCGGATTGGTGAAGTCGACGGTGCCGCAGTGAAACTCGCCGAAGTCGATCAGGGCGGTTCGTCCTGAGGCGTCCTTGACGAGGTAACCGGCCCTCTCGGCCTCCTCGAACAGGACGCCGTCATTGGCGAGATATGGGTTTACGTAACCGAGGAAGCGGATGCCCTGGTCGTTCAATTCGGCGATGCGCTGCCGCAGGCCCGGATAACGCGTCTCATTGGCCTTCCAGTCCCAGAACAGCCGCGCGCCAAACGCCGTCGGCCGGATCCCGACCCAGTCCTCGCACCAGAGGCCTGAGACCTTGACGCCGGCCGCGCGCATGGCCGCGAGACGAGCGAACGAGTTCGCACCGTCCTTGAGCCCGACGATTGCGCCACTGTAGATCCACTCCGGAAGCGGCGGCTGGCGGCCGAAGCGAGCGGACAGCATCTCCACCAGCGCGACGAAGGTCGGCGCGGCAAACAGCTCGATGCTCTCGGGGATGACCCAGACCTCGATCTCGTGGAACGACGGCTCGCGAAAATCAAAGACGCTATACGCAGATGTTTCGACGTGAAGTGCATAGCGCGCCGAGGAGATGTAGGTCGGTTGCGGATAGTTGGTGTGATAGTAGTCGCCGCCGGCGTGGCCCGTGGCATCGGCCTTGAAGGTGATCTCGGTGGTCTTGTCGCGCCCGACGCCAGGCTCCGAGCTCCACAACGGAAACCGCCGCCCGCGCAAGTCGAAATAGGAGAACTGTTCGCCGCCACCCCAGACATGCTCGTCCAGGTCGGCGACGATGCGCAGCCAGAGCCGGTTCACGGTCGGATCGAGCGAGCGCAGCCTCAGCGCGTTGCCTTCGAGCGTCACTGCGAGGCGCGGAGGCTGCTCCTTGGCCGCGGACAGCAGGATCGTATTGCCATCGATTGCGGCATAGGCAAGCGGACAGCGTTCGGCCAGGCGGTCCTCGATTGCGAAACGACCGCGATGCATTTTGATGGTGTCGTTGCCTTGGCCGACGAAGAAGCAGGGTGTTGCGGCGCTGTGGGCGAGAATTGGGCGGCCGGAGATGGAGACCGCAAAGCCGGACGGGGTGGTCTCGAGTTTCAAGTTCATTGGTCCTGCCTCAATTCAGCCCTTGATCCCGCCTGCGGTCAGCCCGGATACGACGCGCTCCTGGAAGATCACGATCAGAATCGCGACGGGCACGATGCCGACGACGAGCGCGGCCGAGATCACCGGCCAGGGAAACGCAAACTCGCCCTGATAAAGCTGGATGCCGACCGGCAGCGTCCGCAATCCCGGATTGGAGTTGAACGACAGCGCCAGCAAGAATTCGTCCCAGGCGTTTACGAAGGCGAGGATGCCTGCGGTGAAGACACCGGGCGCCGACAGCGGCACCACCACCCTGAACAGCGCACCAAACCGCGTGCAGCCGTCGATCATTGCGGCATTCTCCAGATCACGCGGGATGCCTTCAAAGAAGGACGTCAAAACCAGGGTGCACACAGGCAGGCTGAGCACGGTGTAAGGCAGGATCAGCGCGGTCCAGGAATTAAGGAGGTTGAGCGCGCGCATGATCTCGAACAGGGGGACAAGCAGCGTCACCAGCGGAAAGGTCGAGACTGCGATGATCACGGACATGATCAGTCCCCTGAACCGCAGGTTCAATCGCGCGAGCGCATAGGCGGCAAGCACCGAGACCAGCAGCGTTAGCGCGGTCGAGAGCAGCGCCACCATGAAGCTGTTGAAAAGAAAGGTGAGCAACGGCTGGTCGGAGAACGCCTGGACGTAGTTGCGCAGGGTCGCGGCATGCGGAAGCCAGGTGATTGGCTTTTGCGTGAGCTCCGCTTCGGTTTTGAACGACGTCAGCAGGATCCAGAGCGCCGGGAACAACCCGTTCACGACCAGAACGAAGGCGGCGATCAGCCGTAGTGGTTTACCTGACAAGGCCGAGCCGATCCCGGAACTGACGGTCGCGCTCATGATGCAGTTCCGCCGCCGCGGATCATACGCAGGTAGAGCGCCGTGACGCACATCGACAGGCCGAACATCACCACTGCAAGCGCCGATCCGTAGCCGAGGTCGAGGAACGACACGGTGTTCTGGTGAATGTACATGGCGAGCGTCGCGGTTTCAGTGCCGGGACCGCCGCCCGTCATCATGTAGGGGATGTCGAAGGTCTGCAGCGCGGTGATTGTGCGGAAGATCAGCGCGACCACGATGGTGGGCTTGAGCAGCGGCAGCGTGATCTCGAAGAACTGCCGCACGCGCCCGGCGCCGTCGACGTCGGCCGCTTCGTAGAGCGAGCGCGGAATGGTCTGCAAGCCCGCGAGAATGATCATCGCCATGAAGGACGAGGCCTTCCAGATGATGGCAAGGCAAATCGCGGCGAAGGCAAGCCGCGGCGAATTGAACCAGATCACACCGGGCAAGCCGATCCGGTTGAGCACATCATTGACGACGCCGTACTCGGAATGGAAGAACCAGCCGAAGATCAGGCCGGCAAAGGAGAGCGGCAGCGCCCAGGGGATCAGCAGCGAGAGCCTCACCGACCATTTCATCCGGAATGGCAGGTTGGCGAGCAGCGCGAGCGCGAACCCGACAAGGAGCGAGCCGGGCACGGTGATGAGCGTGATCAGCACCGTGTTCCAGGTCGCCTGCCAGAACACCGGATCGTCAGGCATCTGCCTGAAGTTCGCGAGCCCGGCGAAACGCGGCGGCAAGCCCGACGTCAGCGACAGGTCGAGGAAGCTCGTGTAGATCAGCCGGCTCACCGGATAGACGATCATCACGCCGAGCAAGATTGCGGCGGGCGCCAAAAGGATCACGGCAAGCGTGGTGTCATCCGGATCAGACCAGCGCGCCAGCCATGGACGCCGCGCGGTCGCGCGGGTGGCCCGCTCCTTCAACGTCGATGTCGTCATCAGGTCCGATCCGGATTGCGCAACAAACGCTTTAGCGGATGATCCGCTTCAGTCGCGCCTCGATCTGGGCGGCGCCGTCCGCCGGCGTGGTCGCGCCGGCAAGCACTGCGTTGACCGTGGTCCGGATCGCTTCACTGACCTCGTTGTAGCGTGGCGTCACCGGCCGCGGCTTTGCCGTCTCGACGATGGCTTGCGCATCGGCGAACCACGGCACCGCCTTGGTCACATCTCCGTCCTTGTAGAGCTTGCCATAGGTCGGCAGCAGCGAGCCGTTGATGGCAATGTATTTGGAGACTTCAGGGCT
Source organism: uncultured Bradyrhizobium sp. (assembly GCF_936928535.1). GTDB lineage: Bacteria > Pseudomonadota > Alphaproteobacteria > Rhizobiales > Xanthobacteraceae > Bradyrhizobium. Next base: position 12,193 of record NZ_CAKZHY010000049.1, on the reverse strand, counting down.
CGACAGATATTCGACCAGCTTCTTCGCCTCATCCTGATGCTTGGAAAAGGCGGAGACGCCCCACTCCCAGCCGCCGAGGCAGGTCGCCTGCTCGCCGCCCTTGATGGCCGGCAGCCGGGCAACGCCGACCTTGCCGGCGACGGCGGATTCAGCACCCTGCGACATCGCCCATGCATAGGCCCAGTTCACCGCGAAGAGAACGTTGCCGCCCTGGAACTCCTTGCGCGTATCGTCGGTCGCCACCTCGGCAATGTTCTTCTTGGCGACGCCGCTGTCGGCAAACCCCTTCCAGAGCGCGAGCGATTTGGTCGCGGCGTCGCGATCGAAATCGAGCTTGCCGTCTTTCGTAACCACCTTGCCCTGGCTCCAATACGGCACGAGGAAGGTGCAGACCGCGCCCTCGATCGCCTTGCCCTGGAACGACAGACCCTGAAGGTTCGGATTCTTCTCGCCGTCCGTGACTTTCTTCGCGGCGTCCGCGAGCTCGTCCCAAGTCTTCGGCGGCTGCAGCCCGTATTTGTCGAGCAGGTCCTTGCGATAATAAAGGAACATGGAATCGGCAAAGGCGGGCAGCGCCACCACTTTGCCGTCGACCGTGTTCGCCTCGGCATAGGCGCGCAAGTAAGCCGACATGTCGGTTGCGATCGGGCTGGTCCAGCCCGCGGCCGCAAATTGCGCTGGCCTGATAACGTCGAGCATCAGGACGTCGAGCGAGGAGTCCTTGGCGGTGAGCACCGTGTTGAGATATTGGGCCTGCATATCCGAGGTCGTGCCGCCCAGCTCGATATTGACCTTGATGCCGGGATTGCGCGCTTCGTATTGATCGAGCAGCGTGCGCCAGATGGCGGGCTGTCCCTGGCTGGTGACGAAGACTTTCAGCGCGGTCTCAGCGGACGCGCCGGTTGCGAATGTGCATGCTGCTGCTCCGAGCAGCCATCCAGTTAGCCCTGCCGTCAGCCTTGCCGTCAGCCCTAGAATGCGTCCTACGCTCATGCCGTCCTCCCGGAACAATTGCCGCTTATGCGCGGCTTGACTTGTCGTTGATAGTCTCGCTGCGCACCGTCTACTGCAAGGCGCGCCCCGTCTGTGCATCGAACAAATGAATTTTTGCCGGGTCCAGGCCCAGCTTGATGGTCTCGCCGGCTTGCGGGCGCAGTTCGGGCGGCAGCCGCGCGGTCAATGTCGCCCCGCCCACCGCAAAATGCACCAGCGTATCTGAGCCGAGTGGCTCGACGACCTGAACCTGGCTGTTCAGTCCTACGTCGGACGCCGCCGGCGTGAAATGCTCGGGCCTGATGCCGACGATGAATTCACGCCCGTCAGCCGCGGATAGTTGTGTGCTAATCACACCCGAAAGCGGCAGACGGTTGCCGTCGGCAAAATCGAGATAGCCCTGGGCGGCTCTGGCCTTGGCAAAATTCATGGACGGCGCCCCGACGAAGCCACCCACAAAGACGCTCGCCGGCTTGTTGTAGACCTGCTCGGGCGTGCCGATCTGCTCGATGTCGCCGCCGCGCAGGATAACGATTCGATCGGCCAGGGTCATCGCCTCGACCTGGTCGTGGGTAACGTAGACGATGGTGGTTCCGATCGTCTGGTGCAGCCGCTTGATCTCCGTACGCACCTGGCCGCGCAGCTTTGCGTCGAGATTGGAGAGTGGTTCGTCGAACAGGAACACCTGCGGCCGCCGGACGATGGCGCGCCCCATCGCAACCCGCTGGCGCTGACCGCCGGAGAGCTGTCCGGGTCGCCGGTCGAGCAGATGGGTGATGCCGAGCATCTCGGCTGCGTCCCTGATCTTGGCGTCCGCATCCGCCATACTTGCGCCGCGCACCTTGAGACTGAACCCCATGTTCTCGCGCACAGTCTTGTGCGGGTAGAGCGCGTAGTCCTGGAAAACCATCGCAATGTCGCGCTCGCGCGGCGGCAGATCGTTGACGATGCGGTCGCCTATCCGGATCTCGCCGCCACTGATGCGCTCGAGACCGGCGATCATGCGCAGTGTGGTCGACTTGCCGCAGCCGGACGGACCGACCAGCACAACAAACTCGCCGTCCATGATCTCGAGGTCGATCGCCTTGACGACACGAAACGTGCCGTAGCTTTTCTCAAGCTTGCGCAGGCTGACCGACGCCATGAGCCCTGTCTCCCGTCCCGGCGGTTCTTGAAGCCGCGGTGAGCTTATAATAGCGCTGCGATTCAAGGAAAGCAACGAGGTAGCGATGCCAGCACAGGTCAGCGAATTAGCAGTTGGCTCTATGCCATATCTAATTGAATAGAATAACCATATCGTCCGATAGGCAGAACGTGGTTGTATCATCCCAAAGCTTCGGCTACATAATAGCGCTATTATTCTAATCACTCGAAAAATGGCGGCACCTAAGCCCATACGCACCCGGCGCAAGATGCAGCGGGTCACGATCATGGATGTGGCGGCACGCGCAGAGCTGTCGCCTTCCACGGTGTCCCTCTATTTCAGAAAGCCCGATGCGGTCTCGGCGGCGGCGAGCGAAGCGATCGCACGCGCCATCGACGCGCTCGACTACGTGCCGAACCTGATGGCCGGTGGCCTGGCGGCGGCCTCATCGCGCGTCGTGAGCATCATCGTGCCGTCCGTCCGCAATGCGTTCTTCGCCGAGACCGTCGCGGCCCTGCAGGACGAGCTCGGCAAGCAGCGGCTGCAGGTGATGCTCAGCCACACCGAGTACAAGGAGCACGACGAGGAGAATCTTGTCCGCACCGCCCTATCCTGGGCCCCCGCTGCTGTCGTCTTGACAGGCCTCTCGCATAGCGCCGCAACACGCAGGCTGTTGCGCGATAGCAAAGTCCCAATCGTCGAGATCTGGGAGCTCGGTTCCACCACCATGGACATGGCGGTCGGCTTTCACCACGACCAGGTCGGCCAGACCGCTGCGTCGCATCTCATCCAGCGAGGACGCAAGCGATTGCTGTTTCTTGGCGCGCGCCTGCACGAGGATCGCCGCGCCGCGCGGCGTGCCGAGGGCTTCCTCGAGACGGCGCGCAACGCGCCTGGAGTTACCGCTGATATCATCCAGCATCCGGCGCCGGCGAGCGCCGAGGTCGGCGGCATGTTGCTCAATGAGGCTGTCCATCGCTTTCCGGACGTGAACGGCATTGCCTGTTCCAACGATCATATCGCCCTCGGCGTGATCTTCGAATGCCAGCGGCTCGGCATTGCGATCCCCGAACGCTTGTCGGTGGTGGGCTTCGGCGACCTGAGTTTCAGCGCAGCTGCAAATCCGTCATTGACGACGATCCGCCCTCCCGGCGATCTGATCGGGAAGGAAGCCGCGCGGCTGATCATCGCACGGATCCTGAACTCCGACGCGCAGCCGAAACAGGCTGTGATCGACACGCGCTTCAGCCTGCTCCACCGGCAGAGCAGCTAGTGTCTCTCGAGAGATCATCTTCCTAGACAATGCCCGCCGAAGTACCGCCAACAACGGGACGCTCCCTCGCTTTTTGCGCCCGATAGCCGGAGGCGCGATAGGCCGCAAGGGGGGCTATGGCTCCGCCGGCCCGCATGCGGGCAACGGCGAGGAGCGGCGAGACGTCGGTGGTGAAGGCGCGCTTCAATTCGAGATGAGCACCGAGCGCGTCATTCGTACCCTGCGCCGCTTCAAGAGCGGCGCGATCGACGACCAAAGCCTGCGCATAAGCGCGCTGCAGCTCGATTGCCGATTGCATCAGGCTCTCGATCGGATCGGTCACGTTGTGCGACTGGTCGATCATATATGCGGGCGCGAAGCCTTCCGCTTTGCGACGCTCGGCGTCGATCAGCTCGTTGAAGACGAGAAACAGCCGGAACGGCTCGACTGAGCCGCTGTCGAGATCGTCATCGCCATATTTTGAATCATTGAAATGAAAGCCGGCGAGCTTGTTGAAGCGAACGAGCCGAGCCACGATCTGCTCGATGTTCACGTTCGGCGCATGATGGCCAAGGTCGACCAGGCAATGCGCCTTGGGCCCGAGTTCCTGCGCGATCGCAAAACTCGTGCCCCAGTCCGAGATCACGGTGGAGTAGAACGCCGGCTCGTAAAGCTTATGCTCAAGAAACACCCGCCAGTCTGCGGGCAGTGCCGGGACGATCTCACGCATCGCGTCGATGTAGCGGTCGAGCGCCCTTGTCAAATTCGACTGCCCTGCAAAGTTCGAGCCGTCGGCGATCCAGACGGTCAGCGCCTTCGAGCCGAGCTTTCGGCCGATATCGATGCATTCGACGTTATGGGCGATGGCCTGCGCGCGCACACGGGCATCGGTATGGGAGAGTGAGCCGAACTTGTACGAAAGCTCCTGCCCCGGCTGATCCTGGAAGGTGTTCGAGTTGACCGCGTCGAAGGCAAGGCCATGGCTCGCGGCCTGTTCCTGCAAGGCGGCATAGTCGTCGACCTTGTCCCACGGAAAGTGCGGCGAGATCGTCGGGGTGGCCCGCGCCATCCGCTGGATCACCGCGCAATCGTCGATCTTCTCGACGATATTGCGCGGCTCGCCCGGCCCCGGAAATCGGGCAAATCGCGTGCCCCCTGTGCCCACGCCCCAGGTCGGAATGGCGACGCCGAAGGCCATCACCTTCTGCACCAGGGCGTCCGCGTCGATCCCTCGCCGGGCCAGCGCGCGCTTCAGGGCGTCGTAGTCTTCGGTGGTCGCGCCTTCGAGCCGCGCATTGTGCTCGGCGATGAAATCCGCGCTGATCGAGAACGACGTGCTCATCGGGTGAAGGCCTGGGCGTTGCCGGCATCGACATTGAGAATGTTGCCGGTTGATTTGGCCGACAGGTCTGACGCGAAGAAATAGATACCCTCGGCGATGTCCTCGGGAAAGACCGATAGCTTGAGCATCGAGCGCTGGCGGTAGACTTCCTCGAGCTGGTCTTCGGCAACCTTGTTGGACGCCGCGCGCTGCTGGCGCCATTCGCCCTCCCAGATCTTCGAGCCGCGCAGTACCGCGTCAGGATTGACCGTGTTGACGCGGATGCCGTGCGCTGCGCCTTCCAGCGCGAGGCAGCGGGCGAGATGGATCTCCGACGCCTTGGCGGCGCAATAGGCGGAAGCACCCGCCGAAGCGGCAAGGCCGTTCTTCGAGGCCACGAAAATGATGGCGCCGCCGATGTTCTGGCGCTGCATCAGCCGGAACGCCTCGCGCGAAACCAGGAAATAACCCGTAGCGAGAATGTCCATGTTCTTCTGCCAGAGCCCAAGACTCGTATCCTCGACAGATGAGGCCGAGGCGATCCCGGCATTCGAGACCACGATGTCGACCCCGCCGAAGGCGCGCGCAGCCTCTTCGAACGAGCTAACCACCGCCGCCTCGTCGGTCACATCGAGCTTCACGCCGATCGCAGCGTCGCGGCCATGGCGTTTCGTAATCGCGGCAACGCGCTCGTTCAGCGCCTTCTCGTCGATATCGGCAATGATGAGGCAAGCGCCCTCGCCGAGCAGCCGCTGCGCAGTTGCCCCGCCAATGCCGCCGGCACCGCCAGTCACATAGGCGATCCGCCCGGCGAGCGATTTCGGCTTGGGCATGCGCTGGAGCTTGGCCTCCTCCAGCAGCCAGTATTCGATGTTGAAGGCCTCCTGTTCGGCGAGGCCAACATAGGCACTGACGCCGGAGGCGCCGCGCATGACATTGATCGCGTTGACGTAGAACTCGGCCGCAACGCGCGCCGTCGCCTTGTCCTTGGCAAAGGTGAACATGCCGACCCCCGGCACGAGATACACAACCGCGTTGGGATCGCGCATGGCAGGTGAATTCGGATGCTTGCAGCGTTCGTAATAGGCGGCGTAGTCGCGCCGGTAAGCGACGAGGACGTCGTCGAGACCAGCGATCACCTCGTCGAGATTGTCGCGCACGGGATCGTAGGGCAGCAGCAGCGGCCGGATCTTGGTGCGAAGAAAGTGATCCGGACAGGAGGTGCCGAGCGGCGCCAGCTTCGTCAGCGCGCTGGAATTGACGAACTCCAACACCTCCGGCGCATCAGTGTAATGGCCGATCTTTCGCTCATCGGCGGAGATCTTGCCGCGGATCAGCGGCATCAACCTTGCCGCGATCGCGCGGCGCCTGTCAGGTGCCGCCGTCTGGACCTTGGCACCACCGAAAGCCGGCTTCCGTTCATGCGCGGCGAGCCAATCGGCAGCCTGCTGAATGACGCGCAAGGTCATCTCGTAACAGGCTTTCGACGTCTCGGCCCAGGTGAACAGCCCGTGGCCGCCGAGCACCACACCGACATAATCAGGGTGACGCGCGGCCATCTCGCCGAGTTTCAGACCGAGATCAAAACCGGGCCGCTGCCACGGCAGGAAACCGAGCTTACCGCCGAAAATCTCGTGGGTGAGGCGCTCGGCGTCTTCAGAGGCAGCAATGGCGATGACGGCATCGGCATGGACATGATCGACGTGCCGGTGCGGCACAAAGGCGTGCAAGGGCGTATCGATCGACGTCGCGCGCGGATTGAGATCGAAGGTGCAGTGATTGAACAAGGCCACCATCTCGTCCTCATGGGCGAGACCACGATAGAGGCCTTTCAGACCCTCGAGCTTGTCGAGGTAAAGCGTCGAAAATCCGTCGCGCTTCATCGAGCCGATGTCACCGCCTGAGCCTTTGACCCAGAGCACGCGAACGTTCTCGCGCGTCAGCGGATCCTTCATCTCGATCTTGGCCGAGGTGTTGCCGCCGCCGAAATTGGTGATGCGCAGATCGGCCCCGAGCAGGTTCGAGCGATAGAGCAATTGATCTGCTTCATTGAGCCCGGCGGCGTGCGCGTCGTCCCACAGATTTGGCAGGGGCGTGGCCGCAACCTCGCTCATGACGCATCCTCCCTGTGCTTGATCTCCCGGCAGCTTAGGCTACGGATTCAATCAAGGTCAATCACCGACACTCACCATCGCGACGCAATATGATTGATGCAGCGCGATATTGATTGATTGTGACGGATTGCAGTTGACCGGTAGCCGAGAGCGTGACCTATTTACGGGCAAAAGGGAGGACGACGTGCACGAGCGGGAACGCTGGCAGGTCATCAAGGCACTCTTGCGCGAGCGATCGCTGGTGCGCATCGCCGACGCTTGTCGCGCGACCGGCGTCTCCGAAGCCTCGATACGGCGCGATTTCGCCAGGCTCGCCGAACAAGGTGTCGCGATCAGGGTGCACGGTGGGCTGGAGGCGCTGCCGGACACCGCCAACGCACCGGGCGACGTCCTCTCCCTTGCCACGCGCTCCTTCGACGTCAGCCAGACGCTCAATATCGACGCCAAGCGCGCCATCGCGAAGGCGGCCGTCGCTCTCTGCGCCGATGGTGAGACCATCATCATCAATGGCGGCACGACCACGTATCAGATGGGCGAGTATCTGCGCGAGCGCCGCCTGAAGGTGTTGACCAATTCCTATCTGCTCGCGGACGCGCTCATCCACACATCGAAATGCCGCGTCGCGTTGCCGGGCGGCGAGGTCTATCGCGAGCAGGGCATGATCGTCTCTCCCTTTGAAGAGGACGCGATCCAGCACTATTCGGCGACGCGGATGTTCATGAGTGCGATCTCGATCGGACCGCTCGGCGTGATCGAAGGCGATCCCCTGCTCGCCCGCGCCGAATCCAAGCTGCTGAAGCGTGCCGACAAGCTGATCGTGCTTGCCGATTCCTCCAAATTCGTCTCGCGCGGCAGCCTCGTCGTCTGTCCACTCGCACGCATTGACACGCTGATCACCGATTCCGATGCGCCCGGCGACGCACTCGACATGCTGCGCGGACACGGTGTCCGCGTCGTCGTCGTCGATGCGAGCGCTCAAACCACTGCGGCGGCGTGACCATGACAACGGACCCGCATAGCAAAACCCCTACAACATCGCTTCTGTCGGTGCGCGCGGTCGAGAAGGCCTTTCCGGGCGTGCGAGCGCTGTCAGGCGTCTCGTTCGACGTTGCCGAAGGCGAGGTCCACGCCTTGCTTGGCGAGAACGGCGCCGGCAAGTCGACGCTGATCAAGATCATCTCCGGCGTGTTCCCGCCCGATCGCGGCGAGGTGCTTGTGGACGGCAAGCTGGTCGACCTCGCGCGGCCGGACGATGCCCGGCGCGCCGGCATCGCCACGATCTATCAGGAGCTGTTGCTGTTCCCGGAGCTCACGGTCGCCGAAAACATCTTCATGGGACATGCGCCGCGCGCCGGCCTCGGCAGGATCGATTGGCGGGCGATGCACGAGAAAACGAATGCGCTGCTCGCCTCGCTCGAGATTCATGATTTGCAGGCCGACCGCGTCGTCGGCTCTCTCAGCGTCGGCAATCGTCAGCGCGTCGAAATCCTGCGCGCCCTGTCGCAGGACGCGCGTATCCTGATCATGGACGAGCCGACCGCGGCCCTAACCGAGTACGACGTGACGCGGCTATTCGACATCGTGCGCAAGCTGAGAGCCCGCGGCGTCGCCGTGATCTATATCAGTCATCGACTCGATGAGATTTTTGCGATCGCCGATCGTGTCACGGTGCTGCGCGACGGCGCGCATGTCGCAACCCGGCGCGTCGCCGAGACGGATGCGGCCGGGCTCGTCCAATTGATGGTCGGCCGCAGGCTCGAAAGCCTGTTCCCGAAGGTCACAGTTCCGATCGGCAAGCCGGTGCTGGAGGTGAAGGACCTCGAGCGACGGCCGCTGACGAGGAGCGTTTCGCTCACGGTGCGGGCCGGCGAGATCGTTGGCCTTGCCGGCCTTGTCGGCTCGGGTCGCAGCGAGCTGGCGCAAACCATTTTCGGCGTCACGCCGGCCGAGGGCGGCGAAATCCGGATCGACGGGCAGAAAGTCGACATCCGCTCGCCCGCGCAAGCCCGATCCCTGGGTGTCGCCTATGTTCCCGAGGATCGCGGCACGCAGGGCCTGGTCCGGCCGATGACGGTACGCGAGAACTTCAGCCTCGCTGCGCTCGGCAAGGTCGCATTCGGCGGCTTCATCGATCGCGGCGCCGAACGCAGGCTCGCCGGCGACGGCGTCAAGCGCTTTGCGGTCAAGACGAGCTCGCTCGAGCAGATCGCGGGCAAGCTCTCAGGCGGAAATCAGCAGAAGATCGTGCTCGGCAAATGGCTCGCCAATGGACCGAAGCTGTTGATCCTCGACGAGCCGACGCGCGGCATAGACGTCGGCGCCAAGGCCGAGATCCATCGGCTGATGGGCGAGCTTGCGGCCCAAGGGCTCGCCATCCTGATGATTTCGAGCGAGCTGCCCGAGGTGCTCGGCATGAGCGACCGCGTGCTCGTGATGCGGGAAGGCCGTATCGTTGCCGAATTCTCGCGCGAAGAAGCAACCCAGGAATCGGTTGGTGCGGCGATGATGGGCAGCCATCAAAACGCGGAGCAAGCGGCATGACGGCACTCACCTTGGCCGGCGCCGGGGCTGATCCGCGACGGCGGCTGAAGGTCCTCGCCTCGCAGGAGGCATTGCTCGCGATCGCGGTGATCGGCCTTGCCATCGCCGTCGGTCTTTACAATCCGCGCTTTCTGGCGGTGCGCAACCTTTCCGACGTGCTGCTCGGCAACGCCTACATCGCCGTCGCCGCAGTCGGCATGTCGATGGTGATCGTATCAGGCAACATCGATATATCCGTCGGCGCGTTGATCGGCGTCCTGGCGACGATCAGCGGCACTCTGGCCGTGAACGGCGCGCCGATCGTGGTCGCCTGGCTGGCAGCACTCGTTGCCGGCGTTGCGGTGATGGCCTTGCAGGGCGTCATCATCGCCTATCTGCGCATCCCGGCGATCGTGGTGACGCTCGGCATGCTGTCGATCCTCAAAGGCGGCCTGATCAGCGTCACCGGGGGCAAATGGATCACAGACCTGCCCGACAGCTTCCATCTCGCCGACATCGAATTCTTCGGCATGCTGCCGTTTCCGGTTTTTCTCATGATCCTGGTGACGATCCTCGCCGCGCTGTGGATGCGCTATTCGGCATCGGGCCGCGCGATCTATGCCGTTGGCGGCAACGCTGAAGCGGCGCGGCTCTGCGGCATTTCGCAGCCGCGCACGGTCGTGATGGTCTTCGCGCTGCACGGCCTCTTTGCCGGGGCGGCCGCCCTGCTCTACGCAACGCAGCTGCGCGTCATCCAGTCGACCGTGCCGCCCAATCTCGAATTGACGATCATCACCGCCTCGGTCGTCGGAGGCGTCAGCATTCTCGGCGGCGTCGGCACGGTGGTCGGCTCGACCCTTGCGGCCGTCCTGATCGCCGAGATTGCCAGCGCGCTGGTCTTCATCGACGTCTCGCCCTACTGGATCCGCGCGGTGCAAGGCGTTCTCATCCTCGTGACCGTGATTGCCGACATTCTGCGGCGCCGGCGCATGGCCGGAGCATGAGCGCCATGAGCGAAATCCCCCTCCCCCAGGTCGCCAAACGCGTCGTGCCCTGGTGGCTGATCCGCCACGAGACGATGCTCGCGCTGATCCTCCTCATCGCGCTGATCGGGCTCGGAAGCTTGAACAACCGTTTCCTCACGCTCGACAATCTGCTCAATCAAGGCAGGCTGACGACAGAGGTCGGGCTGATCGCGCTGCCGATGACCTTCATCATCATCACCGGCGGTATCGATCTCTCGGTGGGCTCGATTGTCGGACTCTGCGCCATCCTGCTCGGCTATTCCTGGAAGGTCTTCGGCTTTCCCCTGCCGCTGGCAATGTGCTTCTCGTTGCTCGTCGGTGCGGCGGCGGGATTCCTCAACGGAATCGTCATCACCAGGGTCAAAGTGCCGCCGCTGATTATGACCATCGCGACGCTCGCCCTCTACCGCGGGCTCGCCGAGGGCATCAGCCAGGCGCGCTCGGTGCGCGGCTACCCTGAATGGTTCTACTTCATCGGCCAGGAAAATCTGTTCGGTGTGCCGGCGCAGCTCTGGCTCCTGTTGATCGCGATCGTGGTCTCGGCAATCGTCCTTGATCGCACAACGTTCGGTCGAACCCTCTACGCAATCGGCAACAACGAGACCGCCGCGCGCTTTTCGGGGTTGGCGGTCGATCGCGTCAAGTTGATCATCTACACGCTGTCGGGCCTCATGGCAGGCCTTTCCGCCTGTGTTCTCGTCTCGCGCGTGACCACGACCCGCTCGGATATGGGGATCGGCTACGAACTGGACGTGATCGCGGCGGTGGTGCTCGGCGGCACAAGCATATTCGGAGGCGTTGGCACCATCTGGGGTACCGTGGTGGGCCTCGCGATGATCCAGCTGCTGAAAAACGGGCTGGCCCTGACCGGCGTCAAGGGCGACGCGACGATCGTGGTCATCGGCGCGGTCCTTATCCTTTCAACTCTTGTGGCGAGTTCGCTCCAGCGGAAACGCGAGGGCGTTTGACGGCGTGTCTAGCCGCAAAAAAGCGGCATCAAAATGGGAGGAAAACAAGATGAAGCTCGGATTAGCTGCTGCATTCCTCGGCGCGACGCTGCTGGCCGGAGCGGCCTCGGCGGCGGACAAGAGATGGGACGGCGCGGACGACCTGCCGGTCAATCCGCTGGCCTGTTCGGCCGGCGAAGCCAACGCCGCGCCCGCGGCCAAGCCTTATGACGGCGGCAAGCCGACAAATGCAGCCGACAAGGCCGGCAAACCGATCACGCTGGTCGACGTGCCGAAGCTGATCGGCATCGGCTATTTCAACGCGACCTCGAAAGGCATGCAGGACGCCGCCAAAGCGCTCGGCAACGTCACCGTGAAGACTGACGGCCCGACCGAGGCCAAGATCGACGAGCAGATCAAGTTCATCGACAATTACATCACCAGCGGCGTCGACGGCATTCTTTTCGCCGCCAACGATCCGGTGGCGATCGCGCCCGTGCTGAAGAAGGCGCTGTCGAAGGGCATCCACGTCGTCGGTTACGACGCCAATTCGACGCCGGATGCGCGCGAATGGTTCGTCAACCAGGCCGAATTCAACGGCATCGCCAAGGCGATGATGGACTCGATGGCCAAGGAGGCCGGCGAGGACAAGGGCTTCGCGATCGTCACCTCGACTTTCACGACGCCGAACCAGGCACGTTGGATCGCCGAAATGTGGGCCTACGCGCAAAAGTGCCATCCCAAGCTGAAATGGCTGGAAACCGTCGAGGCCCAGGAGGACAATAACCTGTCCTTCAACCAGGCGACGACGCTGATCAACAAGCATGGTGACAAGCTGGCTGGCCTGTTCGGCATGACCTCGGTCGCAACGCCCGCT